>CAWDKT010000001.1:0-48453 GCA_963802955.1 uncultured Acidobacteriaceae bacterium
CTAACAAGTTAAGACGGGGCACCCGATTCGTAGGGTTCAGGGCGGGACGCCCGCGTGGATGTCGCTCAGTCTTTCGCGGTTCCCAGGTCTCAAGGTCGAGACCTGGGGCACCCTTTTTCGCGGCGAGTTTACTTCGCAGAGAGCTGGACCACCGGCTAGCTGCGAGTCACGCTTCGTTATGCGACTGACACTTTCAGCGCCGCACCGTACTGGCTGGCGGGGCCGGGTTGTGCCGGCATCGTCACCTTTAGCGACTCGGCCGTCTGTCGCCACTTGACTCGAGCGCCGGTGCCAAGCAACTCAACATGCTGCACTTTGCCCGGTGCTGTTTTGTTCCCGGTTCCAAGAGATGTGATCTCGACTTCGCCTTCAGGCCAGCCCAGAGTGATGGCGTAGATTACGTTATTGGCCTTGTTGCGCGTAAAGCGGATGTCCTTGGGACCGAGAGACCGGATACTGTTCCCCTGGAATGATCCACTCTTTATCTGGTTCGGACCTTCTCCAAAGACCTTCCACGGGCGAGTTTCGTAGATAGCTTCGCCATTCATCTTCATCCAAGCCGTGATCTGGTCGAGAACGGCGATCTCCTTGCTGTCGATGGTGCCGTCCGGTTTGCCCGGAATATTCAGAATGAAGGTGCCATTCTTGCTGACCGTATCGACAAGCCAGTGAATCGCATCGCCCGGCGGCAGATAGCCGCCATACTCTCCAGACTTTTCGTAAAGCGCCCGCTGATAATGCCACTGGCCGATGCAGGTTTCAGACTGCCAGACGTAGGGCATGATCCCGCTGGTGAGGCCGCGCTCGTAATCGGCCACGACAGCCTTGGCAAGCCGGTCGGGCACGTTCTTGATGTTGAGAATGGCTTCGAGCTTGCCGCCGTGCGTTTGCAGGTTGTGGTTGTAAAAGTACGCGCCCACGTTCATACCGCCCCAACCCAGCGGCAGCAGCGCATTGTCGAAGTAGACCAGGTCTGGATCGTGCTGATCGATCACGTCGCGCGTGCGGTCGTAGAAGTTCTTCACGTAGGACGCTTCGGGTAGCGCATTGAATGGATGCTTGGGTGCGTAGAGCCGCTGGGGGTCGAGTCCCTGCCACCACTGCTCCTTGCCATCGAATGAGGTCATGCGGCCGTCGTAAGGAACGCCCGCGTTCGGGCCGGTTTTGTCTGCGCCATGCGAGGGCTGGAACCACCACCAGTTGCGCGCCTGGTGGATGGTGACGCCGAAGCGGAGCCCTTGTTTGCGCGCCGCCGCCGCCCACGTACCGACAACGTCGCGATGCGGACCGATGTTTGCCGCGTTCCACGGCTGATGCTTCGAATCCCACGCGTCGAAGCCGTCGTGATGATTGGCGAGCGCGATGAAAAGCCTTGCGCCTGCCTCCTTATACCGCTGGATCAGCCCATCCGGATCCCAGTTCAACAGCGTCCATTGCGCGGTCAGATCCTTGTACCCGAATTTTGACTGCGGGCCGTAGTGCTCCAACTGATACTTGTATTGCCGCTGGCCTTCGATATACATATTGCGCGCATACCAGTCGCCGTCTTCCGGAACGCATTGCGGACTCCAGTGCGCCCAGATGCCGAACTTGGCGTCGCGATACCAATCCGGTACCTCATATTGCAGCATCGAATCCCAGGTTGGCTGATACGGCCCTTCGCCGCTCAAGCCGGAAACAGGCGCCACCATCGGCACGCCGTCCCAGGAGCCGCCGGGCACGGGCAGTTCAGGATTATCTCCCCACGCACTTGGCTTCCACGATGCTTCGTCCAGCTTTTGCTCGACAATCTTGCCATCGACCAGCGCGTAAAACACCCGCATCTCTTCCGGAAGGGCGCAAAACGCATCGTAGTGCAGGTCGAGGCTGTTGAACCCTGGCGGCAATGCATCCGACCCGGCCGCCTGCCCCATTGATGGGATTGCCCTGGCTGCAGCCGCCGCCGCAACTATCCTGCAAAACTCTCTTCGTTGCATACTTGCTGCTCCTTCCGCGAGTGCTTACCTCACATGAAGCGGGGCCTCAAACTGCGTCTTCGTTCTCGCAATGCCGTACAGGAATCCCTTCCCCAAAATCCGGCTTTCGAAGCGCACTAACACCATAAAGTAATCGATTAAGTACGCGCAAGCCGAAGTTCCCCAGTTCCCCCCGTTTGACGACCTGGCCCGCTAAACAGGCCGCTGTCAGGGCCGCTTGGCCAGTTGTGCTGTCGCCACGACAGCTTGCCCATAGCTCAATCCGCCATCGCCGGGGCTCACATTCAAGTGCTGGAATACTTCAAATCCTTCGGGTTCCAGGCCCACGCGCAACAGCCTCGACAGCCGCCGGTTGTGCATGCAACCTCCGGAGAGCGCGACCTTTTGAATGCCAGTAGCCGCACGAGCGAGGGATGCGGCGTGAATGAACGCAGCGGCAACGCCGGCATGGAAACGCGCCGCAACGCGCGCTTTGCTCGTGCCGTTCTGCAAATCTCTCAGCAGTTCACGCCACATTGCCGCGGCGGAGATTCGTGCAGGGACCTGCTTTGTCCAGTCTCCCGGCAAGAGTTCGAATGAATAACCGGAGCTGAGATTGTACGGTTCGTCGATCGCCAACCCTTCCAGTTCAATCGCCGCCTGCGCCTCGTAATCGACGACGCCGCGCTGCAGCACGACCGCGGCAACAGCATCGAAGAGGCGGCCGCAGCTTGAAGTGAGCGGAGTGTTCAGTTCGCGCTCGATCATGCGCTTGAGCACGTGCGCGTCCTGAGGCTTCGCACCAAGGAGCGCGATCACTTCCGGCGACTCAACGTCGAAGGCCGCCGCGCTCAAATGCCCCAGCGCCATGCGCCACGGCTCGCGAATCGCCTTTTCGCCTCCCGGCATGGGCACGTAGTCGAGATGCGCAAATCGTTCGAAGCTCTCGAGCCGGCTAATGAGCACTTCCCCACCCCAGATAAGGCCGTCTGTTCCGTAGCCCGTGCCGTCGAGCGAGAGGCCGATGACAGGCTCGCCGAGCCTATTCTCCGCCATGCAGGCGGCGATGTGGGCGTGGTGATGCTGGACCGCCATCAGCGGAAGGTTGCGCTCCGCCGCCCATTCTTTCGCCCAGCTTGTGGAAAGATAACCCGGATGCATGTCATGAACCACGATCTGCGGTTCGATCTCAAAGGTGTGCATCAAGTGCGCCAGCGATTCGCGGAAGAAGTCGAGGCCAGCAACGTTTTCGAGGTCACCGAGATGCTGGCTCTGATAGGCGAAGCGCCCGCGAGCAAGGGCGAAGACGTTTTTGAGATGGCCGCCGACGGCGAGGAGCGGTGGCGCTCCTTCCGCCCCTAAGTCTTCCGGAAGCGAAACCGCGAGCGGGACAAAGCCGCGCGCACGCCGGATGACCTGCGGCCTGCCGTCCACAAGGGCCATGACCGAATCGTCGCATCGCTGCAGGATTTCGCGATCGTGCATCAGGAATGCGTCGGCAATTTGACCGAGGCGCGCCAGGGCTTCGTCGTTGTCAATCGCGATGGGTTCTTCGCTCAGGTTGGCGCTGGTCATCACAAGGGCGTGCACACCCGAGGAGTTCGAGTGCGGATCGCCAAACAGCAGATGTTGCAACGGTGCGTACGGCAGAAAAACGCCCAGCCAGGGAATTCCCGGCGCAACCGCATCGGCGACTCCGCATTCACTACGGCGGCGAGCGAGGACGATGGGCCGAGCTACAGTCGTCAGCAGCGATTCTTCTTCGGCCGTCAACTCGCAGACAGACCGCGCCGCATCCAGATCGCGCACCATGATGGCCAACGGCTTGCCGTAGCGGTGTTTGCGCTCGCGCAGGCGCATGACGGCAGCCTGGTTGGTTGCGTCCACACTCAGGTGAAATCCGCCAATGCCTTTGATGGCCATGATTTCTCCGGTCATGAGTCGATCGATCGTCGAAGCGACGGGATCGTCCGAATGGATCTCCTTTCCGTCCGCTCCCACAAGCCAGACATGCGGGCCGCACACGGCGCAGGCGTTGGGCTGTGCGTGGAAGCGGCGATTCATAGGGTCGTCGTACTCTGCCTGGCAGGCGGCGCACATTTTGAAGCGCGCCATTGAAGTTTGCGGGCGGTCGTAGGGAATTCTGCGCGTGATGGTGAAGCGCGGGCCGCAATTGGTGCAGTTCAGGAAGGGATAACGGTAGCGACGGTCGGCGGGCGAGAGCAATTCGCGCAGGCAATCGGCGCACGTGGCCGCGTCGGCTGGGATGCCGGTGCTCACCTGGCCATGCGCATCGCTGGCCACGATTCGGAATTCTTTTTCTCGTCTTGGAGGAATGCTTCGATGGGTCACGCTATCGATGCGCGAGAGCGGCGGAGCTTCTTCACGCAGACGGCGGCAAAACGCTTCCACTCGTTCCGCAGGCCCCTCGATCTCAATGGTGACGCCGCCGGTGTCGTTGCCGATGAAGCCAGCGAGATGCTCCTCCGATGCAAGCCGGTAAACAAACGGCCGAAAACCAACTCCCTGCACCACACCGCGCACCAGCAGCAACATACGCTGGAGCGGTTTTACTTTTGCCGGATCATTGAAATTCGCGTCTTGCACTGCAGTCAAAGAATAGCCTATGAACGCTTGCGTTTTCAGCGCCTTCGGCCCGTCGAGCTGAATTGGAGCGAGTTTGCGCCGGGCAACCAAATGGCGGCGCGATTCTTCCAACAAAGCGGTCGGGCGAAAATGTGCGGCGCCCAAGCGAGATCGCATGGCGGTCAATTCTTCGCATTGATCGCGAAGATGATGGTGAAGTTATCGAAAATCATTCCACGGGCGGCATCGGTTGCGCTCGCGGAGAACATCCGAGGGTGAAAACTATGAAAAAGATGATGGTATTGCTCGCGGCACTCTGCCTGACGAGCATGAGCTGGGCCGATGATTCGCGCCAGGCGACGATCGACCGCATGCAAAAGGCAAGCGAGGTATTGCAGGAGATCATGGCAACGCCCGACAAAGGTATCCCCAATGAAGTCATGGAACATGCAAAGTGCATCGCCGTTGTTCCTCATTTGGTGAAGGGCGGGTTCGTCTTCGGCGCCGAGGGCGGCTCTGGGGTTGCGACTTGCCGCACCGGGCATGGATGGAGCGCCCCAGTCTTCTTCAACATCGCAGGAGGCAGTTGGGGATTGCAGATTGGTGTTGAGGGAGTCGATCTGGTGATGGTCGCCGAGAATGACAAAGGGATGCAGGACCTGCTCTCGAGCAAGTTCGAAATTGGGGCAGGTGGTTCGGTCGCAGCCGGACCTGTGGGCCGCCACGCGTCTGCCAATACCGGTTGGAAGTTGAATGCCGAGATCCTGACCTACTCGCGCGCCAAGGGAATCTTTGCCGGACTTACCCTGCACGGCGCCGTGATCACCCGTGACAAAGATGCGATGCGGGACATGTATGGCTCAGATGTCACATCGCAGTCCGTACTCGCCGGCGAGGTGAAGGCTCCTCCTGCCGCGCACGAGTTTCTGGCAGCCATCCGCAGGGCCGATGACCAGGCCCGCGCTTCGAGCTGATGTACCGCCGCTGAAGTTAGCGCAGGAACGGCGTCGTGTTGGCTTGTGAGACTCTTTTTGCCGACGCGCGTGGAACGGCTATGAGACAATCCTCGCGATGAAAGGCGGTTCGCGTATCGTCGCGGTGGTTTGGGGTATGGCGGCACTAGCGTGCGCCAGCCTCGCCACTGCGGCGGCCTCAGCCCAGCCAGACTCCGCCGCGGTAGTTCGCGGCATCGATGCAGAAGTTGCTGGCCGCGTGGAAAATGTCCTGGCCTTTACAGATATCGAGCACTACGCCGTATATCGGGGCGACGATGAAACGCACCCTGCCGCAGAGATGACGGCGCGAGACTCCTACAAGAAGGGTGAGGGCAAAACCTACACCATCCTTTCGCAGAGCGGATCGGAGCTGGTATTAAGGTACGGGCTGCATCCGCTGCTCCAAAACGAAGAGAGCTTGAACAAGCCCGGTCAAGTGGGCGAATCGTGGTTCACATCGGCCAATTACGAGATGAAGTTGAAGCCCGGCGGCGCGCAGAAGGTGAATGGGAGGCTTTGCTACGCTCTCGAGATCCATCCCAAACACAAGGCGCCCAACATGATGGACGGAACGCTGTGGGTGGATGCAAGGGATGACTCAATCGTGAAAGTTCAGGGCATAGCGTCGGAGCGTCCGTCCATCTTCGCGGGCACGACGCATATGATGCGCGACTACGTGAATATCGACGGCTATCCGATGGCGACCCATGCCCGAGCCGAATCGAGCAGCTTTCTCTTTGGCCGAACGGTGGTCACCATCGAATATTCCGATTATCATCTGCAGGTTCGCGGCGCGAAATAACGAGCACAATCTCTTCGGAATCAGCCGTTCGGCGTGATCTTCCGCACATGCTCTGTGTAGTTTTCCACTACCGTCGTGCCCTGCCGCACTGCCCGGCCATGTCGGAAATCTTCGCGACGGTCACACGACCTCCCCATGCCCAAACCCAATGCCACAAAACGGGATAGCCACACAGGCGCGTGACTGCGGTCACCGTTTGCGAATGGCGCTGGCGGGTACAACAATGGTAGACGTCCGTCGGCAATCAAGCCGGTAACCCCGCCCCGGATGCCGGATATAGCATGCATCGATCAGGGAGGAATTGTGCCAGCATTCACGCCCCCGCCCCTACCCAGTGAAGACAAACGATGGAAGATCGTGAATGGCACGATGCGCAAGAACGGGTTCGCCCGCCACGCGCTGATCGAGGCGTTGCACACCGTGCAATCCTCTTTTGGATACCTCGATGACGATTCCATCCGCTTTGTGGCGATGAGCCTGCGCGTTCCGCTGAGCCAGGCATACGGCGTTGCCACGTTTTACCACTACTTTACGATGAAGCCGCCCGGCAAGCACACGGTGACGGTGTGTGCCGGTACGGCCTGCTACATCAAGGGCGCCGACAAGCTGATCGCCGCCGCCGAAAAGCACCTGTGTATCCAGCAGGGCCAGACCACGCCGGATGGCCAGATCAGCCTGATGACGGCGCGTTGCGTGGGCGCATGCAGCCGCGCCCCGGTGGCTCTCTGCGACGGCGAGGTGGTGGGCGAGGTCAGTCGTGAACAAATGCTCGAGCAACTGGAAAGGTGGGCCGCGGAATGACAATCGAGGAGCTCGAACAGATTGCAAAAAGCGTTAAACAGGAAAATGCCAAGTACGACTATGAAATCAATGTCTGCATGGACCTGGCCTGCGCCAGCCAAGGCGCCGGCGCGCTGAAAGATGCTCTGGTGAAGGCCATTGAAGCCTCGGGCAAGACAGTGCTGGTGCGCCGTACGGGTTGCATGGGACCGTGCTCGCATGGACCGCTGGTGCGTGTCGATCCCGACGAGACGCTTTTCCACCACGTGAAGGCCGGACATGCGGAGTTGATCGTCAAGAGCCTGGGCGGCGAGCCTTTACCCGAGTTGCAGTGCGACTTGAAGGAACACTTCGAAAAGCAGGTTCGCGTGGTGCTCGAGAACGCCGGCTGCATCGATCCCGAAAAGATCGACGACTACATTGCGCGCGACGGCTACAAGGCCCTGCTCACGATTCTGCTGGAGATGACCCCAAACGGCGTCGTGCATCGCATAACAGAAAGCGGATTGCGCGGGCGGGGCGGAGGCGGCTACCCCACGGGATTGAAATGGAGTACGGTGGCCAAGGCCGCGGGCGACGTGAAGTACGTTGTTTGTAACGGCGACGAGGGCGATCCCGGCGCATTTATGGATCGCAGCGTCATGGAGGGCGATCCGCATCGTGTGATCGAAGGCATGGCCATCGCCGCCTACGCGGTGGGCGCAAGCAAGGGGTTCATCTACGTTCGCGCGGAGTATCCGGTGGCCGTGTCACGCTTGACCACCGCTTTGCGCGAGGCCCGGCGTCACGGGCTGCTGGGCAACAACATCGCCAACACGCAGTTCAACTTCGACGTGGAGATCCGTCTGGGCGCCGGCGCGTTTGTCTGCGGCGAAGAAACTGCCCTGATCGCTTCCATCGAAGGCCGGCGCGGAACTCCGAAGCCGCGTCCGCCCTATCCGGCGGCAAGCGGACTGTGGGGGAAGCCAACGCTCATCAACAACGTTGAAACCTATGCCAACATTGCGCCCATCGTCCGCAACGGCGGCAAGTGGTTCTTCGACATGGGCTCGGAGCGCAGCAAGGGGACGAAGGTGTTTGCGCTCACCGGCAAAATCTCCAACACCGGCCTGGTCGAAGTTCCCATGGGCATCAAGCTGCGCGAGATCATCGAGGTGATCGGTGGCGGGGTGCCCGACGGCCATAAGTTCAAAGCCGTGCAGACCGGCGGTCCCTCGGGCGGCTGCATTCCCGAGGAGATGCTCGATGTAGGCGTGAGCTACGACGCGCTGTTGAAGATGGGCTCCATCATGGGTTCCGGCGGCATGATCGTGATGGACGACACCTCCTGCATGGTCAACGTGGCTCGCTACTTCATTGAGTTCTGCATGACCGAGTCTTGCGGCAAATGCATTCCCTGCCGCGCCGGTACAGCGCAGATGCATACGTTGCTGACGCGCATCTGCAATGGCACCGGGACCATGGACGATCTGGCACTGCTCGAAGAACTCTGCTCCACGGTGAAAGAGACGAGCTTGTGCGGGCTGGGCCAGACAGCGCCTAATCCAGTGCTGAGCACGTTGAAATACTTCCGCAACGAATACATCGATCACATCGTCAACAAGCATTGCCCGGCAGGTGTTTGCCAGATGGAACCGAGCAATTCTGAAAGCGAGTCTGAGAATGAGGTGATGGCATGAGCGCAGCGGACACCGGCGTCAAAACTCTTGTCATCGACGAGCAGGAAGTGAGCGCGCGAGCCGGCCAGACCATTCTGGAAGTGGCGCGCGAAAATGAGATCAATATCCCCACGCTTTGCCATCTCGAGGGGCTCAGCGACGTGGGCGCGTGCCGCTTGTGCCTCGTAGAGATCAAGGGCAACAATAAGCTGCTGCCCGCCTGCGTGACCACGGTGCAGGAAGGCATGGAGATAAGCACCAGTACCGAGCGACTGCAGAAGCATCGCCGCACCATTCTCGAACTGCTCTTTGCCGAACGCAATCACGTATGTTCGGTCTGCGTTTCCAACAACCACTGCGAACTGCAGACCCTGGGCCAGGAACAGGGCTTGACGCACGTGCGTCTGCCTTATCGCAACCCCGACCTGTTTGTCGACGCCTCGCACGAGCGCTTCACGCTAGATCACAACCGCTGCATTCTTTGCACGCGTTGCGTGCGCGTCTGCTCTGAGATTGAGGGCGCGCACATATGGGATGTGATGGGCCGGGGCACCAATTCGCTCATTATCTCCGATCTGCACCAGGATTGGGGAGGATCGGCATGCACGCGCTGCGGCAAGTGTGTGCAGGTGTGCCCGACAGGAGCCCTCTTCGACAAGAGCAAGATCGGCTCCGATCATCCCAAGTATCCCGACTTTCTGCCGTGGCTAAACCTGATGAGGGAGGCGCAATGAGCAAACTGAAACTCGCGACCGTCTGGCTGGACGGATGTTCCGGCTGCCACATGTCGTTTCTCGACATGGACGAACGATTGCTCGAACTCGCCGAGGTGGTCGACATAGTGTATAGCCCCCTGGTCGACACCAAGCAGTTCCCTGACGAGGTGGACATCGCGCTGGTTGAGGGAGCAGTGGCCTCGGTCGACGACGAAAAGAAGATCAAGAAGATTCGCGCCCACTCGAAAATGCTGGTCGCAATGGGCGACTGCGCCGTGACCGGCAACGTGCCGGCGATGCGCAATCCCATCGGGCCGGAAGCGATTCTCAACAGGGCCTACATTGAAAACGTCACCGTGCAGGCACAGATTCCGTGCGTTATCGTACCCAAGCTGCTGCGCGTAGTTCGACCCATACATGAATTTGTGAAGGTGGACGTATTTCTGCCGGGTTGCCCGCCCTCCGCCGAGACATTTCACACCGCGCTGACTGCGCTGGTAAACGGCGGCCCGTTGGATATTCCGGCGCTTACGCGATTTGGAGCCTGATGTGAAGGCGTCTACTGAGAGCAGACTCTCCGCCCTGGCCTGGAAACTTCGGAGTTTTGTATCAGGGCACGACTTTAGTCGTGCCAAATAGGGCAGAGAGAATAACGATGGGGCTTTAGCCCCTGAGGAAAGCAAACTTGAAATACGCGGGAACTCAGTTGGAGCAAGATTTATGAGCCAGACCATCACCATCGATCCGGTAACACGCCTCGAAGGGCACGGCAAGATCACCATCCAGCTCAACGGCCAGGGCGAGGTGGAGGACGCGCATTTTCATGTCACGCAGGTACGCGGCTTCGAGCGCTTCTCTGAAGGCCGTCCGTTCTATGAGATGCCCAGCCTGATGGCGCGCATCTGCGGCATCTGCCCGGTGTCGCATCTCATCGCGTCGGCCAAGGCCTGCGAAGCCATCATGTCGGTGCGGATTCCGCATACCGCCGCGCAGTTGCGGCGCTTGCTCAACCTGGCGCAGATGGTGCAGTCGCACGCGCTGAGCTTCTTCTATCTCGCCTCGCCCGATCTGCTTCTGGGCATGGAAGCCGATCCCAAAGTGCGCAACATTCTCGGCGTGGCGGCTTCGAAACCGGAATTGGGCCGGGCCGGTGTGGGCCTGCGCCGCTTCGGCCAAAGCATCATCGAAATCCTCGCCGATAAACGCATTCATCCGGGATGGGTTGTTCCCGGCGGCGTCACCGAGCCGCTCAGTGGTGAAAAGCGCGACAAGATTCTGGCGATGATTCCCGAGGCCCACGCCAACCTCGGCCTGGCACTCAGCGCCTATAAGCAGATCGCGGACGAGTTCCGTGGCGAGATTGAGGTCTTTGCCAATTTCCCATCGAATTACATGAGCCTGATCAACGATGACGAATCGATTGAGTTCACCGACGGCGCACTGCGGCTGATTGATGCGACGGGACAGACGATTGAGGACGGCATGACCGCGACCCGATTTACTGAAGCGATCGGCGAAGCGGTAGAACCCTATAGCTACACCAAGTTCGCCTATTACAAGCCGCTCGGCTACCCCGACGGAAGCTATCGCGTAGGGCCGCTGGCGCGCCTCAATATTGTGAAGAGCATGGGAACGCCGAAAGCCGAAAAGGAACTCGCCGAATTCAAGCAATTGGCCAAAGGGCCCGTGGAGAGCTCGTTCCACTATCACCACGCGCGCCTGGTTGAGATGCTCTATGGCATCGAAAAAATAGAGGAGATTCTTGCCGATCCGCGCATTCTCGATAAGCACGTCCGCGCCACCGCGGGCGTGAACCGCCTTGAGGGCGCCGGGCAGGCCGAAGCGCCGCGCGGCGTTTTGCATCACCACTACAAGGTGGATGAGAACGGCAAGATCACCTGGACGAACCTGGTGATTGCCACCGGCCAGAACAACAACGCGATGAACCTTGGCGTTCTGCAGGCCGCAAAGCATTATGTAAAAGACGGCAAGTTCACTGAAGGCATATTGAACCGGGTTGAAGCAGTGGTGCGCACCTTCGATCCTTGCCTGAGCTGCTCAAGTCACGCCGCCGGCCAGATGCCGCTCGTGATTTCGCTGCTCTCCGCAAATGGCGAGGTGCTGGATCGCGTCGCGCGCGATTAACAAGAGATCGGAACAGGGATTCATCGGGAGAAAGCAAAAAATATGGAACCATCAGCTCGTTGTCTCGTTCTTGCCTGCGGCAATACCCTGCGCAGCGATGATGGAGTTGGACCCAAACTCGCAGACTGGGCCGCGGAACGATTCCAGAAGAATGATGATGTGCGCGTGGTCGCGCGCCAGCAGTGGACGCCGGACCTCGCGAAGGACATCGCAGAAGCCGACTCTGTGCTCTTTGTCGATAGCTCGGCCGATTCGGTCCCCGGCCGCGTCAGTCTCGCCGCCGTTGCCTCGAATCGCGGGAAGGGCGGCCCCGGGGCGCACCACATGGAGGCGTACGAACTCCTTGGCCTGACGCGAAGCCTCTATGGTTCCATGTCGGCCTATGCCATGCTGCTCACCGTCGGCGCGGGTTCAACGGAACTGGGCGAAGCTTTCAGCGAGCCGGTCGAAGCAGCGCTTCCTCGCGCGCAGGGCGTGCTGGAAAAAGCTGTGCTGAGGTTCCTCGCGAACTAAGCCGGCTGGCCGCGGAACAACAGTCGTCGCCCAAGCCGGGCAGCGACCCAGAGAACGACCAACACCGCGATCAGGAGGCCGAGAAGCTTCCAGCGCAATTGATAAGCGATCTCGCGGATGATACGAAGCTCATCGAAAGAGGACCACTCCTCGCGAATTTTTCCGTCGTCGATGCGCCAGATCGTTATGCCCCGCTCTTCGATCTTCGCTCCGGTTGCAGGCAGCCAGCCCACCCGGCCGGTGTTCGTTCCGCGCGCGATCCACAGCACTGAAACCAGATCGCCCTCGGCAACCATCGGGCCGGCCGTTATAGCCAGGTCAGGGCAAGCCTGCTTTTCAAAATGCGCCCAGGACTGGTCCTCAGAGAGGTTGGCGTCGCTGTGCAATCCGTGATTGACAAAATCCTTGGCGTAAATTTCGCCGGCAACCTGGAACTTGCCCTGGTTGAAGATTTCGTTAAACACGCGCAGTGCGATCGCTTTGTTTTGTTCCTGCTGGGAAATCGGCGTCGATGACGAAGTCGCCGACACGGGGAGCGTTGCAGCCCACGCCGGCGCCCAAATCAGCAGCACGAAGGCCATGGTTCTTTTCATGGGCTATTTCCTTCGTTGAAGAATTGCAGAGTGCATCTGTCGCGGGTTCAGAAACCATATCAGGCCTCCGCGACAGATCCATCCGGCGAAAACCCCTTCTTCCTTAGAACGCCGCCACCGTCTGGCGCAGGCTGTAGGAGCTCAGCGTTTTGATGTAGTTGCCGCGATCGTAGGGCGAAGTGTCAGGCACGGACCGACGGCTCAGGCAGCCGCGCGTTTCGGCCAGCGACGCATATTCGCGCTTGTCGAGCCAGTAACGCAGGTCAGCCAAGACGCGAGCGATGTGGTCGATGCCGTGAATATGCAGCGCCGAGACCATCATGGCCACACTGCCGCCCGCCATGATCGCCTTCAACACATCCTCAGCGGAGTGAATGCCGCCCGTGATGGCGATATCGCCGTTGAGATGGCCGTAGAGAATTGCTGCCCAATGCAGACGCGGCAACAACTCCGACGGCGTGGAGAAGTGCAGCGTGGGCCGCACCTCCAGCGCTTCGATATCAAAATCCGGCTGATAGAACCTGTTGAAGAAAACCACTCCGCGCGCACCAGCCTTCTCCAGCCGTGCGCACAGGTTCGGCAAACTTGTGAACGACTGCGACAGCTTGACGGCAACGGGAATCTTCACCGCTTCACAGACGCCCTGGACGAGATCGAGCAGAATTTGCTCCACCTGCTCTGAAGTCTGGTTGCTGTCGGTCGTCAATGCAAATGTGTTCAGTTCAATCGCTTGCGCGCCCGCCTGCTCCATCTCCCTGGCGAAGCGCACCCAGCCGCCGCTGGTGGCGCCGTTCAAGCTGGCCATGACTGGAATGCTGACCGCCTTGCGGGTTCGCCACAGGTACTCGAGGTAGCCATCGTGCGTCATGCGATAGTCTTTCAGCTCGGGCAGGTAATCGAGCGACTCGGCAAACGAATCGGTGCCGCGCGACAGGTCCTCGTCGAGCGCCCGCGATTCCAGCGCCAACTGCTCCTCAAAGAGCGATGTCAGAACGATGGCGGATGCCCCGGCATCCTCCATGCGGCGCACGTTCTCCAGCGACTCCGAGAGCGGTGTAGACGCGACGACGATCGGGCCGTTCAGTTTCATGCCGAGATATTGCATTGAAATGTCGGTCATTCTTCACCTCCGACAGCCGTAGCTGCCAGCTTATTCTGAGGCGTTTCATTTACTTTCTCGGGAGGCGCGATGTGCGGAGTCTCGCCGCGCCCCGGCATCCCGGCGCGCGCCGAGTAAACGCGCCATTCGCGCTCGACGTCGTCCTGCGCTTCCTCGAGCAGTTTGGCTGCCAGCTCGGGATTGCTCCGCGCCAGCATCGTATATCGAGCTTCACGATAGGCATACTCCTTGAGCCGAATCGACGGCGCCTTGGAATCAAGCTGGAAGGGATTCTTCCCTTCCTCGCGCAATTCGGGGTTGTAGCGCATGAGCGGCCAGTAGCCCGATTGCACAGCCAGCTTCTGCTGCTCGAGCCCGTGCACCAGGTCGTAGCCGTGGGCGATACAACTGGAGTAGGCAATGATGATCGACGGCCCATCGTGGGCCTCGGCTTCCTGAAAGGCCTTGATCACATGCGTATCGTTGCTGCCCAGCGCCACCTGTGCCACATAGACCGAGCCGTAGCTCACAGCCTCCATGGCCAGATCTTTGCGGCTGTTTGGCTTGCCGCTCGCCGCGAACTTGGCCACCGCGCCGCGCGGCGTGGACTTCGATGCCTGGCCGCCGGTATTCGAGTAGACGCCGGTATCGAGCACCAGCACGTTCACGTTCTTGCCCGAACCCAGCACATGATCGAGCCCGCCGAAGCCGATATCGTAGGCCCAGCCGTCACCGCCTAAAATCCACACGCTCTTGCGCACCAGCGTGTCTGCGATAGCGAGCAGGTTGGCGGCATCGGAGGAATCGTTTCCGGCCAGCACGTCACGAAGTTTCTTAACGCGCTCACGCTGCTGGTCGATCTCCGCTTCAGTCTTCTGCGGCGCGCCGACCAGGTCGGCCGCAAGCTCCGCGCCGATTTCGGAAGCCATGCGTGTAACCAGCATCTCGGCAAAGGCCTTTTGCTGGTCGAGTGCCGTCCGCATGCCGAATCCGAACTCCGCATTATCTTCAAACAGCGAATTCGACCATGTGGGCCCGCGACCCTGCGCGTTGTATGTGTAGGGTGTGGTGGGCAGGTTGCCGCCGTAAATCGACGAGCACCCCGTGGCATTTCCGATGTAGAGCCTGTCGCCGAATAGCTGTGTCAGCAGCTTGATGTACGGCGTTTCGCCGCAACCCGAGCAGGCGCCAGAGAACTCGAAGAGCGGCTGCAGCAGCTGCAGATCTTTCACCTGCGTGTGCGAGAGTTTTATGCGGTCCACTTCCGGCAGGCCGAGGAAGAACTCCCAATTCTCGCGTTCGGGCTCGCGTAGCGGCGCTTGCGGCGCCATGTTCAGGGCCTTCTTGCTGGCGTCGCTCTTGCTCTTTACCGGGCAAACCTCCACGCAAACGGCACAGCCGGTGCAATCTTCAGGTGCTACCTGCAGCGTGTAGCGCTGCTGCTCCATGCCGCGCCACTTGGGCTTAGCCCACTTCAAGGTTACCGGAGCTTTATCACCCAGCTCAGGATCGTAAATTTTCGCGCGAATCACCGCGTGCGGGCAAACCATCACGCACTTGCCGCACTGGATGCACAGATCCTTGTCCCACACGGGGATGAACTGTGCGATGTTGCGCTTCTCCCATTGCGCCGTGCCCGAGGGGAATGCGCCTCCCGCAGGAATTGCGCTGACAGGCACCAGATCGCCCTTGCCTGACGCAATCTGCCCCAGCACGTCGCGAACGAACCTGGGCGCCTTGGCGGAAATCGCTCCGGTCACATCGAATGCAGACGAAACCGCAGCCGGCAGTTCCACTTTCTCGAGATGCGCCAGCGTGTGATCCACGGCGGCAAAATTCTTCTCGACCACCGCTTCGCCGCGCTTGCCATATGTCTTCTTAATCGACTTCTTGATCTGCTTGATTGCTTCGTCGCGCGGCAGCACGCCGCTGATGGCGAAAAAGCAGGTCTGCATGATGGTATTGATGCGCGTCCCCATGCCGGTTTCGCGCGCCACCTTGTAGCCATCGATCACATAGAAGTCAATCTTCTTGCTCAGCATTTCCTGCTGCATGCTGCGCGGCAGCTTGTCCCACACTTCGGCCGCTGAATACGGCGAGTTCAGCAGGAAGACCGCTCCCGGCATCGCCGCTTCCAGAACGTCCATCTTCTCGATGAAGCTGAAGTTGTGGCAAGCCACAAAGCTTGCCCGCGTAATCAGGTAAGTCGAGTGGATCGGGTTCGGCCCGAAACGCAGGTGCGAGGTCGTCATCGAACCTGACTTCTTCGAGTCGTAGACGAAGTAGCCCTGTGCGTAATTGTCAGTCTCGCTGCCGATAATCTTGATCGAGTTCTTGTTCGCGCCCACCGTGCCGTCGGAGCCGAGGCCGTAGAAGAGCGCCCTCACCGTCTTCGGATCTTCGGTCGAAAATTCAGGATCGTAGTCGAGGCTCGAGTGGCTCACGTCGTCGTTGATGCCGATGGTGAAGTGATTCTTGGGCGCGGGTTTTGTCATTTCGTCGAAGACGCCCTTCACCATTGCCGGAGTAAATTCCTTCGACGAAAGGCCGTAACGTCCGCCAATCACCTTCGGCGTGGCGGCGAAGGGCAGCCTTCCGGCGTTCTCGGCCAGCACGGTCATCATGTCCTGGTAGAGCGGCTCGCCGGCGCCGCCGGGCTCCTTGCAACGGTCCAATACGGCGATCGATTTCACGGTCGCGGGCAAAGCGGCCAGGAATGACTTGGTGTCAAACGGCCGGTAGAGCCGGACCTTCAGCAGTCCAATCTTTTCGCCCTGCCGCACCAGCGCGTCCACCGCCTCTTCGGCGGCCTCTGCGCCTGAACCCATCATCGCAATCACGCGCTCCGCATCGGGCGCGCCACAGTAGTCAAACAAACGATAGCTGCGGCCTGTCAGCACGGCAAAACGATCCATCACCGATTGCACAATACCCGGCACCGCCGCGTGAAACGGGCTGCACGCCTCGCGCGCCTGGAAAAAGACATCCGGATTCTGCGCCGTGCCGCGGATGAACGGACGATCGGGAGTGAGTGCGTTCTGGCGGAAGGCGATCAGGTACTTGTCGTCGATCATGGCGCGGATGGTCTCATCGCTAATGGGCAGAATCTTGCCCACCTCGTGCGAAGTGCGGAAGCCGTCGAAGAAATGAATGAAAGGAATGCGCGATTCGAGCGTGGCGATTTGCGCGATCAGCGCCAGGTCGGCCACCTCCTGCACGGAGTTCGACGCCAGCATCGCCCAGCCGGTGGAGCGGCACGCCATCACGTCACTGTGATCGCCAAAGATCGACAATGCGTGCGTGGCCAGGGTGCGCGCAGAAACGTGCATCGTCGCCGGGGTCAGTTCGCCGGCAATCTTGAACATGTTGGGAATCATCAGCAACAGACCCTGGGAGGCGGTAAACGTGGTGCCAAATGCCCCGGCCTGCAGCGCGCCATGCAATGCGCCAGCCGCTCCGCCTTCACTCTGCAGCTCTTCCACAATGGGCAATCCGCCCCAAATATTCGTCTTTCCCTCCGAGCGCCACTGGTCGGCCCACTCGGCCATCGGCGACGAGGGGGTGATGGGGTAAATGGCGACGACTTCGGAGAGCCGGTAGGCGACGGAAGCCGCAGCCTCGTTGCCATCCATAATCACGGTGGGAATCACAGTCTTTGGTTCACTCATTCGCTTCGCTCCACAGTGCAGCCGTTGGGAAGTTAAGCCGCTACCGTGAGTCTCTTCGCCAGGTCACTTAGGGGCAGTGATGTGGGGCACAAGGAAGGCGAAGAGTCCCATTTGGTGGAACGATGTTCATATCGTGCAACCGTGTGTGGGTGGGGCAGAATGCGCCGTAGACCGCTTCGACAGGTCAGAACGAATCTTGTTTCTGGACGCTCGTTCCCGCCTTCCTGACCCCTTTTCCAACGCTCCCTTTGTTCCCTGCTTTGGCGTACCATGTCTCCAGTCCCCGATGAGGTCGAGATCCATCCGCCACCATGAAGGCGAGAGGCGCGGCATTCTCTGCGCCCGAACTCGAAGGAAGCAACCAGGAAGGATGATATGGAAGCCGAAACCTGCGTAAAGGATCACGCGAAGCATCAGCAGAAGATCAGGATTGAACAGCATTCGATCGCGGGCTGCCTGTGGTTCGCCGCCTGGCTCTTCACCATCGGATACCTGCACCTGCAATTCTGGCGCGGCGTTTTCGCGCTCATCGTCTGGCCGTACTACATTGGCGTCCACGTCGGCGCGCTGATCCGGTAATTACCTACCGCGGCCACACAGCGCGCTCGCCCCTGGGCGAGGTTCGCCGGCTATTCAATTCTCAGTGCCTGCATGGGATCGACGCTTGCCGCACGGCGGGCGGGAAGAATGGCGGCCGTCGCCGCAGCCGCAAAAAGCAGCGCCACGGTACCCGCAAATGCCACCGGGTCCATCGCCGGCGTCTGGTACAGCAGGCTGTGCACCCAGCGCAGTGCGAAGAAACCCAGCACCATGCCTGCGCTCGTGCCCGCCAGCACCGGATACGCCGCCTGGCGCAACACCAGCCCCACAAGCTCGCCTTTGCCCGACCCGAGCGCAATGCGGATTCCAAACTCCTGCCGTCGAAGCGAAACTGAATACGCAAGCACTCCGTACACTCCAAGCAGCGCGAGCAGTAACGCCGCCGCACCAAAGCTCGTGAGCACGGTGGTCTGGAACCGGTCTGTTGCCACCGATTCGCTCACCTGGTCATCCATCGAATTCAGCACGGGAATTGCCACCTGCGGATCGATCTGCCAGATGGCGCGCCGTATCTCGGGTTCCAGTGCCCGCCTCGACTGCGCGCCGCGCACGAGAAAAGAAAGCGTCCAAGGGGTGTAGTCCCAATAGGGAACATAGACCATGGCTGCCGTATCTTTCAGGCCGTTGATGTGCGTGTCTGCCACGACGCCGATCACCGTCATCGCTCCATGGTCGTTGCCGGGCGCGACGGATTTGTCGATCTTCTTCCCGACGGGATCTTCTCCAGGAAATGCCTCGTGCGCTGTGCGCTCCGAGATGAGCACAACCTGAGGATTGGCGCGATCGTTTTCCGTTATGTTGCGCCCTTCGATGAGCGGAATCTGCATGGTCGGAAGATATTCGGGGTTGATGAATCGCACATTCACCAACGGCCGTTCCGCCTCGGGCACGGGATGATCGGGACGGATCAACTCATCGATCCACGTTTCCCCGGTAAGCGGCGCGGCACTTGTGAGGCCGACCAATTGCACGCCGGGCAGGCGGGAAATAGCAGCAATGGCGCGATCCGTAAAACCGAGCTTTGCCTGTTGTACGGATCGCACAGAATCGCCATATTGCGGCGCATAGAGATCCACTTGCGCCAGCGTGACATGGCTGGAATCGAAACCCCGATTCTCATTTATCAGGTGCGAAAAACTGCGCAACGTCAGGCCCGTCACCAGAAGCAGAACCACCGTGCAAGCCACCTGCACGGCCACCATGAGATTACGCGCACGCAAGCCTGTCTGCGTGTTGGCGGAGCGCGATGCACTCGCCTGTAATGCCGTCTGTGGAGGCACGCGCAGCGAGCGAAGCGCCGGCACGATTCCAAAAACAAGCGCCGCGGCAACCGAGATCGCAGCGGCAAACAGCAGCACCGGCAAGCTGACTCGCACCTCGTCGAGGCGCGGTATGTTGGCCGGGGCAAAAGCCTCGAGCGCGCGCACGCCGGCAAAAGCAAAAGCACACCCCGCAATGCCGCCGGCCATCGCGAGCACAAGGCATTCGGTGAGGCGCCCGCGGAATAACTGCATCCTGCTTGCGCCCAGTGCGGCGCGCACTGCGGTCTCGCGTTCCGCGTTGATGGCCCGAGCCAGTTGCAGGTTTGCCAGGTTCACGCATCCGATGAGCAGCACCGCGCCCACCGCTGCCAGCAGCAGCCAAAGCGCGCCGCTCACACCCGATGCCGCATCCTTGGACAGCGGCGAAAGCGCGATGCCAAGATGGACGGGCAGATGTGCCGCGATGGTATAGGCCTTCTGCAATGCGTCCAGTTCGGCGTTCGCCTGCGCGATCGTAGCCCCCGGTTTGAGCCGCGCAATCACCCTGAAGTTGAAGTTTCCGAGATCGGTCTTCAGGTCATTCTCAGCCGGTACGTAGGGCTGATACAGGAAGATGTTTCCCAAACCTTGAGGGGAAGGAATCGTGGAAGCAAGGGCAATGCGAGGGAAGCGAACCTCCGGGGGCAGCACGCCGATCACGGTGTTCGCGTCCCCTCCGATGCGCAGGGTTTGCCCGATGACATTAGGCTGCCCGGCGAAGAGCGTCTGCCATCCCTCATAACTCAGAATGGCAACATGATCGTTGCCCTTCTCTGCATCGCCATTGACAAAGCCGCGGCCGAGCATCGGCAGCACTCCCAGCACGGGGAAGAGATTTGGCGACGCGATCACCGCTCCGACAATCTGCGGATGCTCTCCATTGGGCGAGACGCTCACTCCTTTTTGAGAGAAGATGGCGGCATCTTCCAGCGTTTTCGAGTCGTGCTTCAGCCGCAGAAAATGCCGGTAATTGTCGGGAAAGCTTACTCCCCTGGTCTGCGCTTCATTGACGCGTTCGCGCATCACCACCAGGCGGCTGGGATCGCGAAACGAGAACGGCTTCAAAAGGACGGCATCCACCACGCTGAAGACCGACGTCGCGGCGCCGATGCCCAATGCAAGGGTCAAAATCGCGGTCAGAGTAAATCCTGGCGCTTTGCGAAGCTGGCGCACGGCGAAACGAACGTCGCGCGCCATCTGCTCCACCCACGGCAGGCCGCGCTGCATGCGGTACGCCTCGCGATGCTGCGTTACGCCGCCGAACTCGCGCAGAGCTGCGGTGCGGGCCTCGATCTCGCTCATGCCATCGCGCCGATGCTCCGCCATTGCCAGATCCAGGTGCGCTCGCAATTCATCGTCGAGATCGGCATCCAGCTTTTGGCCGCGAAACAGCGCCGCGCAGCGGCTGAACAGAACACGAATCCATTCCATGGGGCTCTCCTATTCGTGGACGGCGAGAAACCGCGCCATGGTGGCGGCGATGCGCTCCCAGTTCTCTGTTTCATGCTCGATCTGTTTGCGCCCGGCGCGGCTCAGCGAGTAAAACTTCGCGCGGCGATTGGCCTCTGAAATGCCCCACTCGCTCTTGATCCAGCCGCGCTGCTCCAGGCGCAGGAGCGCAGGATAAATCGTTCCCTGGTTCATGCTGAGGGAGTTTTTGCTTACCTGTTCGATGCGGCGCGCAATGCCGTAGCCGTGCAGCGGTCCCATTGACTCGAGCGTCTTCAGCACCATCAGGTCCAGCGTGCCCTGCAGCACATCGGATTTCGCTTCGCGCATTGCGCCTCCTGTTGACTGTCTGCCTATATCTTCTGCACAGATAGTCAGAATGTCAACAGGAATCTGGGGCCATTCATGTAAATCCGCTGCCCTTTCGGACGAACTGCCGTTCAGTGCGCCATCGCCGGCGCCGGCGAACCATCGGACCATGTGCCGGCCCAGACCATGAAGATCGTCGCCCGTTCTTCAGGATCATTCGCCGCTATCACCGGCGAGCCCGGCAGATCGGCTCCCCAACTTTTAGCCGCGTCGCCTGCAACAAAAAACATGAGATGCGGATGCCAGCTTTTGCCTTCGTCATTCAAATACTGCTGCTTCGACATCATGTAGCACATGGCGCCAGGCTCCAGCGCCGGCAGCTCCTTTTTGTCGAATGCCGATGCGGTCGCCTGCAGAATCTCAGCCCTCGATTTTCCCGCCAGCACCAATTTTGTCTTCATCAGGAAGATGGGTGCAAAGGTTCTCGCGGCCGCCGGATTGAAGCAAATGGGCGCGCGGACTTTAGGATTCCAGAACTCCGGCTCATCGGTTGCTGCTCCCCAGGATCGTTCCACAAAACACAGAAAGCCATTCGTGCCCCTCAAAGCGATCGTGTATCCCTGGCGTCCGAGCACCATCACTTCAGCAGCATCCGAAATGGATGGTGGAGCTGCGCTGCGGGCTAACGCGATTTCAGAGCTGCGGTCCGGTATCAGGTATCGATCGAGAGGCGCCATGGATGGGTACGGCGACTTCTCCGTCTGTGCTCGCGCATGCCGAACTGAGGCCGCCAACACGACCGGAATCACGAATGCTAAAGCGATGATCGTGACTTGCTTCATTCTCATGGGGTTCTCCGCTGCGCACACTATTTGCGCCAGTTTTTGCGTAATCGCGGTTGCAGCATGCTCATTCACAACCGCCGGGTCCGCATCAGATTCCGGCGAACCACGCGTAGCCGCCGTCGGGATCGACGCCGCCCAGCCCCTTGCCGAATTTCCTGATGTCGTCGGTCACCGTGATGTGCGTGACATACTTCACACTTTTGTAGCCGAGTTGACGCGGCAGGCGCAGGCGCAGCGGCCCGCCAAATCCTACCGGCAAATCGCCGTCGTTCATCCCCATGGTCAGCAGCGTGTTCTCGTCCCACGCGTCGGCCATGTCGATGCTCTCCCAATAAATCTTGTCAAAGGAGAAGTAAGCCACATAGCGAGACTGCGGCAGCACGCCAGCTTCGCGCAGCACAGTTGAGAGCGGCGTGCCGATCCACTCGGCGATATACGACCACCCCTCTTCGCATGCAACCTCTGTGATCTGGCTGCTGATAGGCATGCTTTCAAGATCGCCCAGCGAAAGTGTCAGCGGATGCGCCACGGTTCCATCGACGACGAGCCGCCAATCGCGGAAGCCTCCTGCCTGTAACTGCTTGAACTCTTTGCCGAGCGACGGATACACCGCATTGGCGAAGGGTTTCTTCGAGATCATGCCGCGCGGGAACTCGCGCACCGGTGTGTTCGCGGTCAGCAGCCTTTGGCATGCATAGGTGAGCGT
Organism: uncultured Acidobacteriaceae bacterium; assembly: GCA_963802955.1. Lineage (GTDB taxonomy): Bacteria > Acidobacteriota > Terriglobia > Terriglobales > Acidobacteriaceae > Telmatobacter. Next base: position 22,721 of record CAWDKT010000001.1, read on the forward strand.
TTCGCCGGGCCCGTATACTCCACCATCATCCGGCGGAATCAAACCGTATCGCTTGGCGAGCCGGTCGGCCGCGTCCAATCCGCCAATGCCCGCGGCTGCCGCAGCGCCCCCATAAATCAGCTTGCGCCGTGTGATCGGATTCATTGGCCATCCTCTCGATGTTGCACGTACCCGGTTATCATCGCCCGCATGCGCCGCCGGAATCCTGACGTTGCCACCATCGTGATGTGAACCAGGAGAAACGCAAGCAGCAACCCGGAATCGATGAAGTGAATCGTACGCGCCGATTGGCGTCCGCCCAGCAGTGCCGCCGTCCAGGGAAACGCGGCCGTAAACGACGGCGACATCGCAAGCCCCGTCCAGATGATGAGTGGAAAGAAAACGAAGATCACCAGCAGGTACGCGCTCCGCTGCAGCACGTTATACGAAGCCTCTTCGGCTCGGTCTGGCACCCCGCGCCGCAGATATCTCGTGATCCTCTCCCGGTACGCGCGGACCGTCCGGTCGCGCCGCTCCGGAATCAGGTTTTTCCTGAAATGCCCGCTCAGCAAGCCGTAGATTCCGTACACCAGCCCTGCCAGCACGGCCAGCCACGCAGCTTCAAAATGCAGATAGCGGCTCCAGCCGTTCTGGTCGGGCATCACGTAGTGATAGCCCGTGGGAACCGTATCGCGGCTCGATGGAATGGGGATGACGAAGAGTGGCTTCGTGTTCACGTTTCCCACTTCGCCCCAGTAAAAGCGCGGGTGCGAGATCACAATTTCGCCGCCGCTGATGAGCAGCGCTACGAACGCGATGAAGGTGAGCCAGTGCGTCACACGCACCACGCCCGAGTGGCGGGCAGTCCTCAACCTTTGCTCGATCTGGGACGCCGCTGGCACGGCGTCAGACTAGCACAAAAACGATTGAAATCCGCCGTATTTCTGGTCTCAGTCACTGGATTTCGGATTCGCGGGCGGCGATGCGCCGGGGATGGCCGCGCCCCCGCTCACATCGTCTTGACCTTGATGTTCCGGAACCAGATCTTCACTCCCGGGTCGCCCTTCGGCTCGGTACCCTGCAGCGAGATGTGTCCGGTTTTGTACTTGCTGTATCCGGGCATGCGCGCAAACTTGGTTCCGGCGATAAGCTGATTCCAGTTGTCATCCCACAACTCGGTGTCGATGACCTTATGGCCGTTCTGAAACAACTGCAGATGGCCCTGATCGGCGATAATCTCAAACTGATTCCATTCGCCGGCGGGGTTCACCCACTCCACCGGGTCCGAAATCATGTCAAAAATATCCCCAGATCGCTCCTTTAGAACGCGGCTGTCAGGAACTGTGCAGGCCAGGTCCGCGATCTGCATTTCGACACCGGTGTCGTAGGTGTTGCGGAACTCAGGGGCTTCGTGGACGAAGAACATGACGCCGCTGTCGATGCAGGGCTGTGCCTTCCATTCGAGCTTGAGATCGAAGTTAGTGAACTCACCGTCGGTGACCAGATCGGCGAAATCGGCATGGGGATCCTGGTTCGTCTTCTTCAGTTGGATCGCGCCGTCAACCACGGACCAGTCGCTACCCGTTCCCTTTTCGAGGTATGAATGCCACCCCTTCAAGTCCTGCCCATCGAAGAGAAGCTGCCATCCATCCTGTTTCTCCTCCGGTGTCAGCGTGTTGGGTGCCTGCGCCGCGGCCATCGCCGAGAACAGGACACAGACCACGGTTCCCATCCATAACTGTTTCGAGACCATCATCGCGTTTTTCGAGAATCTGAACTCCATCACAGTAGTATGGCGCGTTGCCCGCATGAGCGGGAAGCGAAACCACGAACACTTGGGCGCTGATGAAAGCCTTTTGCGTCATATGCTGGTTCGCCGGCTTGTTTTTCCTCGCATTGGATAGCGTTGAAGTAAACACGCCGACGCGAAGCGAAGGGAATATACTTGGCGTGCTTAGCGGAGGCGCTTCATGCGTTACCGGAACAGCCTAATTTACTCCGTCTTGTTCCTGTGCTGTATCGTCGCGTCTGGCAAAGACAAGAAAAAAGCCGTTCTGCCGAATGCCGTTCTTGATGCCGAAACAGTGCTGGTCGTCATCGATCCCGAGGCCAGCGTGCCGATCGATGCACCGAACGCAAACCAAACGGCACGCGACGATGTCGAGAAGGCCCTGATGAATCGGGGCCAGTTCAGGCTGGCGATGGAAGCCTCGACTGCCGATTTGGTCATTTCGGTTCGCAAGGGGAATGGCAAGATCGCCCAACCGACCATCGGCGGTGTGCCGACCAACGATCGCCCCGTCATCTTTTAACCCACCGATTCCGGAGGCCGCGTTGGTGTAAGCCACGGCACTCCGCCGCCAATGGACGGGGGCACGAGCGGTCCGCAATATCCAAATCCCAGCCCGCAAATCGAGGCTGGGCCATCGCAGGACATGTTGGCGGTGTATCTCGGCAAGCGCGACAATGCCACCGACTCTCCCGCAGTCTGGCGCTACGAAGCGAAAGATGCACTTCGGTCTCCGGGAGTTCCGGCGGTAGACGAGTTCAAGAAAGCGATCACCGAAGCGGAGAAACAGCGCGCCAACCATCCGTAATTAGGCATACTGCAACGGCTCGCGTTGCCAGTTCCAGTTATCGATCGACCCTGCCTCTGTTACGCCTCCATTCGAGGATCAACCTGCCATTCGCGTTTGGCGCCGGGGTCGGCCAGTGGCCCGGGAACTCGCGTGTCTCCCGTAGCTTTGCCCAGCATATCGCTCTCAATGTGATTGACTGCGCTCACCTGCGGCAACGGCTGGCTGCTCGAGATCGTCAATTGCAGGGTGTCAGGATTGAAGTCGATCTGCGCGTCATCCACGACGGAGTTCTTGTCCCAGCCGTGTGCGCGCCACGCCGCCAGGTCAAGATACTGCTTGGAGTCGCCCTCGTAAAAGCCCTGAAAATCTGCCGGCATGTCCACGTAGACGTTGCCGTCGGCCTCGTTCTTCTGGTTCAGGAACACGATCGCGGACTTGTCGCATTTGACGAAGATGTTGTTCGCGATGTCGTTTCCCGTCGCTGTCCCGCTGCCCCTGCGATCGGGACGGACGATGGCGAAGATGCCGGAGTTGTCGCAGCGGCCGATCAGATTCTGAGCGATGATCAATTTGTCCGTGGCGTTGTCGAAGATTCCCGATCCCGCGCACCCTCTCTGGCCGGGAGTGCCCGGCTCGGCGTTGCGCACGTCCCAGATCACGTTGTTGTCGATTTGATTCTCCGCCGTATTCATCTCCATATGGACGGCGGCGCTTACCGACAACACGTCGGCGAAGACGTTGCGCGTGAGGCGGCAGTTGGCATTGCCGCTGTCGAGCCAGATGGCGTTGGCGTGGCGGATATGGCGCACCACATTGCGGCGGAAGAGCAGGTTGTGGCCAAAGTGGAACTTGGCTCCGGCCGCTTCCCAGCCGCGCTCGGCGTCAGCCCACCCACACCACTCAATGAGATTGTCCTCAATCAGCGTGTTGGTCGTTCCCATGCCGCCGATCCCCTCGATACCGCAGTAGCGAATCGTGTTGCGGCGCAGAATATGCGATGCACCGGCTTGCCGCGAGGAGCCGCTATTGGCGTCTCTGCCGATCGAAAGTCCGCCGCCGTTCGCCCATTCGATCGTATTGTCTTCGACAATCCAGTGGTCGCCACCGGCGAACGAAATACTCCCAAACTGCGGAAACGGGTAGACGTTGCCGACATGCTGGAAGGTAATTCCCTTGATCCGAATGAAGCCGGCGCCGCCCTGCGCAGGGACAAATGTCGCTTGACGCGTGGTGGCTTCAATCAGGTGATCGGCGGGCGTTCCCGAGGCCAGGCGAATGTGAACGGCGGTTCCGGAGTCTTCAACCCAGAAGCGCGCATCGGGCGAGCCGCCAATCTCCTGCATAATCGGGCCGCCCCGCCGGCGCGGAGGCAGACCGTTTTGCGACACGGGTGGAACCGTAAAATCGGGGACGGTCGGCAGATGCGGCATCGCCAGTTCGCGAAGCTGTTCCATCGGCTCCAGCGGTTTGCCGTCGACAAACACCAATCCGCGGCGCCGGAGAAACGGCCCCATGTCGACGGTTCTGGGATCGAGCCATACCCAACTCCCCATGATGCTGGGCAACGCAAAGGGCTGGTAGGCATCGGGGAACATCGCGCCATTGAATTCGTAGCGCCAGGCGGTAACGGGTGGCTGCGCCGGACCGCCTTGGCCCCCAAAACCGGGGAAACCAACTGGAATGGACTCCTGCACCCAACCGTCTTTCAGGACTTCAGAGCCTTTGACGAAAACCTTCGCCCCCGGAGCGGCCTCGTAACTGATCATCTGAGAGGGACTCGTACCTCCGCGCGCCGGGCGTACGCACTCGCGGTAGGTGCCCGCGGCGATCACCACGCGCTCGCCGGGCTGGAGCACCTGGGCAGCCTTGTTGATGGTGCGGAACGGCCGCCCCTTCGTGCCAGGTCCGTTGTCGTCGGCCTTGGCATGGCTATTGTCTACGTAGTAGGTCTTGGAGAATTTCGGCGGCTGTTCCCAGGCGGAATACTCGGTGCCGTCGGGCAGACGCGAATCCGCCGAAACGGCGTTGGGGTTGGCTTGGGCCGCGCCGTTGGCGGCATCGTTCTGAGCATGGCCCAGCACGCTTCCACCCAGAGCGGCCATCGCGCCCATGCCCGCCGCATACTGCAGAAAGTGACGGCGATCGATGGATTGGCTGGGAGTTTCATTCTTTGACGCGTCGGAATTTGAGAGAAATTGCATTTGTCCTGATTTCATACCCATCCCATAAAGTCGAGATGAATGCGCACCAAACACACTAATGCTCAGTCTCGCTTATTCGCAAGTGCGCACAACACCGGAAGCGGGGCCCGCCGGGCGCGAGCGCAATGCCACACTTCAACGAAGCAGACATTCATAGTGACGCCGCATCGGCCGGGCAACACGATCTCCATCGACATCGACGTTCAGAGTCCCGGGCGTTGACCGGCCGACTGGCTATCTCAGCAACCCCTTCACCAGCGCCTGCCACTCCGCGTCCAAAGTCGGCCGGTGAAACTTGCGCCCCGCGCGGCCGTACCAATAGTCCGCGTTCCACTCCACACCCTCTTTGCGATGCAGATATGCGTGCACTGCCATCCCCTCTTGCGTCGAGAGATCGTCGACCATGCCGTGGCCGCGCGACCAATCGCCCTTGGCGTCCCACCAAAGCGCCGCGAGCGGAGCCGCTAATTCGCGCGGCGGCTCGGCCTCTTTCAGCGTTGCGCGAAACTCCTCCACCGTCATGGAATCCTTGTATCACCGGGATACATGTCGCGCAAAGAATGATCTGAAAGCGGGCTGCTGCTCATACGGGTGCCCGAGGTCTCGATTTTGAGACCTGGGAAAACGAGACGACAGAGCACTGACTACTGCGGTCAGAACCCTACGCCGCCCCTTTTTCCTGCCGCAGCTTGTAGCCGCCGGGATCTTGCCGCTCACATGGTTCAGAAAACCAGCGGGAATCTACGGTGAAGAGCCCAATCGCACAACACTGATCCCAGATGGCGGGCCGCGGTAAGTCTTGGTTTTTCATTAGTGGTGGATGAGGTAACCGCTGTATGTTTCTGATAAAAATGGCAGTTGGACGAGTTTTACGAAGCGAGGCCCACCCCGTCTCTCGGTCCTGCGACCAAGCCCGCGCAGTTCCAGCCGATGTTGTGTGATTTAGATCACTTTCGGCAAGCATATCCGCTGCTAAAAATGGTTCAACGTTCCGATGAATTGAGCAGAGAGTCCGCCAGGGGGCTTGGGAAGGAGATGGGGGAGCAGGGCTTGCCCGTCTGCCCTCAGACGGAGATTTCCCCTCCTGGAGGTAACCATGGGAATGTTTGCGCCAAAAGTCCCCATAAATCAGGTTTGCAGACAGAGGCAGTTTGGACCTATACTGAAATCCGACCAAACCGGTCGTAGTTTAAAGGTGCTGCCGTTCCGGCGGCACGTCGGAGTTCGGCAGGTGAGCGTACTCAGTGATTTGACCGTCGGTGGTAGTGGAATCTTGATCGCCCTCGACCTGCCCGAAACCGTCCAAAATCACCTCATGCACATGGGTTTTGTACCTGACGCCCTTGTAACCGCTCTGCGCCGCGCGCCGGCAGGCGATCCCACGGTCTACGGAATCGACGGTATGGAGATTGCCCTTCGCCACGAGACAGCCGAATCCATCCGCGTCAGGCCGATCGAATCGACGCCTGCGCAAGAGAAAACTCCCCGCCTGGCCGAGGTTACTCGATGAATGCCTGCTGCGAAACTCCGGCCTTCGTACAGCCCCCGGCTCCTGGTACCGAAGGTGCGCTCCGAACGGTCGTTCTCATCGGCCCTCCCAACTCCGGCAAGTCCACTCTCTTCAACCGGCTCACCGGGCTGCGGCAAAAGGTCGCGAACTATCCCGGCGTCACCGTCGAACAGCGCATGGGGCTCATGGCCGGCGTCGGCCGCGACGACCTGACGGTGATCGATCTGCCCGGCATCTATTCGCTCACTCCGTACTCTGAAGACGCGCGCGTCGCTGTCAATGTACTGCGTGGCCGCATGCCCGGCACACCCAAACCCGACGCGGTTCTTCTCGTTCTGGACTCGTTGCATCTCACGCGCCAGCTCATGCTCGCCGCTCCCGTTCTCGCCGAGGGCCTGCCCACCCTCGTGCTCCTCAACATGAGCGACCTGATGCAATCCCGCGGCGGCCAGATCGACACTCTCAAGCTGGCGCGCGAACTCGGCGCTCCGGTTGCGCAAATCAGCGCCGTGAACGGCACGGGCATCGAGGGTGTTTCTCTTTTTCTCCATCAGCAAAACGGCCACGCAGCCCAGGCGCAGCCACTTACTCTTCCCGTCCTCGGAAACGCCGCCAGCACGCACAACTGGGCCGCGCAGGTCAGCCGCCGCACCGGCTACCAGGCCCCGCTCTCGGCCGAGAACACGCGCAAAATCGACAACGTCCTCCTGCATCGCGTTTGGGGACCGCTTCTATTTCTCCTTGTCGTCATCGCCGTATTTGAAGTAGTTTTTGCACTCGGCCAGCCGCTTTCAGACGGCCTTGGCGATCTGCTGGCCCGCATGGGCGATCTCGCGCGACCCCTTATTCCCCTCGGCTGGCTGCAATCGCTGCTGCTCGACGGCGTGTGGAAAGGCGTCTGCTCCGTCCTGGTTTTCCTCCCCCAGATTCTGCTCCTCTTTCTCTTCATTGGAGTGCTTGAGGATTCCGGCTACCTGGCGCGCGCCGCCCTCATCGCCGATCGCGTGATGCGCACTGTCGGCCTCAACGGCAAAGCGTTCATCCCGCTGCTCTCGGCCTACGCCTGCGCGGTCCCGGCCATCATGGCAACGCGCACCATCGAGAACAAGCGCGACCGCCTCGCCACTATTCTCGTCACGCCGTTCATGACCTGCTCTGCGCGACTGCCTGTCTATCTCTTGCTCATCGCGGCCTTCATTCCCAACGTTTACTACCTCCACGGCCTGCTCGGCCTGCAAACGCTGGTTATGCTCGGCCTCTATCTTGCCGGAGGCGTGGCCGCCTTCACCACCGCGCGTTTGCTTAAGAGCTCCATCCTTAAATCCAGCGATACGCCGTTCATCCTCGAGCTGCCGCAGTACCGCATGCCCACTGTCTACACGCTCGCGTTGCGCCTCCTCGATCGTGCCCGCATCTTCCTCAAGACCGCCGGCACCATCATCGTGGGCGTCACCATCGCCCTCTGGATCCTCGCGCACTTGCCGGTCGTGCACACGGCCTCCGGCATGCTCGCCGCGCCGCAGCTCGCATCGAGTCTCATCGGCCGCCTGGGTCACTTCATCGAACCGGCCATTGCTCCACTCGGCTTCAACTGGAAGATTGGCATCGGGCTGCTCTCCAGCGTGCTCGCGCGCGAGGTCATGGTCAGCACCATGGGCACTCTCTACGGAGCTGACCCCAGCACGCAGGCGCTCAACCTGCACGCCGCGCTGCACCACGACATGACGCTCGGCGGCGCACTTGCTCTGATGATCTTCTTCGCCTTCGCCATGCAGTGCACATCAACCATCGCCGTGGTCAAGCGCGAAACGAACAGCTGGCGCTGGCCCGCAGCGCAGTTCCTCTACATGCTGGTGCTGGCCTACGGCGCCGCGTTCGCCGTCAACCAGATCACCATGGCCATCATTCACTGATCGTCGGCCGCTGCACTCCATAGTTCCTTCGGTCCCTCGTTCCCTGCCCTTCTCACCAGTTCGTGATCGACCCATCCGGCCGGTAGTAGATTTGCCCGCGATCAAAGTCCGGTTGCGTCCACTCTGCAATCTGCTCGAGCTGCTTGAAGTCGACTTCGACGCCGAGTCCCGGCCGCTCGTTGGGATAGAGCTTTCCATCTTTGAAGTCGAGGCACACCGGCAAATGCGGCAGAGTGCGGCCCTGGTAGTTGTATTCCATCACCAGCGGACCTGAGAACGTGCTCAGCGAATTCACCAGCGCCGCGGTTGCGATGGGGCCCGTGAAATGCGGCACCATGCCCACAAAGTGTGTCTCGCACATGGCGGCAATTTTCATCATCTCGGTAATTCCGCCTACGTTGGGCAGCGTGGCGCGCACAAAATCAATGTCATGATTTTCTACCAGCGGATTGAAGTCCCAGCGATTGCCCCACTCCTCGCCCGCGGCGATCGGCACATTCACTTTCTTCCGCAAAATCGGCAGATCCTGCTGAAACGCTTCCGTACGCACAGGATCTTCCACGAAAAACGGGGCCAGATCCTCAATCTCATTGCAGCCGCGAATCGCATCATCCAGATCGAAGCGCTGATGGAAATCAATGACCCAGTTGCCGTCCTTACCCACGCCTTCGCGCACTTGCGCGCACACGTCGCGCATCGCAGTGATGCGCTCGCGCGTGTCATAAACCGTATTGATGGGCACCGACAACGCATCGAAGCGGAACAGCCGATAGCCTTGGGCGATGGTCAACTTCGCGCGTTCCCCGATCGGCGTATCGCGCGTCACTCCGGGAATAATGCCCGCCGTGTTGTAGCAGTCTACGTAATTGCGCACAGTTCCACCCAGCAACTCGTGCACCGGAACGCCGAGCGCTTTGCCCTTGATGTCCCACAACGCAAGGTCCACCGCGCCGATGGCGTCGGTGCGTTCGCGGCCGGCAGGATAAAAATACGCGCGGTTCATATCCTGCCAAAGGTGCTCGATGAATTGCGGATCGCGGCCGATCAGGCGGCTGGCACAGGGCGCGAGCAGATCCTTCGAACCGCCTTCGCCAATGCCCATGATGCCCGCGTCGGTTTCGATGGTGACCACGTTATAACTCTGGTTAAAGATCGCGTTAACCGAGATGAGGGACTTGGGCGGGTTGTAAGCGCGGATGCGCGTGATCTTCATTTTGGGCAGCGCGGCCAATGCAAGACGCGGACGAACAACGGCTGCGGCGGTGGTGGCGGCAAGGGTTTTAAGGAAATTACGGCGATGCATTCAGGTGACCTCCGATTGCAGAAAGCATAGTACCAGCCGGGACCGGCGAAGCTGAACGGCGCCGTTCAATATCTATCTAAGCCTTTTACCTTCAACGCGCTGGCATCCATTTCGGGGCACAGTTCATCTCACCGGAGGGGAGATTCTGTTTATGTCGCGAATCAGATATTTTCTTATTTTGGCGTCGGCGCTGCTGCTCCTGGGCTGCGGACCCTACCACGCCCAGGTCGGTGTTGGCATGGCTTATGCGGGGCCGCCAGTTTGCCCCTATGGCTACTACGATTGGGCGCCTTACAACTGCGCCCCCTACGGCTATTACGGGCCGGAGTGGTTCAACGGCGGCGTGTTTATTGGCGCCGGTCCGTGGTTCCATGGCCCGGATCACTTTCATGGACATGTGGATAACCACTTCGATCCCCACCATGGATACCACGGCTCATTCCCGCAGCATGGCGAGCACGCCGATCGCGACCATCCGGCCGGCCGTTTCCAGAATTTCCATGGCAACGAGCAACGCGACGGACGCGGACATGTGGCTCACGGGCACTGAGTGCCGGGGGAATAAATACCCTGCAGTTCGAAGGGGTTCTCGACATCCTTTCCGGGCGCGGCTTCATCTGAACTTGCGGCGGTTCTAGACGGGTTCTGCTTCCCGGTCAGGCTGCCGGCTACTTGCATCTCTCGGTTGCCGCTGGTTGCGCAGGAGCGTAGTTTCAACCACGATCATCAACTGACAAGGAGGAAGGATGAATCGACTCAGGTTTTTGCTCTTGGCCGCGATTGCCGCAGTTTGCTTTGCCCTTACAGCGCCCTCAGCTCAAGCGCAGGTGAGTATCGGCGTGAACATTGGTCCCGCCCCTGGGTGTCCATACGGCTACTACGACTGGGCGCCCTACAACTGCGCCCCCTACGGCTACTACGGGCCGGAGTGGTTCAACGGCGGCGTGTTTATTGGCGCCGGTCCCTGGTTTCATGGCCCCGCCCACTTTCACGGGCACGTAGATAACCACTTCGATCCTCACCACGGGTACCACGGCTCGTTCCCGCACCGCGGCGAGCACGCAGATCACGATCATCCCGCGGGCCATGTCCAGCATTTCCACGGCAACGAGCAGCGAGACGGACACGGACATGAGGTTCACGGGCACTGAGTGCGGACGCTGGGCTTGGAATTCGGTGGCGGATTGATGCGTGCGATACGGGGCGACAGGCCCTGGATTCTATCGACATATAGGCGTAGGCGCGCCTGAAGTCGACGGAGTTATATTTCAGTCACTCGCACCGCAACGCCACCATAGGATTGACCTTGGTTGCCCGGCGAGCGGGAAGATAACAAGCAGACAGGGCCGCGGCAAGTAACAACACTGCAACCAGGCACAGGGTCGGGAGATCGATCGCGCCCACTTGATAGAGAGTGCTTTGAACGGCACGCCCTACGAGTATGCCGCCCAGCAGGCCCACTGCGAGCCCGAACAGTGCCAAAACAAGGCCTTCCTTCAAGATCAGCCGCATCACGTTTGAGCGGTCTGCCCCCAGCGCCATCCGCAGTCCGATTTCGTGGGTGCGCTGCGCCACCGAGAATGACATGACACCGTAAATCCCAATCGCCGCGAGCAACAGCGCCGCGACTGCGAAGACGGCAAACAATCCTGAAACCGATCGGTCTTCGAGAAATGTTTCGTCGACGATTTGGTCCATGGTCTTCACATCGGCCATGGGAAGATTCGGATCCATCGACGTGATGATCGCCCCCACGCTCTTGCGAAGCGCCTCAGGATCGCCGGTCGTTCGAATGGCTACATCCGCCCGCGGCCAGGGACTCTGATCAAAGGGAACGTCGATCTCGGGGAAAATCTCATTGTGAGCGCCCTCCATGCGAACATCGCGCGCAACGCCGATGATTTGCCATTCCTGCGGCGGTCCGGGGCTCGTTGCTCCGGGAGTCAGTTGCCTCACCAGAAGGCGTTGCCCGATCGGGTTCACTCCTTGCAAATAGGTGTGTACGAAGTGTTCGTTGACGATGGCGACACGCGCGCTGTTTTGGTTATCCTCTGCCGTAAATGTACGTCCCTCAAGCAGCGGAATCCCGAACGTCTTGAAGTAATCCGGCGTGGCCATTTGGAAAAAAGCGAAGATCCTCGAGCTTGTGTCGTGAGGCGGTTGGCCCACAATGTCGAAAGGCAAACCGAAGCCATCTTCGGCCAGCGGAGTGCCGGTTGATACGTCTGCTTGCGATACGCCGGGAAGCGCGTGCAGCTTGTCGAGGAGTTGGTGATAGAACACCACCGTCTGCTGCGGCTGAGCAAAGTGCTTTTGCGAAATCGGAAGGTTAAATGTGAGGATGTGATCGGTGCGGAACCCAAAATCGACGCGGCTCAGGTTCCAGAAGCTGTGAATTGCCAGCCCCGCGCCTGCCAGCAAAGTCAGCGACAATCCGAATTCAGAAACGACCAGCACTCGACGGAGTCGATGTTGACCGCTGTCGCTTCCGCGCCCCCCGCTCTCTTTGAGAGTTTCGTTCACGTTCAAAGTGGACGCCCGCCATGCCGGCGCGCTTCCGAACAATACGCCCACAAGCAGGCTCGCGCAGAATGTGAATAGCAGTACGGGCAAACTCAGACGGATGTCGGCCTCGGATGGAAGGCTTAGACCCATGCCCGTGATCAGACTTCTGGTAAGAACTTGCAGCATGAGTTCGGCCAGTGCGATTCCCAGCAAACCGCCGGCCAGGCTCAAAACCAGGCTTTCTGTCAGAAATTGCGCGAAGACCCGTCGCCGCGTTGCCCCAAGCGAAGCGCGTACGGCAACCTCTTTGCGACGCGTTGAAGCTTTTGCAAGCAGCAGGTTAGCAACGTTGGCGCAGGAAATGAGCAGCAGAAAGCCCACTGCGCCCAGCAGTGCCCACAAAGTATTCTGCGTTTGCTTTGCAAACCAGTAGTTCCGTAACGGAGTCACGTGGACTCCCAGGTTCTGGTTCGTCGCGGGATACTCTTTCGCAATGCGCGCTGCAATCACCTGAAGGTCAGCCTGAGCCTCGGCGATCGAAACACCCGGTTTCAGCCGCCCCGTAACGAGCAGCGGATGATTCTGGCGATTGATCAGTTCCGGCTTGAAAGACAGGGGCACGAGGAACTCGATTTGCATCCTGTCGGGCGCGCCCGGCGCCAGTACGCCTACGACGGTGTAGGGTTCGAGATCGATGCGAAGAGTTTTACCGATGATGTTGGGATCGGAGCCAAGCCGTTCCCATGTTGCGTGCGGCAGAATCACCTCATGATCTTTGCCGGGCTCGGTTTCATCCGGCACGAAGTCCCGGCCCATCACGAACTTCACGCCCAGCATGCTGTACCAGCCGGCGCCGGTGCGCAAGCCCCGCACCTGCTGCGGCCGCTCTGCGGTGGTTGCCATATTGAAGGTGTCTGCGCGCCACGGAATCATCGCTTGGAAAGTCTTGTTCTGCGCCTTCCAATCGAGATAATCCTGGACCGACACATTGTTGTCGCCGCCTCGTGTTCTCGACCACGCCAGCACAAGCTGTTCTGGATGCGTATACGGCAATGGAGCAAGCATCGTGGCGTAGACCACGCTGAAGATGGCCGTCGTCGCACCAATTCCGAGTGCCAGGGTCAGGATTGCGACCGTGGCGAAGCCCGGGCTCCTGCGCAATTGGCGTAAAGCGAAGCGAACGTTCTCAAGAAGCGTATGCATACGGTTCCCCCGGGGAGTGGGCTGGGGCGAGACGAAGACCTCGTTTTGAAAAGGCAATCTGATGACCAGATTGCGATCCTGGCTCTTATTGAACCATATGGTTTTACCCCATGGAGATTCGAAATGGGGCAGGTGCCAAGTGTATGTTGATGAGATTCTCTGTCCGCATCCGGACAGTCGAAAACTCCTTTTTGCAAGAGACTTGCCGCGAGGTTTGTTCTCGAAAGAAAATCAAGCACCGGGCGGGCGCAACCTTGATGTGATTACGGCGCCGGAATCCGCACCGCGTTTGCGCGGCAACTATGCAAACCGCTGCACGGCGCTGGGTGCAGGTCCTTGTCGAGACACACCTCAATCGCCGTCAGGAAGTTGTGGCCGCAGCTCAACACCAGGCTCGACCGCGGAATGCCTGGGTTGCGGTCGGTGAAGAGACCCAGGACCGCCTCGGGCGGCATTGACGTTTGCGTTTTCAGATTCGCCAGTTCAGGAGGGATCCTGACCGAGTGGTAAGCCGTCCGCGCAGCAGCAAAGAACGCGTCCGCGCTTAGGCCTGAGCAGGTTCCGTGGGTTCGCCATTCATGATCGAGCAGCCCGGAGTCGGGATAGAGGTCGCTGTACTTCCCGGGATCGGCCGGTCCCGGCGCATTCGAGCAGTTCTCGGGATACGTGCCGTCATTGTTTTCTGGCCATAAACCATGCAACACAAATGCATCGTGCGCCGCACATTCCGGAGCCGACGGGTGCGAGTAGCAGAACTCCGGTGACCAGGAGAGATTGAGCAGATAGTAGTCAAACCCGCTGCCCGCGGACTCGGCGCTCGATTGCGCCGGCTGCGCCGCTTCGGGTTGACTCGCGGGTGGGGTCGACCGGCAACCCGCGACCACAAGAATGACAAGGCACAGCCCGAACTCTCGACGTTTCATGCGCGCAGGATAGCAGGCCTTGCGACCCTCCCAAAATGGGCGCGGTCAGGTTCTGCGCCTCGCGCCGAATGTTGTCTCCGCGTCTACATCGCCCGCATGCGCATATAGCGGCGAATGTCCGGCGCCATCGAGACCAACAGCAAGGCCAGTCCAAAAGCTGTTACGGCATAAATCGCTTGTTTCACAGTGATTGCCTCGGTTTCCGTAGTTGCTTCCGTCTCCTGCCTTGGATGCGAAATGTCATGGTTGTGGTTCCCCTGCGAGCGGAACCGGGACGGAAGCGAGGAACGAACGGACCTGTCCAACCTGCGGACCCCGCCGCGGCATTCCCATGCGGCGTATGCACCCAAAGGTTCGTTCTATAAATTATCTCTTGTGCGAAACCAGCAGTTTGCGCTTAGAATCGCTGAAGATCGAGTGCACGCCGTTCGCAATCCTTGCTCGCCAGATCGAATTGAGAAACGGTGGCATGGTCTTATCGACGGCTGAAGCCGGTAAGCGCTTCCCGATTTCCTCAGACCCGTGCTGAACCTCTCACTCGAGAGGAGGCGGGCAAATGTCACACTTCATTACAAAGTGGCGGGTTCGTGTATTGAAGGCGCAGATCGATACCTTACGCGAGTACAGCACAGCAAATGCGGCCCAGTTTCAAGCTGCCTCCAGCGACGCTGAGAAAGCGAAGATCGCGCGCCGATTCGACAAGGTCCTGAAGCGGACCCACGCCAAGCAACTGCAGCTGGAACTGCTTGAGCGCAGGGAAGGAAAAACGGGCGGTGAGATTGCCGGCGTTTAGCGCGATTTTGTTCGGAAACGCCGATCGTAAGCCGGAAATCGAAGAGTCAGTTTGCTGATGCGGGATCGCGCGAAACCCACCAAAGAACTTCTCCGAAGATCTTCCACTTGGAGGCGTTGGTGACATTGACGGGAAGAAACCTGTAATTGGCCGAAATGAGCAGATCGGCGCCGGAGATGCGCTGGAAGCGTGCGACCTTGAAGCCCAGATCGCGATGCGCGACGACGGTAATCCGCTGATGCAGACGGTCGCGCTCTTTCGTCGCCGTATCGACAAAGAGGATCGAGCCGGGGGGAATCGTGGGCAGCATCGATTCGCCCTCTAAATGGATGGCAATCATATTCTCGGGATGCGGACACCAGCTCAGCGGCGCAATAAGAATTTCTTCGATATCGACCTCGGAGACGGCCACGTTTTCCCTGGGCGGGATGCGGTCTCCGTAGGCGGTGATGTTGAGCAACGGAATGGCCACGGCGTTTCCATTGCCGGCAAGCTGGCGCGAGAGCTTGCGGGCGGCGACAATCTTGAAGTCCCTCAGCTTGACCGGAACCGAGATGAGCGAGTTTTGCAAACTGGCGTCAGAGAGGGCGGCGGAATCGATGCCGGCGCGCTCCCAGAAATAAACGCCGTGGGGCGGCCGGGCGAGGTTGCCGAGATTGACGTAGAACTCAGCCGTCGGCTCCTGCCGGCCTTGCACCCACCGGGAGACGGTGGCCGGTGACACGCCTACACGGCCGGCCAGGCCGCTCTGGCTGAGCTTCAGATCGGATAGCAGGCGCCGGATTCGGAGAGCCCACTCTGGGGACTGCGATTTATGCAAAATGGACCTCCTTTCTGCCTCGCCGATTTCATGTGTGCAATTCACCAATGAAATCAATAACTTAGCTTGGCATCGCAGCTATCCTAACAGGATTCGGCCGCATCTTACTTGGTTGACGAAGGGGGCCTGAGGCCTGGGGCTCTTTTTCGCTCGAGCGGATCTCTGATAACGAAATGTCTCTTTCCGCACAGCCCCGCAGCATCTTGATTCTTGACGACGCGCCGGCGGTGGCCGAGAGCCTGGCCTTGGTGCTTTCGAGGAACGGATTCGGTGTTAAGGTTGCCCACTCAGCGGAAGAAGCATTGGAAATGACTGCAAACTGGGAACCTGACGCAGCATTCGTCGACATCATGCTTCCAGGCATGAATGGGATCGAATTCTCGGAGATTCTGAGGTCCAGGTATCCGCAATGTGGGGTGGAACTGATGTCGGGGCACCCGGCGACGGAAGACCTGATGGAAAGCGCAAGGAGAGAGGGGCGGGAGATTGCCGTTTTACCCAAGCCGTTCGATCCTGCTCAATTCCTGGCCATTGCGCGAGGGGGCAAGACGGCTGCCTACGAAAATGAGAAGAGGATTGAAAGCCTGGCGATACCGCTGGAGCCCCAGTTGCCGGCAGTGGGAGCCGAGCCGCTGCCGCGGATTGCGGAGACGCAACCTCGTGCGATTCAAAAGCCTAAGGATCCTGGACCTCAAGCTTAGCGTGAGCTTTCAGCCCATGAAGCCGAGGTAGGGACTCGAACCAAAGTTGACGAAGTTGGGGAAGATGGTGCGGATCTGGCCGTCAGAGAGACCAAACCAACGCGCCAGCGTTCCTGCGTATTGCTCAACCGACGTGGTGGGAATCAGGCGGCCGTTGCCCACGTCATTCGCCTGATTCACACCCACCACAGGGTACTGGCCATACATGTCGCCGCCCGCCACAGCGCCGCCGACAACGAAGTGATGGCTACCCCAGCCGTGATCGGTGCCGTCGCTGTTGCAGGTAAGTGTGCGTCCGAAGTCAGAGATAGTGAAGGCGGTGACATTGTCGCTGAGTCCCATGTTGACCATCAGCCCATCGAAATATTCAAATGCTGCGCCAAGCTGGGTGAGCAGTTGTGCGTGAGTTTTTGCCTGCGCGTCGTGCGTGTCGAAGCTACCGAGCTGGACGTAGAAGATCTGGCGGCTGACGCCGAGGCTGGCGCGGCCTGCGATGATGCGCGCGATGGTTTGCAGAGATGAGGCGAGTGGGTTGTCGGCCAGCATGTTGGTGTTGGGATCGAGGAATTGCGGTGGATTGGGCACGCCGCTGGCGCCCGCCGGAGCCATGGCGGTAACCAGCGCGGCCTGCGCCTGCATCGAGCGGTTGATAACGACTTCGTACTCCTTGGCAAAGAGGTTGGTTTCGTCGGAGGTGAGGATGGAGTTCAGCGGATTGGCCGCGGCGGGTATGCCAAACGGAGGCTGCTGAATTCCGCCGATGGGGATGGGGCCCGCAGGCGTGACGTTAAGTTGAAACGAGCTTTGCCCAGCGAGGAAGAGCGCGTTGCCGCAAGTGGAGATGCAGGTGAACATGGAGTTCGAATTCATGTTCATCGCTTCGATGGCGTCGGCAACCGCGCCTCCCCAGCCTACGCGCTCGCCACTGCCGAGATTCGAAGCAATGGCCTGCCACGCAGCCGTCTGATCGAAGTGCGAGAAGAGCGAGTCAGGCAGTTCCACGGTGTTGGCGTTGATCTGCGTCTTGCTGGCAGGGGTGATCAGTGTGCCGGTGTTGGCGATGATGGCGGCGCGGTTGGCGTTGAAAAGATCCTGGATCCCGGTGAGCGCGGGATTGAGCGCGAAGCTGCGGCCGCTTTGCGGGGTCTTGAGGGTAACGGGCAGCAGATCTGCCAGCGGATAAGCGAGGCCAGGCGCGCCCTGGCGAGCAGTGACGAACGCGGCATAAGAATCAGGATCGGTGGCGACCACGGTGCCGTGACCGTCGTTACCGCCCTGCAGATAGACGCAGACAAGGGCGCGATAGTCCGAAGTGCCGGAGCCCTGCGCCATAGCGGCGACCGAGTTAAGCTCGAGGAAAAACGGGCTCACGTAGAATCCGGCCATCGAGGCCATCGAAGCCGTTCTGAGAAACTGCCGGCGGGTTTGGCATGAGCACTTTGACATGTCTGGCTCCTATTGCTGCGCTGCGAAATCGGGCGACGCCACGGTGAGGTAGATGGCCGCTTGCACGCGGCTCAAAAGCGCGGCGTTCACTGCGTTTTGATCGCCGCCGGTAGGAATCGGCATGGAATTGATGACGGCGAGAATCTGGTTGTAGAGATTGCTGCTCATCTGGCCGGCCATAAGCAGGAGATTGATGCGGTCGAGCAACTGGTCGGGCGTGGCGGCGAGACTCATCTCTGTGGCATAGGACGAGAAGACGTCAGGGCCGCCCATGCCGTTGGCGCCGATGGCCCCCTGCATGTAATTAATGAAGCCGACAACGGAAGAGACATTGACGATCTGCATCTCCGGCGCGAGCAGGCTGGCGGCCGAGATAGACGTGTTCGGCGGAGTGTAATTGGGTGCGAACCAGTTGAAGACGGTGGGCGAGCGAAACCACATCTCGTTGTAACCGTAAATGGGATCTTCCGCGGAGCCGATGTCGAACGAACCGGTGCGCGATTGCGCGGTAAAGGCGCGCGCCCATTCCGTATAGCGGAGCAAAGGCTCGCGGACCTTGCCATATTGCGGATTACCGGTGTCGGTCGCCGTGTCGCGCGCTTCGGGATCCATCAGGATGGCAGTGACCACCGCCTGCAGATTGCCGCGCACGCCAGTGCCGTCGTTTTCAAAAACCTGCGCGATGCGGTTGACGTAAGCGGGACTGGGATTGCTGGTAACCAAATGCTCGATCATCTGCTTCGAAAAGAACGCCGGCAGATTGGGGTGATTGAAGAGCGTGTCCAGCGCAATCTTGAGGTCGCCGGCGGGATCGGGGCTACCGGATGCCGGAATCGTGACGCCGAGAAAATCCTTTTCCACCGTCGAGTGGTGATTGGGGAAGCTCTGCATGGGCAGCAGTTCCTCACCGTAGCCCGGGCCGACGTAGACGCAGCAGTTGGACCATGCGTTATCACTCGAATCGCCGGGAATGTTCCAACTCCATCCCGTGAGCGCGGCGGCGAGGCCTTTGACGTCGGTATTGGAATAGGTGGGGATGGGATTGCCACTGCCGTCGAGCTGCTGTGTGCCATCGTCATTCAACTTCCACAGGCCGATGGTGAAGAGCTGCTGAACCTCGCGCGCGTAGTTTTCGTCCGGATCTGTGGTTGCGTTGCCCTTGTCGTTGCCCTGCATCGAGAGGAACTGGCCCATCATCGGGTTGAGCGTGACGTCCTGCAGGAGCTGGCGGAAGTTGCCGAAGGCGTCATTGCCGAGCAGATCGTAATAGCCGGCTTCTCCTCGCGGCATGCTTTGAATGGCCGATGTGTTGTCGCTGGAGATCACGAAGATCTGCGAGAGGGCGTACTTGACGCGTTGGCGAAGCTGATCTGGAGCGGTGAGCGATTGCTGCCAGAAGGAGCCTTGCACCAGGCTGTCGTCCTGGTTGTTCTGCACGAAGAGCGCAGCGTTGCATTTGACGTCGCCCGAGGCGCAGGGCGGGTTGTTGACGATCACCGCCTGCTCGACCGCGGGCTCCGAGGGCGTGGCAGGCATGGCGAACTGCTGGTTGAGCCACCACTGAAATCCGTTGAGCGAGACATTGCGAATGTCGGCGTCGGTGGCGCCGAACGTAGCCTGCTCGAGGAAACGCGCCGCGTCCTGCGGGCTCACGACCGGAGTGGGCGGCGTGCCGCTGACGGTGGCAATGAGATCTGCCGATGTGGCGGGCCCGGGGGCGGGATTGAGAACCTGCAAATCGAGATTGCCCGGTTGGCTGAGGTTCACGTTCGCGGTCAGTTGCGACCCGCTGTTGAAGGTGGTAGCAGCGGGCGAGCCGTCGACCAGGAGTTGCGCGCCATTAATGAATTGAGCGCCCGTGAGAACGATCGTCGCCGGCCCTGGGCTAAAGGCAATCGGCGTGGCCGACGTGAGAATCGGAATGGGATTCATCACCGAGATGTTTTGCGTGAGGGAGACGGTTGGATTGTCCACGCTGGTGATGGTGAGCTGGACGATATTGTTCGGCGCGGGAACAACAGGTGGCGCCGTGTAAGTGATCGAGCCGTCCTTGTTCGAGACGGCCGTGCCAAGTGTCGCGTTGCCGCCGGTAATTCCGTTGATGGCGAGCGTGACGGCTGGATTATCGGTTCCGTTAACCATCAGCCCGAAGTTGAGTGTGTTCGAGACGCGGACGTCGGTGCCTGAGTTGGGCTCGAGTTGCAGAACGACCTGGCCGGGGCCAACCTTGAGAGAAAGCGGCGGTGCGGTGGCCGAGCCGGGATTGGGATTGGTAACCGTGAGCGGAAACACGCCGGGGTTAGGCGCTGCGATCTGCGCCACCAGCTCGGTGGGAGAGACAAACGTCGTGGAAACAGCCGCGCCATTCCAGCTGATCTGCGCGCCATAAATGAACTGCGATCCGTTGACTGTAACGGTGGTGACGCCCTCGGAGAATCCATCTGGAGTGACGCCGCTGAGCACGGGAATCGGATTCCAGATCTGGACCGTGAGCGATCCGGGGGATGCACCGGGATACTTGGGGATGGAACTCGTGATCTGGACGGAATTGGGGCTCGGAACAACGGCCGGTGCGGTGTAAAGTCCGGCACTCGAGATGGTACCGACGGTCGCATTGCCGCCGGGGATTCCATTCACAGAAAAGATGACGGGCTGGCCAGAGGCCATATAAGTGGAAGAAAGCTGCAGGGTCTGGCTCACGCGAAGCGTGTTGCTGGGCGCCGAGATGGCTGCAATGGTGCCGAGATTCACTGCGATTGAACCACCGCCGCACCCAGGAATGAGCGCGGCCAGAAGGAGGAGCGAGGGCCAAAGAAACCGGGTCTTTGGCACGGGACCACCTAACCACAGGACTCGCATAGATTCTCCTAGTTGGGGAAATGGGAACGGACCAAATGCTCGTCGAATCCGGCACGCCGGGACAAAAGAAACCTTTTAGCTAGTTCCAGAGGTTATCGAAGTCACCTATTAAAGGCAAACTAAAATGCATCAACAGATTACTTAGGTAAGTAATTCAGGGCAAGACTGGAGCGGGGGCCAGGAGTCCAGGCAAGCTGGAAAACTCTTGCCCTTCTAAGAGCTTAGAGAGGTATTTGTCAGGCTTTCCCGGGACCGGCCCTTGGCCGCTTCGGCAAACTGGCGGTTCTCGTGGGCCAACTTCCTACGCTCTGTTCTGGGGCTTCGCGGAATTGCTCACTGCGAGTGCCAGCTCATGTCGATGCGGACGGGAATCTCGTTTTTAATGGCAATGCCAAGGAACGATGGCCGGTCGATTTTGAAGTCGGAACAGGTGAGCGGAATGGTTCCCGTGATGCGGACTTCACTGCCCTGTTCGGAACGCTCGAAAGGGACGCTCGAGTAGTGCGCGGTCTGGCCGGCGAACTGGACCTCGAGATCGGCATGAATCCATTGCTGGGTGATTTCGGACTGAGGAAAGCGGGCGCGGACGACGATCATGGGGAATTGCGCGCCGCGTGTGGCCTCAATCATATGAAGGTCGCGATTGGTGTCGCCCGAGTTAAAGGATTTGACGGGGACGGCAATGAGGAAGTCGCAGGTTCCGGCCTGGCAGATGCCCTTGCCGCGAGCGGCGTGGCTGACGCCGTCGACCTCGTGCATGGGATGCGACATGTGGTAGCTGAGCGTGGATTGATCGGCAACCCATGTGGAGCCGGACTGGGCGATGGCAAAGGGCGAAGCGAGAATGACAAGAATGCCAAGCGCGAGTGAAGCGCTTCTCACCCTGAGTGCAGAGACTAAGACGCGCCGAGGGCAGATCACCCTGAAAAATGAGTAGGCAGCCCAGAGCCCCTGCTTCATTTCTTCTCCCAGAATTTGAGGTGGATGGGCCAGCTGACGGCGACGATAGCTGCGCCGTAAGCGCCGATCGTGGCGAAGGCGACGGGGCCGTGAAACGAAGCAACGCCGTGGACCTTTTCCCCGGCATTCTCCTGCTTGTATGCATCGTAGCCGAGGATCGCCGTGGCGATCATGCCGGGACCGTGCACGAAGGCCAGCGCCTCATGAAGGCGAATTGCGCCGTGCTTGGGATGACCGGGAATTTTCGGCGCGGCAATAGCAAAGTAAGCAGTGGTGAAGTATAAGGCCGCGGTGGCGCCGCCGAGCGCTGCGTGAAAGTCGAGGTTGGCGTTGGTGGGCTCGGTGATGGTTTGGCCGTTGCGGCCCTTCGCTTTGGCCATGGGCCCCGTAATGAGCGCAGCCGCCATGGGCGCCAGCGTGATGAGGCCGAGCCTCTGGTGAATCTTCAGCATCTCCGTGCGCTTGTTGAGTTCGGCCTGAAGCTTGGGATTCGCCTGCGTTTGCTGAGGCGAAAAGCCGAGATCGGAGAGCGACGGTTTCTGCGACGAGGAAGAAGGAGGCGACGAAGAAGGATTGCTTGCTGGAGCGGGAGCAGGAGCGCTAGGCAACTCGGTTGGCGGCGCGGGCGTTTGATGCTGCGACGAAGATTGCGGCTGGGCCTGCTGTTGCTGCGAGGGTGCGGAGGATTGGGCTCTAATGAGATGCGGCAGAGAAACGGCGGCCAGCAAGACAATGGCCGCTCGGAGGACGCACTTCTCCGATCTCAGATGCATTCGCGAGGCTCCTCGGGATCGAACCGCAAAGAAACTGCGTACGCAGTTCAGACGGTATCGAGTATGACGGAGTGAACCGGTGCACCGGATGAAGTTTTTGTCATGTGTGCTCGGCTCTAGCTGGCGCGGCGTTGCGGATCGACCTCGGTACGGACGGTGCGCACCTCGACTACGGGACGGGGATCCGTTGCAGCCGGCATGCCCACCAGCTCGTCAAAGAGCGCTCGGTAGTGAATCATGGCGCGGCGCAGTTCTTCTGTGCTGGCCCGGCCGCTGGCCTGGCGCAGCGCGATTTCGTGTGCGGCGCGGTAGTTCTGCGTGACCACCGGGTGGTCGACGGAGATGTCCGCGGCACGCTGTTCAAAGTCGCCGACAGGATAACCGCAGGCGGCCATCACATCGCCGAGGAGCTGGTCCGCTTCCGCAACCGCTCCGGCGGGCGCGTCAACGAAGTGGGCTTGAACGCGGCCCCATTCCGCAACGTAGCGCTCGCGCTCCGCTGTGTTAGGGGGACGGATTTCGAACTTATGCACGCGTTCGCTGCGCTCCGCGAGACGATCTTCGGCTTTTGAGCGGCGTCCGACTTCGGCAACCGTGCGATCGTACTCGGGACCGAATTGCGCGCGGAGGCGCTCGGTGCGCCGGCGATTGAAGGCCCAAACGATGAGGGCGATCACGACGAGGGCGACGACAGCGACGATTGCAATGATTTCGTTTGTGGTGAGTTGCGGCGTATTCATGAAGGGCTCCTGGAACCAGTGGTTGCGCGCGAATGCGGCGAGGTGCACTTATGCTTTTCCCTCTTTGCCGCATGCCAAAGTGCCACGCACAAGTGTGCGGCCGCAAGGGTTCTGAGTGTTGGAGCGGCCGAGGGAAGATGGGGTTGCCCGCACTGCGGAATTGAAATTTGCCGGGAGGGAAGCATGCTAGTGCCGTAGCGAAACTGGTGTATCCGCTTCAAAAGGCGAAATGCGCTACCGGCTGGCCGCAATCATCTGCGCGGCGTGCTGCAGGCTGGTATCTGTAACTTTGGCGCCGCTTAACACACACGACCTGACAAATACGCGATCACAAGAATGCCCGTGTCCACAGAGGGAATGCTGACTTTGGGAAGCATCCTTTTTTGAATGGTATTCTTTGGCCGTGGAGGGACGGGCGTGATCAAGAGCGGCGTTCGATCGAAGCTGCTGGATTCTGTATTTCTCTCCGCAGCAGTACTGCTTTCAGCCGTCCCGTATGTGGCGGGCCTGGGCTTGTATAGCGACGATTGGGCCTTTCAATGCGGTTTCGCTCGACGCGCCGGTTGGAGCTCATTTGTGCTGTTCCGGGATCTGATCAGGCACGACACGAACGCTCGCGTACGGCCGGTTCTGACGGCCTACATGGTACTGGACTTTAAGGCCTTCGGTGGAAACGGGCCGGCGCACGGCGTAATGGGAGCCGCATTGCTTGGTGCGGCCGTTGTGTTTCTGTACCTCGTGCTCAGGGAGTTGAACATGGAGCGACCTGTTGCACTCGCAATCGCGGCGGTGTACGGAATGCTGCCACATGACTCCGTGATCCGCTTCTGGTTTATGTCGCAACAGGCAATCATCAGTATTGTTTTTGCGTTAGCCGGCATTTACGCGATGCTGCGATCGATTCGGCCTGCCGTGCGCTACTCAGGCCTCTGGATCGCTGTTTCCTTGGGGTGTTTCATCCTAAGCTTTCTCTCGTACGAGGTTGGGGTCGGTTTAATCGCAGCGTCTATCGCAGGGATTGTATGGCGCCGTTATCGCGAAGCCCGTTTATCAGGGCGCGGACTTCGCACGCTGGCAGGAATCGGCGTAATGGTGGTAGTGCTCCTGATCGTCGGCGTCTTCAAAATGCGAATGCAAGACCGTATCGTTTACCACCACCACCTACTAAGATTCCTTGGCAGACTAGGCGCCATGGCCGCACACACAGGCGCACAGGCACTTAAATTCAATTTCTGGGCCTATTTGCTCCGCATGCCATGGGTAATTGCACACATGTGGCAACATTCGGCGCTGGGTGCGACAGCGACCGCTGTGGCAGTTGCGATTGCTTGCGCCGTGGCGGCCTATCTCTGGCGAATCATGGGGCCGGGCGACACGCTGAATCGCCGCAGTTGCCTGTTGCTGATGGCCGCAGGATTGGTTGTCTTCCTGCTGGGGATCCTGCTTTTCATGCGTGACCTGACCTGGGATTATGCCGCGCCGGGCGAGGGAGACCGCATCAGCGTTGCTGCCGCGCTGGGCGCAGCGTTGATCCTTGTAGCGCTGGTAGGGCTCTTCTCCTCAATATGGAAGCGGCCATCCATTCGCATTCTTACGTTCAGTATTTTGGTTGGGCTGGCGTGTGGACTGAATAGCCTGGCGGTCAGCGGAATTGGCTACTACTGGGACGATGCCGCAGCGAAGCAAAAGGTAATTCTCCAATCCATCCGCGCCAATGTGCGCGGATTACCGCAAAACAGCGTTTTGCTGCTTGATGGTTTCTGCAGATATTCGGGTTGGGGCCTGTGTTCGAAACCGATTGGGACGCCTCTGGAGCTGTTGATGTCACATTAGGTGATTACTCGCTGCACAGTGACGTGATCTCGCGGAATGCGCATTTTGGGGCTACGGCAGTGGACACAACGATGTACGCCGGTCCTGAGGGACACTATCCGTACGCAGAACATCTTTTTGTGTACAACGTCAAAACTCAAACGCTGCAAAGGCTCGATTCGCAGCAGGCGGCATTGACTTACTTGCGAACCATGAACCCGACGGGAGACAGCGGCTGCCCGCCGGCGGACGACGGCGGCGGAGTTGAGGTTTTCTAGATCCGGAAACATCCGCCACGACGGGCTTGATTCATCTGTACATACAAACTTTCGTGCGTGGCCGACTACCGGCTGGCAGCAATCATCTGCGCGGCGTGCTGCAGGCTGGTGTCGGTAACTTTGGCTCCGCTTAGACCATGCGTGCAACTTCATGCGTGCGTGCGCGGTCGTCAAGAACGCGGATACTGTGTCTGCGTACGGCCGTGATCCTCGCGCTTTTCCACGGCCAGATGCTGATCGGCGAATGCGGCGATCTGCGGCAAATGCGTGACACACAAAACCTGCTGCGCGCGGCTCGAGAGCCTTGAGCTTCTGTCCGACCGCCTCCGCGGCGCGGCCTCCGATGCCAATATCGATTTCGTCGAAGACCAGTGTGCGGGGAGTCGGTCTTCTTTCTGTTGTTCGACGCGGATTCCTCCACTGCCACTTTAAGCG
>CAWDKT010000002.1:0-159263 GCA_963802955.1 uncultured Acidobacteriaceae bacterium
GTGCATGAAGTCGGGGAGTGACTGGCCGGAGAGCTTCTCCACGATGTAGCCCTGAATGTCCATCGACATGCTGTAGCGCCAGTTTGTGCCCGGCTGGTAGTTGAGGGGAATCTGCGCCAGCCGGTCGATCATCTCCTGCAAGTTTTTGGCGTCACGTACCTTCAGGTCGCTGTACATCCTGTCCACCGGCGACTGGCCGTCCCCATAGCTGAATCCGGCGCTGTGCGTCATCAGCTCGCGCATCAACGGAGCGTGATCAGGATCGGCGAGAAGCATTTTGCCGGTCGGGCTAAAGCCGTTGAAGACCTTGAGATGCTCGAACTCGGGAATGTACTTGGCAATGGGGTCCATGGGCAGCCATTTGCCCTGCTCGTACAGGGTCATCATCGAGACTCCTGTAAGCGGCTTGGTCATGGAGTAGTCGCGGAAGATGGTGTCCTTGGTCATGGGCGCGCCGGTGGCCATGTCGCGCACGCCGTAGGTGCGATAGTCCACGATCTTGCCGTGACGCGCGAGCAGCGTAATGGCTCCCGCGAGATGCTTTTGCTCGATTTCAGCCTGGATGAAGCTGTGCAGCCGCTCCAGCCGCTCGGTCGAAAAGCCGACGGACTCCGGCTGAACCGGCGTCATGTCGATGGCGGGCGGGGCAGGCGCAACCTGTTGCGCGCGAGCTGTCGGAACGGCAAACGGAAGGAGCGTGGCGACGGAGAGAACGGTAATTATGCTGGAGAACAAGTGCGATTTCATCGGGATTCCTTTTGGGCGCGGCGTTTGCAGGCAACGGCGTTCGGGAATCTTTATAGCAGATGGGGCACGGGCCGGCTCGTGATGAAGTGGACAGGCGAACCGAATCCTGTTTTCGCGGTAAAATATCCTCTGGCAGGAGGACCGGGCGGTCGCTGCCGGGGCTCGCTTTGGCGGGCTACCGGGAGAGGAAAGTCCGAACTCCGCAGGGCAGTGTGCCGGATAACGTCCGGGACGCGGGCTTCAAGGCCCGTGGACGGCAAGTGCCACAGAGAACATACCGCCGGGTGCGCGTGCTTCGGCACGGGCAACTGGCCCGAAGGGCGATTGCCTCGACGGCCAGTCCGGTAAGGGTGAAAAGGTGCGGTAAGAGCGCACCGCGCTGGCAGTAATGCCAGTGGCAGGGTAAACCCCACACGGAGCAAGACCAAATAGGGAGGGAAGCCGGAGCCAGGAGCCAGGCAACGGCTGCGCATCGGCCCGATGCGGCAAGGCGGCTCGAACGAAGCCCTCGGCGACATGTTTTCGTCGTCGGAGTACTCGTGCAATTGCCGGAACCTCCGGGTAGGTCGCTGATGAGCGCCCGCGGTAACGCGGCGCCTAGAGGAATGACCGCATAGAACAGAATTCGGCTTACGGGTTCTCTTGTCAGACAAACGACAGCCCCGGTAGGGTTAACACCCGGCCGGGGCTGACCATTTTGTGCAGCTTCTAGCGGCTTGGCGCTCTATCTCGGGAACTTCTCTAGTTCGCGCCGGTCATCGCCTACACATGGACCATCCCGCCGGGCGAGGCTCCCGGAGGCGCGCATTATCAAATAACGAAACCGATGAGCCCGTGGAGTTGTTCAGGCGGACATTCTCATCCCGGCGTCAACGAACCGGTGGGAATCTGCAAGCCTTTCTGAGTACTGGCGAATCTTGTCGTAGACGCCAATCACGAGCTTGTCGACGCAGACGCAATAAACCCGGGTATCTCCGTTGCGCGGGTTGGTCAGCGTGCCGCGCGCGACGTCGAACAAGCAACGTGCGCTCTCAAGGAGGTCATCGTGAACCGGTTTCGCGTTCATCTCGCGCCCGTTGGCTCGTGCCAGGGCAGCATCCGCGACCGCCTTTACCTCGATCGGGTTGCACTCGTACTCCCAGACGTCCCAACTCCCATTCCTGAACTGCTCAGCAAAGACAACGATTTTCATTGGCATCCACTCTGCCAGGCAAGAACGCAATTACGCTGCATCGGCAGCCCAAAAAGAGCGTAAGAACATGATTTTGGGGTCTTCCAGCCTTATGGCTCGCCGTGGCGCAAAGATGAACTGCAAGGCTCTAGTTACTCGAAACAAACAACCGAGGAAATCTTTCGAGTACAGTTTGAACCCCAAAGTGCGAAGCTTCAATAGTACTAAAGAGTTACCGCCAAGGCAGTAGATCGGTAGACGTTGTCCGCCGCCAAGGGCGTTCGAGATCGAGCGAGCCTCGAAGGCCTCTACACGCTATCGTCGGAAGCGTGTTACGAGCCAAGTGGCTGGGGTCGGAGCGAAGGTGCTAGTGGTAGCTCATTCCGGCAAAGGTCCCGTATAGGACCTTCGTTCTCGAGGGGGCAAACTTCGGCTCGCGACAAGGCGGCCTACGTCGACGTGGCGCGGAACGAGCGAAGACAAGTCCGCCTGCAACCGCCGCATGAGGCGCGCTTGCCGGCCGATCAGGCGGTCTTGCAGAGAATAGTCTCGCCGGACTCGAGAGCATTAGTAGCCGGCTGAGAATACTGGCGAATCTTCTGATAGGCCCCGATCACTGTCTTGTCCACGCAGACGCCGTAAACCTGCGTATCCCCATCTCCGGGATTCCCTGCGGTTCCGCGCGCCACATTGAAGAACTCGCGGGCGCCATCGAGAAGGTCGCTGTGAGTCGGCTGCCCGTTCGACGAGCGACTTTTAGTTCGTGCAAAGGCGAAATCCACGACGGCTCTTGTCTCTTTTGTGCTACACCTGTGTTCCCACGAATCGTAGTCGCCATTCTTGAATTGCTCGGCCAAAACAACAATTCTCATCTGCATCCAGTCCGCACGCACAAGGTTGCGCTTGCGCCGGAGCCGCTGCCCGCGAAGCTCGTCATTCATCAGTCTTGGATTGTTTGAGCCAGGGCTTGCGGTCATGCGCAAGCTTCCATTGCACGGCTTTTTTGAATTCAGAAACAAATGCAGTGAGGGGAAATCATTTGATCGAAAACTCAGATGCGTCGAAGCAGAGAAGGGTTGCCCGAAAATCTGGCCTCTACAGTCCGGGACCAACGCATCGGCGGACCTGACACCTTTCTGGGGCGTGAATCAGGCCACTTTCCTCAAGAGCTCAAAGTGTCGGCTCAATTCAGTGGAATTCCCGAACAATTCTCCATCGACACAAACACCATACACGCGGGTATCTCCATTACGCGAGCTTTCCGCTGAGCCAGAGGAAATGTCGAAGATGTAGCCTGCGCCGAAAACGTAGTCGATGAGGTCAGGTGGGCCGAAGTTCAGCCGATCCTGAGTTTTGGCCACCGCCGAATCGTGGACCGCGTTGGCTTCTTCCTCGGTGCATGTATGTTCCCAGAGGTTCCAATTTCCGCTTTCAACCCGTTTGGCAAAGACAATAATCTCCATCCAGACCTTCACTGTGCAAACGAGCTCACGCGTCACGCGCAGCCCGATCGTTTACTAAGGCTCTGAATTTAGGCCTTTAGCCTCGAATCCCGCGGCTTCACCGGGGCGATCTACTCGAGACAATTTGGTGGGGTGGAGCAGAAATCTGGGGAAATCACACACAGCTAGACTTCTGCTTGGATGGTTCCCGCAGACGCCGAGTTGCCTCAGAATCTGTAAGAGAAAAAACAAATGTCACATGGAATTCCCATGCAGAAAAAGGGGCGCGCCGGCTCCGCTGCTACCATCGGAGACATGCTACGAGTCAAGCTGGCTGAACCGGGAGCGAAATTACCTGTCGTGGCGCATCCGGGCGAAGATTTGGGATACGACGTCTTTGCGCTTGAGGCGGTGCTGCTCGCGCCTGGCCAAACCGTCAAAGTGCGGACAGGGATCGCGGTCGAAGCCCGGCATCCAACCACCGGTGAGCCGCTGGGACTCCTGGTGCGGGACCGGTCATCGATGGCTGCCCGCGGCATTGCCACTACGGGCGGTGTGATTGACGCAGGCTACCGGGGCGAGATCCTCATTCTGATGACCAACCTGGGCGATGCGGCCGTGGAACTGAAGGCGGGCGAGAAGATCGCGCAGATGGTGCCAGTTCCCGTATTGACCGGGACGGTGGAGGAAGCGGACAGCCTGGACGGATCTTCGCGGGCGGCGAAGGGGTTTGGGAGCACAGGGACGTAAGAGCAGGGACCGGGTTTCAGAGATCCGAGATCGGAAAAGTAGGGCGCGAGGAACAAAGGAAGCAGGGAGTTGCCGATAGCGGATAGGATTTGGGGCTGCAACGTCGCCCGATACGGATGGCGCCGTGAACAATCCCAAGCCAAATAGGAGGTTTGCCGATGATCACGGTGCTTGGAGCAGGGGGCGCGATCGGCAACGAACTGGTCAAGTTGCTTATTGCGCGCGATCTGCCGTTTCGGCTGGTGGGCCGGCATCCTGCAGCAAACCAGGCAGCCGCAGAGGTGGTTTCCGCGGATCTTGCCGACAGGGAGCAGTGCGCACGGGCCGTGGCGGGCTCGAGCATCGTTTGTCTTCTCGCGGGCCTGAAATACGATCGCGCTGTTTGGGCAGAGCTGTGGCCGCGCATCATGGCGAACACGATTGAAGCCTGCAAGCGGGCAAAGGCGCGGCTGATTTTCTTTGACAATGTGTATATGTATGGGAAGGTAGCCGGCGCAATGACGGAAGACACACCGTTCAATCCATGCAGTAAAAAGGGCGAGATTCGCGCGAGAATTGCCGCCACACTCATGGACGAATGGAAGGCCGGCAATTTGACGGTGATGATTGCGCGGGCAGCAGATTTCTACGGGCCGAACGCGAAGACCGGCATAGCGAATGCCCTTGTGTTTGAGCCTATGAGCAAGAAGCAAAAGCCAATGTGCATGGTTAGCGACTCGCTGCCTCACTCCTACACCTATACGCCCGATGCGGCCGAGGCGGTACTGAAGCTGGCCGAAAGCGAATCCGCGTGGAACCAGACGTGGCATGTGCCGACGGCGCCCGACCCTCCAACCATGAAGGAGTTCATCCGTCAGGCGGCGGAGGTAATGAATGCGGCCACGAAATACCGTGTCCTGAGCCCGCTGATGATTCGCGTGTTCGGATGGTTTAATCCGGTCGCGGGCGAATTGCACGAGATGTTGTACCAGAACGATTCGCCGTATCTCTTCGATTCATCGAAGTACGCACGTGCCTTTGGCTTCGCGGGAACGCCCTACGCAGATGGGATCCGCGCGATCGCGGCGTCATATGGCAAAGCGCAATAACAGAGCCCGCACGTTCAACGAGAGCGCGGCCCGGAACGCGTCTAAGATCCTGGCGAGCCACCGGCGCGATCTCGCGTAAATCGGCCGGAACCGCCATTTGCCGGCCTGCGTATCATAGAAGCAGGGTCATCATGCCATTCCGTGAGGCATTCAAGCTCGCCCTGCAATCACTATGGGCAAACAAGATGCGCACCATTCTGACGCTGATTGGCGTCGTGATGGGCGTGGCATCGGTCATCATGGTGATTACCCTCGTGAACGGGGCCAACCGCTACGTCGGAACCAAGCTCTCAGGTTACGGCGCCGACGTCTTTCAGGTATCGCGCCAGGCGGCCGTGATCTTCAGCGCCCAGGATTACTTTCGCTACCAGAAGCGAAAGATCATAAGCATTGAGGCGTATGAGGCGGTCCGCGACAACTGCACGCTCTGCAGCGAGGTGGGCGCGTCGCTGCAAAAGTCCACTACTGTGGTTGCCAACGGCCATTCCAGCGACAACACCCAAGTGCGCGGCTACACGTCGACGATGTTCTCGCTGTCGAACCTTAGTATCGCTCTCGGGCGCGGACTCACGCCCGTCGACGAGGATCACGCCACGCACGACGCGGTTGTGGGATACGACATCGTGGACAAGCTTCTGGGCCTGGGCGATCCCATCGGCAAGGAGATCCGCGTGGACGGCATTCCCTACGCGGTTGTGGGCGTTGCCGAGCGACAGGGCAGCAACTTCGGCCAGTCGCAGGACAACTGGGTTGCCGTGCCGCTCAGCACCTATCAGCAGAACTACGGGTACAACGATTCGATCGACATCTACGCCCGGGTGGCCGGTGGCGCGCAGGTCATGGAACGCGCCGAGGACCAGGTGCGGGTGCTGATGCGCATACGGCGTCACGACCGGCCGGGCGAACCCGACGATTTCGAACTCCAAACCAACGACACATTCCTCGACATCTGGAAGCAGATCAGCTCGCTTTTCGCCAGTGTGGTGCTGGGGCTGGCGTCGATTTCTCTGGTGGTGGGCGGGGTCGTCATCATGAACATCATGCTGGTGAGCGTGACTGAGCGAACTCGAGAGATCGGAGTGCGCAAGGCCTTGGGTGCCAGGCAGCGCGATGTTCTGCTGCAGTTCTTGATCGAAAGCGCAACCATGGCGTTCGCTGGAGGAGCCATCGGCGTGATCTGCGGAATCCTGGTGGGCAAAGTGATCACGATCGTGATAGGCTTCCCCACCAGCGCGCCCGTGTGGGCCATCTTTCTGGGTCTTTTCCTGGCTGGCGCCGTTGGCATCTTCTTTGGAGTCTACCCGGCCAGCAAAGCGGCCAAGCTGGATCCGGTGGTGGCGCTGCGTTCGGAGATGTGAGACAGAGTCGTCAGTGGTTAGTGGTTTATGGTTAGTCGTTAATTGTTAATCGCTGATGGTGAGTGGTTAGCGGTAATGGAGCACGAATGCCAGCAGGTCAAACTCGCGAATCGGTGAAGATGGCGCTGGATACTCTGCGCACCAACAAGCTGCGTTCGGGGTTGACCATTCTGGGCATCGTCATCGGTGTCTCTACCGTGATTTGCATCTCATCCATGGTCAACGGAATCAACAACCGCGTTACCGGCTTTATTAACTCGCTGGGTTCGAACGTCTATTGGATCACTCGCATTCCAATGATCGGCGTTCGTCCCACCGCGGAAATGCTCGCGCGCAAAATGCTGACCGTTGACGACGCTTTGGCGCTCCGATCTCTGCCGCACGTTGTGACCACCGATGCCGAAGGCACCTACACGAAGAGTTTCCAGGTGGGCGACGTAAGCGCGAGATACCAGGGCAAGAAGGTCGCGGGGACGATTCTCGCGGGCGATTTTCCCGAAGTAATGGACGTGACCGAACTGACGCTGCTCCAAGGTCGCATGTACACCGACGAGGAAGATAAGCGCGCGGCACATGTCGTGGTCCTCGGTCATGACACCTGGCAGGAATTGTTCGGCGACGAATACGCAATTGGAAAGCAGATTGCCGTCGAGTCCGGACTCTACACCGTCATCGGAGTGCTGGATATCCGCAAAGAGCCCTTTGGCAGCGGCAAGAATCCGCGCGACAATATCATGATCTTCCCGTACAACACGTTCCACAACCTGCACCCGGAGATCACCGAACTCTCGCTCATTGTGAAATACGACGACCCGAAGAACAAGGACCTGGTCCAGGAAGAGATTCAGGAGCTGCTGCGCATTCGCCGCAAAGTGCGCGTAGACAAGGACGACGATTTTGAGATCTACAGCCCGGATTCGCTCACCCGGCTGTGGGGACAACTCACGGACGGCCTTGTGCTGTTCATGATTGCCGTCTCCAGCGTGGGGTTAATGGTGGGCGGTGTCGGCGTGATGAACATTATGCTGGTAAGCGTCACCGAGCGAACTCGGGAGATCGGAGTGCGCAAAGCAATTGGCGCCACCCGGCAAACCATTCTCACGCAGTTCACAACTGAAGCGGTCACGCTGTGTTGCGTTGGCGGCATCCTTGGCATTCTTCTCGGCGCCATCGTAACCTGGATTGTCTATTTTCTCCCCATCGGACTGCCGGCCACGCTTTCCGCAACATGGGTATTGGTCGGCTTCGGTGCTTCCTGCGCCATCGGGCTTCTTTTCGGAATCTATCCCGCATGGAAAGCCGCGACCCTGGACCCAATTGAAGCGCTGCGATACGAGTGAGGCAGCTTCTAGCCTCTGGCGCCGGCGCCTGGTCCGCAGTTGCTTGCAACCCAAACTTTCGCATCGCGCAGGAGAGCCCGTTAAAGACCAGATCCATCGAGTCGCGCACAGTGACCTAGTGGCTAGAAGCTAGTAGCGATAAGCTGTACTCTAGCTTCTGTGATGCCGCACGCTTTGGCGCAGGCCATGGAGATCGCGACGACGGTGCTGGCTGTGGCCGGAATGGGTTACTACCTTGCGGCCATATTTGCAGCGTGGGCCTTTCTCAATCAGCGACGCGCGCAGCGTGCTGGCCCCGCGGGCAGCACACCTGTAAGCAGCTCTGCGGCGTGGGCGCCCGGCGTCAGCATTCTCAAGTCTCTCAAAGGTCTCGACCCAGGAATGCTCGACGCGTTCCGCAGCCATTGCCGGCAGAGCTACGCCGGAGAGTTTGAGTTGCTCTTCGGCGTGTCGTCTCTTGCCGATCCCGCCGCGGCAGCCGTGGAGCAACTGAAGGCAGAATTTCCTGATCGCGCGATCCGGCTCATCGAGTGTCCGCATCGCCTCGGCGCCAACGGCAAGGTCAGCACCCTGGTCCAGCTTGCCTTGCACGCGCAGTATGAGTTTCTGCTGATTAACGACTCCGATATTACCGTGAGTGAGCATTATCTCGATCGCGTCATGGCCTGCTTCGCTCCGTCGCCGATTCGCCGGGAAAGCGCGCAGCCGCCCGTCGGGCTGGTCACTGCTCTTTATCGCGGACGCGCGCACGGCACGCTGCCTTCGCGCCTTGAAGCGCTGGGAATTGCCTCAGATTTCATGGCGGGTGTGTTGCTCTCAAAGTGGATCGAGGGCGGGCTGCGTTACGCGCTCGGCTCCACGCTCGCCGTTCGGCGCGAGGCATTAGAAAAGTGCGGCGGCCTGTTGCCGATCGTCGATCATCTCGCCGACGACTACGAACTGGGAGCCCGCGTGTCTCATGTGGGCTACCGCGTTGAGCTGAGCGCCGAGGTGGTTGAGACCAGCGTGCCCGCTTACAACTGGAAAGAATTCCTCGACCACCAGCTACGTTGGCTGCGGACAGTCCGTTGTTCACGCCCGGCCGGCTATGCCGGCTTGATCTTTACTCACGGGTTGGGTTGGGCACTGCTCAACGTGTTCGCTAGCGGTTTAAGCCCATCAAGCCTTTGGCTTTTGGCCTTGAGTTTCTTTCTCCGCCTGGCGCAGTCCATGATGGATGGCGCCGTGGTATTGGGCGATCACGAGACGATTGCGAATCTCTGGCTTTTGCCCCTGCGCGATGTCGTGGCCATGACCCTTTGGGTCACCGGGTTCTCCGGTGACACCATCATCTGGCGTGGTGAACGGTTTACGCTTCGAGGCGGAAGGCTGGTGAGACCCGAGCAGGCTTAAACGGCCCTAATCGCCGCCCGCCATCTCCACTTCCTGATCGGCACGAATCGCTTCGGTGTCGAAGCTGAGGCACTCGCCGAGCTCGTCAAAGTCCTTTTCCCATCGGGGGCGGTCGTCCGCTTCGAGCGCGGTGAGCCCGTCGCCCGAGGTGCGCAGAATCTCGTACCAGACGTTCTGCGCCTGCCACAGATTCAGATCGAAAGGAAGTTCTGTCATGGTGCGAGCCAGCAGCAGCGCGCGATCCAGCATCTCCAACGACCCGGACGACATTTGCAGCTCCACCATCGTGCGCTTCATTCGCTGGTCGGCGATGTAGGAGAGTGTCGCGGTGTCGAGGAGCACCTGGTCGGCTTTGGCAAGAGACAGATAGGACCGCAGGTGCGCCAAATCGATGGGATCGTCCTCGAGCGCGCGCCGCAGCCCGGCATTGATCGCGAAGCCCGCGGCCAGCGTGAGCGCGGGCGGCTTGGGCAGCCCCGCCTGCGAAAGATAATGGAGGAGGCTGGCGTGGTCCTGGTAGATCGTGATCATCGAATT
This sequence comes from uncultured Acidobacteriaceae bacterium, assembly GCA_963802955.1. Lineage (GTDB taxonomy): Bacteria > Acidobacteriota > Terriglobia > Terriglobales > Acidobacteriaceae > Telmatobacter. The sequence continues at coordinate 9,826 of CAWDKT010000002.1, forward strand.
CTCGATGTCCCAGAGTGTCGAGTTGAGAATGAGCTGCACGATGCGCCGCTGCTCGTCTGAGAACAGCGACGTAAGCGAATAATCGGCATGCCCGTAGAACCTGTCGAGCTGGCGAATCACCTCAGGAAAGTCGGCGCGTTGTACGTGCCGGTCGGCCTCGGCGGAGAAAGTTTCAAAAGCAGATGCATCGGCTTCGTCGTAGGCCTTCACGGCGGCCGTGATGTTCTGGTCGCCGAAATGAAGCACGGCGAACGAGAAAGTCTGTGCATGCCCCGTGACCGCACTCGCTACATGCACGCGGCCCACTGCCAGCCGTCCGGGGCCGGAGGTGTAAATGTCATAGGAGATGCGGCGAAGGTGAAAGCAATACAGGTTGGTCTCTTCCGCAAACGAAGAAAAAACCGAACTGATGGCATAGTGGGCGGCAACTTGCTCAAGGTGCAGCTCCATCGTCTCAACGCATTTCCTGTAAATCTGCGCTCCGTCGCCCGCCTCAGGTTCGTTGGATTTAGCTTCAGCCAGCTTCGCCAGAAACGCAGGCTCCAGCCCTGCCGCCTGCTCACCAAAGATCTGCGTCGCCAGTTGCAGCACGCGCGCTGCATAGGCGATGATCTGCACCGTCTCGATGCCGGAGATGTCGTCAAAGAACCAACCGCAACTGGTATACATCAGTTGCGCGTGGCGCTGCATCTCCATCAGCTCGCGTGCGCGCACACGTTCCGAATCGGTCAGCGGGTGCGACTGTTGCGCGGCAAAAAAACGATCCAACGATTCATCGCTGCGGTCGAGAACCACCTGGATGTAGGCATCGCGCGCCGCCCATACGTCGTTGAAGAGCTTGCCTGTTTCCTGTTCGGTGAGCGGAACCAATGCGTCGCGCAGCTCATCGAGAGCCTCGCGCAACGGCGTGCGCCACGCCTGGTTCCAGCCGGGGTGGCCGCCGTTGCAGCCGCAATTGGAGCGCCAGCGCTCCACCCCATGCGGACAGCTCCATGAGCTGTCTTCCACAATCTCGCACTCAAATTCGGGCGGGAACTGTTCGAGAAAGCTGGCATAATTCGTCAGCTTCACCATCTTGTCGTGCTCGAGCAGACGCAGCGCGTAGGCGAGGGCCATTTCGCCATGCTTGTGGTGATGGCCGTACGACTCGCCATCGGTGGCCACGTGAACCAGTTGCGGCTTATCCGTATCCTTGAAGCCGGCCTTGAGCCGCGCAACGAAGTTGTCGCCGGAGTTCAGCAGCCCCTCGAAAGCGACGGCCCGCGAGGTGGGCCCGTTATAAAAGAAGACGGCGATGGAGGGACCCGAAGCAAAACGCACCAGATAAGGACGCGTCGTGTCCACCGATGCATTCGGAGTATCGGTCCAGTCCAGCCCGCCCTTCAGCGGTCTGATGCGTTTACATTGGCTCGGCGCCAGCACCGTAAATTTAATGCCGTTGGCGGCCAGCAACTGGAGGGACTCGTTGTCCACGGCGGTTTCAGGCAGCCACATGCCCTCGGGCCGGCCGCCAAAACTGGCAGCGTAGTCGGCGATGCCCCAGCGGATCTGCGTCACGCGATCGCGCGTGCTGGCCAACGGCAGAATCATATGGTTATACGGCTGCGCCATCGCCGAGCTATGGCCGCGGTAACGCCCGCGGCTTCGCTTCTCTCCGCCGAGGACCATGCGATACGTACGCGGCGCGTTGTCCCTGAGCCACTCGAGCAGCGTAGGGCCGAAATCGAAGCTCATGCGCGCGTAGTTATTCACGATGCGCATGATCTGGTTATTTATATTTACGACGCGCGCTGCACCGTTGGGAGCGTAGGATTCTGCGCAGACGCGTTCGTTCCAGTCGTGATAGGGAGCAGCGCTGTCCTGGGTCTCGACCGTTTCCAGCCAGGGGTTTTCGCGCGGCGGCTGATAAAAATGACCGTGAATGCAGACAAAACGCTTGCCAGGAGGCATGACCCATCCTACGCTGCGCCCCAGCCGATGCGGGCCGCTTGCGTTATTTTAAGGCTTCGCTGCAGGACGCTATCGCGCGGAACGTCCCGCGGGCGCAGCGTTTTTTGCCAGGTGACACGCTCGCCACATGTACCAGCTCGCCACCGAACGAAACGGTGCCCAGCGCTGACCTCTGCGGAACACCGCATCCGGTTTCGGCAGATCGCTTGCCTCCAGCGGACGCGACTTTGGCACGCGCATGAAAGTCAGCGCATATCCCTCGCGCACGCCGTAATCGGTCACAGGCAGCACGTCGGGGCGGCCCAGGCGGAAGATGAGCAACATTTCCACGGTCCACGAGCCGATGCCGCGCACCTCCGTGAGGCGCTCGACAATGTCTGCATCCGACATTTTGAGAATCGCAGCGTGGCCGGGCACAGTACCGTCAAGAGTGCGCGCAGCCAGGTCGCGCAACGCCTTGATCTTGTTGAACGAGACGCCTGCAGCGCGGAGCGGTTCATCAGGTGTGTCGAGCAGAAGTTGCGGTGTGGGATCGCCACCGAAAAACTCGCGAACCCGGCGGTGAATGGCGGCCGCGGCTTTGCCATGCAACTGCTGATAGAGGATCGATTCCAGGAGTGACTCGAAGGGCGAAGCCGAGTGATCGAGCCGCAGCGTGAACGGCCCGGCGCGATCGATAAGTGCGCTCAGTTTGGGGTCGCTGGCGCGCAGATGCGCGATGGCTTTTTGAGAGTTGAAGGGAAGCTTTGGGCTGCGGCCGTCGTGGATCATGTGAGGAGTGTAACGCGCGCGGCGCGAGCCAGCGCACGCAGGGGATAGCGAACTTCCTTTGGCTCTTTCGAGAGGAAAACTCTGCAGCGCACAGCGACCTCGTAAGGCCGAACTCCGCCGAAGTTCCAGGCTCGCCTCGCCGCAGCCTTTGAGAACTGCTATCCCTTGCTGGCGCGAATGATCGTGATCTGTGTCTTGCCGTCGTTCGTGGCAGCGTTTTGCGCAATGCTCACGGTAACGCTATCTCCGTTCGTTGCGGCAGTAACAAATTGCGCTCCGCTATCGGTCATGATCGACTGTGCGTTCGGTCCCACCTTGCCCTTATAAAAGGCGATCACCTGGTCTTTCGGGTCGGAGGTGAGAAAATTCGCCGAGACCATCGACCTGCCGGCGATATTCATGCGCAATCCGCCTTTGCCTTGCTCGGCGCCGGGATAGATGGCGATTCCCAGATCGCTTTCGGTAAAGCTGTTTGAGGTATTGGCGGTGATCACGCCTTTCGAAGTGTTGATCGAGAACTGGCCGTCCGCCGCCTTATGGATGGAGTGTGCGACCCGGTAGATTCCGTAGCCGACCACTCCTGCGCCGATCACGCCGATGGCGACAAAGATCCCAACGACGATGAGTACGATCTTGAGTGCGCTGGTACCCGATTTGGCTGGAGGAGGAGCGATGGGTTGCGGCGTAGGCACAGGCGTGTAGGATTGCGGCGCGCCCGCGAAAGGTGCTTGATTGTTCGGAGAGTCGGGCATAGTCCCTTCCTTTTCGGGTGTTTCTCTTGCATTCAGTTGTGGTCCCGATTTTGAATTGCAGACACTATACCCGATCCCCTGCGTGCCTTGATACAGATTTTTGCGCAGAATTTTCCCGGCTCGGAACCGCCGTGCAAGCGTCCTCCCATTCGAGATCGCACATGATTGCGTGCGAGCGGTCAGCGGACAAGTGCTGCCCATCCGCTTTACCATCAGGAACGTAGGTTCTTCTAGTCAGGAGCTTCTCGATGAAGATGCGGCCGGGATCGCAGACGGGCTTTTTGTTGTGCGGCAAGGAGTGGAATGAAGGGGATTCGCTGGAAGTGCGGTCGCCGTGGGATCAGGGCCTGGTCGGCCGAGTCACTGTGGCCACGCGGGCCGACGCGCGCCAGGCCGTCAATCATTCGGTGGCCAGCCTTCGGCGAACCCGCGCCCTGCCGCGCTGGAAACGCCGCGAGATTCTTGAAGACGTGGCTGCCGCGCTGATCGAGCAGAAGGAGCGCTTTGCCCAGTTGATTCTCGCTGAGGCAGGCAAACCCATACGATTGGCGCGAGGGGAAGTGGATCGTGCGGTGCTCACCTTCAAAACCGCCGCGGAAGAGGCCGCGCGTCTGGGCGGCGAGAGCATTCCCCTCGACCTGACCGAGGGCAACGAGGGCCGCTGGGGGCTGGTGCAGCGCTTCGGCGTGGGGCCGGTTCTGGCTATTGCGCCTTTCAATTTTCCGTTGAACTTGGTGGCGCACAAAGTCGCTCCGGCCATGGCCGCCGGCTGCCCGGTGATCGTCAAGCCTTCGCCCAAAGCGCCTTTCACCGCGCTGGCGCTGGGCGAAGTGATTTTGAAAGCCGGCTGGCCCGAAGAAGCGCTTGCGGTTTTGCCGCTCGGCAATGCCGACACTGCGTGGCTGGCAGAAAAGGAAGATCGCATCAAGCTGGTAAGCTTCACCGGTTCAGCCGCGGTGGGATGGGAGCTGAAGGCGCACTCGGGCCGCAAACGAGTGCTGCTTGAGCTGGGCGGAAATGCCGCGTTGATTGTTCATGGTGATTGGAAAGGTCTTGACGATGCCGCGCTTCGCACGGCTCATGCGGCCTTCAACTACGCGGGGCAATCGTGCATCAGCGTGCAGCGCGTCTTCGTGGAGCGCAGCATATTTCAGACATTCTTGTGGAAGTTGGTGGAGACCGCGGCCAAGCTCGGCATGGGCGATCCATCGAATGAAGCCACTGAAGTGGGTCCTATGATCAGCCTCAGCGAAGCGGAACGCGTGGAAGCCTGGGTGAAAGAAGCAGTGGACGGAGGCGCCAAGTTGTTAGCAGGCGGCGAGCGCAAAGGCTCGGTATACACGCCCGCCATCCTCACAGCGACCAAACCTGGTATGAAGGTGCGCGACGAAGAGGTCTTTGGGCCGGTTGTGGCAATAGAACCATACGACGACTTTGAGGAGGCGCTGGCTGCGGTCAATCACTCCAAGTACGGATTGCAGGCCGGCCTGCTTACGCATGACTCGGGCCGCATTCTTACAGCGTATCGCGAGCTCGAAGTGGGCGCGCTGATTGTCGGCGACACGCCAACCTGGCGTCTCGATCCCATGCCTTATGGAGGTGTCAAGGATTCCGGGTTGGGACGCGAAGGCATTCGCTGGGCCATCGAAGAGATGACCGAACAGCGCATGCTCGTGATGTCGTCCCCGGGCTAAGACGATTCCCACGGCACCGTGCGGTGAGGTTGTCAACGCACGGTGCGTGTTACAACTGACTCGTACACGAGCTATCTACGGAGACAATACAACTCTGCAGCCGTACGAGGCTGTCGCTTACTCGAGGGGAGAAACCTGCTGCAGGCTGTTTACGATTTCGCTTTTGTTTTGGCACGCTGTGCGGCCCAGCGCTTGCGTTGCGCGTCGGCAATCCGCTTCCGTGCATCGGCGCTTAATACGCGCTTCTTCCTCGGCTTGGCTTTGGGGGCCGCTTTCTTCGCTTTGCGTCCGCCTTTTGCAACGCCAATGCCGATCGTGGCTAGTAATGAGCGAGCCTGCGTGAGTCTCGCTATCTCGGAATCTATTTGAGCAAGAATGTTTTCAATCGCCATACAATCAGCATAATTCAAAAGTCTTCAATCCGTATATATCTTTGCGTGAGGCTGTTGTTCCCACTTATTCGAAGCAATCAGCCAAGGTGCCTTCTTCATGCAAAGGTAACTTGGGGATAGGCGGTGGTGCCTATCCCCGGTTGTTCCTTTCACTTCTGCTTACATTCCTAAGTACTCCACGTGAACATAGGTACCGAGACGCACGTTGTAGGCCAAATACCACCCAACGTGATCCGGATCTTGATAGACGACGATTTCATCCGAATTCCACAGCCAATCGCCGCAGAAGGCTATGTCGGCGGGCGCGACCATCCAGTACCATCCGTTGAACCCGAATCTATCGGGTCCACCGCCGGCAAGATGCCACACATGCGCTGGACCAAAACCGCCGGTAAAATGACCGTGCTCCCACGGATGGTCAAGATGGTAGCTCGGATCGTTGGGGCCGGTATCATGACCAATCCAGGTCTTGCCTTTATCGACGTGCGGAACGTTAGGGTGGCCAGGTTGATCGGAGTAATTGCGGGTTTGTGTTGGCGGCGCAGGTGTTGCAGGTTGCGAGGGAGCTTTTGGTGCCGGCTGGTTTCCGTGCGACGGTGCGGATCCGTGGGGGGAGCGCCATTGAAGGGCGCCGGCCCATGCGAAGGGATGGGAGGGTGACTGCCACGCTGATTCTGATGCTGCGCAAACATTGGCACAGCAAAGACCAGAGAAGCTGTGAGCGCGAATCGAATAAGTGTCATCGATACTTCCAGATTCCCTGCGGAGCTGCACACGTCCACCGCTCTTTTCCGGCACGGACCGCCAAAGAAAGGGAATTCAATTCAGCATTCTTGCACACGGAGAGGGCCCTGGCACAAAAAATTTCGCGCGCACCGCCGTTTCCGCTTCACAGACAACCGCGTCGCTGAGGAAATTCAGCCGTTTTTTCCTATCCGGAGTTAACGCTAAGCGTTCACCGCAATGGGTGCGCGCCGCCATGCGTAGAGCGGGAATTGATTGGCTAACTCGGCCACTTCTCCGCGGATGCGTGCCAGAGCTGCATCGTCATTACGCAGCTCCAGGGCCTTTGCAATCCATGTGGCGATCTGCCGCATCTCGGCTTCTTTCATGCCGCGCGTTGTAAGTGCCGGCGTGCCCACGCGGATGCCCGACGGCTTGAGCGGTGGGTTGGTATCCCACGGAATGGAGTTCTTATTGACGGTGATTCCAGCCTTGCCCAGCGCCAGTTCGGCTTCGTTGCCGAGGATGCCCTTTTGGAACACGTCGACAAGCATCAGGTGATTATCCGTGCCGCCTGAGACCAGCCGGTAGCCAGCAGCCTGCAATCCTTCAGCCAGGGCCTTGGAGTTGGCGACGATCTGCGCGGCGTACGTGCGAAACTCGGGGCGAAGCGCTTCAGCAAACGAAACTGCCTTCGCCGCCACAATGTGCACCAGCGGGCCGCCCTGCTGCCCGGGAAAGACCGACTTGTCGACCGCCTGCGCCAGATTCTGCGTACAGATAATCAGGCCGGCACGCGGACCGCGCAGCGTCTTGTGCGTAGTGGTCGTGGTAATGTGCGCATGCGGTACCGGCGAATCGTGTGCTCCGCCTGCGACTAAGCCGGCGATGTGCGCCATGTCGAAGATGTAAGTTGCTCCCACCTTGTCCGCGATCTGGCGCATGCGCGCGAAATCCCAAAAGCGCGGATAGGCGCTGGCTCCGCCGATAAGGACCTTCGGCTTTTCCTGCAGGGCGACCGACTCCATTTCGTCATAGTCGATGGTCTCCGTGTCGCGCCGCACATGATAGAACGTGGTGCGGTATAACTTGCCGCTGAAGCTGAGACGATGGCCATGAGTCAGGTGGCCGCCATGCGACAGGTCCAGCCCCAGAATCGTGTCGCCGGGTTGCAGCACCGCCGCGTACGCCGATGCGTTGGCCTGCGAACCCGAGTGCGGCTGCACGTTGATGTGTTCACCGCCAAAGATCTGCCGCGCGCGGTCGCGTGCCAGGTTCTCAACAATGTCAGCGTATTCGCAACCGCCGTAGTAGCGGCGCCCAGGGTAGCCCTCTGCGTACTTATTCGTGAAAATAGAGCCGGCTGCCTCCAGCACTGCTTCGGAGACAAAGTTTTCGCTGGCGATCATCTCCAGCCCTTCGTGCTGGCGGAGTGTTTCGTGATCGATAGCTGCGGCAACCTCGGGATCGGCCTGGGCAAGCGGGAGCGACATCGGGTCAGTCATATCTCAAATTCTAGCCTGTTCGCCGCGAAGAGAGCAGAGGGGGCCCGGTCGCCGGACGTGCAAATCTCGTAAACTTAGGTCAGCACGAACTTTCAGCGTTTATCGAGGATTCTCTTGAAAACCACGTCGAAGCAATTCGCCTTGGTGTTGGTCTTTGCGTCGGTGCCGTCCCTGGCCGCCGCCCAGACTGCCAGTATCGACTCCGCTCTGCTGGCCAAGGCCAATGCAGGCGATGCCACGGCCCAGGTGCAGGCGGGTGAGAGCTATGCGCGAGCCGCCGAGGCGACCCACGACAAAGCGCAGGCTGCCGAAGATTACAAGCAGGCCGAGACATGGTATCGCAAAGCAGCCGACCAGAATAACCTTGCAGGAGAACTCCACCTTGCCACCCTTTACCGCGACGGAGACAAAGGCTTCGAGCGCGACATGACGCAGGCCGCGGCATGGTATCGCAAAGCAGCCGACCAGGGAGATCCCGATTCACAGGCGACGTTGGGCGTGCTCTATTCCATGGGCCAGGGCGTGCAGCAAAGCGATGTGGAGGCCTACTTCTGGCTCGATCTTGCCGCGTCAGTCAAAGGGCCGAACCAGGAAAAGTATGCTGCGAATCGCCAGATGATTGGTCAGCACATTACCGCCGATGAGCTGTCCGATGTAGAAGATCGCGTAACCGCGTGGAAGGCAAAGCATCCGCGGCCGAATGAATCGCAGTAGCACTGGCCCAGGCTCACCATCAAAGAAAGACGCTTCAACACAGGCTTACAACGAAAGTTGCAGGTTGCAGTGAGAAGTTGTGCGGGGATTTTGTTTGACGCACCAAAGTGTAGTTTGTCCTTAAAAGAATCTTGAGAAGCGCAACTCCCTTTTGCAAACTGGGTCTTGTGGAAACGTGGGCCGGAGATGCAAACAATCCTGATGGCCCTTGGAGGAACCACATGGAGCGTAAATTGTTCATGCTCGCCGTGGCCGTCCTGATCGCCTCGGGACCGGCCTTCGCTCAACAGACGCAACCCAACCAGCCCGATCCAACCGTTCATCAGCGCAAAGACAATCAGCAGGACCGCTTCGCTAATGGCGTCGATTCCGGCCAGCTTACTGCGGGCGAAACCAAAAACCTGGAAGGGCGTGAAGCCAACCTGAATCGCGAGGTCAAAGACGATCGCTCGGCCGACAATGGCAAACTCACGCAACAGGAGCGCCAGCAGGTCAACCGCCAGCAGAACCATTTGAGCAATTCGATCTACCAGGACAAGCACAACGCCAACACTGCGCATTACGGCAACAACGAAGTGGGTCAGCGCCGCGAGAATCAGCAGGACCGCATCGCAAACGGCATCCGCAACGGATCAATGACTGCCGGCGAAGCTGCACGCACCGAAAACCACGAGCAGGGCATCAACCAGCAGGTTCACGCTGATCGATCGGCGAACGGCGGCAAGCTGACCGGACAGGAGCACAGGCAGATCAACCGTGAACAAAATGGCGCGAGCCGCCAGATCTATCGCCGGAAACACAACGGCAAATAGTTCGTAAGTTAGACATTCGCATCGACTCAGAAACCATTCCGCGGGATGCGGCCCGGTATGCTGAATGCATGACTGGCGCGCGCATCTCGCGGTTTGCGTTTTTGTTCGTTGTCGCGGCGTCTCTGGTCTGCGCCCAGCCAAACAGCAACCCGGCACAACCTCAGACTGACACCGTCACGCTGACGCCGGGTGTCGTGGATGCGGGCTCGCCGGAGTTGATTCGCGTGGCCGCTCCAGCCGGCGCAACGCCGAGTGGCGAATGGCTTGGGCACAAGCTCGAGTTCTTCCGCGGACGCAGTGGCCGTGCTTGGTTTGCCCTCGCAGGCGTCGATGTCGAAGCGCCAGTCGGCTCATCCTCGTTGAGCATCTCCGCACATACAGCGAGCGGCGAAGCCGTCGATCTGACTCGCATCGTCCAAATTCTTCCCGCGCTACCGCACCACCACGCTCACCGTGGCGCCGAAATTCGTCACGCCGGGCCCTGACGAGTTGCCGCGCATCAAAGCCGAAGTCGAACTCAAGAACAAAATCTTTTCGACGAGCGCGCCGCAACCGCTGTGGTCCGGCGATTTTCTTGCTCCCGTCGATGCGCCGCCCACCGACAGCTTCGGCACGCGGCGCGTCTTCAACGGCGAGCTCGACAGCGTGCACAAGGGAATGGATTTTCGCGCGCGCATTGGCACCGTGGTGCGAGCCGCCAATTCAGGTATCGTGGTGCTGGCGCGCCCGCTCTTCTACGAAGGCAACTGCGTCGCCATCGACCACGGGCTCGGGCTTTACACCATCTCGATGCATTTAAGCCGCATCGATGTGCGCGAAGGTCAGAATGTGCTCAAGGGCCAGCGCATCGGACTGAGCGGCGCCACCGGCCGCGTCACGGGGCCGCACCTGCACTGGGCCGTGCGCTGGCAAAATGCGTATCTCGATCCGGCAAAAATGCTGCGAATGAATCTAAGCGAGGTGCGCTAGCGCGAGAGCGCCTCTTCTTCCGCCTCATGTTCGCGCGCGGCTCCAGCTCTGAGTTTCGCCGCTTTCTCTTCGCGCAGCGCCTTGAACGCGCGATAGACAAACCAGCCCAGATACCAGCCGTCGAGATACTGGAACGGCGTCTCGCCGGTAGTGTAGTGGCCACAGGGCAGCACGCGGATCTCGTATCTGAGGTGCGACTGGCGAAACGCATCGACAACTTTGAGCGAGTACTCCCGCGGAAAGGTCAAGTCATAGTCGGCGTAGACGATGAGGATGTTTTTGCCGGGACCGTCGACGGCAGACCTGGCAAACTGCTCGTAATAGCTGACCGGACTGATGGCGGCCCACAGCGCGCGCAGCCGCTCCTGCGTAAAGCCCGCCTGTTCCGCAGCCTGGCGGATGTGCCGCGTGCTTTGCCCGGCCCACACAACGTCGCCAAACGCCGTCGACGCATGGTTGAATGCATTCACCCGCAGCCGTGGATCGTGCGCGCTGGCGAGAAATGCATAACAGGAGCCGAGACTGGTGCCCAGCACGCCGAAGTGCTCATAACCCTGCTCCTCAAGCCAGTCGAGGCAGCACCGAATGTCGACCACCGCCTGGCGGCAGGCTGAAATCGTACGCCCGATATTGGCGCTGACCGCGTAGTCGGAGCGCTCCAGTTCGGTGGGCCGGCGAATGTCGTGGTACGGCATGGAAAGCCGCAATGCCGATACGCCCATGCGATTGAAGAGCGCACAGAGCGAGTTGTGGCCGAGGCCGTCAGCATTCCATTGCGGCAGCACCACGATGGCCTGCTTGGGCCGCGCCGGGTCTTTGTGCGCAGGCGCCGGATACCAGCGCGCATTCACGAGATCGTTTTCCGGGTACGGCGTGCGCTCCGGCGAAGTGAAGCGCAGGAATTGCGCGGGCTTGAGAGTCCCGTCCGCGGCCTGCTGTTTGATCGCGGCGTCTTTGGCGAGAGTTTCAGGCCGCACGTTCGTGGGATAGAGTTGCGGGTAGCGCACTTCGAGGCGGAAATCGGCGGGCCGTCGATAGCCGAAGAAGACGTCGCTATGCCGGATGAGAAGCTGATTGATGTGGACCATCGCTGCTTCGGCAGCAGGCTCGTCGCGCTCCACATCCGGGCCGGGAATCGCCGCGGCAAAGCCGTTCGCATCGAGAAAGGGAGCGATCCACTCGAATCCCCACTCCATCGGTCGCACCACGCGATTTTCGTCGCGCGTGGTCAGCCGCGTTTCCCACGCGTACATCCAGCGCGCATACCAGTCTCGAATCATTGCGATACATCAAGTTTAGCAGCCAGGATGTTTCAGAAACATGCCGCGGCACACGGCGATGCAATCTAGTCAGCCGTGGCTCCGGCCCTGCGCGCCGCGCGCTTCAGCGAAAAGTACTCGGCTGAAAACCATCCTCCGCTGAGCAGCAGGATCAGCGCGACCAGCCCCTGCGAGATGGCGCAATAGAGGCACCAGACGCCGAGCCCATATTGCTCAATCATCGAAAGCCGGAATGCGAAAAGAAATCCCAGCAGCGCAGCGAGGAAGGTGGCGAAGCGCCAGCGTGCGGCACCGAGGCAGGCCAGCACCAGATATCCGGCGATGCCGATCACTGCCACGGGAACATGGCCGATCATGGAGAAAGAGCTTCGGTTCACGATGCCGCAATCCCAGTGCGCGTTGATGTCGCAAGGCGCCGTGCCGGTGTGGTAGTGAAGGCGCAGCGCCAGAACAGAGACAACTGCGCCGGCCAGGGCAAGAATTAGGATGAGATAGCGCATAGCGAATGGGAAGAGCGAAGCCGCCTGCTTCTCTTCGATTCTAGCCGATAACCCGTGCGCCGGAAGGCGACCTTCACGAAGATCAGGAGCACCCGCCGAAGCGATAGGATGAAGCCATGCACGCGGTTGAGAACCACGACCGGCTGGGTCGCCACGGTTTGCGGATCGCATTCTTCGGAGGCAGCTTCGATCCGCCGCATCTGGGGCACCTTGCTGTGGCACGCGCCGCCAGAGATGCGTTTCGCCTGGATACCGTGCTCTTCGCCCCCGTGGGCGCGCAGCCGCTCAAGCCTGAAGGATCGGCAGCCGGCTTTGAAGATCGCGTGGCGATGACGCGTCTTGCGATCGCGGACGAGCGCGGCTTCCTTGTCTCGCTGGCCGATGCGCCCAAGGCGGCAACGGGCGGCAACGGCACATCGCCCAGCCCCGCGCCCAATTACACGATAGACACGCTGGAGCGGCTGCGCGCGTCTTTGACGCCCGATTCCAGCCTTTACTGTTTGATGGGAGCCGACTCGTATTTCGGTCTGCGCCGCTGGCATCGTGCTGCCGAGCTTCCCTTTGTCGCATCGCTCATCGTTGCCTCGCGGCCCGGCCAGCCTCGCGAAGGCTTTCGCGACGCACTGCCGCCGGGATTGACGCTGGAATCCGCGCCGGAAGCAGATACAAGCGAATCGGGCGTCGAGGTGCGCGCGTTCTATCTGGTCAATACCGCAGGAAACCGCGCGTCGTTCTATCTGCTTCCCGGGCTCGACGTTGAAATCAGCGCGACAGAGATCCGAAGCAGCATGTACGGCAACGCGGGCTCGGCCAGGAACTCTGCTCCCCGCGCAGCCATTTTGCCGCCGCCAGTTGCTGAGTACATCCGTTCCCACAAGCTCTATTGCTGATTCCTGTTTCAGAGTCCCTATTCCCTATTCGCTGGTCTCTGCACTACCATGAGGCTTGGAGAGCCTTCCCAACGCATGAATATCTCGCCGGCGCAGAAGCAGACGCGCACTCTCGTACAGGCCGCCGCGGCAGCCTGTGAAGACAAAAAAGGTCAGGACACGCGCATCCTCGAACTCGATCCGATCGATTCTGGCCTCTCCGATTTCTTTCTTGTCACTTCGGCCCAGAATCAGCGCCAGGCCGTCACCATTGCGGATGAAATCGAGCTGCGCCTCAAGCGCGAGTTTGGCGTCTATCCACACTCGGTGGAAGGCCGCCGCAATGGCGAGTGGATTCTGCTCGATTATGTAGACTTCGTGGTCCACGTATTTCTCGCCGAACGCCGCGCGTTCTATGACATCGAACGACTGCGCAAGTCCGCACGCCCGCTCACGCCGGTGGAGTTCGATGGCGAACTGAAGACCGCGCTCGCCGAAAAAACGCGGGCCGCCCGCAAGAAGTCAGCGCCGGTGCACAAACCAAAGACGACGCCAGCGCGACCAGCCTCGAAAACTGCGCCCGCAAAGAAGCGCCCCGCGGCCAGGAGAACCGCCGCCAAAAAGGCGAAGCCTGTCAGGAAGGCAGCCCCAAAGAGAAAGAAATAGAGGGCCGCAGGATCTCGGAAGACTCCGCAGGATCAGCGAGAGCGTGTGCCGTCGATTTCGCCCTCACGGCTCTTCGATGGGTTACCGATGAATGAACCCGGATTTCGGGTTCGCAGCAAAAATGAGGCGCCCTTAGAGCGCCTCATTCGTTGGCAAACCTAAACGCGGCTAGAAGTAAAGCTTCGCGGCCAGTTGCGTCTGGCGCGCCGAGGCAGCACCTGTAATCAGGCCGAAGTTGCCGGATGTATAGCTGCTGGTCGGGTTGCTAAATTGCGTATGGTTGAAGACGTTGTCGCTTTCTATGCGGATTTGCAGATGGCGAACGCCTTCTGAATCGAGCGCAAAGTTCTTGGCGATGATGAGATTGGTGTTGTTGATCCCAGGACCGTGATAGGGATCGCGGTGAATGTTGCCAAACGAGCCCACCGGTTCGGCAGCAAAGCTGCTGGGGTTGAACCACATGCCATAGCCATTCGCATTGCGTACGCGCGGATTGCCCGTGACCAGCGCCGCAGTCTGCATGGGCACATCGGGGCACGCGTAGTAGCTGAGCGAGGCCGAGCACCACAACGAACGGGACGTCCCGCCTGCGTAGGAGATATCGTATGGCAGGCCCGTCGCCAAACTCACGATGCCGCTGATTTGCCAGCCCGAAATCAGGAGATTGGGTACAGAGTAGGTTCCGCCAGTGCTTCTGAAGGGCACCGCATATACGGGGCTGAAGACCAAACGCTGGCGCGCATCATTGAGCGAGTCACCATAATTCAGTTTCGGCTGGAACTGGTTGAACCCGCGCTGGCCGTTATTGCCCCATCCGGTGTTCTCCAGGCTCGAGGCGTTATCCATCGCGTGCCCGTAGGTATAGCTCAACTGGAACTCGAGGCCATGCGTCTGGCCCTTGGTCACGCTGGCCTGCAACGCGTTGTAGTTTGACGAGCCTTCAGAACCAACCACGCCCTGCTCGATAATATCCGCGCTGCCGCCGACAGTGTGGCTGGGGTAAACCAGAGCCTGGATGTTGCGGTTTGTCTGGCAAGTGGTACTCGCAGCGCAGGCGGCTTGACCAGCCGCAGTTTCATAGTTGGCTTCATAGGCCGTCTGATTCCGGCGTCCCTCCGTGCCGACCCAGCTCACGCGAGCGACGACGTTTGACGGAAACTGTCTCTCGATGGAGATCTGCATGTTCTCGGCGTAAGGTGCGCGGAAGGTGTTCGCAAACCCGCTGATGTTGTAGATGGGCTCATATTGCGAAAAGTCTATCTTCGCGCCCGCAGTTGGCTCGGTGTAGGGGAATCGGTTCGATTCCGAACCGGTCCCTGTGCCACCGGTAGCACCTGTTGCCAGGCCGCCGTTGATATCGACAAACGGATTGGCCAGTGAGGGTGATCCGCCAAAGTCCGCAGCGCCGCCGCTGGTGAAGCCGAAGGGAGGCGTACCGAGGGTTTGCAAAGCACTCTCTTCTTCCGACCGGTCGTAATAGATACCGAAGCCGCCACGAATCGAGAAATTCCCCGCCCCTCCGGTGAGTTTGCCAAGGACCGGCGACCAGGCAAGCCCCAGCCGCGGGGCAATCTCACCGTAATGCGTTGTTGCCAGACCGCTGTTGGTGCATCCGGGGTCGCCCGGGTAGACAAGGTTTGTCGGCGAACCGGAGAACACCTTCGATTGTTCCCCGATGATGAAGCACGAGACTGCCAGGCCGCCGAATTGGTGGTTGCGCAGCGGCGTATCGAGCGAGTACCCCAAACCGTAGTTGATGGTGAGATTGTGCGCCAGTTTCCACGTATCCTGCGCGTACACGTAATCCAGATAGGCATCGGCTTGGATTATGTCGCCCGTGCCTTGTGAATAGGTCGCGGGTATGCCCAACAGTATGTCAAGCGACGGATCGCCGGTGCTGTAAGTGCTGCCGGAATTATTGAAGCTGTAATTGCCGCTGTTGCTGGCGTCGAACAGATTCGAAACATTGAAGCGGTGTCCATCGTAGCCGAACTTCAACGCATGATTCCCAAACGTTTTCGAGAAGTTATCCTCAAGCTGGTAGGTCTGGTCGATGCGCGGCTGCGGACCGTTGCTTGTGCCGCCCAGGGCATAGAACCCTGAGACAGTAAGTTCCGGCACCGTCGAGGCCGAGGTGTCCTGCGGCGTGATGCTGAATCCCGCGCTGTTCGGTTGCACGATCTGGTTCGGATACTCCGCCTTATAGTTCATCCGTGTCCAGTGAACGCCGAGGTCGTTTACCGCCGACGGGCTGAACTGGTGTACATAATCCACCGTGTACTGCTGGATGTGCTCGATATTGCCATCGGAAAAACCCGGCACAGTGGCGCCGCTGGTGCCGCCAAAAGGCAGCGTCTCAGACGAGGTGAGCGGTAGATAAATCCCAATCACCGAGAGCTGGTTCCTGGCGCTGATGTTGTAGTCGATTCGATAGTCAAACTGGAGTTGCTTCGTGGCTGTCGTTGCGTTGAACACGTAGCCGTATGTGCCGCTGTTCGCCGGCGGCACGTACTTCTTCACCAGGGCGGCCGCAACAGAATTGAAGCTAGCCGTCGGCAACTTGCCTCCGGTCTTTGCCATGCAGGATGTCCATGTGTCGCCGTGACCGCTGGCCGAATAGGAGGTGCAATTGGGAATGCTGATCGTGCTGGGGATATAGTTCGTGCTGAACGCATTCGCCGCACCGCCAGGGCCTGTGCCTGCAATATCGTCAGAGAAATCGCCATTGAGATTCGCGGACGAATAAACATTGACGCTTGCGCTATTCGTCTCTGGCACTGCCTGATGCGTTCCCTGATAGGCGCCGAAGAAGAACAGCTTGTCCCTGAAGATGCGTCCGCCGAGCGTACCACCCCAAATGTTCTGGTGGAATGTGCTGACGGGTGTCTCGGGGCCTAGCGAAAGTGACTTCTGAAAGAAGTTGTTTGTGTTCAGGAAGGTATCGCGATAGAACTCGAATGCATCGCCGTGGAAAGAGTTCGACCCCTGCTTGATGGATGCGCTGATTATGCCGCCGGAGTTGCGGTCATATTCGGCATTCATGGGTCCGTCGATCATATTGAACTGATCGATGGCGTCAAGAATCGGATTGACCACAATGGTGTTCAGCGCGATGTCGTTGGTGTCGGCTCCATTGATCAAGTACTCCGACTGCTGCGTCTGAGAGCCGTTCACTGAGTAGACGCTCCCGAACCGGTCGCTATTGGCCTGGACGCCGGGCAACGCGAGTTCCAGCCCGGTAAACGAACGGTTGATCAGAGGCAGTTCCGTCATCTGCGTGGCGTCGACGACGTTGCTGAACTGCATGTCAGTCGTATCCACTTGAACAGGCGTGGCTGAGACTTGCACAACCTGGGATACAGCGCCGATCTCGAATTGAACGCGCTGAACATATTCCTGGTCGATGTTCAGCACGATCCCGGTGGCCGTGAAGGTCTTGAATCCCTGAGCTGTAGCTTTGATCGTGTAGGTGCCGATGGGCAACTCAGCGAAGAGGTAGTTTCCATTCGCCCCCGTGATGGTCGTGTACACGACTCCGGTTGCATTGTTCGTCGCTACGATTTGTGCGCCCGCCACCACCGCATTCTGCGGATCGGTAGCAGTTCCCATGATGCGGGCGTTTGTGTTGGCGGCGTATACCAGGCCCGGTAACAACGCAAGGCCCATCAAAACCATCGAATAAAGTCGGGAAAATCGCATCTAGCTCCTTCACGATCCATCTGGACCGGAGAGCCTGTGCACGAGGCCCAACGATCCGTGTTTGGCGCTATCGGAGTCTCGATGGGGAGAGCAAGGTCCGAACTCGCGCGTTGATTCCAACGAAACAGAACCACCGCAGTCCAAATTCTTCGCACGTGAATGTGCGCCCCAGGGAGCGCAAAGACACCCGCGTGACCTCACAGAAAATAAGGGAATTGACTATCGAACTGCAATTGATGTGCCAATTGGAGCAGGGTATCTAACCGGTCACTTCTGTTGAAAATAAATGGCTTCTGGATGGTCGCAGCTGAGAATTGGCGTGGAGATATGAAATTCTGTAGGAGTTTCGCTGGAAGTTGCAGATTCCGAGCGGGAAATCAGCATCTGTCGGATCCGATTTTGGCTCCCATTAGGAGGATTCCACGCCCAGAGTCCCCGCCCTTCGGATACGCCCCGCGCACGAAACAGCCGCGTCGCTCGCCTGGACGCAAAACGGGGAGCCCGAAGGCTCCCCGCTCGTTGCCGCTCTCGAATCAGAGCGGTTGCTTCGCATTTCTGCTCAGAAGGTAACCTTCAACGCGAACTGACCGAAACGCCGCTCGTCGTGGTTACCGTTCGAAGCAAGCGTTCCCAGACCGCCCTTCTCCTCCGGAACGGTCAACGGCGCTGAAGCTGTGCCGTCCGCGTAATAGAGGCCGGTCGTGTTCACGTAGTAGTTGTGGTGGTTGAAGACATCGAAGCCCTCAGCGCGGAACTGCACGCTGACACGCTCGGTGATCGGGAAATCTTTCTGGAGTGCGGCGTCGGCGTTCCACGCCCCAGGTCCCCGGAATGCGTTGCGGTGCGTCATGTTTGATGGGAACGGCCCCAGGTCCGACATGCCCAGCGTCGGATTCAACGAGTGGTCGAATGCCGGCACTGGTATGGTGAGGGCGTTGAAGTCATTCGGTCCCACGGCTTTAGGCGAGCCAACCTTGTATGTCGGAGTAGTGGCTGGAATCAGGCGCGGGATGGTGTAGCCAACTTCGACCGTTGTTTCGTCGAAAACCGAAAACGGTGCGCCCGAGCGTGCAGTAACGATACCTGACAGAGACCAGCCGCCGAACGCTTCGCGTTGCGCATGATTGCCCTGCTTGAACCACGGCGTGTTCCAGATCGGAGCGATGGAGATGCGGTGACGGAGGTCGAAGTCCGAGTTGCCCCAGTCGAGCAGTGGATGAGCGAGGTCCGTATAGCCGAGGGAGCCTATGTAGCCTGAGCCGCCCTGCAGGCTGTCGCCGAACGTGGAGCTCAGGTTATCAAGCGAGTGTGACCAGGTGTAATTGGCCGCAAGGCCAAGACCGGAACGGAGCAGATTCTGCGTCTGGAAGCCGATGTTCAACCCGCTGTAGAAGCTGTTTCCCAGGCTGCCGCGCATATTGATGGCGCTGTATTCCATGTTCGGTTTCGTAAGGCACTCCGATGCTCCTGTATCGAAGTTCTCAAACGGGCAATTTGCGTTGATGACCAGCGGGTCGCCAAGGTACATCTGCGCCGCGCCATATTGGTCAATGTTCTCGATGTCATAGAGGTGCAAGCCACGTGCGCCGCTATATGCGACATCGACCACGGTCCCCGGAGCCAGCTGGTGCTGTAGATCGAGGCTCCAGAACTGGGTTTGGGCGGTTCTGATGTCCGATTGTGGCGCGCGGAGTGAAGAAGGCGGAAGCGGAATTGAGCTTCCTGATACGCCCAGCGGGCCTAGGTTGTTAGCAGTAACAAAGTTGGCGCAAGTTGTCGAATACGTTTTGTCGCTTGGGCTTTCCGTTACGCACGGTGCGGTTTCTACCACTGCGCTGGCCGGCGGATTGAAGCTGGCGTTGAAGGTCACATTGCCGAAGTTGCGCTCGTAGCTGATGCCGTAACCGCCGCGAATGCTATCGCGTCCATTGCCGAACAAGTCATAGGCAAAGCCCACGCGCGGCGCGAGCGTACCCCAGGAAGGCTTCCAGAACTGTCCGACCGGGCTCTTGTCCGCGATGTAGACCTGCCCGGTGCGCGTCTGAGCTTCGATGCCGTTCCCCGAACCAAGGTAGAAGTTCGAGTCAAGGTTGGGCTTGTTATTGTGCTGCACGCCGTAGTGCTCCCAGCGCAGACCATAATTGAAAGTAAGCCGGGTGGTGACCTTGTAGCTATCTTCGCCGTAGATCGCCCAATCGTTGTAGCGGTAGCTGCGAGCGTAGGCGGCAGGAGCAAGGGGTGGTGTCACTTCACACGAGGCAGTGGCAAGGACGTTCAGATAGATATCTTGGTAGCAGGGCAGTTTGCCTTGCGGGTCGACGCGAGTCGTAAAGTCATAGAGCTCGGCGCCATTGGGGTTGCCGTCCACGTTCATCATGTTGTAGAGGCTTGCCTGCCAGCCTTTGCCGAGTTGTTCAACGGCCTGCGCGTAAGCCCCATAGGCGGAATTCAATTGGATGTACGTGAAAATGCCGCCATAGCGCATCGAGTGCCTGCCCTTGGTCCAGGACATGTCGGGCTCGAACTGAATCGTGTTCTGCGGTCCGCCGTACGGGAGACCGCCGGTGCCCGGATTGCTGGTGTTCTCAAGACCCGGCATCTGGATGAGCTGGTTGGTCACGTGATCGGTCGGATCGACAAACATCAGGCTCGGCGTGGAAGTAAGAGACGTGTTGAACGAGTTGGCCGTGTTGAAGCGGGTGTAGCTCGCCTTGGTGCTCAGGAAAACACTGTTTGTGAAAGTGTGCGCGAGGGAGTAGAGGTAACTCTGATTCGCGACGGCCGTGCCGACGTCATATTGCGGGTAGGCTGAGTAAAATGCCGATCCTACAAATTCATTCGCGGCTTCCCGGCCGCCGCGGAAGTACATCTGGGTTTTTGACGTGGGGTTGTAGTCGAGGCGACCCACAAGGTCGTAGGTGTTCTGCGGAATGCCGCCACCGGCATCGAATGGCGCGGTGAAGTTCACTGAGTCAAGCATCGGTGTCGTCGCCGGAATAGCCGTTGTGCCGTTGACCTTGCCGAAGACATAACCTGCGTTTTCCTGATCGCCAACCGTGGAGGCCACGCCGGCAGATTTCAATGCACTGCCGCCGTAGGTTTTGTAATAGCCCTGCACATTGGCCGGCATCAACGCGATGAAGGCGGGATCGAAAACTTCCTCGGTCTCAGCGGCACTCGAGCGAACGCGCGTCCACTCGGTACTTTCGAAGATGAAGAGCTTGTTCTTGATGATCGGTCCGCCTGCTGCAAAGCCGAACTGGTTGCGCGTGTATGCGCCTTTCGGGGTCTGAAGAGCATCGTTTCCGTAGGTATTGGCCGTATAGGCAGAAAGGCGATTGAACTCCCATGCAGAGCCGTGGATCTCGTTGGTTCCGGCCTTGGTGGTTACGTTCACCACCCCCCCTGCCGCTCTGCCATATTCAGCTGGGAAGTTGCTCGTAATAACGCTGTATTCCTGTACCGCATCCACCGGAATATCCTCGCCGACTCCCTCGCTGAAGGTCGCAATATTCTCAACCCCATCGAGAAGGATTTCCGTGCCTGTTTCACGCTGGCCGTTGAGCGCGAATCCAACGCCGCGGTCGGTCAAATTCTGGCCGCCGCTTACCCCCAGACCCGAGGAACTTGTGGTGGTACTATCTCCGCTGCTCACGTTTCCGGAGATGGCGACGAAATCATATGGATTGCGCGTAAGGCTGGGAAGTTGGCTTAACTGCTGGGTGTCAACGACCTGGGAAATCTCCTGGGTCTGCGTGTTGACCTGGGCGCCACCCTCTCCGATGACTTCAACCTGGGTGACAGTCGCACTCACAGAGAGTTTGGCGTCAACGGTCACGTGGCTGCCAACGGTCACTTCCACCTTGGCGACGAAGGGTTTGAAGCTGCCCGAGGTTACGGTGACCTGATAAGTGGCGGGTTCGAGACCGGTGATCAGATAGTTGCCCGTTGAAGAACTCACTGCGTTGCGCGTGAAGTTCGTGGCGAGATTCTTTACTGAAACTGCGGCGCTGGGAACAACGGCCCCGGACTGATCCAGGACGGTTCCGGCGATCTGGCCGGTTTCAACCTGCGCCTGGGCGACCACGCCGCTGAGGAATAAAAACGCAAAAAGGCCTAATACAAAAAAGGAAACGGCCTTCAACTGAATGCTAGGTCCACGGGAAGGTGTGGCCGGCACGGAAGACTCAGCATGAAACCGGAACAGCCTCATAAAACTCCTCCAAAATCGGTCTGAACTGGGATTCCAATGGAATTTCCCGGGTTCAGGTTTGGCGCTTTCGGAGGCTCGATGGGGAGGGCAAGTCCGATCTCGCAAGTTAATTCAAAAACGAACATGAACAACTAAGCGTCTTACGACCGACCTGAAGCGTCACCCGGATGAGCGGGGGGCTCACCGGATGCGACCTCTCCACGTAACAGGGGTATTTGCGGAAACTAAGAGCAATTCATATGCCATTTAAGTACGTTGGTAATGACCCAGTACCGTTATTGAAAACAAAGGTGGTTAGCGCTCCTGTTTTTTTGAGGACCACAGTAGATCTATGAGATTCTGTAGCGTCGGCTTCGATGGCTGTAGAAATTGGGGCCGCGACAAACCGGTTTTCGAGACAATTCCGGACTGCGGGATTTCATAGGAGGACGGTTTGCGCTGGTGCAAAAAGTGACGGGCGCCCTTGCAAGCACCCGTGGCACATCGGACGTTGATTACGGCAGAGAATAGAACCTTAGAAGTAGACCTTACCCGCAATCTGAATCGCCCGGCCAGGTGACGGGTCCCCGTTTCCTTCAGCACTTGAGATCACGCTGGTGACCTGCCCGAATGTCGGGCTGGCGAATACGCCGCCCGGCGCCGCAAAATTGGCATGGTTGAAGACATTGAAAGCTTCCAGCCGCAGCTGCATATACCGAGAGTTGTCGGCCGAGAATAAGAAGTTCTTGGTAAGGCTAAGGTTCGTGTAGTCGAATCCCGGACCGTGGAAGAAGTTGCGCGTCGTGTTGCCAAATGTCCCGATCGGCTCAAGCGAAAACGGAGAGGAATCAAAGTACTGGTTTGTGCTGTTGCGCGGGTTCATGGTCTTGATTTTGAAGCTCGACGTATTGGGTACATCGGCGCAAGCGAATTTGCTGTAGCCGTCGCACCAGAGTGAGCGGTTGACTCCAGTGCTGATCGAGAGGGGGAATCCGGTTTGAAACGCGGTCACGCCGCTGAGCCCCCAACCGGCCAATCCCTCGCGAAGTATCAGATTTCTATTGAGGAATCCAGCCGAAGGAATCGAGTAGACGTACGTCGCTGCCAGGCGTTGGCGCGCGTCGAAGTCTGACGAGCCGTAGTTCAGATACTCGTAACCAGGCACATCGTTTCTCGCGCGGCCGTAGTTACCGTACCCCGCATCGGAAGTCCCGCCAGTGGTGCTCTCATATCCCGAACCGTCGTCGAGTGCGTGCGAATAGGTGTACGCGAGGCTGAATTGCAGTCCGTGGTCCATGGCCTTAATCAAACTCGCCTGCAGCGAGTTGTAATTCGATGCTCCTTCCGAATTCTGTTCGCCGACCGACAAGTACCAGGGATACGGGGTGCCCGGAACCAGCGCGGGCTGGGCCGCGTATTGCGGGAACAAGAGATGCGTGTAATTGGGAAGCCCTTTACAGGATGGACTCGCAAGGCAGGCTGCATGTCCGGCGGGCGTAATCGGGTCGCCCTCAAACCATGTGGCAAGCCGATGACTCGTGGAACCCACGTATCCCACCTGCGCAAGATAGTGCGAGCCAAGCTGGCGCTGGATGTTCACATTGAAGTTGTACGTGTAAGGCGGGATGTAGTTCGACGCGAACGCGTTGAGAGTCAATTCATAGTAGCCATCACCTGCCCAGTTGACGGTCCCGCCCGGCTTCGGCGTGTTGTACGGGAATGGGTTCGGCTCCGATCCGTTTCCTGCCACATCTGCAAAAGGATTTGCGAATCCTGGGCTTCCTCCAAAATCCGTGGCGCCAAAGTCATATAACAGGGCCGGAGGATCGAGCAGATTCTGCAGCGATTGCTCCTCCTGATCGCGGTTGTAGTAGATTCCGACTCCGGCGCGAATCGAGAAGCTATGCGCGCCAGCTGCGCCGATCAGCGCGGACGGCCCAGCCGACGGTGACCATGCAAAACCGACTCGGGGACCAAACCGGTCCCAGTGCGCTGTGGGTCCGCCCGCCTCATTGCATCCGGGATCGCCCTTAAACGTCAGCCCCGGAGGTCCGGCGGGATAAACCTTAGACCCTGCGCTGCTGACCGCGAAACAGACGATTCCCAGGCCGTCGTACTGCTTGTTCTGTGTCGGCTGCTCCACATCCCACGCCGTACCGAAGTTGAACGTAAGGTCCGGGCTGACCTTCCAGTTGTCCTGAAAGTATGCAAATGTCTCGCTGGAAAACGCGTCAATGAACCCATCGTTCGTCTGGTAGTACGAGTCTGGGATACCCATCGCGAAATCGATGATCGGATCGCCCGAGCTGTACTCGCCGGCTCCGTTATAGGAATAGTATCCATTGTTCAGATATCCGAACGGATTGTGCACCCGGAACTGCTCATACGAGACGCCCAGTTTGAGAGAGTGATTTCCGTGAATCCAAGTGAAGTTGTCCGCGTAGGTCAGGTTGGTATCGGTGCGCGGCTGCGGGCCTTCGTAGCTGTTGCCCAGCACAAAATCGTTGCCCACCCCAATGTACGGAATCCCCGAAAGCGGGAGCTGCGGATTGATCGAGAAGCCCAGCGAGCTGGGCGACTGCACAGGTGAAGGAATAACCGACGGATAGTTCAGGCGGTAATAGCCGCCGTGAAGCTCGTTCAGCTTGTTCGGGCTGAACGTATGGGTGTACGAGGCGTTGAAGATTTTAAGGTGTTCCGAAGCGTGTTGGCCAAATCCCGGAAAACTGCCTCCACCGAAGGAAAGAGCGTTTGTGCTGGGGCTCGATTGGAATACGCTCGACGCCCAGATTGCGTCCTTTGCGCTGGGAGTGTAGTCGGCGCGAATGATTCCCTGATCCGACGCTCGGGTGTTCAGTGCATTGAAATCGTACAGGTCGCCTTGGCGGTTAGATTGCGGAACGTACTTTGTCACCAGCGTCGAAGCGATTGAGTTCCACTCGCTCGAGGGAATACGCACCGTTCCGCTGCTGAAGCAGGCATTCCAGGCCTCCCCAGCGGGGCAAGAGCCGATGCTGAATGGAAGCGGATTGCTTGTCAGTCCCGCGCTGTTCGCGGCGCCCGTAAAATAATTCGTGTCGCTTGTGAAATTCCCTGCAAACTGGCCGGTCGGATTTGATCCCTTGGTTCCCGTGAATGTTGACGGTGCTTCCGACTTCGCCGTCCGGTTGCGCAGACCCTGAAATGCGGTGAAGAAGAACAACTTATTCTTGAACGCCGGACCACCCAGAGTTCCACCGTACACATTCTGATGGAAGACAGGACGAGTCTGCGAGAAGTAATTGCTGTTGTTCATGAACGTGTCGCGATAGAACTCAAAGCCGCTGCCGTGGATCGAGTTTGTGCCGGCCTTGATCACCTGATTGATAATCGCGCCGGAATTGCGCGAGAACTCCGGGTTCATCGTGCTCGTCACAATGTTTTCTTCCTGCAGCGCGTCGGGATTCACTTCAATTCCTTCATCCTGTAAGGCCCCGTCGTTGATGTCTGTGCCATCCAGGATGAAGTCATTCTGCGCAGTCTGGTTGCCGTTGCTGGAGTAGGTGCCGAACCGGTCGGATGATTCCACGACACCGGCCTCGAACTTTTGCAACCCCCCGGCATCGCGCCCCTCCAACGGGATGCTCTCCAGCTGGCTCGAAGTGATGATCTGCTGCAATTGCGTATTCGAAGTCTCCACCTGAAGCGCGGAGGCCGTCACCTCCACAGTCTGAGCGGTGCCGCCCACTTTGAGCGTGGCCGTGACCTCCCGATTGTCGTTTACGTTCAGCGTCAGCCCATTCGCCACAAAGTCCACAAAACCCTGAGCCCCAACGGTCACCGTATACGGTCCACCCACTTGCAGCGACGGAAAGATGAAATAGCCGCTCTTATCCGAAGTAGTCTGGGTCGAAATTCCGGTCGACGTATTCAGAGCTGTGATATGAGCATCGGCAATCACAGCACCGCTGGGATCGGAAACTGTTCCATGGATTGCAGCAATCGTGACTTGTGATCGAGCAGGCTCGGGGCCGACAAACGCCAAAAATCCGGCCAGCGTGAGCAGGATTTGCGCGAGCACCGCGGATCGGATCCGGAAGGAGAACATGGGGGAGACCTCCAGAACAATGTGTTGGGCGTGCCTGCCTTCGAACATTCGTTAGAGAAGTTCAACGCGCAGGAGCCCGGGCCTCGGCAATTCAAGTTCGTTCAATGTGTCAGAGATTTCGATCTCGAACCTAATGAGAGCAGGAACCCCCTAAGCTGGCTCCTACGCGGTCATTTTTGTATCGGACTTCTGTACGGGAGACGTATTCCGCTATTGGATTTCCATGCTTGGTGCCATTCGTCTCACACAGAGCTCCTCTCCAGTTGTTATTAGAAAATAAACCACTTGTCGATCACCAGTTCGGGTCACAGTCGCACTGTCGCGTCACCTGTGAAACGCAAGATATGAAATTCCATAGACCGGCCGAGGACGGCTTCCCGAGTTGACGACCACCATGGAAGGAAGCGATCTCGATCGGAGGATGCTCGTTCCCCGCCAGCTCGATTGCGCCGCTACCGAAGTCGCAGCGCTCATTTCTCATATGCGGATTGATCGCGCGGAATCTTGCATTTAGCGAGCACTCTAATGGTCACTAAGCCCCCAGGACAGCCACTCTACAATCTTCTCCGGCAGACGAGAGAGGGCTTGCGGCTCGCCCGGCAACCTGCGCCGCGAATCCTGGCGACGTTTCGGAAAATGTGGTTGGCCTCGATGAAAGCCAATCATGAACGTCGCAAGGGGTAACGAAACTGGTTCACCACATCGGCTCGAAGCTAAGTGTCCGCTCTCCGCGCAACAAAGAGGGACCGCCGAAGCGGTCCCTGGTTGTTCCTCCCGATGTTAAGTGACAGGCCTTAGAACTCCAAACGCAGCGAAAGCTGCAGCACGCGGGCTCCGTTGTTTTCGTTCCCGGAGGGGATAACGGGGAAGCTGATCTGGCCAAAACCTGTCCCATCCTGGAAGTCCTGGTTGTCATAGCCGTTGAATTGGTTCTCTGCCGGAACTTCGAAGTTCGGATGGTTCAACGCGTTGAAAGCGTCGGCGCGGAACTTCAGATTCACCGCTTCCTTGTATACCGGGAAATTCTTGGCGAGTCCGAAATCCGCATTGAAGAACCCAGGGCCGCGGAAGCTGTTGCGTGGGCCAATCTGGAATCCGACCGGTCCCTCAAATTGAGCGGCAGCCGTAACCGCGTTCGAGAAGTCGCTCACACCGCTGCCCAGCCAGCTTGGGTTCTTGGTCAAATGGGTTTGGACCGCGGCGCGATTGGTGCCAATGAAGATCGGCGGGGCATCATTGGAATAGCTTGCGACATAGGCGTTCGATTCGCCCGACCACGGGTAGCCGCCGTGCCATTCGGCGATGCCGCTCACGTCCCAAGAGCCGATGACCTCGTCGACCCAGCCCGGCTCAGAATTCGCGAACATTCTGCCCTTGCCGAACGGCAACTGGTAGGTGGCGTCGGTGGTGAAGTTGTTGCGAAGATCGAAGTCGGAACTGGCGCGGCACTCGCGCGGGTGGACGGCATCACAAACCAGGCCGATGCCGCCAATGCCCGTGTCACCCTGGGAGTTGGCAAAAAACGAAAGGTTGTCAATGGAGTGCGACCAGGTGTAGTTAAAGTCGAAATTGAGGCCATGCGACATGTTCTTCTGCAAAGTCACCAGGAGCCCGTCGTAGTTGGAAAATGCCGCATTGTCGTGGAACGAGTTCTCAGAGAACTGCGCGGCGGAGCCGACGTTGGCGGGAACATAGCTGGAAATGGACTGCGCGAAGTCGCCGAAGTCGCCATTGAAGACATAGCCGCTGATGCCCGCAGCGATGTTTGCCGTATTGGTGGCATATGAACCTGGGAACGGCGTCGTAAAGACGTCTTCGAACCACGGTTGCACGGTCAGGTTCTGGGGCGCGATACCCTGCCGGGTCTGCTGGGTGATGGAAGCGAAAGCGGTAGAAAGCTTCTCGCCAGACTTGGGATCGACGAATTCAAGCACCTGGTTGGCATCTTCCTGGGCCAGGAGCTTGCGGCCCAAACGGCCGACGTAGTTGACCTTGAGAATCATGTCCCAAGGGACCTGGCGCTGCACGCCGAAGTTCAGGACAATGTTGTACGGGTTCTGCAAAGAGGGATCGATGGTCTCGTTGAAAGCCCCCCCGTTCTGCAGGCCGCATGGGGAGTAGTTATATCCCGCGCAATAAGCGGTGCCGGAAAAAGGCTGGTAAGGAGGCGTCGGCGTGGCGGGCGGCGTGAGGGTAACGTTCGAGAGCTGGTTGTTCGCGTCAAGACGCTTATCGTTCTTGATGGAATCGTACGGATCTCCAGGGATTCCAAACGTGTTGTCTTTGGTCTGCTGGAAAAGATACGAATATTTGTCCTGGAGGTACTGAATAGCCAGGATCACGCTGCGGTCGTAGACGATGCCTGCGCCGCCGTTGATCACCATTTTTTTGTCGAATCCGGGGTTCCAGGCAAAGCCTAAATGCGGTGCGAAGTTTCTGTACTGAGGAGCATACAGCGGCGGCGCGCCGGAGCCATTGCCTTTGCCGCCAAGCACGTAGGAGATCAATGGCACCGTGCCCGTTCCCGATTCGCTCGCATCGCTCTGCTCCACGCGCTGACCGAAGTATTCGTTGAAACTGAATGGCTCGGTGCTTTCCAGTCCCCGCGTCTCGTAGGGGACTGAGAACCATTGGTAGGTGACGCCGTAGGTGATACTCAGGCTGGGTAGCGCCTTCCAGGTATCCTGCGCATAGAACTGGGTCTGGTAGTAGCGGTAGAATCGCTGGTCGCCGGTGAGCTGCTTCAGCGCCTGGCCCTGGGCATTGTAGTTGTAATCGCTCGAGGCAGCGCCGATGCGGCCCAGAAGGAATGCAAAAGGCTCGTCCCAGGTGAACTTATCGGAAAGATTGAGGTTAGAGGGGCGCAGGCTGGGGTTGCCGGTCCCACAGGCTCCTGCCGCGGGGCCGCATAAGGAGAAGGTCTGGCCGCCCAAACCGATTTCGGTGACGTTGTAGTCAAGGACCGTGGTGTCGTGGGCCAGGATGTCCTTAATAAGACCGCCGAACTGCCAGGTATGCCTGCCCGTGGTCATGGAGAAGTCGTCGCCCAGTTGCTCGACCGGGATGCGGCGCGCCTGCGCGGTGGGCCAGATGTACGGATTCGACGTCAACGACTGATCGGCGCCGTCGCCGAAGGTGAAAGCGGTGGTGCCGGTTGGGTTGTAGCTGATGGGGAAGGAGAGCTTCTGCACGGTTTCGCCAATGAAGACGCGGTTGGTCTTGTTTTTGCCGATCACCCAATTGTGGCCGATCACAAAAGCATAAGAGCGATCAGTTTGCGGGGAGGTCACCGGATCGCCGGGAAACTCGTTGGGCTGGTTCACCGCATCATCGCGGGTGATGGAGAAGCGTCCGAAAAGATTCATGCTGGAGTTGATGCGGTAGTCGATCCTGGTTACGTAATCTGTCTCATTGTCGTTGTCCGGCGCGTTAAATGTGTATCCGAGCGAGTTCAGACCGTCGCCGCCCGCCGTCTGGTTGGGAGTTGGAAAGCGGCTGTTAATGAACTTCAGCCAGTTTTGGTCGACGCCGAGCCCCGCGGGATCGTATGCACCAACCTGGGCCAGGTTCAGCGTGGAAGTGCCTCCAGCTGTGTTGTCATAGGTAATGCTGCCGGCGCGCAGCGAGGCGCTGGGGACGGTTCGGTTCACAACAGAGCCGGCGATAATTTTCGATTCGTTTAAGTCGAAGAAGAAAAATGCCCGGTTGCGCAGGATCGGCCCGCCGATGCTGCCTCCGAATTGATTATGGATCAGGTGCTGGCGGGGGACGACGGGGCTGGCATCGTTGCTGAACCAGTCATTGGCGGTCAGCGACGTATCGCGGTGATATTCGTTCAGATCGCCATGAAAGTGATTGGTGCCGCTCTTGGTAACCAGCGCAAACTGGCCGCCCGCGGCCGGGCCGGTAGAGGCTTCGTTCCCGGACACGCCACCCTGGAATTCTTCCACGGCGTCGACAGGTGCATTCCCAACAATCGTAAGTCCGCCGCCGGTGCCAAATCCCTGAAAGACTCCCGCGCCCTTGTTTTGCTGCGCGGCTCCGCCAGTTTGGAAGTCGTTCACGTCCAGGCCGTCCATGGTGACGTCATTCTGGTCAGAGCGGGCGCCGGTAACAGAACCGGAGTCGGTGACGCCCGGCTGCATGATGAAAAGGGCAAGAGGATTGTTTCGCTGCTGTACAGGAAGGTTGTTGAGCGCAGCCGGGTCAAGATCGTTGCCGACAAGAGCGTCGGTGGTGTCGAGGGTCACCTCTGCGTTTGAGGCGGTCACCTGGACGGTGGACACCTGGGTGCCGACATTCAAGGTTGCGTTCTGCGTACGCACCTGGTTCACAAGCAGGGAGATGTTGTTGACGGTGGCGCTGGCAAAGCCTTTGGCACTGAAGCTCGCGGAATAGGTCTGGCCGGGAGGAACCTGGGCGAAGCGGTAGGAACCAATGGAGTTGGTTTCCTGAGTATATTTGCCGCCGGTCGCGGTGTTGGTGAGGACGACGGTGGCGCCGGCAACAGAGGCGCCGGATGAATCAGTCACCACACCCGTCATTCCGGAGACGTCTTGGCCGTAACAGATCCCCGCAAAAGTGAGCGCAAACATCGCCAACAAACAGCAGGTGATCTTCAAAATGTTCTTCATGTGTTTCGTTTCTCCTGATAGCGATTGACTCGATCGGGTGGTTGAACCGCTGGCATGCGTTTGCCGGGACGACGTCACCGATTGGATTTGAGTGCTTGATTCCGATTGAGAAGACCTGGCCGTTGACCAAGTAGATGCACAACAAAATCGCATCGCACGACCTCCAAAAGCATGGGAACCCACATGCTTCCATTAGGGAAAAAGCATTCGGTAACTTGCGTAGCTTGCTTCAGGTCGTGACGAAGGAGCCTTCGCTGTCGGTGCTAGGAGCACAGCAGACTTGCCCCTCGGGGGAAACCTGATCCAGCTTGTGTCTGCGCGGCCAACTTTGCGTCGGTACACGCGCAAAACGGGGAACCACTTGTGGGTGATATAGAGCACGGCAGATGCCATTCTGAGAGCAGAATCTCAATACCCCGTTGTTACAGAAAATAGAAGATTTATGAAGAATCTGTTAACCGTTTACAGATGTTTTTCTATTGAATTTCATAGATTCTTATACTGTCCTTATACAAATAATCCGAGAAGTCGGTGCATCTCCTGAATTTTCAAGAGAATTCACCTGCCGCGCGCTCCCTCCGCCCCGTCATATTTTGCGATATGCTCCTGTTCATGCAAGTGACGCTGGCGTCCATGGGCGCTCGGGCCGGATCGAAAGACGCTTACGACGAACCAATCCGCGACTACCTCAAGCGCTGTGCTGCCGTGGCGCAGTGTGCCGTCGAGTCGTTTCGGGGAGAAAAGGCGTTCCTCGACTGGCTCACCCGCCAGCGTGGCCGCACAGAGCCGGTTGTGATGCTGCTCGACGGCTGCGGACGCCCGATGACCTCAGAAGCTCTGGCCGCATGGCTCGGCGCACGCCGTGACCAGGGAGTGCAACACCTTGTCTTCGCCGTCGGCCCGGCGGATGGCTGGTCGAAGGAGACGCGCGCTGAAGCCTCGCGCCGCGGCAACCTGCTCTCGCTGGGACCCATGACCCTGGCGCACCAGCTCGCCCGCCTGGTAATGGCAGAGCAAATCTACCGCGCATGTACAATTCTCACGGGCCATCCCTACCACACAGGACACTGAGAACATGAACGGCGAATCCGCTTCCCGCAAAGGCTTGATCCTCATCAACACCGGTCCCGGCAAGGGCAAGACCACCGCGGCCCTCGGCACGGCTTTGCGCGCCGTGGGCTGTGGGATGAAGGTGCTCGTGCTCCAGTTCATCAAGGGCTCGTGGCACTACGGTGAGCTCGATGCCGTCGAAGCCTTCGGGGGGAGCTTCGCGGGCAATTTTGTCATCAAGCAGATGGGACGCGGCTTCGTGAAGGTGGGCGGCGCCGAGGCCGACCCCGAAGACCTGCAACTCGTTCAGGCAGGATGGGACGAAGCGCGCGAAGCCATCAACTCCGGCGAATGGGACCTGGTGGTCCTCGACGAGATCAACTACGCCATCAGCTACAGCATGCTCGATCCCGAGGTTGTTGCCGAGACGCTGCGCAACAAGCCCGAGATGGTGCACGTTATTCTCACCGGGCGCAATGCTCATCCGCTTCTGGTCGAGCTTGCCGATACGGTCACCGAGATGCGCGAAGTGAAGCATGCCTATCAGAAAGGCGTCCTCGCGCAGCGCGGGATTGAATATTGAATACTGACGGCTATTCGCGATGATTCCCTGCTCAGAGCTTGAGTTTTGCCGACGCTACGACGCGCCATGTGAACCGTTCGCCGTCTTCGCAAACACCGCATGGCCATTCAGGTTGTGGAAGAAGGCGAATCCCACGAGCTGTTCGCGAAGCTCAGCTACGTAGCGCGTGATCCCTTCGCACCCATAAAATCCGTAGTCGTCGAAGACGATGACCGATCCGGGCAGGAGCCGCGGCAACGCCCACTCGACCGTGTCTTTTGCCGACTGGTAGACATCGACATCGACGTGCAGCAGGGCAATGGGGCCGGCGATCGACGCGGCAGTTTGAGCGGGGAAGATCCCTTTTAGCAACTGCGCATTGCCGGCTCCAGCTGAACTGAGCAGGTTTCGCACCAGTTGGTCCGATGTATCGGCATGCTCGCCTCCCAGGTAGCGTGTATCGTTTGGGCCGGCGTTCACTACGCCTGCGAATGTGTCCGCGAGGTACACGGTCTTCTTCGGCGCCGCCAGCGCCAGCAGGCATCCCGTTCCGCCGCGCCACACGCCAACTTCAAGAATTGCGCCTTCGGCGCGCCTTGATTGCCGGGCCAGCTCCCATAGCTCGTAGCAACGGTAGATATCGACCAGAGTGGACTTCCTGATTTGCTGATAGGCCAATTGGAATTGAGAATCCGAAAGCCATGGCGAGTAGGTCGCCGCCGGAGTCAGATGGCTGTGCCGGATATCGGGAGAACGCGGATGGGACCATCCTTCTTTCTTCCATTTGTCGTCAGCACCTGACCCGGATACGCCGAGCAGCCGCTTTGCATTGTTGACAAGCTTTTGTCCCAGAGCCATCTCGATCCTTTGCGGTGCACGAGTCCAATCTCCCGGCCTTATACAGCAAAACCAGAGTAGGCATTTACCGGAGCCACGAATCTTAAGTCGACGCGACCAAAAGGGAGCGGCGACTTTAAACTACGCCAAGCAAGGATACAGTAACTCTGGTTTTGCTCTAGTATAAGGATTCCGGAAGGTCCTTCATGCCTGATCAGAACACCGCAGCCGCCGCCAAACTCCATCGCTGGTCCGACATCCCGCCGGAGCCGATGAATCCGCTTGTCACGCGCCAATACATCGTCGGCGCGAATACAATGCTCGCACGCCTCGTGCTCAAAAAGGGCGCGCATGTGCCCACGCACCATCATTTTCACGAGCAGATCAGCCACGTTGTTGAAGGCGCGCTCGAATTCCGCATCGACGGAAAGCCGATCGCCGTGCGCGCCGGCGAAATTTTCTGCATCCCGCCGCACCTGCCCCACGAAGTCGTCGCACTTCAAGATTCGGTTGCGCTCGACATCTTCAATCCCCCGCGCCAGGACTGGATCGACGGCGACGACGCCTACCTGCGCAACCCCCAGGCGCCTCAGCCGGCACGGTAACGCCGATCAGGTTCTTCACTGTTTCAGCAACCCAATCGACTCCATCAGCCGTAGCGCGTTGCTGCTTTGCGCAATGCCCTCTTTCAGCTTGAATTCGAAGACCAGCTTGCCATCTTCGAGCCGATCGTCGAAATGGTAATTCCGCGCGTGGCCATTCATGTTTTCCGGAATCCGCGCCAGGGCGAGATCGTGCGTTGTCACCAGTCCGATTGCGCCGTGTTGGACGAATGTTCGCACCAGCAATTCAGATCCCTGCAGCCGGTCATGCGAATTCGTTCCCCCAAGAAGCTCATCGAGAAGAAACAGCACCGGGATCGGGCCTCGCGTCAGATCGGAGATCATCTTGAGCCGCTTGATCTCCGCATAGAACCGTGAAACCCCGCCCTGCAGCGAATCGAGTACACAGATCGAAGCGCCCACCGCAAGCCGCGACAATCTCAGCCTTTTGGCTCGAACCGGCGCGCCGCACTGTGCCAGCACCGCATTCAATCCAATGCCGCGCACGAACGTGCTCTTGCCTGACATATTCGGGCCGCTGAGAATAATCAGCCGCAGGCCATCCCCAAGCTTCACGTCATTTCGCACTGCCTGCTTTTCCGGCAGCAGCGGATGCGCCAGCATCTCCGCTTCAAAATGAGGTCCTTCCTCAGAGAATTCCGGCCACACATCATTGGGATGTTCGAACGCGTAGCAGGAAAGCGCAGCCAGCGCTTCCATTTCGCCAACCGCCGCAAGCCAGGTGCGTATCATTGCGCCGAACTGGCTTCGCCACGATTCCGTCTTCAGCGCGCACAGCACGGTGTAGAACAGGAAGGGATCGACGAACCGGATGAGGAGATTCTCTCGATGCTCCATGGCTCGCGTCATCCGATCCAGCCGTCGAATCGCAACCGAAGCCGCGATCCCGCCCAACCTAAGCGACCGCTGTAGCTCCCGCATCCGGTCCGCGCTGAAACTCTCCTTTTCCATGATCCGCAGAACCGACGCAAGCAGGTCGAGATCCTCTGTCGCCTCCTCCATTCCCGCAATCGCACTCCCGAGTCGCTTCGTGAAGCTCTTATTCACGACGAGATTCGCCAGCGTCAGCAAGAGTACCGGCCAATAGAGGCTGTTTGTGAATGCCAAGACAATGCCCGCAACCCAGAGCGTCGCAAATAAGATCGCCCAAACCGCCATGGTCCAGCAACCAGAAAGGAGCGGCCGCTCTGCCCACTCTGCAAGCAACTCCGGGCGGAGCCCAACGCGAACCCGATTGCCCACCGTGAACAGCTCCTCGCGAAACTCGGTGCGGTCTTTCAGCTCCTTCACCGCGCTCTGACGTGTTTGAACTTCATCGGGCGCTGCCGGTTCCAGCAGCCAGTGTGCCAGTCTGTCCTGCCCTGCGCGCGTTCGAAACGTGCAGAGCAATGCGAACGCGGAGCCGCGCCCAAATAAGTCGAGATCCCGCGAATAGGGATGGCCCTCATCGATGTATTGCTCCCCGCCTTCTCCGGTTCCCGCCCATCGGTCCTCGAGCCGCGCCATCCCTCGCTCGTAATAGGCGATCAGCGCATCAATCACGCGGATTCGCTCGAGGACGCGCTCATGCGCGACTCCCAAAACTACAAAGAAAATAACTGTGCCGAGAAGAAAACTGAACCCATGCAGTTCATGAACAAACCGCACGAGAAAAAAGATTCCCAGCGCACCGACAGCAACCTTTGCGTATCCGAGATACCTGTCCCAACGGCGCTGGATCGCCCAATCCCGGCGATTTTGCTCCAGACGCTGCGTGTAGATTGCCTGCGGTGAATCGATTGCGAAATCTCCTTTGCTGCCCACAACCCCTATCGAGAGCCTGCAGAGAATGCGACGGAACTCCTATGATACGCGAGCATCGAATCGCCGCCGAGGTCGCCTGCCTGTTCGCGCCCTGGAGCCGTTCTCTCGACGCTGGCCTACATCGCTGCCGCAACCACCGCGAGCAATTCTTCGCTCGTCAGCACAATTGGATTGGCCTTCATGCTGCTCGCGTGCGCCGCCTTCTCCACGACGCCGGGCAAATCGGCTTCGGTAATTCCCCATATGCGCAGCGTGGGCACGTTGAGCTCGGCACACAGCGCGCGTACCCAGTCGATGCCGTCCTCCGCGCTTGCTTCCTTCCGACCGGTAAGCAATCGCGCGATGGTGCTGTAGCGTTCCAATGCGGGATGCTGCGGCGCGCGTGCCCGCAACGCAGCCACATTGGCCGCCATGCCGTGCGGCAATAGCGCTGCACATAGTGCGCCGTGGGGCGCCTTCCACCCGCCCCCAAGCGGCGCCGCGAACCCATGCACTACGCCCAGCCCGGCGTTGGCCAGCGCCAGGCCGCCGGACAGGCTCGCCAGAGCCATGTCGTGGCGCGCCTCATGATCTGCTCCGTCGCGGTATGCGCGGCACAGCGCACCGGCAGCGCGTCCCATTCCATCAGCACAAATTGCGTCCACCAGCGGATTGGCGCGCGCGCTTATATACGGCTCGATCAGCTGCGTCAGTGCGTCAAGGCCTGTGAATGCGGTAATCGCCGGCGGCAGCCCGTACGTCAGTTCGGGATCGACCAGCGCAACCCTCGGCAGCATCAGCGGGCTGCGCAAGCTCGCCTTTACGCCCTGCTCCTCCAATCCCAGTACGGCATTGCGCGTCACTTCACTGCCAGTGCCGGCCGTCGTCGGTACTGCAATAAACGGCAGCGGCGGCGCTTCAAGGGCTCGGCCCTTCCCCACCACTTCGAGAAAATCGAGCGGCTCACCGCCGTTATTGGCAACCGCGGCAATGGCCTTGCCGGCGTCAATGGCGCTGCCCCCGCCAAACGAGATCACCACATCGCAAGCTGCCGTTTTCACCAGGCGCGCCCCCTCGCGCACCAGTTCCACTGTCGGCTCGCCCGGAACAGCAAAGGTCTGCGCCGAGAGCGCCGAAACGAGCGACGCAGCGCGCTCTTGATAAGCGCCTGTCACAACCATCGCGCGCATGCCGTATCCGCGCACCAGCTCCGCAAGGGTGCCAACCGACCCCTCGCCGAAGATAATCCGCGTTGCGGTCGCGAACTCGAAGCGCATCGCCCTACCAGCCTTGCGGATCGGGGAAGACCGATTCGTACAGCACTCGTTCGCGCGGTGCGGCCATCATTGGCTCGACCGCGTCGCGCCACTTCGCGTAGTGAGCAGTCGCGCGATGCGCTGTCACCGCGTCCGGTGTGCGGTAGGCCTCGACCAGCACGAAGCGTGTCGCATCGTCCTGTTGCGCAACCACGTCGAAGCGCGCAATACCGGGCTCCTGCACGCTGGCGCGGGCGTTTTCGATGGTGGCCCGCCTGAAGGCCTCAACCGATTCAGGCTTCACCTTCACGTGGATATGAACGACAAGCATGGCACTTCCCTCCGATCCTTATGCTACTGCCATGCCGGCACGGCCCGGCGGCTCCAGACTCAGCTCAGGCCCACCCCGGAAAGCACCGCTTTGGCAGCCGCTCCATTTACAATTCCAACGATATGTCTTGGTTCAAGCGTGAGAGCGGCGAGTTCGAGTCCGCGCCGAATCCCGAGAACGGCGCTGACTTCGCCGCGGCCGCGAAGAATGTTCGCACAGAAGGCCTCTGGGTCAAATGCCCGGGCTGCCGTCAGCCCATCTACAAGGCCGATCTGAAGGCCAACCTGATGGTCTGCCCGAAGTGCCAGCATCATTTCAAGCTTGAGGCGCGCGACCGCATCGAAATGTTGCTCGAGCCGGGATACCAACTCGTCGATACCGGCCTGCGCTCGACCGATCCCCTCAACTTCAACGACGTGAGGCCCTACAAGCAGCGTTTGCGCGCCGCCCGTCAGGCCACCGGCCTCGACGACGCCATTATCAATGCGCTCGGCCGCATGGGCCCGCACGAAGTCGTCGTCAGCGCCATGGAATACGCCTTCATCGGCGGATCGATGGGCGCCGTCGTCGGCGAAACCATCGCCCGTGCCGTCGATCGCGCCCGCATCGCGCGCCAGCCCCTCATCGTCGTCGCCGCATCCGGAGGCGCCCGCATGATGGAAGGTGTCGTGAGCCTGATGCAGATGGCCAAGATCTCCACCGCGCTCGCGCAGCTCGACGACGCCCGCGTGCCCTACATCTGCGTGCTCACCGACCCCACCACCGGCGGCGTCACCGCTAGCTTCGCCATGCTGGGCGACCTGAACATCGCCGAACCCGGCGCGCTCATCGGCTTCGCGGGCCCGCGCGTCATCGAGCAGACTATCCGCCAGAAACTTCCCGAGGGATTTCAGCGCGCCGAGTTTCTGCTAGAAAAAGGCTTCCTCGACGCCGTCGTTCACCGCAAGGAGCTGAAGGCCTACCTCATCCGCGCGCTGGAATTCCTAAAGGCTCCCGCCGTATAGCTGCGCTCCCACCATCCCTTTGCCAGGCCGGGATACTTCAGGCTCCGGCTTCGGTGGATGCGCGCTGAACCCTAAGGTCGAAGGCAAGGCTCTTTTCGCTGGCGTGGCATTTACCTGGTGGCGCGCACAGGTGCGAGCACACTGCAAAACTGCTCAAATGTGATCTACATCACCGAGAGGCAACTAAATTGAGTGTTGGCTGCTCACTTTGTGATTTCGATTACCGAATCCGTCCCAAATGTATGTTATTGTTGATGCACGCCGGCTACCCCTTCAAACCAACTGGCACGAAAGCCTCTCGCAAGCGAGAGGCTTTCGTGCATTCTGGAGTGAATTAGTCCAAAATGCGGGCGCGGCATAAGCGGGCGAACACTTCCCGTGGCTGGTAGCCGCGTCTGATCGGTTCAATCGCCTCCATCGCCGGCATCGTAATCCGCGACTTTCGATCCAATTCTTTTGAACATAGTTGCGTGATGCAGGACACGGTTCGGACAAGAACTTTGTCGCTAGATTTGTCACATCTTACCGGACATCCGATAGGCAGTACGCGCCAGCTCCGCCGGGCCAGATTCATGATTTCGGGGCTGGCGCACCTGATCCCCCCGTCAACTATCCGCGCGCTGGAATTCCTGAAAGCACCCGCCACTTAGGCGGCACCTGGCCACCGTTTCGAATCACCCTCATCGCTTTCTTCTCCACGCGTTGTCATCCTGACCGGACCCTGAACACAGTGAAAGGCAAGCGGAAGGATCTGCGGTCACTTTTCAGGAATTCGCGCGGTCCAGGGCGCGACGGTAATCGGCCGGTTCACACTCATACCAGTCGCGGCTGAGATCGGTCCAGGCCGGATTGGCTGATTCGATCAGCGCAATCTTCTTTGAGCGCCTCCAGCCTTTGAGCTCTTTCTCGCGAGCAATGGCTCGTTGTACGTCCTGATGGCATTCAAACCAAACCAGACGATCGCAGTTGTAGCGCGCAGTAAAACCTTCGTGCTCGTGCCACTTGTGCCGGAAAACGCGTTTGTGCAGATCGCCCGTAACTCCTATGTACAGCGTGTGGCTCCGGCTAGCCACGATGTACGTAGAGTAGGAGCCCTCGTGCATTCACTGATCGTAAGCTGAATCGGCGAAATGGGATGTGATGAAGAACAACCGCAGATCCCTCAATCCGTTCTTGATGACAACCGCGCTCTTGGAATTTGACTATCTAAGACGCAACTGGGAGATTGGGCCTTCCGAAGACTAATTCCGGCGAGTTAGATCATCGCCAGCCGTCAGCGCAGCCCCATGTCGAACACCTTTTAGCCTGCGTTCATTCAAAACCGCTCTTGGCCTGTTATCAGGTCAAACACCCTCTTAGCCCTGTCATGTTGAGCGAAGGTCGTCCGCCCCGGCGGATGACCGGAGACGAAACATCTGCGGTTGCTTTTCGGGAGGATTGCTGTCAGCCGCGCACAGTTGCTAGGGAAAACTTAAGCGGACGAACACGATCAGCGTAGTTGGATGTGCCAACCGCCTCAGGGCTTTGCGCTACTCTCTCTCGTTGTGAGTGCCAATGGTCAACTCTCTTCCTCCAACGCCCGGTTGGATTTGGCTGCTCAGTGGCATCTCGGGCATCGTAACGTCTTCTCTTGCAAAAACGTTCTCGTGGAAAAATAGTGAGTTTCTCTATACAGAAGAAGATCCCCGACTCAGCCATCCTACTCCGGAAACCGCGCGCTCTCCGGCGGCCCGAGATAGCTCGGCTTGAGCGCACCATGACTCACTACTACCCGCTCCAGCACCACGCCCGGATCGACGGCCCAGATCTTCAGCGTGTGATATCCCGGTTTCGCAATCGTCAGCGGAAGCGTCACCCGTCGTACCCCGTCGCTCACCGCCTTCTCCCAGTCCCTCTCGGAGTTGTGTTCCAGCTCGTCGACCACCGTCCGCGGCCCGTCATCCACTGACACCGCAAATCGCAGCCCGCGCCCCGGAACAAAGTTCAGCGACGGAGCCAGCGTGGCCTCAAGTTGAAAATCGCCCGCATCGTAGAGGTACATCTTGTATTCAATCGACGCCTTCG
The DNA here is from genome assembly GCA_963802955.1 of uncultured Acidobacteriaceae bacterium. Lineage (GTDB taxonomy): Bacteria > Acidobacteriota > Terriglobia > Terriglobales > Acidobacteriaceae > Telmatobacter. The sequence goes on from CAWDKT010000002.1 coordinate 49,544, forward strand.
AATCCGTGTTGCTTTGCGCTGTCACGGGAAACACCGTCATCGCCGACTTCGTTTCGCCGTAGCCCGGCAGCTCCTCCCACTGCGTCTCACCATCCGCCGTGCGCCCGGAGGTATCCGCCGCTTCGATCGCCACGTACCCATCGCTCTCCACAAATCCCTGCGCGTTCGCGCGCGTTACCGGCAGCCGCAGAGCCTGTAACTGGTAGGTCATGGGCCGTTCGTCGCCCGAGTTCACCGTCACCCGTCCCTCCGCACTGTCCGAGCCCTCGGGCACCTTGCTCCAGTCCACGCGCAGCACTACTTTCTGCTCCGTTGCGCCCACCGTTCCCGCCGTCTGCGACGCCACAATCCACGGCGCACTTGTTTCGATCGTGTACTCGACCGGCGTCTTGCCGCGATCGAACAGTGTCAGCGTTCGCGTTTCCGCTGAGACCGAATCGATTGTCCCCAGCGATAAGCCGAATCGCCCTCCAGCCCGGCTAAATGTCGCATCTTCTGCTTCTACGCCCAGCGATCCCTGCTCCGGCACCTGGATCCAGCTCACCGCGGGCATCGCATTTGCCGGCGGCTCGTTCCAAAAGGTATAGCCGATGTGGGTCTGGTCCATCATGTGGTCCCACTTGCCATTCAGCAGTTTGTGGTTGTACTCGTCGCTCAGCGCCGCGTCTTTTTGGAACATCGCGCGCACCTCATCGGCCTCTGCATTCGCCAGGGGATTCCCCACGCGCGCATCGGCAGCATTGCGTGCCGCCGTGATGTACATTTCGGTCAAATTCGCGCAGGCATCCACCGGATATTGGATCAGTTCAAAGTACGAAGCGTGCTCATCTTCAGGCAGCTCCGTGGCAAGCTTGTCGACGCGCGCGGCCAGCGTGCTCCACTCCGCCCCCACGCGATCCGCTTCGTCATAATTCGTCAAGCTGAACGTCGAGGGATCGATCAATTCCGGTTTGCGGCGCCCGTTGTACCGGGTGTACTCCTCCATTGCCGTCGCAACCTCATCGGCGTGCTCCGGCCCAAATTCCCGCGTTGCCCACAGCTTTGTAAACTCGTCCAGATGGTCCTTGTCCCAGCGCTGCGGCGTGCGCGCATAATCCAGAAAAAACTCTATGGGAAACTCCATCGGCTTTCCGTCGCCGACGTTCACTACCCAGAGCCGGTCCGCTCCGTACTTGAGGGCAAGGTTCATTTGCTCCTGAACTTTTGGGATCGGATTGGTGTTCAGCCACTTGTACGATCGCGGGCCGCCCACGTAATCGAAGTGGTAGTAAATCCCGGCTCCGCCCGAACGCTTGCGCTCCTCGGCGGTGGGCAGCCGGCGAAGGTCGCCCCAGTTGTCGTCGGACCACAAGAGCGTTACGTCGTCTGGCACGCGCATGCCTTTTTCGTAATAGGTCTGCACCTCTTTGTAGAGCGCCCACACCTGCGGAATCTTGGTCAAATCGGGATTGACCGTCTGCTTCAAAATCTCTCTCTGGTCCGCAACGATCTTCTCCAGCAATTGCGTATTCGCGTCCGCCGACATCGGCGTATCGCCTTCGCCGCGCATTCCCAGCGTCACCACTTCTTCGTAGTTCTTGTCTCTCTCCATCCCCTCGCGCCAGAACTCGTCAATTTCTTTTTGATTCGTCGTATAGTCCCACGCGCCATGATGCCCCGCCGTCCATTCCTTCTCCGCGCGCATCATCGGCTCTTCGTGCGAGGTCCCCATCACGATGCCGTACTCATCCGCGAGCTTCGCATTCAGCGGATCGTCTGCTGCAAATGCGTTGTTCCACATCGCCGGCCAAAGGAAGTTCGCCTTCAACCGCAGCAGCAGCTCGAAAACCTTCGTATAAAACTCGTGATTCATCCCTCCGAACTTCTCTTTCGTCCAGCCTGAAAGCGCGGGCGCTTCATCGTTGAAAAAGATTCCGCGATACTTCACCGCAGGCACCGGCTGCACGTACCGTCCTGCTTGCACATACAACGCGTCCGCGTGTGGCACCCTCACGTCGGCCCACCAGTACCACGGCGAAACTCCGATCTGCTCCGACAGGTCGTAGATGCCGTAGATCGTGCCGCGCTTATCTGCGCCCGCAATCACCAGCGCCCGTCGCACTCCCCGCATCGGGTGGTCGACGATGGTCGTCACCGCCGATTCCCACTGGTCCGCAATTCCGCTTACATCCAGCTTGTGCCTTCGCACCAGCTCGTCGATCAGCGGACTCTTGCCGATTGTCCCGATCAATACCACTTCGTCGTGGCCACCCACTTCATCTTTTACGACCGGCGCATCGTGCCCCGTCACCCGCCCCATGTCCTGGCTCAGGTCGCCGACAGCCCTCACGACTCCGGGCCAATCCTCGTCGCTTACCACCAGCGGTGCTGCGTGGCCATTTGCCGAAAGCACAAAATCTCCTTGTGCCGGCGATGTGCTCACGTACTTTGGTTCTCCCAAAGCGTGAGCCAGCGTGGCCCATAACGCGATTACGAAAAAAGCAAAGACTGCCCTTCGAACGGTTCTGAAATGCTGCATCGATATACCCCGGGTGCGGAATTGGTCTTATGCGGATCGTATGAAAATCGGGAACGCGGCTCTGCGCTGGCTCACTTCCCCGAACCAGACTACTCTCTCAATTCTCCCCGGCGTCGACGTCCAGGCCGGAGCATGACTATCGTGAGCGCCAGCAGCACCGCCGCCTCGTGCATCTGCGTAAGCGCAGACGAGCGTTCCACGCACCGAGCCCGGCAAGTCCTGCAACGGGCGAGCCGCCATCCGCACAGGGAATAATGCCCATGCAGTGAGTTCTTTTGACAGTCGACGTCCCGGCTTCATATCATTACGCGCATTACACATTGTGCATTGTGCAATCGTTCCAAACGGAACTCAGTGCTGAGGAGCAGCGGTATGTCGAGCATCAAGTCCGCCTTGATCTTGGGTTGTGTTGTTCAGTTTTCTATGCTCTGGCCGCATGCTGAGGCCGGTCCCACGTTTATTCCAGATGGAACTTTTACGGGGTCGACGCTCGCGGGATGGCATGCGCTCGGCTCCGCTTCCTGGAGTGTCAACAGCGGCGAAATCACCGGGAAGGGAGGCGAAGGCTGGCTGGTTCTCGACAAGCCGTATCAGGACTCGGCACTCTACATCTCATTTCGCTGCACAGGGCCTTGCAATACCGGCATTCTGATGCGAATGGAAAAACGGGATGCGGGTTCAACCGGTGTGATGCTGGCCATCGAGGGCGATGCGTTGGTTCCTTATCGCGTGAACATCGATGCCGATGGCAAGATCACGAGCAAGACCAGGTTACGCAATGCCGGCGGCCAGGCCCGATATGCACCTCCGCCTCAGGCAACAGCAAACCGCCGCGCGTTTGCGGGGCCGCCGCCACTGCCCGAACCACCGCCGGGAGTGACCCTGATGCCGCATCCTTCGCCTGGACTGCAGCCGGGGTGGAACCAAATCGAAGTACTGCTCGATGCGGAAATTATCCGCGCTTTCCTGAATGATGGTGGTGGAGAAGCGAGCGCAGCCGCGGAGAACATGGACGAGTACGGCCCCATGGCTCTCTATATCGGTCCCGGCAGCGAGGTGGAGTTTAAGGACATCGCGTGGAAGAATCTGGCCATCAAATCGCGGCCCGACGAGGTGGTGGGCGCAGGATTCAGGATGCAACGCATCAATGAATTCTTTTACGGATGGTCCGCGGCAGCAGCCGACTTCAATCACGACGGCCACATCGATATTGTGAGCGGTCCGTTTATCTACTACGGACCGTCCTTCCGTGACTCCGAAGAGATCTATCCCAACGAAGCCTACAATACCTCCACTCAGTATCCGGCGAAAGACTGGATTGAGGCGGCAGCGGACTTCAACGGCGATGGCTGGCCCGACGTGCTCACCTCCGGCCGAGGCGTCGGAGCGGATCTGTACATTAATCCGAAAGGAGAGCAACGCCGCTGGAAGCATTACCACGTCGTCGATTCCATTCTCGGTGAGGAGACGCTGGTTCGCGATATCTATGGCGACGGGAAGCCGGCGCTCATCTACACCTCCGGCGATGGTTATATCAGCATCGCGCAGCCGGATCCGAAGGACGAATCGGCGAAGTGGATCATTCACCATATCTCGGAGCATGGACCATGGCCTCCGCACGGCATTGGTGTGGGCGACATCAATGGCGATGGCCGCCTCGACATTCTGGACGCTGAAGGCTGGTGGGAGCAGCCCGCCACAGGAGCGGATACTGCAACCTGGAAGTTTCATCCGGTTGCGTTCGGGCGATGGGCTCGGACCTCGGCGGGCGGGTGCGTTATGGAGGTCTACGATGTCAACGGTGACGGTTTGCCTGACGTGGTCACCACGCTTGAGTCCCATGGCTGGGGGCTCGCCTGGTTTGAACAGAAGCGGGACAAAGCCACCCGCGAGATCAGCTTTGTAAAGCACGACGTGATGGGGATGCACTTCGATAAGAACGCAGGCGGTGTGTCCTTTTCTCAGCCGCACGGAACCGCCATGGCGGATATCGACGGCGATGGGATCCCGGATTTCCTCGTCGGCAAGCGCGTCTTCTCGCATCTCGACGATTTCTACGATCCCGACCCATACGGGCCTGCGGTCCTCTACTGGTATCAAACAGTTCGAAATCCAAAGTTGCCAGGCGGAGCCGAGTTGGTGCCGCACCTGATTCATAACCGCTCGGGGGCCGGATCCGACATACTTGCCACAGATTTGAACGGTGATGGCAGGATCGACGTGGTGGTTGCGACACGCAGCGGAACCTACATTTTCTGGAACGAGGGCAAATCTGCGCTTCTCGGCGCCAAAGCTGCAAGACGGTAACGGCGATCTGAAAAATTACTCCGCCCTGGTCGTTTGCGATGCGAGGCTCCGCAGGTCAGCTTCTCGGTGGATCGCCGCCGAAGCCTTCTGGGCTCTGGCAGATTAACAAGACCCAGCACTCGGCCGGTTCGCGGCTATTCGCCTCTTGGCGTGCGCAGCCCAAAGCTTCGGAAATGGACCATGCCGCTCAGATCCGCATCGGCATCAGCACGTAGCGGTACTTGTACTCGGCATCGGGATCTTCCGGGCGCATCTGCCCGGCCGACTGCGCGTCTTTGAACTCGAGCCGCACTTCGCCGGCGTTGTCCAGAGCCTTCAGGAAGTCCAGGATGTAGACGGAGTTGAAGCCGACCGCGATCGGATCGCTTGCGTACGGTGTATCGATCGTGTCCTCGCTCTCGCCGGATTCCGTCGAATTCGCGCTGACTTTGAGTTCGTTGTCTTCAAGGCGCATGCGGATTGCACCCGACCGCTCATCGGCGAATTGCGCCACGCGCTGAATGGCCGCTGAAAGCTCGCTCGTCCGCACCACTGCAAACTTTGTGTTGTCGCGCGGCATTACCGCCTCAAAGTTTGGGAACTGCCCGTTCAGCTTGCGGCTCGAAAGCGTGCGATGCCCGACGCGGAAGAACAGCGTGTGCTCGTCGTCGGCAAATTCGATCATCTCCGCTTCAGTGGAGGAGAGCAGCACTTGCAACTCCTGGAGCGCTTTGCGCGGAACCAGTACACGTTTCTCTCCGCTGATGCCTTCAAGTGTCTCGCCCGATTTCTCAACGTAAGCGAGCCTGTGCCCGTCCGTCGCCACCATCGCCAGCGATTCCGCTTTGAGAACGAGAAGCGCCCCGTTGAGTGTGTAGCGCGATTCTTCGTTCGAGATAGCAAAGATGGTTCGCGCAATAAGAGAGCGCAGCGCGACAAGCGAGATGCTCGTCGAAGCGACGGTGGGAAACTCAGGAACCTGCGGGTAGTTCGCGCGCGCCATACCGACCATCTTGGTGTTCGACCGGCCGCTGCGAATCTGCACCCAGTGATTCTCAAGAAGCTTGATGGAGATGTCCCCGTCGGGCAAGAGCTTGATGTAGTCGTAGAGCTTGCGCGCAGGGATGGTGCATGCTCCCGCCTTTTTTACCTTGACTACCGCGCTGGTGCGAATGGCCTGGTCGAGGTCGGTTGCCGTAATATTCAGCTTGTCCTCATCCGCTTCGAGCAGAAAATTCGACAGAATCGGGATTGTCGTTTTGCGCTCAACAACGCTCTGTGTCGCTGTAAGTTCCTTCACCAGATCCTGGCGGCTGACTGTGATTTCCATCGACGCCCCCTGAGCGGCCTGCTTCTCAACTTCAGTCTCAACACTCGGCATTTGGCACACCCCTGCCCCTGAAGCCGCATCCCATGCCTCACTGTATAACAGCTTGGAGGTCACCGGGAAACGACACTTTTCTTCACCCCGATTGTATTCATCTATGAATGCGCGTGTGCGTGGAAAACTCGCCTTCTTTTCTGGATTCCCAAGCAGTTTCGATCGCTTTCGGGCTTAAGGTTTGGCCGCGCCCGCCCACTTCCATCGCCTCCGGTTCTTCCTGTGGTGAACCTCATCGCAAGCGGTTAGTGGAAGAGGGAGAGTAAAGATAAATAAAAAACAGTAGTACCCGTAGTATGCGGAGGAAAAATAGGAATACAGGGGAAATGGGTTGATAACAGCAGGTTGCGAGCGTACAGGTTTTGTAAAAGCGGGCTGTGCAATTCAGGAGATTTGGAAAAGAGGCTCTTTGAGCCGAAGAGCGGGCCCTGTTTCCCTCGCTTCCCACAGCGATGCTGATCGGGGCTGTGGAAGGTACGTAGGTTGTGTGCAACCAGCGCGCAAGCGCCTTGAGAGGAGCCACTTGCAACGTACCGGAATCGCACAGTGGCTGCGCATCCTGACGCCAAAGCGAAACAAAGACGACTTACCGGCGGAGTCGCTCTTATACTGAATTTTCCTATGTCTTACTCGCAAGCTATCGACCAACTCATGTCCCTGACGCCCGAGCTTTACGGGAAACCGGGAGAGCCGCGACGAAAGTTTTCTTTGGAGGAAGTGCGCACGCTGCTTCGCGCGCTGCGCGACCCGCAAATCACATTTCCTTCGGTTCTGATTGCCGGGACGAATGGCAAAGGTTCGACCGCCGCGACCCTGGCATCCATCCTCGCGGCCAGCGGAGTGCGCACCGGGCTTTATACATCGCCGCATCTTGAAAGGCCGAATGAGCGCATCCGTGTAGATCGCCAGCAGATTGCAGACGACGATTTTGCACGCTTGTACTTTCGCGTCCACGATGTTGCGCAGGAGCTTTTGCTTCAGGGCCATCTGCCACAGCTAGCGAGCTACTTTGAGATCCTGACGGCGCTGGCATTTCTGTATTTTGCGGAACAGAAAGTCGAGATTGCTGTCCTGGAAGTCGGCATGGGCGGACGGCTCGACGCAACGAACGTTGTGGAGCCGCTGCTTTCAATTGTCACCGACATCTCTCTGGATCACATGGAGTGGCTCGGTTCAACCATCTCCGCAATTACAGGCGAGAAGGCTGGAATTCTGCGTCGCGGCGGAACGATGATTACGCTGCCGCAGCATCCTGAAGCGAACCAGGTGCTCGGCGAAAAAGCTGCGGAGTTGGGCGTGCGTGCGGTCAGTGCCGTCCCCTACATGCCGCCTCCCGACACCAACGGGCCCTATCGGGTTGAAGCTCTCGGAACTACGGTTGCCGTGGATTCGCCGCTGAACGGTGCGCACCAGCAGCGCAATGTTGCGCTCGCCATTGCTGCAGCCATAGAGTTAGCCCAGAACCACGGCTTCTCAATTACGCCGGCGTCATTGGAAGAAGGCATTCGCGGCACGCAGTGGCCAGGGAGACTGGAGCGGTTAACGCGTAGCGGGGTCGATTGGATTCTCGATGTTGCGCACAATCCGGCAGGAGCTTGGGCGCTGCGCGCAGGTCTGCGGAGCATTCTTGAGGTTCACAGCCCGCGCACGCTCATCTTCAGTTGCCTCCGCGATAAGCCCATCGCCGAGATGGCGCAAATCCTGTTTCCGCTCTTTGACGGAGTGATCGTCGCCCCGATCCACACGGTGCGGGCGGCAGCAGTGGAAGATTTGCTGGCGGCAGCGAAGGCTACAGGGACGGCGGCGCTGGCCGCACAATCGGTAGCGGACGCGCTACAGTTGGCGGAGGAGCGCACGCCGGGCGGTGTGGTGGTTGTGTCGGGATCGGTATACCTTGTCGGCGAGGCGCGTACTCTGTTGTTGGCGGAAGAAAGCAAATCGTCATGAGCGCGAGACCCAATCCGCTCCCCAGGTTTTATCGCTGGCGGACGAATGTGCTGCAGGCGCCGCTGCTGCTGGTGGTCACAGCCATCTGCGCCTCCACGGCGTTCGTCGTCTCTGTGGTGGATAAGAAAGGCCGCCTGCAGCACAGCATCGCCCGCTTTTGGGCACGTAGCGCGGTGCGGATTTCCCTTTCGAAGATGAAGATTGAAGGTGCGGAGAACTTTCGCAAGTTTCCGGTCGCCGTGTACGCATCGAATCACACGTCTTACATGGACACGCCTGTGATCTTCGCGGCGATTCCCTTTCAGTTCCGCATCCTGGCCAAAAAAGATTTATGGCGCTGGCCGCTGATCGGCTGGTACCTCCGGCGATCGGGCCAGATGCCCGTCGACATTGAGAATGCGCATGCCACGCTTTCTAGCTTGGGCGCGGCCGTAAAGGCATTGCGCGCCGGCATGCCCCTCTTTGTGTTCCCTGAAGGCGGCCGCACCGCGACAGGCGAATTGAAGCCGTTCCTTGCGGGTGCGGCTTATCTTGCCATCCGGGCCCAGGTGCCTGTTGTGCCCATGGCTATTTCCGGTGTTTACGACCTTCTCCCGATGCACACGCGTCATTTTTATCGGGGGCAGCTCACCCTGCGTGTGGGTGAGCCGATTGAAACGAAGGGAATGACCGTGCGCCAGAACGGAGAGTTAACCGAGCAGCTACGCAATGCGATCGCAGAAATGCTTGGGCAGCCGCTGCGAACTGAGGCCGAAGTTTCCGCGCCAGTCGCATGAATCCGCATTCGGTTTCTAGGCCGCCAGGTGGCCTACGCACTTTGGTATCGGGAGCTGTGCCCCGTTCATCGCGGGTCGCCGCGGCGACCGATGAGCGGGTCCTCGGGGCAAACTCTCAGCGGAGTTACGATAGCACCATGCCATACGGCCTGAAGCGGTTCCAGAAAGCCGAAGCCCTTCACTTCATTACGTTCAGTTGCTTCCACCGTCTTCCATTCCTTGAAATGCCGGCAATCAAGGAGACGTTTGAGTTCGTTCTGGAACAGACTCGGTCACGTCATCAGGCCAGGGTCTACGCTTACGTTCTGATGCCTGAACATATCCACTCGCTGATCAACGAGCCGCCGCTGATCCTGGTGGCGCAGTTTCTCAAGGCGCTCAAGCAGATCACTTCACGCAAACTGCGAGGCGATCGCCGGCAGTTCTGGCAGGACCGTTATTTTGACACGAACATCTATGGCGAATTAGCCCGGTCCGAAGTGATCCGATACATCCACCGAAACCCCGTAAAAAGGGGACTGGTCGCATCGCCCGAGCAGTACCGATGGAGCAGCTTCAACCACTACGCTACCGGAATGCGAGGAGTGGTTGAAATCGAGTCGGAGTGGACGGCAAGAACTCGCGGCCCACTCATCTTCGCATCGGGAACTGTGCCCCGTTCATCGCGGCCTTATCGCGATGAGCGGGTCTTCGGACAAGGCCGCGGCGGAGTTACGATAGCACCAAACTACTACGCCGCCCGGAATCCGAGGCGTCGTTGAAATCGAGTCGGAGTGGACGGCAGGAACTCGGCGGGCAGCCACGATCCCTGTGATCTTTCGAAACCACGATGAGGGCGCCCTCGGTCCCTCGCTTTTGGGGACCGCGGATGGAACCCTCGCCGCGTGCGGATTTTCTCTGTCAATCCTTTTCAGAGTGGAGGCCAAGGCAGGTGCCCCGTCCTAGCTTTGCTAGGGCGGGGACTATGCTGGCTCGCTCACCTGCCTCCCGAACCGGCTCTCGCTCCCTCTTTCAGTCAAGCCTCTCTCCTCCTGACTCGCTCCATCCAAGCCACTTAACTTTGCAGGCTATATCGTCCTTTCCCGCACAATCAAGATGAGCGCAGGAACCAATGAAAAACATTACCGTAACTGTCTCCGCCGATACGTATTACCGGGCCCGCATCTGGGCCCCGAAGCACATGACCTTCGTCTCTCGCATCGTCGCCAAAACCGCGCGCCAAATCGCGGAGCAAACCCTCGCCGGCACCCCTCCCAAAAATTCTGAAAACGGCTGTGAAACTGTGGACCCCAGCCACATCAATAACTTGCGGCCACAGTTTCACAGTTTCACAGTTCCACAGTTTCTTGAGGCTCACCCGCCGCCCTCTGGGAAAACTCCACCCGTATCGCGGACGGGAGCCACACGTTGGGCAATTACACTGGATTCATGACCGTGCGCATCGCCATTCCCGAGCCAACCAGCGACGATCCGCAATACAACGAACGGACGCTCTTACAGTACGTGAGCGCGGTGAAAGCTGCCGGAGCAGAACCCGTTGTGGTCCAGCTCAGCGAGCCGCCGGAGCGTATCGCAAACCTGCTTGCCGGGGTGCACGGGGTTCTGCTGCCCGGCAGCCCTCACGATGTGGATCCGCAACGGTACGGCGAAACGCGAGCGCCGGAGAGCGCCGACGACGATCCGGCCCGCACTGCGGCGGACGAGTTGCTCCTGCAGGATGCTTTTAACCTGCGCAAGCCGATTCTCGCGATCTGCCACGGCACGCAGAATTTGAACGTGTGGCGCAATGGCTCGCTCGTTCAGGATCTTAAGACAACGGTCAATCATCAGCCAGGCCGCGAGATTGTGGAGGCGCACCCGGTGCGCGTCGCTGAGGGCTCAAGGCTGGCGCAGATTCTCTCGCCCGACACAGGCGAGGTGATCATCCCGGTCAACTCCAGTCATCATCAGGCGATTCAGCGGCCCGGTGATAATTTGCGCGTCGCCGCCTTGTCCTCTGGCGATCGCGTAGTTGAAGCCGTCGAGCTCGATGCAGCAGATCATTTCGTTGTCGGCGTGCAATGGCATCCCGAGCGAACTTACGAGCAATCCAGCTCTTCGCGCGCCATCTTCTCCGCGTTTGTGCAGGCGGTTGCTGCCTGGCGTCCTCCGGCGATCGAGCCCGCGGAGAATGGGAAGTAAGGGATGGTCGCGGATCTTACAAACTCAAAGCTGAACGAGCGTTTGCGAGAGTTGGGGCTTGAGTCGCTTGACAAAGAAACAGCGTCTCTGTTCGGCCTGTACCTTTCGCTGTTTATTCGCTGGAATGAGAAGCTCAATCTGAGCTCAGACCGTGACGAGGACGCCATCATCGCACGTCATATTATTGAATCGATTGTAGTTGCGAGAGAATTGCCCGATGGAATCCGGAGTCTGCTCGATTTCGGGTCGGGTGGAGGGCTGCCTGGAATTCCTATCGCCCTGCGCCGGACCGAGATTGCCGTCACGCTTGCCGAATCGCAAGGAAAGAAGGCGGCGTTTCTCATGGAAGCTGTTAGGACGCTGGGAATCTCCGTTACGGTCTATGCGCAGCGGGCCGAAACGCTTCGCTCGGCGTTCGACTGTGTGATCCTGCGTGCCGTTGATAAAATGCCGAAAGCAGTTGCTGCCGCAGTGCCGCTCGTAGCCCTAGGCGGCTGGTTGGCGCTGATGACGACGCATGCGGCACTCACCGCTGTTCAGCTGGCAGCGGGCACATCATTCTCCTGGTCGCTGCCGATTCTTCTGCCGTACAGCGAATCGCGGTTGCTTGCGCTTGGCCGGCGGATCAGTTCTTGAGCTTTAGGCTTGACGAGTTTGGGTTAGAAACGAAACAGGTGGGGCACCGGTCAATTTGCTTCAATTCCCGCGAAACTGTGGAGTTCGCTTCTTCGAGAAACGCGTGAATGCCTTCCTGATAATCGTGGCTGTCGTATACCTCGCGGCGCAGAGCTTGCACCCGTTCATAAGTCTCGGGAATGAGTGGGTGGGCATTTGCCAGCGCGCGGATCTCCTCTTTCAGAACCCGGTGCACTAACGGAGAATTCTTCGCTATAGTATGGGCCAGGCGCATGGTGAACGGTTCCAGATCCTCGCGGACGACAAGGTGATTGACAATCCCGAACGTCTCAAGGCGGCTGGCGGATACAGGCTCGCCCGTGAAAAGCATCTCCTTAAGCAGGTGCAATCCGGCGACCTTGAGGAAGTTCAGTGCCCCGGAAATGTTGTAGGGGACGCCAAGTTTGGAAGAAGTCAAGGCGAACGTCGAGTCGCTCGCCGCAATAATCAGATCGCATCCCATGACAAGTTCGCAGGCCCCGCCCCAGACGGTGCCCTCAATCATAGCAATTACAGGCAGAGGGCAATGTTCGATGGCGCGAACAACCTGGCGCAGCGGATCGTTATAGGTTAGGGGATCTCGACCGTTGGTCGGCAGTTCATTCACATCGTGTCCGGCCGAGAAGACTCGCGCTCCCGCTTGCGCACGCAGTATGACGACGCGTACCGCCGTCGATTGAAGCGCTTCCAGCGCTGAAACGATGTGGTCAAGAAGGGTCTTGCTGAGTGCATTCACCTTCCCGTGGTTCAAAGTGATGACGCCGATGTGGTCATCGACAATGCAGTAAGGAGTTCTCACGTACACGCTCCTGCTAACGGAAATCATACTAGCCATATTGCGTTCGCAGGGCGTGTTCTCGGATTTTCGCTCGGGGCAAGCCAATTCAGAATCGGTGTGAATTCCCGTCGGCAATTCGGAATTAGTAAATACGGCTCGGATGTTCCACGTGGAACAGTATTAGCGGACAACACAGTCAATCGACGGATTGTTCCACGTGGAACAACGAGCCGGGTTATCCAAAAAAGGCGCCGAAAAACCTCTCGTTACCAGAATGGAACTCCTCATAAGAATCAACAAAACAGGCCCGGAATATCGGGTAGTTTTCCACCGCCGGCCAGATTTTCCGGCTTCTTCTATCCCATATGGCAATCTGATCGCAAAATATTACCCGTCAATAACTTGCCGCGATCCATCTTGTTGATTAGCCGGACGCTTTCCACAGCCGCGCCTCTTTTCCCACAATGCAAGTGCCTCCTCGTCTCCAGCCCTTCCCATTACTCTGGAATGCCATGGGCAAGATCGTTGGGATCGTCAACCAAAAGGGTGGGGTCGGCAAGACCACAACGGCCATCAACCTCGCTGCATGCCTGGCGCTTGACGGCCTCAAGATCCTCCTTGTTGACTGTGATCCCCAAGCCAATGCCACCTCGGGACTTGGAATCCCACGCGACGACAATCGTCATTCGGTCTACGATGTCCTTCTGGGCGACAGCCTCGCCGAGCAAGTAATTCTCCCCACCGAGGTTGATGGGCTGTCCTTGGTGCCGGGATCAAAGAACCTTACCGGAGCTAACATCGAATTGGCGGGTGAAAACGATCGCGCCCTTCGACTTCGGGGCACCCTTGAACCTGTCCAAGCTAACTTCGACCTCGTCTTCCTGGACTGTCCTCCGGCTCTCGATCTGCTCTCGCTCAATGTTCTTTGCGCAGCACAATCCCTGATTGTTCCCATGCAGGCCGAATATTTTGCCCTCGAAGGCATCTCGGAGTTGATTTCGAATCTGGAACGCGTGCGGGCGGCCTACAATCCCGAACTCACGATCGAGGGGGTGCTGCTGACCATGTACGATGACCGCACGAACCTGGCCCAGCAGGTCACCGAGACTCTTCGCGAATATTTCCGTGACATCCTCTACCGCACGGTCATTCCACGCAATGTCCGCCTCGCCGAAGCACCCAGCCATGGCAAGCCTGTCGCTTTGTATGACTCTCGCTCGCGAGGAACTGAAGCATATTTCGAATTGACTGACGAGTTCTTGGCCCGCAATGGAATCGAGAGTCCGCGCGGGGCTGAACGAAGGGCCATGACATCTGCCCGACCGCGGCCGAAAGGCGCGTTCTGGCCGTATTCGTGACGCTTGACGATTGCCGCTGCCCCGCGCGATAAGAGGCGAATTGGACTTTTTTGAATCGAGGATCTTTGATGATGAACATTGCTGCTGCCGATCCCAAACGCCGAGCCCTCGGCAAAGGACTCGACTCGCTGCTCCCCCGCGCCCCGGCCGCTCCTGTGGCCGAAGCCGAAGGGGGAAAGCCGCGCGAAATTCCCCTTGAATTGATCGACCCAAATCCGTTTCAGACGCGCTCGCAAATGAGCCAGGAACAGCTATCCGAATTGGCTGCATCGATCGCCGCCAACGGCGTCGTCCAGCCGATCCTGGTGCGGCCGCTTGCAGCGGGGCGATTTCAACTGATCGCCGGCGAGCGCCGCTGGCGCGCCTCGCAAATTGCAGGCAGGACCACTGTGCCGGCCATTCTGCGCCAGGTTTCTGACGAGCAGGCCATGGAGATCACGATCGTCGAGAACCTCCAACGGACAGACCTGAACCCGATGGAGCAAGCCCGCGCCTTCGAGCGGCTATCGCGCGAGTTCCATATGACCCAGGAGCAGATGTCGCAGCGTACGGGCAAGGACCGTGCAACCGTATCTAACTTTATTAGATTGTTAAAGTTACCATCTTCCGTGCAAACGCGCGTCGAATCGGGCGAGCTCACTTTTGGCCATGCTCGCGCGCTGCTCACATTCGAACACGCGGAGGAGATGGAGAAGGCTGCTCAGAGAATCGCCGCTCTTTCGCTTTCTGTTCGCCAAACCGAGAGCTACGTGCAGGGGCTCATCGATCCCAGTCGCAAGGCGAAGAAGGAGCCCAGGCCCGCGCCGCAAGTCGACCCCAACGTACGCGACGCCCAGGAGCGGTTGCAGCGTTCCCTCGGGCTCAAGGTCAGCATTGAGGATCACAATGGCCGCGGCAAAGTGATCATCGAATACGGCCGGCTCGAGGACTTCGACGCTCTCATGGAGCGATTTGCCGCGGAATGATCATCGAGAACGCATGAAGCCTGTTACGCCCGCTCCTCGGTTGCGTTGCGTAACTGAGAGATTTATCCTTCTTTCTCTGATCGTTCCTTTTTGGAGGCTCCTCTAGCGAACGCAGAAGAGCCAGCCTTTTTGTCGATTCGGCGTTCTTAGTTCCATCGCGGAGAAAGTTCTATGGCCGTCCAACCCGTAACTTCCGCGAACAACGTTCCGCATCGGGTGACGCAGCCGATCCCGGTGGTTCTGAACGGTCGTACTCTCGAGCCCAACCGCCACATTCCGCTCAATATTGACTGGGTGGAAGCTGTGCGCGTGAACACCAGCGCGGTGGAACGCCGTGCGGCAACGCATGTAGCGCGGCGAACGGTGAAAAAGGAGACGCAGGCGGCGTGGCTGCTGCGCGCCATCGCGTGCATGGACCTGACCACGCTCAGCGGCGACGATTCAACCGATCGCGTACGGCGGCTCTGCGCAAAGGCGCGCAATCCGCTGCAGCGGCACATCGTGGAAGGCCTCGGCATCGAGGAGTTGCACCTGACCGTTGGCGCGGTATGCGTGTATCACGCGTTTGTTGAGACGGCGGTGAAGGCGCTTGAAGGTTCGGGCATTCCAGTGGCCGCGGTTTCAGCCGGATTTCCTGCGGGTTTGAATCCACTGGCGGAGCGCGTGGAAGAGATTCATCGCAGCGTGGAAGCGGGCGCGCAAGAGATTGATATCGTCATTACGCGCGCGCATGTCTTCAACGGCGAATGGCAGGCACTGTACGACGAGATTGCAGCATTCAGAGAAGCTGCTGGGCCGGCGCATTTGAAGGCGATCCTGGGCACGGGTGACCTGATGACGCTGCGCAACGTAGCGCGTGCAAGCTGGGTGGCGATGATGGCCGGCGCAGACATTATCAAAACGTCAACGGGCAAGGAAAGTGTGAACGCCACGCTGCCGGTTTCGCTCGTGATGGTGCGTTGCATTCGCGATTATGCCGAGCGAACCGGCATGGCGGTCGGATTCAAAGCGGCCGGCGGCATTCGCACCGCGAAACAAGCGCTTGACTGGCTGGCGCTGATGAAGGATGAGTTGGGCCGGCCGTGGCTCGAACCGTCACTCTTTCGGTTCGGCGCGAGCGGAATGCTCGGCGATATCGAGCGCCAGTTAGAGCATCATTTAACTGGGCGGTATTCGGCGACATACCGGCATCCGATCGCATAAACAGGGATGAACAAGAGCAGACAGACCGGCGCCACAAAAGGTGGGGTCCACATGAAAAGATCGGTCGTGCTTCTTTTTGCATGTCTTTGCATTTTCAGTGCGAGTGCAGAAAACAAAGCCGAGCGCAGCGTAGCGCCCGACCAGGCGCGGGTACTGGTGTTGGCAGCCTTGACTCCGAAGCAAAGGCAGCTCCCTAGCCTCGAAACCGATCCGTATAACAACCCCGGCTCCACGCGGTTCCTCTTCTTCAGCGTGACCTGGGGCAAGACGGCGAGCGGAAGCCAGGTGGTTGGAAGTTATGCAGTGGACCTTTTTACAGGAGACGTGTTTAGCGCAACCGCTTACTGCCACGAGGAGAAGAACAAGAATCTTGAGGCGCTTCAAAAGCAGTTCCGAACCAATCTCCAACTGACGCAGGCGGAGTACCAGAAGCTGAAGACCAAAGGGCCGCTATGTAGGGAGTGAGCGATCGAGTGAGAGCGAACAAAAAGTTCAGTTTCGGTTTACTGTCGGAGATGGCACCCGAAGGGCGTCGCTGCCAAACCAAGTAAGGAGATGCTGTGAGCATCGCGGAAAAGTTCTACACCATGGAGTACGGCGCCGCGCCGGAAGACCCGAAGGAGGCAATTTCCTGGCTTGAGAGGCATCATCGCCGATTTGAAGAGTTCATCGGCGGCGCGTGGGTCAGGCCGGCGAGTGGCGAGTACCAAACCACCAGCGATCCTTCAACCGGCGAAGTGCTGGCCGAGGTGGCCAAGGGCAACATTGACGATGTGAACGCCGCGGTGGAAGCGGCGCGCAAGGCTTTTCCTGCATGGCAAGCGCTGAGCGGTCATGAACGCGCCCGCTATTTGTATGCGTTGGCGCGCCAGGTGCAGAAGCACTCGCGACGTCTCGCGGTCCTCGAGACCATGGACAATGGCAAGCCCATCCGCGAGAGCCGCGACATCGACATTCCCCTTGTCGCAAGGCACTTCTATCATCATGCAGGCTGGGCGCAGCTCCTCGACCAGGAGTTTCCCAACTACACAGCATGCGGCGTCGTTGGCCAGATCATCCCTTGGAACTTTCCGCTGCTGATGTTTGCGTGGAAGGTGGCTCCGGCGCTGGCTGCGGGCAACACGGTAGTCATTAAGCCCGCAAAATATACGCCGCTCACCGCTCTGGCATTTGCCGAGCTGGCGATGGAGGTGGGCCTGCCGCCGGGAGTGCTCAACGTGCTCACCTGCGATGCAAAGATGGGCCAGGCGCTCATCGAGCATCCCGGCATCGATAAAGTTGCATTCACCGGATCAACCGAAATCGGCCGCGTGATTCGCAAGGCCACGGCGAACTCCACTAAGAAGCTCTCGCTCGAGCTAGGCGGCAAATCACCGTTCGTCGTCTTCGATGATGCCGATCTCGACTCTGCCGTCGAGGGATTGGTGGATGCGATCTGGTTCAATCAGGGCCAGGTCTGCTGCGCCGGCTCGCGATTGCTGGTCCAGGAGCGTGTCGCCGAGACGCTCTATACCAAAGTTCGCGCGCGGATGGAAACGCTTCGTGTAGGGCCTCCTCTCGACAAGGCGATTGACATCGGCGCGATCGTTTCGCCGGTCCAGCTTGAAACCATCCGCAAGATGGTCGATCAGGGCATAGCGGAAGGCGCGAAGTGCTGGCAGCCCGCCAATCCATATTCGGGGCCTTTGCCGGAAAAGGGATGCTTCTATCCGCCCACGCTGCTCACTGACGTGCATCCTGCGGCGAGCGTCGTCCAGGAGGAGATCTTTGGGCCGGTGCTCGTGGGCATGACATTTCGAACGCCGGCTGAAGCAGCGGAACTGGCCAACAATACGGTTTACGGCCTGGCCGCGAGCATCTGGAGCGAGAACATCAACGTGGCGCTTGATCTGGCGTCGCAAGTGAAGGCCGGAGTGGTGTGGGTGAACTCTACCAACCAGTTCGACGCGGCGTGTGGCTTTGGCGGCTATCGCGAATCGGGCTATGGGCGCGAAGGTGGTCGCGAAGGCATGCTCGAATATCTGACACCGAAGTGGCTGCGCTCAATGCCCGCTGCCCCCACCAAGGCGGCAACGATTCAGTTTCCCGAGGAAGAAGACGCTCTGGAGACCACAAACCCGCTTATCACTTCCAGTATCGATCGCACCGTCAAGCAATACATTGGCGGCAAGCAGGCGCGACCTGACTCCGGCTATTCGTTCCCGGTGTACGGGCGCGATGGCGAGCTGCTGGGCGAGGCGCCGCTCGGCAGTCGCAAAGATATCCGCAATGCCGTAGAAGCGGCACGCAACGCATCGGGCTGGGTACGGACTTCGGCGCACAATCGCGCACAGGTTATCTACTACATTGCTGAAAATCTGATCCAGCGCCGCGACGAAATTGCGCATCGGCTGGCCCGCGCTGTGGGCGAAGATCAGGCAGCGGTCGAAGTCGATCTCTCGGTTGAGCGCATCTTCAGCTATGCAGCGTGGGCCGACAAATACGAAGGTGTGGTCCACCATCCGCCGGGCCGCAATATTACCATCGCCATGCCTGAAGCTGTCGGCGCAATCGGCATCCTCGCACCCAGCGAAGCGCCGCTGCTCGGCCTGCTCTCGCTGATGCTGCCTGCAATCGCCGTCGGCAACACCGTCGTCGCTGTTCCATCTGAGCGCTATCCGCTCGTCATCGGCGACTTGTATCAGTTGTTCGATACCAGCGACGTGCCTGGCGGCGTGGTGAATCTGGTAGCCGGCCGTCCTTCAGAGTTAGCGAAAACACTCGCCGAACATGACGGCATCGAAGCCATCTGGTGCTTCCGCAGCGAAGAAGAAGCCAATGCCGTGCGCGGCGCTTCCATCGGCAACATGAAGCAGGTGTGGACCAACGACGGCCACGAGTACGACTGGTTCAACCCCGCGCAGGCTGAGGGGCGCTGGTTTCTGCAGCACGCTACCCAGGTCAAAAATATCTGGGTGCCGTACGGCGAATAATCCGTGCGCAGCTTCGCAGCGCAGTCACTTCCCGATGCAGAAGGTTGAGAAGATCAAATTGAGGATGTCGTCGGAGGTGGTCTGCCCGGTCAGCGAGTCGAGAGCCCAAAGCGCCCGATAGAGATCGAGCAGAATCATTTCGTGCGGAATACCGCCGACGTTGGCCTTTGCTGCGTCGGCCAGCGCACCGATGGCAGTCATCACCGCCTGGTGCTGGCGGAGATTGGTGAGCATGCCGGGCTCGGCGGCAGCTCCGCCAGTCGCGAGCGAGAGAATGCGCTCGCGCAATGCTGCGATGCCTTCGCCGGTGAGCGCAGAGGTAGAAAGAGATGTCAAACCGTTAAGCGGCGGCAGTCCGTTGCCCGCACTCTCCTTCTCGTTTTGGATCAGGTCACATTTGTTGAGGACCGCGATCGCGGGCCGCCCTTCGACCGTGCGCAAGAGGCGATTCTCCTCGTCGCTGCGCGGCTGCGTGGCGTCGAGTACAACCAGCACGAGAGCGGAGTCGGCAAGCGCTTCGTGGCTGCGGCGGATGCCGAGCTGCTCCGCTTCCTCGATCGTTTCGCGAGCTCCTTCACGGAATCCCGCGGTATCGACCAGTTCAATGGGAATACCGCCGAGCGAAATACGTTCGGTAACCAGATCGCGCGTCGTACCTGGAGCGGCGGTTACGATCGCACGGTCCCGTTCGACGAGACGGTTGAAGAGCGAGCTTTTGCCCACGTTGGGCCGGCCTACGATGGCGAGCGTCAATCCGTCGTGCACAATCCGGCCGCGCGCGAAAGAGGCTTCGAGCGTCACCAGCGCCGGCATCAGCTCGTCGATGCGCCGCGCGATCTCGGACTGTGGAGTCACATCCAAGTCGTCCTCGGCAAAGTCGATCCCGGCTTCCAGCAGCGCAACCAGTTCCACAAGTGACTGTTTCACCGGCGCCACGCGGCTGCTGAGCGCGCCGCCCATCTGGCTCGCCGCCTGCCTTGCCTGCGTCAGCGTCTGCGCGTCGATCAAATCGCGGACAGCCTCGGCCTGCGTAAGGTCGATCCGCCCGGCCAGGAAAGCACGCTGCGTGAACTCCCCCGGCTCAGCGAGCCGCGCGCCCAGCTCCATTGCGCGCCGCAACAGGAACTCCAGGACCACCGGCGAGCCATGCGCGGCGATCTCCACCAGATCCTCTGCGGTGTAGGAATTCGGAGCGGCAAAAAAAGTGACCACCGCCTCGTCAATTTTCGTAGATTCGCCCGGTGCGGCCTGCGCGCCCTCAGCGTCCATTACGTCTGCCAACCGCGCGCGAGCGTGTTCGAGCGGCTGATGAAGGCGAACGAGCTGCGAGGCAATGGATGCGGCCAGCGGACCGCTGAGGCGGACGATTCCGATGCCACCCCGGCCGGGCGGTGTAGAGATCGCGACGATCGTGTCGGTTACTGTGTCTGGCGCAGCCATTTGTTGCACTCAGTGTAGTGTCTTAAGCCAAGTCGGCGCATGCGGTGTATAGGGTCGCGCCGCTTCGCTCCTCCGCAATTCTTGACGTTGCGAGCCGACAGTCTCGAAATCAGATCCGGACCGCCACGATCCTTGACACCATCCCGATTCGTCACCTGATAGGTAACCCCATCCTTCAGACCTGCTCTTTGGCCTGGCGCACGCCTCTGAAGTTGCTCTAAACTCGGCATCAGAACGTGGCTTCCCGGCGTTTCCCTCGTTCCACGCCGGGAATCTCGGCCAGCTTGAGGTCTGAAGCCATGAAAGCTGCTCGATTAGGCACGCTCAAGTTTTTCGCGCTTTTCTTTCTCCTGCCCGGCTTGGCAGGCCTCATCGTCTCTGCGATGATCTCGACGCATTACCTCGATACCATGCCCAGGTGGCCGGTTCCGGAAGAGCATCGCGTCGTTCCTCGTGGCATTCACGGCACCACTGTCTATCAGACTCCTGCGGAAAACCGGGAACTTGACATGATTGAATATTCGTCAGTAGGTGTCTTTCTCGCAGGCCTTGCGCTCGGAGTGGTCTACCTGGAGAAATGGGGAAGCCAGCAAACGCGCGAGGAGGCCGACCAATCGGTACTTGCGCATGACCGCAGCTAGCAAGCGCGCACCCAGCCTGCCACCTGCAATCCTCTACAATAAACCGATGCCGGAACTCCCTGAGGTGGAGACAATCGCTCGCGGCGTCGACAAACGCGCACGCGGCGATCGCATTGTCCAGGCCTGGTTTTCCGGCCAGCCTCAACCCTTCAAAACACCGCCAGCTCACCAAGCCAAAGGACTAGCTGGCCGCGAGATTCTTGCGGTGCACCGCACGGGAAAGCACATCGTCTTCGAGTTGGGCCCAGCAGATCCCGCTTCTCCACTGGCATCTCGGTCAACCGTGCAAAGACAAAGAAGCGCCAAAACGCCGGATGCGCAATGGATCGTTCATCTTGGCATGACGGGGCGGCTCTTGGTTACGACCCCGGATTGCCCGGTTGCGCCTCACACCCATGCTCGGCTCGACTTGGCAAGTGGCCGCGAGCTTCGTTTTGTGGATCCGCGCCGATTCGGCCGCCTCGCGTTCCGCGACCTGGATGATGAAACTGCGTTCCAGGGGCCCGGCGCCGAGCCGCTCACCATTGAGGAGCGCGAATTCGCAGCACTCTTCCATCGACGGCAGCTACCTATCAAAGCGGCGTTGCTCAATCAATCGATCCTCGCAGGCGTGGGCAATATCTACGCCGACGAAAGCCTGTTTCAAGCGGGCATCCGGCCGCGCCGCCGGAGTAACCGGCTCACTTTCGTCGAGCTTGAGCGGCTCCGTCTCGCGCTGCGCCAGGTTCTCCTGAAGGCCATACGACTCGGCGGCTCGTCGGTTTCGAACTACGTCGACGCCGATGGGAAACGTGGCTTCTTTCAGCTCGAGCACTTCGTATACCAGCGGACGGGCGAGCCGTGCCGGCGCTGTCAGACCCCGATTCGCAGGGTTTTGCTGGCGGGTCGTGGAACGCATTTCTGTCCCAATTGCCAGCGCTGATCGTTACGTCTACACTTTTTTGAATAATTTTCGTCTTTTTACTTCCAGAATCCAGACAAATGAAGGCCCATGACCCTAGTAACTTGTTGAAACTAAATAATGTCTCGAACGGAACACCGATTGCTATTGAGAAAGTGCCAGTGATGTATCGGCCGTTGGAGGAACGCCCAACGAGCCTAAGCAACACCGGGTACCCGGCATGAGCAACCGCCAACGAGCGACCCTCTAAAGGGACAAGCCAGCCGGGGAGCCTGTAGTAGAAGTGGTGGAGACAACCTCCACTCTCAATTTGGCTGGGAGGCCAGTGACCAGTGCAGGCAGTGACGCCACTCTCTTGAGTGGCGTTCTTGCGTCCGGCGTTCATTCCCCCAATGGCCGTTACCAAAGAGGTTTACGCTTGCAAGGCGCACTTGCCATGTATTCCGCTTCGCTGTAGTATCAGAGTTGCCTATCAAGCGGCTGATGCGGGCCACCCAGGAAACGGGTAGAGCAAGCTCGCCGCCGAGCAAGCAAATTTCGCCCGGCTGGTAAGTTCTAAAGGGAATGTGCGCGGCGAAAGCTCACATAGGAAAGGGCGTCACCTGAGAAAAGCAGAGGCCGCGCTGAATGGACTTCGGCGACCGCATGGGGTTGAATAATGGCTCCCGCGTGAAAAGCGGCAATCGCGTTCTCAAAGGGATTCGAGTTTTGGAGCCACGGAGGCCGAGACGGGACGAGTCACTCGTTGACGTTCCCGGCTGCAACGTTTCCTAAAAGGCGGAAACAGCAGCACCTCCATGAAATCGGTAGTGCGCTTTAGCGCAACTCCTGTAGTTTCGGACCCAGAGAAAACGGCAACCGGAGCTGCTGTTCCGTGAGAATTTGCAGCACGCACATTTCAATGCAGCAAAGAGCAGAGCACCAGGAAGTGCAAGCAACATGACAACAGAATCAATGCAGCCCCCGCCAGAACAGGGGCCCGCTCCTGACAACGGTCAGGCGCAGCCGCGCGGGCATCGGCGCCGCCGCCGCCGCCGCAAGAACAAGTCAAACCAACCCGCTGCAATGCAGCCTCAGCAAATGCATGGGGCGCCCCAGCCGCAGCCGGAAGGGCCGCCACAACCCGCCGCGCACAAGCCCCTCCATCAACACCAAAACCATAAAAAGAAGAAATTCTTCCAGAAGTCTTCGCCTGCTCAAGCGCAACCGGGAAACAGCACGTCCGGGTCGTCGCAAGGCAAGCGCAGAGGACGCCAGAAGGGTCCGCGCATGTTTGTGGGCCCCATGGACCATAGTTATCGTGTCGCCAACGGCAATGTCGTAGACGGTCCGCCCTCCACCATTCCCACGGCGGGTAATGGCCACAGCAGCGGTTACTATCCCGACGTCTATTCAGCCCAACCCCCGGCGCCCGTGCGCGAAGATGCTCCCACCCGCATCTTCTGCTTCATTGAAGATCTCTTCTTCCTCGCCAAGATTCAGGAGACCGCTCGGAAACTCGGCGTGAAAGTTGAATTCGTCAAGGGCGAAAACAAGGAAGCGGTTGCACGCCTCCTCGACGCGCCGGAGAACGGAAAGCCAGGGTTGCTGGTCTTCGATCTCAACAATCTCAACGCCAAGCCCATGGCGCTGATTCCCAAATTCAAAGGAAAGTTCAAGAAGGCCGTCTCAATCATCGGCTTTCTGAATCACCTCCAGGGCGATTTAAAGATGAAGGCCGTTGAGGCAGGTTGCGATGTCGTAATGCCGCGTTCAGCCTTCTCTCAAAGCCTGCCCGTACTGCTTCGCCGTTACGGTGTT
This sequence comes from uncultured Acidobacteriaceae bacterium, assembly GCA_963802955.1. Taxonomy (GTDB): domain Bacteria; phylum Acidobacteriota; class Terriglobia; order Terriglobales; family Acidobacteriaceae; genus Telmatobacter. The sequence continues at coordinate 73,366 of CAWDKT010000002.1, forward strand.
GAAGAGGAAGAAGAGTACTCGCAGCAGCCGACGTTCTAAGAGCAGGGACCAAGGGAACTAGAGACCAAGAAAACAGAGGGCGCGCCAATTCAGCGCGCCCTTTTTCTATTCCCTATCGCCTGTTTTTAACCCGGGGGCCAGGTCATTGCGCGCCCGCCAAGCAGATGCAGGTGAAGGTGATCGACGGTCTGCCCGCCCTCTTCGCCCGTGTTCACCACGATGCGGTAGCCGTTCTTGAGGCCCTTCTTCTGGGCAATCTCGGCAGCCGCCCACAGCAGGTGGCCAAGCAACGCCTTTTTCTCGTTGCCAGCCACGTCGAGCGAGGTGATATGCTCGCGCGGCACAACCAGCACGTGCACCGGAGCCTTGGGATTGATATCGGCGAATGCGTAGCCCAGCTCGTCCTGATAGACAGAAGTGGACGGGATCTTTCCTTCAACGATTTTGCAAAAGGTGCAATTCATGTGGCGACCGCTCTGGATTTGAAATTTGCATTCTATTGTCCCTGACGCGGGAAGAAACCCTCTGTGATCCTAGTCACTACCTTCGGGTTAAGCAAGTCGTTCCAGGGGAAGCTTTGTGCTAGTCCCCTCGTCGTACTACGTTTCTCGCTCGACATCGCCGCATTGCTCCAGATTCAGGCCGACTCCAGAATCATGTTGGCGTACCGGATGGTGTCTCCAGTGCGGATCAGCCCGATCGCATGCGGAACGCGCTTCTTGAAGTCGATATGCGGCTCGAATGTCAGCGGGATCCCGTCGCAGGCCGCGGCAAATTCCTTGCGGGTACGCGCGTCGTTCGCGCCCTGAAACTCCTCGGCCATCCACGCGTGCCCAATCACGTAGCTCGCGCGGATCGCCCTCAGCACATCGAGCACGCGCGGAATCCCATCCACCAGCGAAATGTCGACGGTTTCAACTTCCGGCCAAAAGGGAAATCCCCGGTCGGCAATCACCAGAGTGTTGGTATGGCGCACGCGCGCCAACAACGAAAGCAGATGCGGATTCAGGATGCCGGCCTTCAGCATGGGATCAAATCTCCGACTCCAGCTTACAATGACGGCATGGCCGCTTCCCCGCACTTCCGGATTGTGCACACGGTCTGCTCGCACGACTGCCCTGACTCCTGCGCTGTGCTGGTGACGGTGAATGACGAAGGCCGCGCTGTAAAAGTCGAAGGCGACCCCTCGCAGCCGGTGACGCGCGGTTTTCTCTGCGGCAAGGTGGCCAAATATCTCGATCGTGTCTACGTGCCCGACCGCATTCTCTATCCGCTGCGCCGCAAATCTGGAGTGCCTAAAACGCCATTGCCTCGCGGTCGGGAGCACGAAGCCTTTGAGAGGGTGAGCTGGGATGAAGCGCTCGACGCCATCGCCGCGCGCCTCAAACAGATCGCCGACCAGCACGGTCCCGAGTCCATCCTCCCTTACAGCTATGCAGGCACCATCGGTCAGCTCGGCTACGGCTCCATGGACCGCCGCTTCTTTCATCGTCTCGGCGCCAGCCAGCTTGACCGCACCATCTGTTCTGAAGCGGGCGGCGAGGCTTGGAAGCTGGTCTACGGAAAAAAGTTTGGAACACCCACACAAGACTTCCGGCTGGCGAAGCTGATCCTGGCGTGGGGAGCGAACATCCACGGCAACAACATTCACCTGTGGCCATTCGTCCGGGAGGCGCGGCGCAACGGCGCAAGATTGATCGTGATCGATCCTTACCGCACGCGTACCGCTGCCCTGGCCGACTGGCACATTGCCATCCGCCCCGGAACAGACGTGGCGCTGGCCCTGGGCATGATGCACGTCATTCTCAATGAGGCCCTGGAGGATCGCGCCTACATTGCGGAGATGACGCACGGCTTCGATCGCTTGGCCGAACGCGCGCGCGAATACACGCCCGAGCGCGCGGCCCATTTCACTGGAATGACTGCGGCGGCGATTGAACAACTGGCGCGGGAGTATGCCACCACGCGCCCAGCGGCTCTGCGCCTGAACTACGGGGTGCAGCGATGCGAAAACGGCGGCACGGCCGTGCGCGCCATTGCCATGCTGCCAGTGCTCACTGGTGCGTGGAAGCATCGCGGCGGCGGTGCGCAGCTTTCCACTTCGGGCGCATTCAACTGGGATGAGAAAGCCCTCCGCCGTCCCGACCTGGCGCTGTCCTCCCCGCTCGGCCGGTTGGCACGCGTTGTCAATATGTCAAAACTCGGCCATGCGCTCACGGAGTTAGGTTCGAGCCCTGAAGATGGTCCGCCCGTCCACGCGCTCTTCGTCTACAACTCGAATCCCGGTGCAATAGCTCCCAATCGCAACGCGGTGCAGCGCGGATTGATGCGCGAGGATCTCTTCACAGTGGTGCACGATCTTTTCTTCACCGACACCACCGACTACGCGGATTTCATTCTTCCCGCAACCACGTTTCTGGAGCACACCGACATCCAAGGCGCATACGGGCACTATTTTGTGCAGCTTTCAAAGCAAGCGATCGAGCCGCTGGGCGAAGCGCGGTCCAACGTGTGGCTCTTTGGTCAGCTTGCACAGCGCATGGGCTTTACTGAGGCCTGCTTCCGCGATACGCCGGAAGACATGATCCGGCAGGCGCTCGCCATCGATGGCGACGGCCGCTCCGCGAACGAAGGCATGGAGCACATCACCTTCGAGAAACTGGAGCGCGAAGGGCACATTCCGCTCGCGTTTCATGCCGACCCCGAAACCAGGCCATTCCAGCCCTATACCTCCGGCCCGTTCGCCACGCCCTCCGGCAAAATCGAGTTCTACTCTGAGGCGCTGGCGGCAGCCGGTCTCGATGCGCTTCCCGGCTTCTATCCTCCAGTCGAATCGCGCTGGGGCGATATGGCGAAGAAATATCCCCTCGAGCTGCTGGGCCGCAAAAACGACAACTACATGAACTCGACATTCGCGAATCTGCCCGGGCATCGCGCAATGGAAGAGCGGACGAATCAGAAGATCGAGATCCATCCGCAGGATGCGGAGTCACGCGGCGTAGCGGACGGCGACAGCGTGCGCGTCTTCAACGATCGCGGTTCCCTGAAATTGACTGCGATGTTGAATCCGAGCCTTCCTGCCGGCGTAGTTGCGGCGCGACTCGACTGGGCGAAGTTAGCTCCGGATGGAGGCAATGTGAATGCTCTCACCAGCGAACGCCTGACCGACATCGGCCGCGGAGCGACGTTTTATTCAGCGCTTGTGGAAGTGGCGAAAGCTTAAGAACAGGGACCAAGGGACCAAGCGAACGAAGCATCACCGATGCTTCGTCGCCCGCTCGCGCTGCAGCTCGCGGTAAACCTCGCTCTTCGATCGGCCGAGCTCGCGTGCCAACCGCTTGAGTGCTTCCTTTTCATCCACATTCAGTTCGGCCTGAATGCCCGCAACGCGATCCGCGATCTTCTGTTTTGCCGCGGGCAAGCCTTCCGCGCGGCCAGACGAACTGGGTCTGACGGGAGCTTCCACCAGCAGCGTAATCTCACCTCGGATACTATCGCGCGCTGCGAGATTCTTTCGCACCTCAGCCACGGTTCCCCGCACAAACTCCTCGTGGACCTTGGTCAATTCCCGCGCCACTGCCACACGCAGGCTCGGACCCCAGCCGCTTTCGAGATCCGCCAGCGTATCGAGAATCCGGTGCGGCGCCTCGTAGAAGATCACTGTGCGCGCCGTTTCGCGCCAGAGCGCTGCGAGCTTTTCCAGGCGCGTGCGGCGTGCGCCGGCTTTCTCCGGCAGAAATCCTTGAAACTCAAATTCCTCAGCCGGCAGCCCAGAGGCAATCAGCGCGCTAATCGCGGCATTGGCGCCGGGAATCGGAAAGACTGGAATGCCTGCGGCGATCGCCTCACGTACCAGCCATCCGCCGGGGTCGCTGATGCCCGGCGTTCCGGCATCCGTAACAAGCGCAATGCGGCCGCCCGCTTTCAGTGCCTCCACGAATTCGCCGGCGCGCTCGCGTTCGTTGTGCTCGTGGCAGCTTATCGTGCGCGTCGTGATTTGGAAATGGTTGAGCAGCTTCTGCGTCTGGCGTGTATCCTCGCAGGCAATGCGGTCCGCGCGGCGCAGCACATCGAGCGCGCGGAGCGTGATGTCGCCAAGATTGCCGATGGGTGTGGCGACGAGGTAGACGCCGGGAGCGAGCGGCTTGTACGATTCTGCTTCCCGGGTCTCAAAATCGAGACTCGGGGCACCCCCCGGTTTAGGGTGGTCCGCCATCGTACCTTTAGTTTCCCTGTTCCTGGCGTTCGATGCGCCGCTGCTCGGCCAGCAACGACATCGAGTTCATCAGGTTCTGCACGCTCACCACGCCGACCACGCGCCCGCTTTCTGTAATCGGGATCAGCCCCATGCCGTGGCCTGCCGTCAGGCGGCGGATGGTGGTGCCCAAGGTATCTTCAGGGCGCGCCACCTGGAAAGCCCGCGACATCACCGATTGCACATAGCCGTTGCCTTCGCTGCGCAGCGCGTCCACGATTCGTTGGCGCGAAACAATGCCGACGAGTTGCGGTCCGCGCACGACAGGAAAATCCTCCTGCAGCGAATGCACGCACCGGTGCAAAGCATCGGCCAGCGTGTCAGAGGGCGAGAGCGTAGCAAAATCGGTGAGCATCACCTCGCGCATGCGCACGGTATCCACGACGGACTGGAAAAAGACACCCTGATCCTCGATTTGCGCGCCGATCATAATGAAGAAGCCGGCGAGGATGAGCCATGGATCCTGCGCAAGCAGCCCGCCCAGCATGGCCAGTAAAGCCAGCGCTTGTCCCAGGCCTGCGGCAGCCCGCCCTGCCGGGCCAATCCCGTGCTTGCGCGCAAAACTATTTCGGATCAGCCGCCCGCAATCCAGAGGATACGCGGGCAACAGGTGGAGCACGCCGAGAAAAGCCTGCATCCAGACAAGGCTGCGCAATAAATGCGCGGGGGTGATCAAGGGGAGATCGAAGAGCCGCACATCGCCGCTCGCGCCCAGGATGGCGGCAGCGGCGGCAAGGGCTGCACCCCAGTTTGCCAGCGGCCCTGCAAGGGCCAAAGCAATCTGCCCGGCGCCACCATTGGCAATCTCCTGGCTGTTGGGGTTGGCGTAGGCAAAAAGCCCGCCAATGGGAAGCAGCAGAATGGCTCGCAGCCGCAGTCCAAGCCACGCCGCCACCAGCAAACGGGCAGTCTCACGCACCACAACGGCCGCCACCAGAAACATAAACAGCGCAAACCCGCGCGGCCAACCATCCTGGCCGCTAACGGCAAACAGCACCAGAAGCAGGAGCGGGAAAAAGATGTGGACGCGCATCTCCACACCCATCCAGCGGCCCAGCGGGATTGACCAGCCTCGCATACAAGGATTGTAGAGGTTCGCCGCACCGCGGGCGACGAAAAGCCTTGAGGCGCTCGACTTATCGGCAATGAAGCGTGGGCGTCGGTCCCGGGAGCCGGGCAAAAAAGTCGATTATTCTCATAGTCGATGCGCATCATTGCAGGATCGTATCGCTCGCGCGTTCTCGCAGCGCCTCCGGGGATGGACACCCGGCCGACCAGCGATCGTTTGCGCGAGACGCTTTTCAACGTGCTGGCGCCGCGCATCCAGAGCGCCTCGTTCCTCGATCTCTATGCCGGTTCGGGAGCGGTGGGCATTGAGGCGCTCAGCCGCGGGGCCGTGCATGTCACTTTTGTCGAAAGGTCCCCCGCCGCGCTCAAGGTGCTGCGCGGCAATCTCGCGCGTTTCGGGATCGGCAGCGGATTCCGCGTTCATCCGGGAAGTGTGAGTGCATTCCTCATGAAGATCTCGAAAGTGCTTCCAAAGCCAGAACGGCACGAAGTGCTTTTTCTCGATCCTCCCTACGACGCCGTGCAGGAATATGCGGCTACGCTCACGTTGCTCGGAGGTGAGGCTGTCAGGATCCTCGCGCCCGGCGCGCTCGTGATCGCCGAGCACCGGCGCAAGCAACTGGTGGAATCGTGCTATGGCAAACTCAAGCGCAGCCGATTACTCGAGCAAGGTGACGCTGCGCTGAGTTTTTTCTCGGTGGAAGGTGAGGCGAAAACCTGATCCGTATGTTCTGCTATGAACGTACCCGGGACTCGTTATGAAAGCAGTTCCCGCGGCTACAATGGGGCTCATGAAAATCATGGGCGTGTTCGCCGGGTTCGCAGCCGTCGCGTTGACTGCGTGCACATTCATATTGGCGCACGGGCAGCAAGCAACAGAGGCCAATCCAAGACCCGAAGTCCAACAGCTCGTCGTTGTCGACACCGACATTGGCGACGACATTGACGATGCGTTTGCACTGGCTCTTCTGCTGCGCAGCCCGGAGGTCAAACTCCTCGGCATCACCACGGCCTTTGGCGATACCGAACTGCGCGCTCGCCTCGTCGATCGTTACCTCGCGGCAGTGGGCCGGAAAGACCTTCCGGTCGAAGCAGGCGTCGCCACGCAGGCGTCGAATCACTTCACGCAAGCCGCATATGCGCGCCAGGAGCCCGATCGCAAGTATGGGGACGCTGTTGGCTTTCTGCTCCGCGAGATTCGCGCGCATCCCGGGCAGATCACCCTCATCGCCATCGGTCCGCTGTTCAACGAGCAGGCGGCGATTGCGCGCGACCCAGCCACTTTCCGCAAACTGAAGCGCGTTGTGATGATGGGCGGCAGCATCCGTCGGGGATACGACGACGAAGCGGCCGGAAATCAACAGGAGCCACCGTCGGCGGAATGGAACGTTCGCTGCGATCCGGCCGGCCTTCGCGCCTTGCTGGCTTCGGGCGTGCCGATCTTCATGATGCCGCTCGACTCGACCCAGATTCATCTCACGCTCCCGGAATTGGGGACAATCCTTTCCCACGGATCACCTCTGACGGATCAATTGACTCTGCTGTACCACCAGTGGACCGGGGCGGAGGCATGGCGAATGCCTACGCTCTACGATCCCGTGGCCGCCACGTATGCGATTCGCCCCGAGCTTTGTCCGGCGCAACCGACGCGCCTGGAAGTCGATGACGGGGGTTTTACGCGGCCTGTGACGGGATCGCCCAATGCGGAAGTCTGCCTGAAATCCGATGAGAAGGGATTCACCGATTTTCTACTCAATCGGATTGTGGGCGGCTCACTGCCTTGATCAGGAATAGAAAGCGCGGAGACCTAGCGGCATTTTGCTTCCAAAGCCGCGCATTTCAGTGCTTCCCACAGGGAAATCTCACATGTGTGAGCGAGGTCACTTTCAACCAGATTGACACCCGTTGAAAGTAGGTGAAAAATGGCGGAGCGAAGGAAATCGAGCCACTTCATGCGGTCTACGGAGGAAATGTGAATATCAGGGCAAATTTGCGGGTTTCGGGAGCGATGGTTCTTTTGGTTGCAGGGTTGTGGATGGGGGGCTGCAAGTCGGCACCAGAGCTCACCCAGGCCCAGGCGCAGGCAATGATTCAGGCCAAGTACGACCAGACTCCACCTGCGGGATTCGACATTACGCTGGAGAATCAGGGAATGGCGCAGGGTGCGCTTGCGAAGTACTGGCTCGAAACCAAGAGATACCCCAATGGCTATTGGGCCGACTTTACGCTCACCCCTGACGGCAAGAAAGCGGTCAAGCTGCTCAAGGGCGGCGATATCATCGAATGGCGGCCGGATAGCCCGGCCGATCCGCACTTCGCCGTCGTGGTGGAGTCCCTGGCCCCCACCCATCTCAAAGCAACCAACCTCGGCGACGTTCAAACCGTGGGAGACACCAGGGTCGTGCAGTACACCGAGGCAGTGGACCTTTCCTCGTTGCCGCAACCTCTGCAAGGGGTAGCAGAGACACCAGGCAACACCCTCACCACGTCGCGCCAAGCCACATTTGTTCTTACGAATGGAGCTTGGACCCTGCAATCGATCGAGTAAGCATCGTTAAAGCACATCGGCGGATGGAACCTCGCACGTCGGGTTCCATCCACTTTTTCATGCTTTGGGCAAGGCGCAAAATAAGGCCGGACAAGAATTCCTTGTCCGGCCATTGGATGTTGCCTCGAATCCGGTTGATTAGAACGAAAGCCGCGCGCCCACTTGGATGATGCGCGGGCTTGAGGCCCCGGTGATCACGCCAAAGCCCGAAGACGATGGCGCCTGGCCATCCGTTGGCGGCGGACCGCTCGTCCCGGGCGTACTTAGAGAAACAAGGTTGAAAACGTTGGTGGCCTCTCCGCGAAGCTGAAACGTCATATTCTCCGCAAAATGAATATCGCGAAAGAGTCCCAGATCCACGTCGCGGTAACCCGGAGCGCGCAGGTAATCGCGTGGCACATTGCCGTCGGCGCCGCCGGGTCCGATGCCCCCGGCGATGCCAGGGCCGTTGTTGACGAATGCTGCAGTGTTGAACCACTCAGCCGCAGCCGCAGCACGATTACGATGCGGATCAAGGAACGCGCTTGTCCGATTCACGGTGTCAAAGTCAGGCCGGTTGGCGTTGGCGCTATCGTCATTCTTGTTTGAACCTGTCGTGACCGAGAAGGGCTGCCCGCTCTGCATCACCCAGACTGGCGAGATGGTCCACCCATTCACCACTTCCTTCATGAAGAAGTTCGTTCCGTGATAGTAGTCGATGTTCCACATACCGGAAATGCTGGCCACATTACGCCGATCGGCGTCCATTGGGCCTTTTTCCTCCCACAGGTTGGCGAAGTCCTGCGCAGTCATCTGTCCGATTGCCGACTCGTTGCTGCTCTGGATCGCGTGACTCCAGACGTAGAAGCCGTTCACCATCACATTGCGCGAAAGCGGCCGGCCCGCCGCGATCTGCAGCGAATGGTACGAGGCTGTCTGGTTGGTGATAAGGAAGATGTTCTGGCCCAGCGTACCGGTGCCGGTAGCGTTCTGGTCGTAAGGCCGGCGCGCGTTGTAGCCGGTGGCCCCGGAAGAGCCAGAACTCTCGTTGGCGATGCCCGGGACATACGGAGCGTAGTTGCCGTCGATCATCGTGGGTACATCGCGCGAGAGTGTTCCCACATATGCGGCGGTCAGGGCCACCTGCCAGGGCAGTTGCCGCTGCACGGCGAAGTTGAATTGGTAAATATAGGGCCACTGCACGTTCGTTCCTATGCTCTCAATGCTGGCCGGGAGCAGGAAGCGCGGGCTCTTGGGATTGAAGGTGTACGGGAAAGGATCTCCGCTGGGGAACGACGACGCTGTTCCATTCACCATCGCGGTTGCGTACGGGTTTGACGCCGAGTTCACCGACCCGAATGTCTGGCGAACTGCGTACGGGTTGGCATTGCCAGGCTGGTTCCACTCGTTGCCGCTGGTGGTTCCGTAGAACACGCCCGCACCCATGCGAATAGCGGTCTTGCCATCCCCGAACGGATCCCAGGCGAAACCGATGCGCGGCGCAACATGGTGGTATTTTGTCGAGATGATACCGCGGGCCACGCCCGAGTCACCCGGGAAGAACATACCCGCCGGCGCGCCCGCAATCACGGTAGATTGTGTGCCGCCCACGCCGCCGCTGCTCGTCAGCGCGGCTTTGCTGGGAATAAACGCCGCCGTCAGATTCGACGACTCAACCGGAGGAGTGTCGATGTCCCACCGGATGCCGAGATCGGCCGTGAACCTGGGCGTGATCCGGTAATTGTCCTGGAAGAATACGGCTGTGTGCCAGGCACTCATCAGCGTGTGGTACGGCGTGTCCTGTTCCAGCGACGACAGCATGCCGGTGTAGAAATCCGCCAATGCGTTGCCGGTGGTTGTGGGAGCAGAGCTCGCGTAAGAGAAATTACCGTAGTTGTACAGATTGCCGACGAACATGCCCTTGTCGAGCGCAAACTCGCCGCCGAAGAAGAGACTGTGCTTGCCCTTGGTCATGCTGACCATGTCGCGGAGCGAATAGAAGTCTGACGTCGTGACCGGGCCGGCCAGCGAATCCTGGGCGTGGAAGTATCCGGATACGTTCAGATCCGGCAGTGTGGAAGGCCCTTGGATGGTGTATGCCGATCCGAGCTGTCCAGCGTTGGCAGTAGGTAGATTGACTCGCCCGCCGGCTGCCCGTGTGAACGAAAGCCAAGCCTGGTTTGCGGTAGTCGCGCCAAAGGTGTGCACGTCGCTTACGTTGGCGTTGGTCTGGTTGGTGTACGACTGATTGATCGTCCAGGGAGCGATGTTGCCGCCGCCAAAAGCATTCTGCGTCGTACGCACGAAGAAATAAGTTGCGGCCACGTGATCCTTGTCGCTGAGAACCTCGTCGTACTTCGCGAGGTACTCGTTTTCGTCGGTCGGTCCAGTGAAATAGCCGATCCACTGGAGATTTGCGCTCGAGCCGCTCAGAGGCGCATTGGGCAGCGGGAGCGAGGCACTCGTATTCTTGCCGCCCATGACAGTTGCTGCCAACGGATCCTCGCCGATCACCGTACCAATCGTCGTTGCCGGCAGGCAGTTCTTATTCGTGGGGTTGCCGGAGCTCACGCCGACCGATGTACAGCCGGCGCCGGTGTTGGTCTGGTTCGTATAGTTCGTCTTCGTCCCCGGCATGTTAATCGTGAACGGTGTTGAGTGATAGTAGGAGTATTTTCCAGCGCTATCGCTGGGATTGGGCAAGTCTTGCGTGAAGTCGCCCAGCCGCTCCGCCGCCGTGGGTACCCGGCCGCCGCTCACATACTGGCCAACCACCTGGCGCAGTCCTCCGTAGCTGAAGAAGAAGAATGCCTTGTCCTTCTTGATGGGTCCACCCACCACTCCCCCGAACTGATTGCGGTGATAGGGAGCCTTGATGAAGTTTCCGTTCGCATCTTTGGGCGCATTCCAGTTGTAGGCGTTGAAGTCGGTGTTGCGGTTGAACTCAAACAGTGTGCCATGGAACTGATTCGTGCCCGACTTGGTGACGGCTGTGACAACCGCGGAGGACATGTGGCCGTACTGAGCCGAGAAGTCGCTGGTTTCCACGCGGAACTCTTCCAGTGCGTCCGGGTTCGGCAGTTGGTTGCCGTAGTTGCGAATGCCGTTGATGTTCAGGCCGCCATCCAGATAGAAGCTCACTTCGGGATTGCCGCCGTCAATCGAGCCGTTGACTTGCACATCGGTCGAAGGCAATCCGATCACGAAGTTCGGCGTGCCATTTGCGTTGCTTTGCTGGCTCATGCTGTTGTACATCACGCCCGGCGTGAGCGACAGCATGGCGTACGCGTTGCGGTTCACCAGAGGCATACCGGTGATTTCAGCAGGCGAGATCGTTCGTCCCAGCTCAGCCGTGGTGGTATCCACCAGCGGCGGAGCCTCGGTCACAGTCACAGTTTGCGTCTGTGCGCCAATCTCCAATGTCACTGCCAGAGTCTGCGTCTGGTCGACGGTGACGATGATGTTCTTCTGCACAAACGTCTTGAAGTTGGCCGCGGTCACCTCGACGGTGTAGTTGCCCACGGGGAGATAGTCGATGCGGAATTCGCCATATCCATTCGCAGGCACCGATCGTGTGAAACCGGTGTTCGTGTTGGTTGCTTTCACGCCCGCGCCAGACACCACCGCGCCCTGCGGATCCTTTACCGTTCCGACAATCGAGCCGGTGATCTGTTGCGTGAACGCAGGCAGGCTGGCGCCGGCAACGGCCAAAAGCAGCAATAGGATCCGTAATCCTGCGCTGCGCGAAAATGCCTGCTTCGTTGATTTAGTTCCCATTCTGTCCTCCTGAAGGTTCGCTTGCTCCTGTTTTAGGAATCGCTCTTCTGTTCATTGCGAGAGCGATCTGACTCTCATTCTTGCGCGCCGTAGCGGTTGCGAGATGTGGTGCAGATCACGACACAAACGATTGTCTTCCCGCAATTCGCAGCAACTTATCGATTCCACAAACTTCGTCACTTCGGGTCAGTTCGTTCGCTTCGAGGCTGATTCCAACGCCCCAATCCACTGGCGAAGCTAAAAGATCTTGAAGCTGCCCAAACGCACTGAGGGCAAAACCCGCCCCATAAGCCCGCTTCTTTCACCATGGGGCTTTGTACCAAAAGCAAAGAGATGGTTGGCAAGTGACTTACCGTTTGAATCATTGGGAGGGAAGGCATCTACATGAACAGATTTAAGTTAGGGGTCGATCAAAGGCCTGTGACAAACGTCCGCTTACGCCTCAATCTCGAAGGAGCAGAAACGACCTTCCCCTGAGCGCCCTTCCAGACGCCAAGCGGTTTCAGGTTGGCCGCGTTGCTATCCGCATTGATCGAGGAGCGCTGACTGGGAGCCCTAGCTACCGGCAAGATTCACCAAGCTAAGGCCTGTCCACGCTGGAGGCGCCACCATCCCTGTAGGATGAACTGACCCACGTGACTACTGCTGTGGCGCAGGATTGCGCGGGCCGCCTTGCCTTTCGCCGCCCATCATGCCGTCGACATCGACACTCGTTGCGGTAAAGGCCCCGTCCTTGACAGCGCCTTCCACACGCACCATGTCGCCCACTTGAATATCGGCCATTGTCACGGGATCGCGGCGCTTGCGGAAGGTCGTGTTCTCATCGACCAGCACCGGGTGAACGGCATTATCGAGCGTGCCGGTGAGCGTGATCTTCGTTCCGTCGATCGCTGTCACCTTGCCTTGGAGCCAAGTCTTCCCGAAATTGGCTTCCATCTCCTCGATGCGCTTCGCAGTTTCCGGATCAAGCAGCATGATTCGAACAGCGCCTATTGATTTGGCTGCGGCGTCAACTTCGCCCATCGCTGCGATGACATCGCCCACCTTGATGTCAGTCGCTTTGATTTCTTCAGGAGGGGTTCTCGCCCCGTATCCGCCGCGGCGAGTTCCAGAATTCTCACCCATCTCCCGGCTTGGGCCGCCGCCTGATCCCCGCATGCCGGCCGGCTGTTTCATCATGCGCGTATTCGCGCTGAAGTTGACAATGTATGAATCGCCCACGGCGGTTTTTATGGTGTAATGATCCGCGGCAATCGCACTGACCGTTCCAAAAACACCGCGGCCGACCATTCCCATACCGCCGCCGATGCCGCCAAAGCCGCGTCCGCCACGCTGGCCATAGCCTCCCCCACCACCCGGACCGGCGTTTTGGCCTGCTGGCGGGGCAGAGCCGGCATCCTGGGCAACGGCTGCTGCAGCAAAAACAACACCGATTACGATTGTGGGCAGGAGGAATATTTTCATGGCAGCGTCCTTCGTATCGATCACCCCGCAAGGCGACCCAATTAGATAGACGCCAGAAAACTTGAGTGGGACGACGGAACCCGCGCCTGCTATTCGCTGCGTTTTTCGGCGAGAAGTTTCCGGAATCCTTCGTTGCCACTCAGTTCGGCAAAGCTGCTGTCGGCAATCACTTTCTCAGGGTCCACAAAACCTTCATTCAGAGCGGATTGCAGATACTCGAGGGCGCAACTGGTTTGGCCGGTGCGTGCGCATGCTTCTGCCATGAAGTAATTCATCGCGCCGTGCTCGCGCAAGGTAATTGGACTTTCAGACACGGGGTCGCTAGTGGCCCCGAGCACCTCCGGATCGAGCAATGCCGCCTGCTCATAGGCTTTCTGGCCCTCGCTGAATTTATGCTGGGCGATCAGGCTGGTGCCAAGATTCTTATAAATACCCGCATATTTCGGATCGATATTCAATGCTTTTCGAAACAAACGGTCCGCGCTTCCATATTCCTTCATCGACACATACAACGTTCCCAGATTGTTCAAAACTCTGGGGTCGTTGGGATTGAGCTTGAGCGATTGGTTGTAGCAGCGAATTGCGTTGCCTGAGTCAAGCATCAACTCATACGTCATGCCCATCTTGTTCCAGATTGCCGCAGTCATCAGCGGGGCTTTGGCGTAGATCTTGATTGCAGTTTCGTAATGCTTGCCCAGCGCAACGGAGTCGCCGATTTCGACGATCGCAAGCTGCGCCGGCTCAATTGACTGCCGTGCAGCCGGGTTCACTTGTAAGGCCGCCTGGCTCGGAACCTGCGCCGGTGCCCCGAGCTGAAAACCTGAACACGCCACCATCGCCACCAGCGGCGCTGGCAGACGAAGATTTCCTCTGAGCCTGAACATCTTTCCTCCTGGAGAACGGATCGAAGGGGCGATCCGAAGCTCCCACCGCTAGATGCTTTCTTGGCCCGATGGTCGAATTAGAGCATTAAACCAAATTGAAGGAAAGCGGAAAATCGCGCGCTCGCTGCGGAAAATTCAGCGGCTTGCAACCAGCCAGATCGGTACTATGGGTTGCGCTGCTGTTCCGCGAGTAGTTGCTTGAACGCGGGATTGTCGCGAAGACTGGCAAACTCGGAATCCTCCGCGACCTTCTTCCGGGTAATGAATCCTTCATCCAGCGCCATGCGAAGGTACTGGAGAGCGCAGTCGGTGTAACCGGCGCGCGCGCAACCCAACGCCATGTAGTAGTTCATGGCGCCGCGCTGCTGCACCGACCCGGGACCTTCAATCGTCGGACTGCCGTGATCTTCAAAGATCTGCGGATCGAGAGTGAGCGCCCTCTGATAGGCTGCCCAGCCTTTCTGATACTTGCGTTCAGCCAGCAGACTGGTTCCGAGATTCTTGTATGCTATTGCTGAATGGGGATCGATCTTGATCGCTCTCCGGTACATTTTGTCTGCCTCTCCATCTTCTTTCTCCGAGGCGTAAACTGTGCCCAGATTATTGATCACCTGGGAGTTGTGCGGATCGAGCTTGAGCGATTCTTTGTAGCAGTGCACAGCTTCTTTCGAATTGAACATCATCTGGTAGTCGATCCCCATCTTGTTCCATATCGCGGCCGTTTTTTGTGGCGCCTTCTCGTAGGCGGCAATCGCGGCCTGGTAACGCTGTCGCGCGCTCAACGAGTCACCGAGCTCCTCAGGTGTTGGCGGCGGTACGGGTGGATTTGGAGCAACTTGCGGCGCAGACGGAGACTGAACCTGACCCGATGCCTGGGCCGGAACGATCCGGGGAACCACAAAGGAAACGGCGAGCAAAGGCAAGGGCAGAAGCCAGCGGTTTACTTCAAACGCAGTCATAATCCCTCCCTTCGATGTCACCGGAGGGCAACGAATCGAGCAAATCCTCACTGGAATTAAACCACCGTTGCACCGGATTTGCCAGCGTTCCGGCACCGCACCTCATTTTCCATCGAGGGGCTTACATCAGGACCAGATCAAATGTAACGAATATCCGCCCATCTTCATCCAACCTTCGTCGGGCAGTTCTCATCTCACTGCTGCCGGATCCATGCAGTTGTCCCACGTGTTTGCCGTTGTTATATCCCAATGAACTACACTCTCAGCCCAGATAGGAGGATAACTTTGAGCGCAACAACTTCCCCGATTTTGCAAATGGGACTGGCCAAGCGATTTCGCGCCACGCGACTGCAAACAATGAACTTGTGCGCGCCGCTAACCCCCGAAGACATGATGGTGCAGTCGTGCCCCGAGGCTTCGCCCGCAAAATGGCACGCGGCCCACACCACATGGTTCTTTGAATCCTTCGTGCTGAGGCAGTTCTTGCCGGATTATCGGATCTTTCACCCCGATTTCGAGTGGCTCTTTAACAGTTATTACGAGAGTTTTTCGCAGTTCCCCGAGAAAAGGCTCAGATCATCGTTTTCGCGGCCAGGTTTGGAACGGACCCTTCATTACCGGGAGCACGTCGACGCGGCCATGGACCGACTGTTTGAGGGCGAACCGGAGCCTGAGGCGCTGCGCCGCGTTGAGCTTGGCGTCAATCACGAGGAGCAGCACCAGGAATTACTGCTCACGGACATCCTGAACGCGTTCTTCACCAATCCGCTTCGGCCAAAATACAGGGAACGGGGAACAGGGAACAGGGATCACGGGAGAACCGCACCACTCGCGTTTCAGCAGTTTGAAGGCGGATTACGCGAAGCAGGCCACGCGGGCGAAGGCTTCTGTTACGACAACGAGCTGCCACGGCATCGCGTTTGGCTCGAGCCTTTCAAATTGGCAAATCGACTGGTCACATGCGGCGAATATGCGGAGTTTATTGCAGACGGAGGTTACCGCAAGTCCGAGCTCTGGCTCTCCGCAGGATGGGCAACCGTGAAGGCGAATGGATGGCAGGCGCCCCTCTACTGGACGGAAAAGGACGGCGCGTGGAGCGTGTTCACTTTGTGTGGCGAATTGCCGCTGAAAGACCTCGAGACCGTTCCCGTGAGCCAGGTAAGTTACTACGAAGCGGATGCTTACGCCCATTGGGCCGGATACCGCCTTCCCACAGAGTTCGAATGGGAATCTGCCGTCGAAGGCCAGCCGATCGCGGGCAATCTTCTCGACTCGGGAAACCTGATGCCGATTCCTTCCACAGAACTGCACAACAACCAGCGCAGTGCGCAGCAACAAAGCCAAAACGGTACGAAGTACTTCGGCGATTGCTGGGTGTGGACGAGTAGCGCTTATCTTGGCTATCCCGGTTTTCGCCCGCTCGAGGGAACGCTCGGCGAATACAACGGTAAGTTCATGAGCGGGCAGATGGTTCTGCGCGGCGGGTCCTGTTTAACGCCCGCGCCTCACATCCGCTCAAGCTACCGGAACTTCTTTTCACCGGAGACCCGCTGGCAGTTTTCCGGCATCCGGCTCGCGTCTTAAGTCATTCTGTTGCATCCAAGTGAGAGTCCATGAGCGTAGCTGCTTCCCCTGCAACACTTTCTGCAGTTGTTGATGAACGCGTCGCTACCACCGTGTCGGAGGGTCTATCCGGCCAGCCCAAGCGGCTGCCCGCCTGGTTGTTTTACGATGCGGCGGGCTCGCGGCTCTTCGATGCGATCACCGAACTACCGGAGTACTACCTGACACGCACTGAGCGGAGCATTCTCGCCGCCCGCGCGGGAGCGATCGTCTCCTGCGCCTCGGTCGGTGCGCGGGTGCGTGTCACCGAGCTTGGCGCGGGCTCGGCAGACAAGACGCGCCTGCTGCTCAAAGCCGCCGTCGACCGTCAGAGGAGCGTCGTATATGAACCGGTCGATGTTTCGGCCAGCGCCCTCCACGCAGCGCGGGAAAGAATTGAGCGGGAGATTCCCGGAGTGACCGTTGCACCCCGCGTGATGAATTACACCGATGGCGACGGCCAAAGACTACATTTTGGTCCCGTCGGCCACGGCGAACGGCGCATGGTGCTCTACATTGGCTCGAGTATCGGCAACTTTGAACCCCATGAAGCCTCACGCGTTTTGTGCCGCGTGCGCGCCGGACTCTCCGAAGGCGATAGCCTGCTGCTGGGCGTGGATCTGGCGAAGGACGAAGCGACGCTCCTCGCTGCGTACGACGATGCTGCCGGCGTGACAGCGAGATTCAATCGCAATTTGCTCGTGCGGCTGAACCGGGAACTCGACGCGGACTTCGATCTGAAGTCCTTCGAGCACCGGGCAGTGTGGAATGGCGGCAAGTCACGGATGGAGATGCACCTCGCAAGCCGCTGCTCGCAACAGGTTCGCCTCGAGGCACTCAATCGCACGGTCAATTTCGGTTGCGGTGAAACCATCCACACTGAGAACAGCTACAAGTACAAGCCTGGCGAACCCGAAGCGATGCTGACCTCAGCCGGATTCACGCCAGCGCAAACCTGGACCGACGCGCAAGGATGGTTTGCCGTGTGCCTGGGGAAAGCCAGCTAGCACCCGTAATCAAAACAGGTTTGGAGTTCCGCTACTTCGGGGCCGCAATCCTCACCAGCAGAATGTCGTGGCTGGCGATCTCAAGCGGCATGTTATCCGTCAACGTAATCTCCTTGCCGTTCCATAGATCTTTACCCGTTTGCGGCCCGTGCAGCCCCAGCTTGGTCAGGCTCAGGTGGAACGGATGCGTCGAATAGCGATCGGAACCGGCGTTAACGACGGCGACGGCCATTGCGCCGCCCGAAAGATGCCGCGTCCAAACATCCACCTCGCCCTCGGAATAGGCCCGGGTGGCTTCGCGGCCCAGCCGGTCTTGGTCGATCGCGATCACGTCGCGATTGGTGAGAATGGCCAGAATCTCGGGCTTCATGTTGGGCAAATCGTTGCCGGCAAGCAGCGGGGCAGCCAGCATGGCCCACATGGAAAAGTGCGTGCGATTCTCAGCCAGCGTGAGCGGAACAAACCGGGCCCTGTCCCCCATGCCCACCTGTTGCCCGTTGCCCACTTCCAGCATGTCGGGATCGTTCCAGTGGCCCGGCGCAGCGTATTTCGACAGCCCCGCCTGTTCATTCAGGATCGAATAAATGCTCTGCCAGTTCGGCTGGATGTCGCCCGTCGTACGCCACAGATTTGCGCCCACCGAAGGTCCCCACTCCCACACCGCGTCCCATCCGTACTGGCACAGCGAATAGACGATCGGCCGGCCGGTCGACTTTAGTGCCTTGTCCATTTTTTCGTAGGAGGCAATCATCAGGCGCATCTGCGCGGCTTTGTCATCCGGCGCCTGCTTCATCATCACAGCAGGAATAAAGCTGCACAAGTCGTACTTAAGGTAATCGATGCCCCACGACGCGTAAAGCTGCGCATCCTGTAGCTCATGGTCGAGAGATCCTTCAAAACCAGCGCAGGTTTTCGGTCCGGGCGAAGAGTAGATGCCCAGCTTGAGCCCCTTCGAATGCACGTAATCGGCGAGGGCTTTCATGTCCGGGAACTTCGAGTTCGCGCGCAGCACACCGTCGGCGTCACGTTCGCCTTCCCAGGTGTCGTCGATGTTCACGTAAACGTAGCCGGCGTCTTTCATGCCTGTTGCGACAAGCTGATCCGCGGCGTTGCGCACATCCTGGTCGGTCACATTGCGATGGAAAAAGTTCCAGCTGTTCCAGCCCATGGGTGGGGTCCCCGACAACAGGTCCTTGTTGTTGGGGTGGATTGGCGAGGTTTGTGCAACCAACGTCGCAGATGGCCCTCGCACCATTTGGTGCTTCGTTCTGGTAGTAGTTTGGCTCTGAGCTTGAGCCGCAAAAGAACAAACGACAACTAATGCAGCAAACGGTAAGGCATTCACTCGCATGACAGCTTCTCCTGGAAACCTTTTCATCGGAATCCTAACGTCTCGCTCTCTGGTCCGGCAAACAGCCGGCCGTCTCTCCGGCGGGAGATACTTAAAGTAATGCCGTTTACGCTCTCTCACGCCGCCGCCGCATGGCCTTTTCGGCGAACGCGCCTCGAATTCTCAGCTCTCCTGGTTGGATGTTTCGTGCCGGATTTTCCTTACTTCCTTCTCCTAAAGGCGCACGATTTCTACGGACATACGCTGAGCGGCATGTTCTATTTCGATTTGCCGATTGGCCTGGTGGCGCTATGGCTGTTTCACACCTACGTGAAATTGCCATCCCTGGTCTTCCTTCCCGATGGAGTTCGCCGCAGACTCAAGGGCGGCCCATTTTCCTTTTTGCCGCCAGCTCGTCTGGCGTGGATCGCCCTTTCGATTCTGATTGGATCGGCCACGCACATCCTGTGGGATGCGTTCACGCACGACACGTATTGGCCTTATTGGCACTGGAGCTTTCTCAGGATGCCTATCGAATTGCCGTTTGCAGGGCACAGCGTGATGTACAAACTGCTACAGTACCTCAGTTCCGTGGTTGGGGCGGTGATCGTTGCGATATGGGTCTGGCACTGGTACCGCACCACCAAACCGGCGGAGCATCCGATCCCGCAGCCCTATACCCGACCACAGAGAATCGCAATTATCGTGGTTCTCCCGCTCATCGCGATTTGCTTCGGCATTTTCCGTGCTCACGAAGCGGTTACAGTTCTGGACGCGATAAGGCCGGATACCGGCTTCGCGGCCGTCGCAGTGGTGACTGCGATCTCGATCTTCGGATTGGGATTGCTGGTTTGCGGTCTGGTTCTCCGCCTTCGGGAGAATGCCGGCAAAGTCAGTTAGCCGGCTCACGCCCTCGTGTAAGCAGGTAGTACACCAGCGGAGTGATGACGAGGCTGAGCACCATTGAAATCGTCAGTCCGCCGATGACGGCGATCGCCAGCGGCTGCAGCATCTCAGAGCCGGCGCCGATGGCGAAGGCCAGTGGCAGCATGCCGCATACCGCGGCGATCGCGGTCATCACGATGGGCCGTAGCCGCCGCTGCGCTGCGTGCAACATGGCATCGTGGGGTGAGGCGCCCTCGGCGCGGTAGCGCTCGTCGGCATCGAGCAGCAGAATGCCGTTCTTCGCCACAATCCCGATCACCATAATCAGGCCCATGAACGAAGCCACATTGAACGTGATGCCGGTGACCAGCAGCGCTAGGATGACACCGGAGATCGAAAGCACCGACGAAGCAAGAATCGCCACCGGCGCCGGAAAGTTGCGGAACTCAGCCAGTAGAACGCCAAAGACCAGGGCGAGGGCCAGCAGGAGCACGCGCAGCAGATCGTGGAATGACTCCTGTTGCTGCTGGTAGGTGCCGCCGTACTCGACGCGCACCGTGGGCGGCAGGCGCAAGGCCTTAACGGCCTGCTCGACATTGGTCATTACCCCGCCAAGGTTCGATCCCTCGAGATCGGCAGTCACCTCTACGAGCTGCTGCAGGTTCTCGCGGGCAATCTCGTTCTGCGGGGGCAATTGCTCGACGTCGGCCAGCGAGCCCAGTGTGGCCGTGTGTCCCGTGGAACTGTTGAAGACCGTGTTCTCAATGGCGTCGAGCGAGCTGCGATGTTCGTCGCTGAGGCGCACGCGTACGTTATAGAGGCGGCCATTGGCAATGAGCGGGTTGGTAGTAATGCCGTCGAGAATCGCAGTTGCATCGTCAGACACTTCGGCGGGAGTAAAGCCAAGTCGCGACGCGACTGTGGGGTCGACCTGGAAGTTCGTGGCGGGGCCGCTGATGGTGTTGTCGATGCCGTTTTCCACGTCGACCACGCCGTCGAT
Organism: uncultured Acidobacteriaceae bacterium; assembly: GCA_963802955.1. Taxonomy (GTDB): domain Bacteria; phylum Acidobacteriota; class Terriglobia; order Terriglobales; family Acidobacteriaceae; genus Telmatobacter. The sequence goes on from CAWDKT010000002.1 coordinate 94,124, forward strand.
CTTCGAGATTGCATCCGCCACCCGCGGGCCCAGCTGGTTCAGCAGTGTCCTATCGTCGGAGAAGATCTTCACCTGGATCGGCTCGGGCGCGTTCGACAGATCGTTAATGTTGTCCTGCAGCACCTGCGTCAGCTCGACATCGAGCTCAGGCTCGGTAGCTTTCACGCGGCTCCGCACTTCATCCATCACATCCCACACCGAACGGCTGCGCTTCTGCTTGAGCTTCACCGTGAAGTCGCCGGTGTTGGCCTCGGTTACGGCGGCCAGCCCTAACTGCAACCCGGTACGGCGCGAAGTATTTTCAACTTCGGGGATGGAGTGCAGGATTTCGGTGACGTGCTGAAGAACGCGGTTGGTCTCGGCCAATGAGCTGCCCGCCGGCATAATGTAGTCGAGAATGAAGCCGCCCTCGTCCATCTCGGGCAACAGATTGGTGCCAAGCATCTGGTATCCGGCCCACGTCCCAATCACCAGAAGCAGGCAAATGCCGCCGGCCCAGACTGGCTTGGCCAACACCCACTCCAGAACGCGCCGGTGCACGCGGAGTACGCGGCCCATCAGTGTACCCTTACCGGCATGCTCGGCTTCGCGCTCGGAATCTTCCGATCCCGGCGCAGAGTGATTCTCGCCGGAAACCTTTCCCTCTTTGAGCAGGACGTAGCTCAAGCCCGGCGTCCACGTGAGCGCCAGGGCCAACGAAGTGACGAGTGCGGCGGCCATGGTAATGGCTAGGGCGCGGAAAAAGACTCCGGTGACGCCGCTAACCGCGACCAGCGGCAGAAAAACCACCACCGGTGTCAGAGTGGATCCGAGCAGCGGGATCGTGAGTTCGTGAAGGGCTTTGCGCACGGCTTCGGCGCGCCGCTCGCCTGAATCGCGATGCATCACCACGTTCTCCACCACCACGATGGCGTCGTCGATCACCAGGCCGATGGCCGCCGCCAGTCCGCCCAGCGTCATCAGGTTGAAGCTTTCGCCAATCACCCACAACACCCCGATGGTGATGGCTATGGTGACTGGGATAACCAGCCCCGCAATCAGCGAGGAGGTCCAATCGCGCAGGAAAAGGAACAAAATGATGCATGCCAGTATGAGCCCGATGAAAATGGCATCGCGTACGCTCGAAATCGAATCGCGGACCAGTTGCGACTGGTCGTAAAAGAGCTGGAGCTTGACCCCTGCCGGAAGCTTCTGCTGGAGATCCGCAACTTCCGTCGCCACCGCGTCGGCAACAGCCACGGTGTTCGACGAAGGCTGGCGGTTAATCATCAACAGTACGGCATTTTTGCCGTTGGCCGTAACGGTGGTGTAGACAGGCATGGTCCCGGCCTCAACCGTGGCCACATCGGCAAGGTGCACCGGAGCACCGCCCGGCGTGGTCTTCACCACAAGCCGTCGCAGGCCGTCCAGGTCGTGCACCTGGGCGCCCACCAGGCCCAGGATCAACTCGTGGTTCGCCGAATAGAGGCCGGGCGACTGCACGATGTTCGAAGCGTTGATGGCGTTGACCACATCCGAGATCGTCACTCCCGCTGTCTGGAGAAGCGCCGGATTCGGGACCACGTGAAACTCTGGGACTTCGCCGCCCTGCACCACCACGGTGCTGACGCCGTCGACACGATTGAGAGGCGGCTTCAAGTCGTAGGTGGCGATCTGCCAAAGTTGCGTCTGGGGAACGGTGTCGGACGTGAGGCTGTAGCCCAAAACGGGGAAGCTGGCAAAGGTGAGCCTATTGGTGGTAATGCGCACAGTGGACGGCAATTCCTGCTGCACCTCTGCTAATGCTGCGTCCACTAGTTGCAGAGACTGCACCATGTCGACATTCCAGTTGAAGAACAAATCCACTTCGGCCGAGCCGCGGCTGGTGGTCGAGCGCACGCTCGTGAGGCCGGGAACCGAGTTGATGGCGTTTTCGATGGGCTGCGTGATGGTTACTTCCATCTGCTCGACGGGCATCACGCCGTTATCCACGCCGATCACGACTCGAGGAAAGTTAGTCTCGGGAAAGACCGAGATGGGGACCTGGAAGGCCAGGTAGATTCCCGCCACCGTGAGCAGGACGGCGAAAAAGAAGATGGTCCGCGTTGACCTTGCCAGCCAGAAAGGTATTGGGCTGACACCCGCCGCTTCACAGGGCATCAGTCATTTCCTCCGCCCGAGTCTTCGTCTCCGCCGGCCGGGCCGACCTTCACCTTGGTGCCTTCGTCCAGGCCATACGATCCGCTGGTGATCACCATGTCCGCGGTGGTGAGCCCGCTCGTCACCTGCACGTCGGTGCCATTATCGATGCCCAGCGTGACCGGCTTTTTATGAGCTGCGCTGTCTGAGCCGACCACCATCACCGACTTTGCTCCGTTATCGGCCGTCAAGATCGCCGAGAGCGGCACTGTCAACGCGTGCGCCACGCTCATCCCGGTCATCACCGCTTTAACCGGCGTGCCCACCTTGAGCCGGCCCGACTTGTTCTCAATCTTTAGCCACACCTCAACCGTTGTGCTTCCAGGGTCGAGCGCCGGGCTCACCATGGAAACCTTGGCGGGAACCGGATCGGAAAGCCCCGGCACTCGCACCGACGCCTGGTTGCCGACCTTCAGCTGGACGGCCAGGTTCTCGGCGATGTGCGTTTTTGCGATCAGCGCCGTCGTGTCCATCACAGTAATCAGCGGCGCTCCGGCTGCGGCCGTTTCACCGGCAAACAGCGGCCTGTCGGTCACCACGCCATCGATGGGGCTGCGAATCTCCGAGTAATCCACCTGCGCCTGGGCGCCCTTGTACTTGCCTTCGGCCGATGTCAACTGCCCTTGCGCCGACTTCAGCGCCGCCTCGCGGCTCACGCTGTGTACTGCGTCCAGATGCTGCTTGGCCGCGTCGTAAACCGCCTGCGCCTGCACCAGTGCAGCTTGCGCCGTGTCCAGATCGCGGCCCGGTACCGCGCCCTCCTGAAACAGCTGTTTGCGGCTCTTTACGATGTTCTGGTTCAGATCGAGGTTCGCCTTGGCCTGCGCAAAGTCCGATTCCGCCGTCAGCACATCCATCGGCACTTGCGCCTTGGTCGCTGTGGCGTAGGCCGCCTGCGCTGCTTCGTACGACCCCTTGGAATCCATTGCCGCCGCCGCCAGATCGGTATTCTCCAGCACCGCCAGCAGTTCGCCTGCGTGCACCCGCTGCCCGCGTTCTGCGTAGAACTTTTTAATCGGCGCCGTAATCCGCGGAACGATCGCCGCCTGCGCCATCGGCTGCAGAACCGCATCGGCCGTCACCTGTTCGGCGATCGGACCCTGCTCCGGATGCTCGGCTTGCACCGTGACTTCGGGTTCCGGCGCCGCTTCCTTCTTGCAGCCCGGCAACAGGGCCAGTAGCATCGCGGCTGCCATCAGGATCGGCCGCACCGATCCATTTCTGTTCGCGTTGATCATTTGCATTTCTGAACGTCCAATCTTCCCTGACCCCTGACCCTTAGTTCCTACGTCCCTTGTTCCCTGCTCTCTTCACTTCGCTCCGGTGAGAGTCTCCAGCTCGGCCCTAGCCGTCTCATAGCGCACGCGGCCATCTTCGCGTGCGTTTTCGGCGGTTACGTAGGCGCTCTCGGCATCCACCACTTCCAGCACCGTGCCGTCCCCGCCCTGGTAGGCAAGTTTCGTCAATCGCAGGCTTTCGGCCGCTGTCGCCACGCTTTGGTCGAGTGACGCAAGCTGATCGAGCGCCGCTCTTGCTTCCGAGTACACCTCTTCGAGCTGTGCAATCATTTGCCGCTGCGTATTGGTGAGCGCCACCTGCGCCGCATCACGCCGGATCTCGCTCTGCTTCACCTTGTGCTCGGACGAGAGCCAATCCCACACGGGAAGGTTCACCGTCGCGCTCGTGGAGTAGCCGAGGTTACGCGCCCTGAGACCATCGGGAGTCAGGGGGCCATTGACTGCAAATTCATTGGCGTCGATCCCGTAGGTCACATTCAACCCCACGCTGGGCAGCAGGGCGCCCCATGCCGCCTGCACATCGGCGTCGCTCTCGGCGAGAGAGGCAAGCGCGCTCTTCAGCTCGGGATTGTTCTTCGCCGCAGCCTGCTCCACGTCCTCTTTCGACGCCAGCGTCGATGCAGCTTCAGGCGCCTTCAGCGCGTACTCCGTCAGCGGATCGGCAAACAATAGCACGCCCAGATCCAAACGCGCCTTTTCCGCTGCCAATCGAGCGTCCTCGACGTCCCGGTCCCGCTGCTGCTCCTGCAATTCGGCTCTCACTACGTCGGCATGCGCCGCCTCGCGTGCCTGCTCGCGTTCTCGTGTCAGCTTTGTGAAACCGGCCGCCTCCGTCCGCGCGCTCTCGGCAACTGCCAGCTTCTTGTCCGCGGCCATCCGCGCGTAGAACATGCCTGTCACAGCCACCACCAGGCCTCGCCTCGCAATCTCCTGCTCGGCGCTGGCCATTGCAGCCGCTGCGTTGGCATGGCGCACCGCCGCCGGCCCCGCGAAGCTGAGCGTTTCGTCCACGATTCCCTGCGCCATGTACTCCCGCGGTCTCGAATCGTTGGCGACAAATCTGGGCAATGGCGCCAGAGGCTCACCGGCATCGCCCTCGGTGTAGATCCCGTTGGGTTGCGTGTAGATGTCCTGGCTGTAAAGGCGCGCATTGGGCAGCAGCCCGGCGCGGGCGATGGAGCGGTCGAGGTTTGCGGATTGGCTGGCAGCCCTGGCTGCTACGAAGGCCGGCTCGCTCGCTTCGGCCCGCCGGATCGCCTCCGGCAACGTAATCTCCACTGGCGTCGCGGCGCTTGCAGCCTGGGTTTCAGGGGCCGAAGCGCTGTCCTGCCCTTGTGCGTACGCCGTGGGGCCTGCGGCCATCCACAGGACACAGGCAATCACACCGATCGGAAAAGCCGTCAGGCTCGAGCCGCTTTCCCTCTTGAAACTGCTGCCAATCATCACACTCAGAAGCATACAATCTGCGCCTGAATTTTATCTGAATCCGGTTTCAAACGAACGCTGCCCGCGGACACAAAGCGCCACGCGACGGTGACCGGCCTGCGAAGCAGTTCTCCCCGCTCAGAAAAGGAGCTTTAGGAATTCCGCTCCCACCTTCGCCCCTGGCTCTGCGATACTTATTTCTGATGCCCATTGAAGACCTGCAGCAAGCGGCTCAAAAAATCGCCCACTTCCTGAACTCCCTGAACAAACTGGGTGGAATGCGCCTCAAATATCGCATCACAGCCGGTGATGGAGCGCGCGATCCCCAAGGGATCGAAGCGCGCCAGATCTACGTAGAACTGGCCGGGCCCGATGTCCCGCTCGTCATCCAGCACAACGGCGAGCTGTTGCGCGCCTTGGAAACCCTCGCCGGACAAATGTTGCGCCTCGATCACCATGAGCACGATCTTGTGAGCTTCGATGCAGCCAACTTCAAGGCCCTCCGAGCCGAGGAGCTGCGCCTGTCTGCTGAAGCCGCTGCCGAGAAGGTCCGCCAGTCCGGTGTTCCCTACAGCTTCCCGCCCATGAACAGCCGCGAGCGCCGCATGTTGCACCTCACCTGCCAGTCGCTCGAGGGGATTGAGACAGCCAGCGTTGGCGAAGGGCCTGACCGCTTTCTTGTCGTCTACCCCGAAGGCAAAACGAATCTGCCGGTAAAACCGCAGTTCAAGCCCAGAGGCTTCGGCCGCAGGTAAAGCAGTGGTCGGTGATCGGTTGTCAGTGATCAGGGCATGGAGACGATCGCGGGCGCCGGCCTCCTCAGCTCGAGCGATGATTTAAGCCCTGCCTTATGCCAGAATACCCATCAATGAGAAAACTCTTCGTCATTCTCTTGCTGGCAACTTGTGCCGTTTTCCTTCCCGCGCAAAAGCGACTTGTCCTCATCGATCAGGATGGCTCCGGACCTGGCGGCTCCAACCAGATGGCCATGCTGGCCCTGTTGCAATCGCCTGACGTTCAGGTCCTCGGCATCACCATGGTCACGGGCAATGCGTGGTGCGACGAGGAAACCTTGCATACGCTTCGCATGCTTGAGCTCACCGGCCACACCGGCGTTCCCGTGGCCAGAGGCGCTGTGTTCCCCTTGGTTCGCACGCAGGAAGAGACGCGCCTGGCCGCCGCCCTCTACGGCAAAGTGGTCTGGCTGGGCGCCTGGGGCGAAGGGCCGACCACGCTTCAGGAAACAAAATCCGGCGCCGTTCCCGTGATGCCCGCGCAGTCCCAGTCGCACGGCCCTTACGTGATTCCACCGATGCCTGAAGGCTCGCCCACTGCCAAACCGATCGACGAAGATGCCGCGCTCTTCCTCATCCGCCAGGTGCATGCGCATCCGCGCCAGGTTACCATCTACGCCGCCGGTCCGCTCACCAATATCGCGCTCGCCGTCGCCATTGATCCGCAGTTTGCGACGCTCACGAAGGGCATTGTCATCATGGGCGGCAGCCTCGATCCGCAAACCAACGATCCCGAGTTCGCGACCAACCCGCGCCACGAGTTCAATTTCTGGTTCGATCCCGAGGCCGCGCACATCGTGCTGCATGCCGCGTGGCCGCGCATCGACGTAACCACCGTCGATGTCTCAATCAAGGCGCCGTTCACGCAGAAAATGCTTGACGAGATTTCGAAGTCGCAATCGCCGGCCGCGCGCTACGTCGCTGCGTGGAGCCAGCAGCGCTACTACATGTGGGACGAACTCGCCGCCTGCGCGTGGCTCGATCCATCCATCATCACCAAAGAGAAGCTGGTCTACATGGATGTGGACCTGAGCCACGGTCCCAGTTACGGCGATACGCTTACCTGGGATGAAAATCTAAAGCCCGCAGCCGGCGTGCGTTTGGTTCACGCGCAACTCGACCTCGACCTGCCGCGCTTTCAAAAAATGTTTGTTGACCTGATGACGCGGACTCCGTAGTCGCGCGCACAAAGCTGTGCTTCATCACCGAGTCTTTCATTCCGAGTTTCGTTTGCCGCCTTTTGTGCGCCAAGCGAAGCGGAAAGACGATGACGCCAGTCTCCGCCACCATATCGAGAGGAAATGTCGCCGCCTCGCCGCCTCGTTCCTGCGCTCCAGCACCTTGCGCTTCAGATCGGGCGGAGCCGGCCGCCACAGCAACGCGGTAATCAGCTCGCACTCAAATTCAAAATCGTCCTTCTCATCAAGATCCACGGGCGAACTCCTACAAGCCGATCGAGGCCTTGGCCCTCAGCAGTTTCAGTCCGCGCTGCAGATGGATCTTCACCGTTGCCGCTGGCTCATTCAACGTGGCCGCAATCTCCTCTGGTGTCAGATCCTCCTGGTAGCGCAGGACCAGCGCCGCACGTTGTGCCTCCGGTAGCGTCGCCAGCAGCCTGTCGATCTTCGCCGCCAGCCGCGCCCCCATCGGCGAGCCGCCCTCTTGCGCCTGCGCGCAGTGGTTCTCGTTCATCTCCACCCACATATGCACGCTGCGCACCCGCTGCCGGCGCAGTGCATCGGCCGAACGGCTCATGGTTACGCGCCTCAGCCAGGAGTCCGCGTGCAGCGGCGATTCGATGTTGCCCACGTGCCGGTCCAACTCAAGAAAAACGTCCCTGGCAATCTCCTCGGCCAATCCACTGTCTCCCGTCATGCGCAGCGCCAGTGAAAAGACCATCGACTGGTGCTCGTCGATCAGCTGCTCGAAGTTGGGCTGCCAACTGCCGGCCATAACTCGCTACAACCTCCTGATCCGCACCCGTGTGCGGTCGGGGATGCAGAGAGTTACGCAGCAGGGCTCAAAAAAGTTCATGGCTTTGCTGACCGGCGACCTTGGAATCGGCCGCCAGATTCGGCGTCAGATTTTGCCTCTGCGCCGCTCGATCTGTCCACCGGAGTGCGGCCTTCGATTCTTTTCCCTTGTTCCCGCGTTCCCCGTGTTTAAAACAGATCCGGAATGCTGTGGAACGCGATCCGCGTCGGCGCGGCTTTGTACGCCGTCAGCATCGCAGCGGGGGCCAGCGCGCTCATGCCGTACTTGTCGTTGATCTGGTCCATCGTGGCATTCAGGCGCGTGCGGCTCTGCTCTTCTTCGAGGCCGTCAAAGAGTGCCAGCGTGTGCAGCCGGTCGGGAACCAGGTTGTTCAGTTGCACGCCGATAAAGTACGGGCTGTCGTACTGCTTGCCCGATGGCCGCGACTCCCAAATGCGTCGCAGCGCGGCGATCAGCGTCTGATTGTCCTGGCACTCGCTCAGCTTGATTTCGCTGCGCCAGCCGCGCGCCGGCACGCCGAAGCGGCTCACCGGCGTGTTTTCACTCCGCGGCACGGCAAATCCAATCGCCAGTCCGATATTGCTGGCCCACAGGCCCTGCGCACGCAGCCGCATGGCCGCCTTGTGCAGCAGCTTGTGCGCCACCGCCCAGGCTTTTTCGGCGGTACGCATCTCGGGCGCCAGCACGTGCGAGTGGCTGATGGACTTCTGGTGCTCCAACTCTGCTCTCTCGAAGTCTTCGCCGCGGAGCCAATGAAACAGCCGTTCGCCCCATACCGATCCCCAGATTTCGCCGGTTTGCTCGCGGTCGAGCTTGAGCAGATCGTCCATCGTCCTGATGCCTTTTTCGTTGAGCCGCTTCTCTGTGCGTGCGCCGATGCCAGGCAAATCGCGCAGCGTGAGCGAGTGCAGCGCTTCGGGCAGAACGTCCAGCGGCAGCGCCACAAGGCCGTCGGGCTTCTCCATGTCGCTGGCAATTTTTGCAAGATAGCGGTTTGTCGCCAACCCCACTGAGCTGCGCAGCGTCTCGCCCACGCGCTCGCGAATTGCCGCTTTGACACGGATGCCGAGATCCAGTGCCGCACGAAGCGCTCTCTCGCGGCCCATCAGCCGGCAGGCCATTTCATCAATGGAGCAGACAGCCGTCACCGGCACGCAGCTTTCCACCGTCTCCACAATCCGGTGATGGTATTCCGTGTAGATTTCGTGGCGCCCCTCCACCAGGACGATCTCAGGGCACATGCGCTTGGCATCGGCCACAATGGTGCCCGTCCGCACCCCGAAGGCTTTGGCCTCGTAGCTCGCAGCAATGCAACAGGTGGTGTCCGCCATCATCGGCACCACCCCCACCGGTCGCCCGCGCAGCTCGGGTCGCGTCTCCTGCTCCACTGAGGCAAAGTAGGAATTCAAATCGACGAAGAGCCAGTTGAGCGCGGGCCCTGAAGCGGCGTCATATTCCCATGCCTTGGCTTCCTTCCGCGCCGCCTCACCGACCCGTTCCAGGTTCGCCAGTTCCTCTGGCCACTCCTTTGGAATGGGCGACAGACCCGAATTGGAACTAGAACCCATTTAGCTTGGATATTCGTCTTTTCTTCTCTATCATAGCATCCAAAATCCTTGAAATCAGAGGGAGAATCGAGAGTAATGTTTTACCGGGAACCCAGCTGAGCTAAACTCTGAGCAGGCGAAAACCGTCAAAGGGATGAACGTGAGCGTGCCGCGAGGCCTCAACGCATCGAAAGATGTGTGCGGCAACCGCAAATTTGGTGACCGAAGATGCAGACCCTATCGCATTGGCTTGTGGAGAATGGAATTGTTCTTGCTGTGTTAGTTACGGTGGGCGTGGCCGTGCTCCTCGTCTGCTGCGTAGAGTGCACACGCTGCCCCAAACGCGAAAAAGACGATCTCTTCCATCGCCGCGAAGTCTGAACCCGTTTATTGTCCAGATACAGCCGGGGTCGCCGGCTTCAAGTACTCCTCGAATTGCGCCAAAATCCGGTTGTAAAGTTCCGTTTGGACATCCGGTCCAGCAATGGAGTGCGTCTTCCGCGGAAAAATCTGCAAGTCGTATGGGATGCCGGCCTCGATTAGCTTTTGCACAAACTGTACCGTGTTTTCGATATGCACGTTGTCGTCTCCGGTTCCGTGCGCAAGCAATAGCCTTCCCTTCAGATGGGCAGCAACGTTCACAGGAGAGAAGTTGCGATACCCGTCCGCATCTTCCGCGGGCAAGCCCAAATAGCGCTCGGTATAAATGGAGTCGTAGTCGCGCCAATCGGTTACGGGCGCCACGGCCATACCCACTTTGAACCGGTCGGTGTGCGTCATGGCATAGAGCGTGAATGTGCCGCCCCAGCTCCAGCCCCACCAGCCCATGCGCTTCGCGTCCAGTTGCGGATACTTCGCGAGCGCGGCGTCAATCACCGTCAACTGATCCTCAAGCTGCACCGGGCCAAAGTTGTGATACGCCGCCTGGGCGAATGCGCGCCCACGGCTTCCCGTGCCGCGATTGTCCGCATGGAGCACGGCAAATCCCTGTTGGGCAAGCAGCTCGTCGAAGAACAGGTGATTGTCCCACATGTTCACCACGGTCTGGTCGTCCGGTCCGCCGTAAGGGTTCACAATCAGCGGCACCGAGGCTGGAGCAGTCTTGACTGCGGGCAGCAGAAGCGTCGCATAAAGCGTGGTTCCATCGTGCGCCTTTACTTCCAGATTCTCCGGCGCCTGCAGATGATAGGAATCCAGCGCATGGGTCTCCCAAAACATGCGGCAGCTTGCTGCAGCGCCGGCTCCACTCGGCTCCTGGCAAAGCCGCATCACAGGCGCTTGCATACGCGTTGAGAATTTGTCGGTAAATACGCTGCCGTCCGGTGAGAAATTGGCTTGGTGAAAACCCGCGCTTGCGCTTAGCTGCCTGCGCTCGCCGTTGAAGCCTGCCTGCCAAATCTGCTGCTCAAGGGGATTGCCTTCGTTCGACGCGTAGTCCACACACCTATGTACAGCATCCACGAGATACACATCGCCAACTTCAAAATCGCCTTTGGTCAGTTCTCTCTCCAGTTTGGCGTCGGCACTGAGAGGCTTTCCCTTGTCGTAGCTGTAAAGGTAAAGCTGGTTATGGCCATCGCTCCAATTCGTCAGAACGATGGAGCCGTCGTTCACCGTGACATCGTAGTTTTCGTCCACATACTTCGCGTCGTCGATCTCCAACATTTCGCGCGCATCACCATATTCGGCGTCGGCAAAATACAAAACGCGGTGCTTCTGATCGCGGCTCACGACCTCGATCCACAAGGTCTTATGGTCAACCCAGCCAAAACGCGGAATGTAGTCGTCACCCTCGTGGATCGGCAGCTTCACCCACGTTGTCTTGCCTCCCCTCGCGCTCACCACCCCGACGTGGACCTCAGGATTGGCGTCCCCCGGTTGCGGGTAGCGCTGCCATTCCACCATCGCGTGGTTGGGGATCCAGTCGGTGATCGGGTAGCGCGGCACCTGGGTTTCGTCCATCTGCAGGTAAGCCAGGTTTCTCGAATCCGGGGACCAGAAGTAATTGCTGCGCACATCGAGCTCTTCTTCATAAACCCAGTCGACTCTGCCATTCAGAAAGACCTCGCCGTTTGACAAGCCTGGATTCGGCGACGGAGCGACAAAGCTCATCGGCGTGCCCGGGTCTCTTAGCCGGATCACTGCCAGCCCGTTGTCGCGGATAAACGAGACACAGCACCCATCCGGAGAAAACTTGGGGTCGTCGCCGGAAGCGAGCCCCGTAAATCCGATCTGCAGTCCCGTGCCGTTGTGCAAGTCGTAAAGCCACAATCGCCCATCCGAATCGAACAGAAGGTGTACCGAGTCAGGGGCCCAAAAGTAGTCCCCATGTTGTAGCGCACTCGATTTGCGCGGTCCCGCTCAGAGACGTTGTTCTCGTCCAATGGGGCCATCTTGGCGGCACTCACCAGCACGTGCGCTCTGCCCGTGGTTGAATCCACCTCCATCAACTCCCCACCCTCCAGGTATGTCAGGTGCATTCCGTCCGGCGACCAGGTGAGCTGGTCGGGCAAGTTCCCGATGAGCGGCCCCTGGCCAAAAATTGCCTCGACCGTCAAGGGTTTCTCCGGCGGCTTGCGCAGAAAGTGGGCCCGCAGCAAGAGCAAGCGCGGCGAGGGCTGGCAAGAGAAGAGACTGACAGTTCGCGTCGAAAAGGAGATTCCTCCTGGCGGAGATTTTTTGAGGGGAGCCCAAGTTGGTCCATTCTGGCCGCGGAGGACGAGAGGCGGGGCTTCAAAAGAAAGTGTAAATCACGCGTGGATCCGTGGCACTCGCTGCTAAGCTCATGGCGGGGTTATCGTGGCGCGGTTCTACAATTGGTTTACTCAGAGTCTGTTATTCAAACCCAAGCGTAGGCCACACGAAAGTTTAGGACAGGCTCGGAAATCGCCGACCGGAAATCTCGGGGTGGATGCGAGCGGCACGGGGAAGCGCGAATGCAATGGGCAACTCCTGAAGAACGCCGCGCGCTGGGTCAGACGTACGGCGCAAGCAGGTGGGCCGCCATCAGCACGATGCAGCTGATGCACGCCAAAGCGCGGCACATCTCCGCTCTTGAACTGTTGGCGCGTCGATGCGAGGCCGCGTCCCGGCTGATCAAGGATCTGAAATACGAGCTGATGGCCGAGTCGCCTTTCGCGATACTTTCGCGGCGCGGCGCCGGTGATGGCCGAGGACCTCGCTCAGCTTCCCAATACCGGCATCGTGAGTCAGCTCTGCGGCGATGCGCATGTGCGCAACCTGGGCGCGTTACGCCGCGCCCGACGGACGGCTCGTCTTCGACATCAACGACTTCGACGAGACCATTCGCGGTCCGTTCGAATGGGATCTGAAGCGTATGGCGCCTCGTTGGTGCTGGCCGGGCGCGCAGCAGGGACACAAGGATGGCTCCGCGCGCAGCGGCCGTGGAAGCATGTATCGAGCGTTACGCAGCGCAAATGCTCGCCTTCAGCCGTATGCCGTGCCTGGACGTGAACCACTTTCAGGTGCATCGCCTTGGATCTAGCCAAGCCTGTGCACGAAGCGCTTGCCAAAGCCGAGCGCGCAACGCCGCAGCACACTCTTCAACAACTCACCGTGCCCACATCGCCCACGCCCGGAGCGCGGCGCCGCTTCAAGGAATCGAAGCCCATGCTCACCCGGATTACCGGCGTGCGCGCCGCCACGGTGCTCGCCTCGCTTGGGCCGTACAGGGAGATGCTTGAGCCGCAGCGTCGGCATCTGCTTCACTTCTACCGGCCCGTCGATGTGGCCTTCAAAGTGGTCGGCACCGGTTCGGTCGGCCTGCGCGACTATTGCATTTACATGGAAGGCAACGGATCCGGCGATCCGCTCTTTTTGCAGATCAAGGAAGAGACGGCGTCAGCCTACGCACCCTATCTGCCCGATGCCCACCCCGCAGCCCATAACGGCCAACGCGTCGTCGAGGGCGCAAGGTTCATGCAAATCCAGACCGACCCGTTTCTCGGCTGGACACACATCGGCAGCCGCCACTATCTGGTTCGCCAACTCAAGGATCACAAGGGGTCGATCGAAATCCAGGACCTGGCTGGCACAAACTTGAGAGCCTATGCCGAAGTCTGCGGCGAGCTGCTTGCACGCGGCCATGCCCGCTCCGGCAACCCGCAGGTGATCAGCGGCTACATCGGCTCCGGCTCCGCCTTCGCTGAATCGCTCGCCGAATTCGGCGTCAACTACGCCGACCAGACCGAAAAAGATTGGGAACAGTTGAAGCGATCAGGCAAAGCGGGAAAGAAGTCATAGCTCCCGTGCTCTCGCCTCACAGCATTCTCGCTAGCTTGCCACCCTCACCCGATACACATCGTACCCGCGCAAGTGTGTCGCCAGCGTGAACTCGCCCATCAGCGCCTTCATCAGCTGAGCGCGATCGGGTGTAGGATCTCCGATCGTCTGCAAATCGGTTTTCACAATCAGCCACCTGATGTTGTGCGAGCGCACCATTGAAGCGATTTCGCGGGGCGCATAGGGATCGATGGTCGAATCGAAGAAAAGCACCGGAAAGCGCTGCAGGCGGCCGGTCGCAAAGTAGAACGGTTCCTCACCCGGAATCAGAACGATCCCATCGTCGAAGGGAATGTTGGCCTTGGCGTAGCGCAGCAATTCGTCGATCTCAGAAACATAAGGCCCCGGCGTTGCCAGGCCAGCAAGCTGCGGGAACGTGGAATGCGAGGGCGACCCGTCCGGTAAATTTGCGTACGATAGCCTCACCTCGTCGACCGTGTAAAACCCTCCGCAGACGAAGAGCGTGATGGAGATGACCGCAGCCAGCGCAGGGGTAAACCACCGGGACGAAGCGTGCGGTGCAAATCCGCTAAGAAACGCGAGCAGGTCGGCGATGAGTAACACCAGCAGCGGCCAGATGGCGTAGCTCGAGCCCCAAAGTTGCTGCGACATGAATGTGCCGTTGACGGCTGCCACAAGAATGAGCGGCAGGAACGCGCGCAGCGAAGGTTCGCGCCGCAAGCTCAGGAGATTTACGATCGCCAGCGCGGCGGCGAGCAACAGGACGAGCGGCCAAAGCGCCAGCAGGCGGTCGCCGCGATCGTCGGGGTTGACATACATCAGCAACGAAGCCAGCGTAAGAGGAATGGGCGGCAAGCAGCGCGAAGAGGAATGGCGCGGCAAGCAGCGCGAAAGATGCGATTTGCGCCCAGCGAGATTTTTGGGGTGTAAAACGCAGCAGAAGCAGAGCGAGTGCGACGCATGGCAGCGTCCACAGCAGGGTTGGATCGCGATAGATTCCGGCCATGAGGTTAAATTCGGGCAGCCGCCGCTGTGCTGCATACTTAACCGTCCATTGGACGTAGTCGCCGATCCCTGCAGTCCAATGCAGAGCCAGCGCCGCCGCGAGCAGAGCGGCGAACGCGCCGGCCAACACCGCAGGCAGCGTTCCCGTCTCGGGCGAATCTGCAATGCTTTCCGTACGTCGGGTCCACTTGGCCGCCAGCACCAATAAAACAGCGCCAATAACCGCCGCGAGAAACGGCAGGCCCATGTTCTGCTTGAAGAACAACGGGAGGCAGGCAATGGCGCCGGCGACGAATCCGCGGAACCAGCGCCAGGAAGAACGCGGGTGCCCCATCATGGCCGCGTTGCTGTCCTTGCGGCTCGCGTGCGATTCATCTTCAAGCCGCTGCAACAGCCACACGGCCACCAGGATCCAGAACGCGCAGTCGCAATCGTACTCGGGATTGGGCACGACACAGTAGACGCCCAGGAAGACCAGCGGCGCGGCAAGCATTAAGGCCAGCAACCATGCCGCCCGAACACGGCCGCGCAGTGTCTCGAACGCGATCCGCCAAGTAACTACAGTGCCGAGCCCGCCAACCAGCGCAGCATAGAGCGCGTGGTGAAAGAAGACGCGTCCCGTGAGGCGGATGATTGCAGCCTGCGTGAGAAAGGTGAGCGGAGCGTGAGGCAAGGGAAAGTCGCGGTACGGCGTCTGCCCGAAGGCGATCCGCGTCGCGGTATTGAGCACGTAGCTCCAATCGAACAGCATCGCGACGTGCGCATTCTGCCAGAGCACAAACCTCGCCGTGGCTCCGAAGAGCACAGCTCCGGCAATCCAATTGCGCAGCGATCGTCGCGAATCGAAGGGCTCGGCCCCCGTTGTTACCATCCGCGACGATAGTAGCAGGCGTAATAGGGCATCGAGCAGATCGCCATCAGCAGCGCCACGAACCAGCCCACCACGGTCCAGCCAAGAAACACGTTCAGCAGCAGGATTCCTGTAGCGTTGTGTGTGTGCCGCGCCGCCGCAATAATGGCCGGGAGGAAATAGAGTCCGATGCCGAAGATCAGGAAGTGCATACAAGCTCCCGCATTCGTTCGCAGTATATTACGCAGAGAGTCGCACGGGAGTTCCGCTATCCTGCGAGGCTCTTCGTTGATTGCAAACCCTTCGCACGGGCCCGGCGCACAAAGGCCTGCGCGATTCGCCGAGGACCAATCGCGCAGGGCGGGCGAACGGGAAGATGAAAGCGTATCCATTCGCGCCTATCGTTCGACGGTTTCGTTTCCGCTTCCTCCACTCCGCGCCCTTCTACAATGATTCGGTATGCCCACGCGAGTTCGATCGAACGCTAAGATCAACCTGGGTCTTTTCCTGGGCGCGCCCCGCGCCGACGGATTCCATGGGCTGGCAACTGTCTACCAAACCCTCGAAATTCATGACATCGTGACCGTTACGGCCCGCTTCGCATCGCAGACCACAATACGGATCGCTTGCAACGATGCCCGCGTACCCACCGACCAACGAAACACGGCCTGGAAGATGATCTCCCTGGCTTTGGAGCAACTTGGCATTTGCGCGGAAGTCGAGATCGTTATCGACAAGCGGCTGCCTGTGCAGGGCGGCCTGGGCGCCGGCTCGGGAAATGCCGTTGCTGCCTTGGTTGGGTTGGAGAAGGAACTGGAAAGGCGGGAAGCGGGGACGAAGAACCAAGGACCAGCGGTCCAGGATCAGGTCTGGAGAAAGAAACGGCTCGAAATCGCAGAAAAAATCGGCTCCGATGTGCCGCTGTTCCTAATCGGGGGCACCATCCTTGGCGTCGATCGCGGCCAGAGAGTCCACCCGCTGCCCGACATTGAGCCCGTCTGGTGCTTGATCGCGGTTCCGGAAACCGGAGTATCCACACCGCAGGCCTTCCGCGATTGGGACGCCCTTTGTGCGGCGGAGGGTTTGACCGCCGAAGCTTCTGCCGATAGACTGGAGAAGTCGAGCCGTGCCCTCGCCAAAGCCTTTCGGGGAGAGATTCCCGAAGGCGGGCTTCAAGCAGGCTCCTCCGGTGTCTTCTCCGCAGGAGAAGACCTGGCCGGACCGCAAGAGACGAAACAGGGGTCTGGGCTTGTCCGCACCGGGATCATGAGCTGGATCGAGAACGACTTCGAGCGCGTTATCTTTCCCCAGCATCCCTCCCTTGCTGAGATCAAGCGTCTTCTTGCGGCTTCGGATACGCCGGAGGTAGCCCTTTATGCCTCGCTGTCGGGGTCGGGTTCGGCACTCTTCGGGTTGTACCTGACCCGTGGAGATGCTGAAGCGGCAAAGGACCGCGTCGAAAGCCGGGTCCGAGGGGTGAAAGCACACGTAACGCGTACCCTGCCCCGCCAGGCATATTGGGATCGAATGTTGAAAAAAGCTGATTGACAGCCAACATTGGGGCAAGCGAGACTCACCCACGGCTGTCAATCTTGCTGGGCGATCGTTCAATGGTAGGACAATGCCCTTTGGAGGCATTTATCCAGGTTCGAATCCTGGTCGCCCAGCCAGGAAATACAGCTTTTAGCGAACAGCTTCTAGCTCAAAGCCTTCTGGGAAAGACCGACTCAATCGGCCTTCGCAGCAAAGAGCTGGAAGTCAGCGGCTAGAAGCTGGAAGCTCGCTTTTAAGGAACGCAGCCATAGCAAACCAGCATGGAGGTGCTCTAGCAATGGATACGGGAACCGCAACGTTGGAAGACAAAAAGCTGGGCGAACCAAGCCCGGAAAAACCTGAGGGAAGCAAGGAAGCGCCCAAAAGCAAGGACGCCCGGCAAGCTTCAGCGACGGAGCGCAAGAAGCCGACCAGGCTCAGCGAGGATAAGCGCTTCAAGCTCTTTAGCGGCACGGCGAACCCCAAACTGGCGCAGGCCATCGGCGAGCATATTGGCGTGAAAGTCGGCGAAGCCAAGCTACAGCGTTTTGCCGACGGCGAGGTATTCTTTCAGCTTCTTGAAAATGTCCGCGGCGTAGATGTTTTTGTGGTGCAGCCCACCTGCTATCCGGTGGACCAGCACCTGGTGGAGCTCTTGATTATGATCGATGCGCTCAAAAGGGCCTCGGCGGCAAGGATCACGGTGGTGGTTCCCTACTATGGCTACGCCCGCCAGGATCGCAAAGACAAGCCGCGCGTGGCTATCAGCGCCAAGCTTATCGCTGACCTGCTGACGACCGCAGGCGCCAATCGCGCGTTGTTTGTCGATCTGCATGCCGCTCAGATTCAGGGCTTCTTCAACATTCCTGTCGATCACCTCTTCGCCAGCCCGGTGCTGGTGAGCTACTTCCGCGAACTGCACCTGCCCAATCTCATGATCGTTTCGCCGGATCCGGGCGGAGTGGAGCGCGCGCGCTTCTTTGCGCAAAAGATGGGCGCGCCGCTGGCCATTGTGGACAAGCGTCGCACCGACATGAATGTTGCGGAAGTGATGCACGTGGTGGGCGACGTAAAGGGGCATACCTGCCTCATTATCGACGACATCATCGACACAGCCGGCACCCTGGTGAAGACTGCCGATGCGCTTTTGAACGCTGGATCGACCGCGGTTTACGCGTGCGCCAGCCACGCTTTGCTTTCCGGTCCGGCCATCGACCGCATCGCCAATTCGCGTCTCGAACAGGTCATCGTCACTGACACGGTTCCGCTGCGTGAAGCGGCACAAAAAGTACCCAAGATCAAAGTGCTCTCCATAGCCGGCCTGCTGGGCGCGGCGATTGAGAGCATTCACATGGAAACGAGTGTAAGTACATTGTTTTCGTAAACCGTGGACGGTGAACCGTGAACGGTTCGGCCGTCCGATCGACAATCAGGCTGGAATTGAACGGCATCCGACCAAGGTCCACCGTTCACGGCCTTTCACAAAGGGAGCGGGGCAATCCAGTTCGAAGCGGAACCAGCCGGCCAGGAGCTAGAAGCTGAAGGCTGCTTATCCCGTGCCCGATCTTTGAAGAAACGAGAAAAAGGAAATGCCGGAAGTTGTCGTAGCCAAGCCCCGCGAGGGCAAGTTCAACAAAAACGCAGCGCGTCGCGTACGCGTCGCAGGCAAGATTCCCGCCGTGCTTTATGGGCACGGTCATGACCCGGTCGCCGTCGAGGTGGATCCCAAGCAGATTTCGCGGATCCTGCACTCTGAAACGGGCCACAATACGATTTTCGATGTCGAGGTTGCCGGCCAGCCTGCCGCCAAGGCGATGATCGTTGACTACCAGCGCGAGCCGATCAAGGACAGCCTGATCCACATCGACCTCAAGCGCATCGCTCTCGATAAAGTTCTGCGGGTTCGCGTCCGCGTCAAGTTACTGGGCATTCCAATTGGAGTTAAGACGGAGGGCGGCATCCTGGACCAAGTGCTTCGGGAGGTGGAGATCGAATGCCTCCCCGCCGACATTCCCAACCATATCGATGTGGATGTAAGCGAGCTGGGGATGCACGACGTGGTGCGCGTGAGCGGCCTTCCCCACTCTGACAAGGTGAAGTATCTGACCTCGGAAGATGCAACCGTGGCCCACGTGGTGTCGATCCGCGAAGAAGTGGTTGTGGCGCCTGAGGGCGCCGAGGCGGCGGCAGTTCCAGGAACGGCAACTCCGGGTGAGGCTGGGGCCGCACCTGCGGAGCCGGAAGTCGCTAAGAAGGGCAAGGCCGAAGCTGAGGCGCCGGCGAAGAAGTAGCGATTGACGGACGCAATCGAATTCGACCACCCCAGCGAACAAAAAACGCTCGCCGGGGGCACCGGCCGGCCCAGCCCATTCCTGATTGTGGGGCTTGGCAATCCCGGCCTTGAGTTTCTGTGGACCCCGCACAACGCGGGATTCATGGCCATCGACCGCATCGCCCAGCAGGAGGGCGTTGTGGTTCAGAACCGGCGATGCCGGGCCGCGACCGCAACCTGCCGTATTGCAGGGCGGCCCGTGGTTCTGGCCAAGCCGGAGACGTTTATGAACCTGAGCGGCTCGGCAGTTGCCGCCCTGGTTCGCGAGTTTGGGGCGGACCCGGCACAGGATCTTCTCGTGATTTACGACGAGCTCGATCTTGTGCTGGGGACCTTCAAGATCAGGGAGCGCGGTTCACCTGCCGGGCACAATGGAGCCCGCAGCGTGACCGGCGCCCTGGGTACGGAAGAGTGGTTGCGCTTGCGCATCGGGGTTGGCCCCGATCTGCCGCCGGAGGCGATTGCAGCCGGTGGCGGAAAACGGCCGGGCAGGGATTTCCTGCTCTCGCCCATGCGCAAGGCGGACCTGACGGTGCTCGATGAGGTGCTCGATCGGGTCGTGACAGCAGTCCGGCGCATCCTTTCGGATGGTCCGGCTGCGGCAATGAATGAGTTCAACCGGAAAGAGGATAGAGATCAGAGATCGGAAACCAGAGATCAGGGAAAATAGCTGCCGCCAAGAACTCGACGGCCGCTCTTCGTTGATCGCTGACCACTGTTCACTGACGACTGTGAGGAATACTGATGTCCCGTTTGTATGAAGTGATGTTCATCGTTCGTCCCGATATGGAGGACGAGGAAGTTGATAAGCTGATCGCCAACTTTAGCGCCACGGTTACCGGCGGGGCCGGCGTGGTCAAGACGGTGGAAAAGATGGGCCGCCGCCGGCTGGCTTACCAGGTGCGGAGATTCGCTGACGGCAACTACATTCTGCTGACTATAGAGGCCAACGGAGCTGTGGTTCTGGAACTGGAGCGCCGTCTGCGTGTCACTGAGCCGGTGATTAAATTCATTACTGTGCGCATTGACGAAGAGGAGAAGCGTCTGGCTAAAGTCAAGGCGGCACGCGGTACACGCCGCAAAGTGACCAGCGAGCCTGCTGCCGCACCGGCCGAGGCCAAAGCCGCTGCTGAAGCGGCCGAGCCCGTTCAGGCGAATGCGTAAAAAACAGGGAACAAGGGACTGAGGGAGCAAGGGAATGAGCTTGGAAGTGTCACGGCGTCATTTCTCCAGTCCCTAATCCCGAGCGCCGTTAGAAATCCTCCGGCTACCCCGGAATTAACCGATGAAGTGAGGAAACAAGATGTCTGAAGAAACCCAAGCAAGAGCGTCCGGCGCGTCGGACGCAGCCCCAACTCCGCAAGCCCCGTCCGGACCAGGATCAGGGCCGCGCGGACCGCGTGGCCCTGGCGGAGCCGGCGGCCGCGGCAAGTTCTTTCGCCGCAAGAAGGTGTGCAAGTTCTGCACCGAAAAGATCGACGCGATTCCTTACCGCGATGTCAGACTGCTACAGCAGTTTGTGGCCGAGCGCGGCAAGATTGTTCCGCGGCGGCTCACCGGCGTCTGCACCACGCATCAGCGCCGTTTAACCCGTGCCATCAAGCAAGCCCGGAACATCGCGCTGCTGCCATTTGCCACGCAGCACTAAACGCAGATCGATCGCGATGTTTTCGCTCGAGTTCTTGTGGGCTTTTGGGTCCCCGAGACGAAATGAAAACCGGCTCGCGCTGCCGCCAAATCGCTCCCGCAGGGAGCGCAGAGGTTAGCCCAGGATGCAGTCCGCGCGAGCGGACGGAATCCTGGGAACGAGTCAAATCGGGTGCTCCAGCCCCGTAGGGGCGGTAGAACCTCGTAGCCTCGAAATGGGCCGCGCAACTGGAGACACTGGAGAGAATCTTATGGAAGTCATTTTGAAAGAAGATGTAGCCGACCTGGGATTTCGCGGTGAAGTCGTGAAAGTCGCCGACGGCTACGCACGCAACTTTCTGTTGCCGCGCAAGCTGGCCATGCAGGCCACCGCGGCCAACAAGGCCGTAATTACCCAGATGAAAGCCGCCGCTGCGCGCCGCTCCGCCTCAGAGAAAGCGCAGGCCGAAGATCTGGTTGCCAAGATCGAGCCGCTCGTGCTGAGCTTTACCCGTAAGGCGGGCGAAGCAGGCCACCTCTTCGGTTCAGTTACCTCGGCTGACATCGCCGCCGAGCTTGCCTCGCAGGGCCACGAGATCGATCGCCGCAAGATCCAGTTGGGCGACCCGATCAAAAGCCTCGGCGATTTCAAGGTACCTATCCGGCTGCGCCGTGAAGTCACCGCACGCGTCAATGTGAAGGTCCAGGCTGAAGAAACTGGGGAAGAGAAGAATGTTCCTGCCGAAGAGCCGGCCGCCGCTGAAACCGTCGCGGAAGAAACTGCGGCTGCGGAGTAGTCGGCGTTTATTGCCGCGCAAATGCACGCTGGCCGCGCCCATCGGACGCGGCCAGCAGTCCTTCCTCATTCCGCCCAATCCTACGACGGAAACAGCGAGCCTGAAGCTGCTCGAATGGGAGCCAGCCGGCTGCGGCGTCGTGCCGGCTGGGCTGCGGGAGATCCGAGCAGATTTGCAATCTCGCGCAACTCCGCCCGCGCATGGCCGATGGCCGCGCCAATCGTGTCCATTCGCCGCGTCTGATCGGCGGCAATGGGCAAGCTACCCTGCGAATCGTCGCGCTTCGTAGTTCGGCGCTGCCCTTGCTCAAGAACCGTGCGGGCGCCCGACAGCGTATATCCCTGGGCGTGAACCAGACGTTTGATCTCGAGCGCCAGCTCCACGTCGCGCCTGCGATAAAGCCGTTGCCCGGTCCCGCTCTTGTTGGGTTTCAGTTGTGGAAACTGCGATTCCCAAAAGCGCAGAACGTAGGTCTCCACGCCGCATAGGTGTGCCACATCCCCGATCTTGAAGTAAAGGCGATCTGGAATCTGCGGTGGCTCGAAGGCGCGCTTGCGATTGGCTTGCGTTGCCATAAATTAGGCGAGAAGGCTGCAACCATCGGGAAGAAAGCCTCGCTCTAGTGGCAGTATAGGGCAGGTCTTTCTTCCTTTGCGGAACAAATCGCCGGGGGGAACTCACTTTGCAGAGGAAAAACGAGGCGATTTACCCGCTGGCCTCGCCCCTCCGGGCGATCGTGAATTCATTGTGCGGCCGTCATTTTTCGCGCCGGTGACCCCGCCGGAGCGGCGCGCAGATACTGCTTCGGCCAGCTTGCGGGCTCTCCAAGAGCCGCCGCGGCATGAACCGGCCAGTAGGGATCGCGTAACATGGCGCGAGCCAGAAACACAAGGTCGGCCTCGCCGTTTCGGATGATCTGGTTGGCCTGCTCCGGCTCGGTAATCAGTCCCACCGCAGTCGTCGAAATGCCCGCCTCGCGCCTGATGCGGGCAGCAAACCCAACCTGGTACCCCGGTGCTACGGGGACCTTCGCATCCGGAACCAGTCCGCCGGAAGAGCAATCCACCAGGTCGACACCGTGTTCGCGAAGGAGCTTGGCAAGTTCGACGGATTCGTCGATGTCCCAGCCTCCTTCAGCCCAGTCTGTGGCCGAGATCCTCACAAACAGCGGCAGGCGGTCCGGCCATTCGGCGCGCACCGCATCCACTACCTCGACTGGAAGCCGTGAACGGTTCGCGAAGCTTCCGCCGTAGCCATCCGTCCGATGGTTTGAAAGCGGCGAAAGAAATTCGTGCAGCAGGTAGCCGTGGGCCGCATGAATCTCAACAAAATCGAATCCGGCCGCCAGCACGCGCTTCGCCGCCTTGCGAAATCCCTCGACCACCGCGTCAATTCCCGCCTGATCGAGGGCGGCTGGCATCGGGTAGTGTTCATTGAAGGCAATTGCACTTGGAGCCACAGGCGTCCAGCCGCCTTCGCTGGCCGGAACTGCACCGTCGCCTTTAAAGGGGCTCTTCGTGCTTCCCTTGCGCCCGGCGTGGGCCAGTTGCATCCCGGCGCGCGAACCCTGCTGGTGCAGGAAGTCCGCGATTCGTTGCAGCGTCGGAATGTGCTCGTCCTTCCAGATCCCAAGGTCGTCCGGCGAGATGCGGCCTTCCGGCAGAACGGCTGCTGCCTCCATTTCCACAAGCCCAGCACCGCCCTGCGCCCGGCTGCCTAGGTGCACGAGGTGCCAGTCGTTGGCAAATCCGTCCTGAGACGAGTACTGGCACATAGGTGAGACGCCGATGCGATTGGCAAACTCGACCGAACGAAGCTTGAAGGAAGAAAACAAAGGGGCTGTCACATCCGGTTAGATGATTGTCTCCCTTCTGCGATTCAGCGGATCATTCCCCACCACAGGACAACCGATTGATTGCCGAGCCCCTGAATAACCGCGCAATTGCCGGAATGGTCTATTTGAAAATTCTGCAAGACTCCAGCATCGAGCAGACCAGCGCCAGCGGCAAACCCATCACGTTGAAGTAGCAGCCCTCGATGCGCGGAATCCAGCGAGCCGCGCGGCCTTGGATGCCGTAAGCGCCGGCTTTGTCCATGGGTTCGCCGGTCGCAACGTACGCCTCAATCTCTTGGTCGGAGAGACTGAGAAAACGCACCCCAGTTACTTCTGCAGCCAGCTCAACGCCCTTCGCGGTCACCACAGCCACTCCCGTGATTACGCGATGCGTTTGGCCCGACAACAGGCGCAGAATGCGCGCGGCGTCGGCTGCGTCCTCCGGTTTGCCCAGAATGGTGGTGTCGAGCGTGACAGTCGTGTCGGCCCCCAGCACGACAAGCGACTGGCCGCTCGCGTTTCTCATTTCAAATCCGTTGTCCGCTGCCGTCAGCTCTCGAAAGACGCTCTCGGCCTTTTCGCGCGCCAGCCGAGTGACATAAACAATGGGATCCTCGCCCGGCAGTGGATCTTCGGGGATGTGCGCCGGACGAACCTCGAACTTGTATCCCACCTGCGCGAGCAGTTCACGGCGGCGCGGCGAGGCGGAGGCTAGAACCAACATGTTCGAATTATGGCAGGAGCCGGTCCATCGCCGTCGCGCCGGTTAGACTGAGATGAGTCCGGTGTGTGCGAACGATGCCCCGGGGCAAGGCGCCAATGCACTTTCATTTCGATTTCTCAGCCAACCAGGTTCTCTGGACCCTTACTTTTGCAGGGCTCCTCGTTTTGCTGGTTGTCTTGCTCGGCCGCGACAGGGTGCGGCGATTTCCGTGGTTCACGGCCGCCATGGTCATGATGGCTCTGCGCATGGTGGCAAGCCGTCTGCTCTTTGGCCGGCTATCCCCCATCGTTTCCAGCGAAGTCTTCCTGGTCATGTCCGATATCGCATCGATCATCGCGCTCTTGGTCGTGGTCGAAATGGCACGGCGATCCTTCGCCGGTGCGCGGCGCCGAACCTGGGTGATCGCAACGCTGATCGTTCTGGCCGTCGGAGTCGCAATCGTGGCGGAGTGGGGACCGTGGCCCTCTGCAAAGACGTTGTTGGCCGCTTCCACACTCGCCTTCCTGCGCATGATGCAGCTCTTCGCACAGAAGGCCGACCTTCTCTCCGATCTGCTTACCGTGCAGCTCGGATTGCTCGTTTTGCTTTTTGGCAGCCGCTTTAAAGCCGGTTGGCGCAGCCATCCGCAGCAAATCGTAATCGGTCTCTCAACGGCCTCAATCTCGCAGTTGGCGGTGCGCGTCATCTGGCAGCAGATCGCGCTACACAGCACCATCCATAGCCAGGCCGAGTATCAAAGGGTCATGGCGCTGCAGGACAAGATTTATCACGCCAACAGCGTGGTGTATCTGGCTGTTCTTGTGTGGTGGATCGTCTGGCTATGGTTCGATGAGCCCGGCGCAAAAACATCGGAGGAGAACGAAGACCGCGCAGCGGTTGCCGGCGAATCGGCCGCCGCCGCAAACCTTAGCGCGGGTAATTGATTCCTGCCCCCCGGTCACTTGATCCCTCGATCCCCAGGTCCCTGTCTTTAGATATGGCAGCTCGCGAGCCCGCGCTTTTCAAGATAGCGCTGGTGATAATCCTCGGCTGGCCAGAAGGTCTGCGCCGATTCCACCTTCGTGACGATCCGCCTGGGCTTGAACCTGCCTTCGGCAGTGAGTTCCTCGATCTTCGCGCGCGCCTGCGCCTCCTGCTCCGGTGAATGAAAGAAAATCGCCGACCGGTACTGCGTGCCCCAGTCCGGCCCCTGCCGATTCAACGTGGTCGGATCGTGCAGCTCAAAAAATGCGTCGAGCAATTCCTCGTAGTTCACTTTTTCCGGGTCGAACTCGATCTCCACAACCTCCGCGTGCCCGGTCTTGTCGGTGCACACGTCCTTATACGTGGGCCGGTCCAGCGTTCCACCCTCATAGCCCACCGCCGTTGCCGTCACCCCCGGAATGGCCGCAAACGCGGCTTCCACACCCCAAAAACATCCCGCCCCGAATGTCGCTTTTTCTGTGCTCATAGGATGTTGGATGCACGAGTAGCCTTCAGCGTCCAGGCTTGAATGGCCGCCTCAACTGGGCCGAAGGTGGGCTTCGCTGTGCCACAAAAGTCGTAGGCACCTTCAGCGCGTCCCGGCGCCCGCACTCACCAGCGCTCCCTCATCCTAGCGGCGCCAGATGTTTGGTGTTCTGGTAGGTGTACACAATGCGATGGATCACGGTAATCGTCGAAAGAACGGCGAGCAGCCACAGCACCGGAGCCATCACATCCCAGTGATTGAACAGGGCACCCAGAAGAATGAGCACAACGCGTTCGGGCCGCTCCATGAAGCCCACTTTGCACTGGCCAATCAGGGCCTCGGCGCGGGCTCGCGTATAGCTCACCATCAGCGAAGTGATCATGACGAACGCAACCAATACCACGTAACGAAACCGGTTGATGCGTCCGTAATAAACCAGCAGGCCAAAGAACAGCACCACGTCAGAATAGCGGTCAATCACGGAATCGAAGAACGATCCAAAAACTGTCACTTTGTTGATGCGCCGCGCCACACGGCCGTCGACCATATCGAAGATGCCTGCGCCGAAAATCACCAGGCCCGCGAAGAAAAACATGCGGTCGCAGTTGGCTGCGTTGGCGTGGCCAAACAGGAACGCTGCAGCAATGTTGATGACCAAGCCGAGAAAGGTGAGCACGTTCGGAGAAATGCGGGTGAGCGCCAATCCATGAACGATGCGGTCAAGAAGCCATCCGCAGGCACGGCCAAAAGCGCTTGTCCAAGTCATTCCCGATCTTCCTTGCTTTTAAACTGCGCTGGCCGCGGTGTCACCGCTGCCTTCGTCGGCTTCATCGTGAATCGTGCTCAATTTCAGAATCTCCAGCTCGCGCTTTCCGTTGGGCGTTACGATGGTCGCCACATCGCCCACTTTCTTGCCCACAATTCCGCGCCCGATCGGCGACGTGGTCGAAATCAACCCCTTGGCCACGTCGGCTTCCTCGCTCGTCACCAGATGGTATTCAATCTGTTCGTCTTTGGTCGAGTCGTAAACCACCACCGTCGATCCAAATCCTGCTTTATCCCTGGGAATGTTGGAAAGATTGACGAGCGAAAGCTCGCCCATGCGCTTCTTGAGCTGGCCCAGCCGGGCATTCACAAACTCCTGCCGTTGCTTCGCCATGTGGTATTCGGCGTTCTCCGACAGATCCCCCAGGGCCCGCGCCTTCTTGATCTCGGCGGGCAACTCCTGGGTGAGCTCATACTCGAGATGCTTGATCTCCTCGAGAAGCTGTTTCTTGATGTGTTCGGGCATCCAACGGTCCGGCAGCTCGAAGCGGGGCTGCTCCTGCCGCATGAAATGGTCGTTCCTGACTCTTCATTATAAGGCAGGGATCGAGCATCGGAGATTTGCTCTACCTTAATCCCTGCTCCTTGTTCTATCGTCGAAGGCATATGGTCAACTCGGAGAATCAAGTTCCCCATCCGACACCCGAAGCTGAAGAGATCTATCGCCGCTGGATTCGTTTTCTCGACGAAGAGTTCCTGCGTCATTGCTCTTTTGAACGGCGCAGCGAGATTGTGCGCGACCAGCTCTACCAGCTCTATATGGGTCGTCCTCACGGGGGCAAGCTCAACCTCACGCTTACTTCCGAACTCCCGGCCAATGTAATCAGTCTCTCGCTCGACCCGCAGAACGTGACCATGGAAGCCGAGCATTTTGCCGAGGTCGATCGTGAGCGCTTTGCCCGGCGCAAACCGTTGCTCTGGTTCTGGCAGATGTTCGATCGCTCGCCCCTGGGATTGAACCACTGGCTCGGCTTGCGTTTCCGCTGCATGTTGGGGCGGCACATCTTTGAGCACATGGGCACGGGCGTCAAGATCTATCACGGCGTCGACTTGACCTATGGTTACAACCTCTCCATCGGCGACGGAGTCGTTATTCGTCAGCGTGCTCTGCTCAACGATCGCGGCGGCATTACGATTGGCGACCGTGCCGTCATCGGCTCCTTCGCTCGCATTTTTTCCCAATCCCACGATGTCGCGGACTACGAGAAGATTCGGCTTACACCCACAGTCATCGGCGCGGGAGCGCATATTGCCAGTCACGCCATTGTGCTCGCGGGTCAACACGTCGCGCCGGGTCAAGTGGTCGGCGCTTTCCCCGACGACCGCGTATGATTCAGCTTCGTCATTTCGACATGCTGGAGTTGCAGCATGCTGTCGACGATGCCCGGCAAGCCCGCGGTTTAAGCTGGGCCGCGGTGGCCGCCGAGATCAACATGCCCTTCGAGGGCACGCCCTCCATTCCCATCAGCGTAAGCACCATCCGCGACATGCACAAAAAGGCCTCGGTCACCAGCGGAGTCGTCCTCCAGG
This sequence comes from uncultured Acidobacteriaceae bacterium, assembly GCA_963802955.1. Lineage (GTDB taxonomy): Bacteria > Acidobacteriota > Terriglobia > Terriglobales > Acidobacteriaceae > Telmatobacter. The sequence continues at coordinate 122,130 of CAWDKT010000002.1, forward strand.
TTCTGCGATGGCTCCGCCGCACGCCCGAGAGCTTTCTCTCCGGGGAACAGTCAACCCCAATCGCCAACGCGGATCTTCCGGAGCCTGGCCCATCGCGAATACTCCGTTTCGATACGCGCGCTATGTACACCGCACTTGACACCGAGCGGATTCGGCGCGGGATTAAATGGAAGGAGATTGCCGGCCAACTGCCCGGCTTTACTGAAAGCACGCTTAGGAATCTCTCGACCGGTCCACTCATTGGGTTTCCCAGGGCAATGTTGATTCCTCAGTTGTTAGGCCGTCCGGCCGCGGCCTTCATACGAATCGACAAGCGGTAAGTCTTCGCCCTTGCTTCGTTCGGCTGCGCACGAGCCGCGTTTCGCTCCTCAGCTCCCGCCGCCTAAAGTCCGTTGGCTTCCTCAAGGTTTCCTTTGTCCCTGCTCCTCCAACTCCTGTTCGCCCGTCACAGATCCGGAACTCGGTCTTCTGGTACACTCGCTGCGCAGCCCTCCTCCATGCTCTTTAAGGCCCTCAGCGCGGCTGTCTATGGCATCGACGCCAACCTCATTGATGTTGAGGTCGACTATAGTGGCGTTGTTTCCAACGAAGATCACTTTCACACCGTTGGCCTGCCCGACGCCGCCGTGCGCGAAAGCCGCGACCGGGTCCGCGCCGCCATCAAGAACTCCGGCTACACCATCCCACCGACTTTCATCACCATCAACCTTGCGCCCGCCGACATTAAAAAGGAGGGCTCCGGCTTCGATCTTCCCATCGCCGTCGGTATCCTCGGCGCCTATGGCGCGCTGCGCTCGAACGATCTCAGCCGATTTCTCCTGGTCGGCGAACTTGGGCTCGATGGGGGCGTGCGCCCTATTCCTGGAATGTTGCCCGTGGCCGTTTTGGCCCGTGAAAAAGGCATCCCGAACCTGATTCTACCCGCAGCCAATGCCGCCGAAGCCGCCGTGGTTGAAGGCGTCAACGTCTATCCCGTCTCCTCGCTCCTCGATGTCCTGGAATTGCTCAACACGTCGGTTGTGGGCGTCATTCAGCGTGAGCCGTATCGCGTGGCCACTGCGGAGCTGCTGGGAAAGCTCGAAGAATTCGCCGTCGATTTCTGCGACGTGCGCGGCCAGCAGACCGCCAAACGCGCCCTCGAAGTAGCCGCAGCGGGCAGCCACAATATCCTCATGATCGGGCCGCCGGGTTCCGGCAAAACCATGCTGGCCAAGCGACTGCCCTCCATCTTGGCCCCTCTTTCTTTCGAAGAAGCACTCGAAACCACCAAAATTCACTCCGTCGCCGGAGCGCTCGGCGCCGGCGCCGGCCTCGTCACGCAAAGGCCCTTTCGCTCGCCGCATCACACCATCTCCGATGCCGGACTGATCGGCGGCGGCATCGTGCCTCGCCCCGGAGAAGTCTCGCTGGCCCACAATGGCCTGCTCTTTCTCGACGAGCTGCCCGAGTTTCCCCGCAACGTGCTTGAAGTCATGCGCCAGCCTCTCGAGGATCACAGCGTCACCATCGCTCGCGCATCCATGTCACTCAGTTTTCCTGCGCGCTTTATGCTCGCTGCGGCCATGAACCCCTGCCCATGCGGCTATTTCAATGACAAGTCGCGCGAGTGCATGTGCACTCCGCCGATGATCCAGCGCTATGTGGCCAAAATCTCCGGGCCGCTGCTCGACCGTATCGACATCCACATCGAGGTTCCCGCCGTTCAATACAAGGAACTGCGGGGCGGAGCCGCTGCCGAGGGCTCTGCCCAGATTCGCTCTCGTGTGATGGCCGCGCGGCAAATCCAGAAGCAGCGATTCTCCAAGGCCAAAGAAAAGATCTACGCCAACGCGCAGATGAACACCCGCCAGGTTCGCACTTACTGCGAATTGAGCGCCGACGCCGAGCGGCTGCTGGAGCGCGCCATGCAGCAGCAGGGGCTCACGGCGCGCGCCCACGACCGCATCCTCAAGGTCGCCCGCACCATTGCCGATCTCGAAGGCGCCCAGCACCTCTCGGTAGGCCATCTCGCTGAAGCCATCCAGTACAGAACGCTGGATCGAAGTTACTGGAGTTGAGGACCGCTCGGTCCCCCGATTGCGCCTGTATTTCGCGAAATTGGGGGAAGCACAGCGATCTGGACCCCAGCGATTGGGCGTAACCCACACCTCAACTCGCCTACCCTCATGGTCAGTTTCAGTTGGCTAGGGAGAACAGCTATTGCTCTCGCGCACGGTATGGCTTCCTTGAACGCTGTTGAAATAGACCCGGTTGCCATCGGAAGAACTTCCGCCAAATTGAGCGGCAGCGACAGACTGGCAGGAACTCCAAGCCAGTTTTTGGTCAATGAGAATTGAGGCAGGCCCCTTCCCAATTGGTATTCCGTAACGTCCTGCCATCGCACTGGGTGCATTCACAATTGCAAAGAACACCCCGCGAAACCGCCTCCACGATACCGATACGTTCCCGGCGGCGAGGGGGACGGTTGCCACAACCTGAGAAAGATCGCCTACATGGGGAATGAAATGGAATTGAACGATCGAGGACATTTCCGGTCCGATCCCGGCAACATAAAGGCTGAGGGCCGCAGTAGGGCCGGTCGCCCAACCATGCGCAAGGCTCATGTAGCTCCCGCCATAATCGAAACTGCCGTCCTGAAGATACCCCTCCCAAAACGTGCTTCCTGTCCCTAGGGGGCTGGAAAGCATGTAGCCCCATTCCAGCCGGATCAAATCCAATGCTGTAGTGTCGTCGTTTGCTGCGAAATGCGCCATCACTTCCATCGATCCCGGAAAGGTTGCAATTGCATTCGGTCGTTCCGGCGTTAGCGCCCCATAGGCGTTCCATCGGCTTCGAAGATTTGTTGCGATATCCATTTGCTCCGCTACCGTGTCGGGAATCCCAAACCATAGCGCCAGCGAGCTGCCGTCCTGTGGATACAAAGTGCTGCCGGGCACTTCGGTATACATGCCCACCGCGTCGTTCCACAGGTGCGACTGAATCGCGGTTCGCAACGAGTAGGCCGCTGCATCGTATTGAGTTTCCGACGGGGTGTCTCCGATTTCTGACGCAAGGAAGGCCGCTCCCTGCAACACGTGATACAGAAGAGCATTTGCTCCAATTTCCTCGCCACCGGGCGACAGTCCGAACCAGTCGTCGAGAAGCGTCACGGAAAGCAACCCGTTGCTGTCGATTTTTGACGTGGAAAACTGGATTCCACTCTGGATCTGGTTCCAGTGCGCTACCAGCCAATCGCGATCCGCCGAGTAAAGGTAGTAGTCGATTGCCGCATCCAGGGTCCAAAGATGATAGGTGTCCGAGACTGGTCCGAGATTCGCTTCCGGACCAGAGAAGGGAAAGCATCCGGAGGGGTCCTGGTTGGCGAAAAGCGTTTCGAGATCGTTCCTTATCGAAACGGTATCCCCGAGAGATGCATAATCGCTGATCGCAGAAATTCCCAGGTCGCCGGACCATACCATCCGGTCGCGTTTCGCGCCATCCACCAGAATCGTCGAGCCGGATCCGCCAATTCCGTTGTTTGACCACCCGGCCGAAGGTGGAGGCCAAACTCGGCCCTGCGCCGGATTAATCGTGTCCATCTGCACCGTGTAGGCTCCCGCGTACCAGATGCGGTTCAAAAGATCGTCGCTCGAAAAGAACGACCCTCGGTACGTCCTTAAGTTCATCATTGACGGTGCGGCTGAGAATTGCAGGGTCACTTCCGTCAATTGAACGGGCCCGTTGGTGGTCAATCCCACCGTAAGGTAGCGAAAGCCTCCACGTAACTCGGCAGCCGGTACAAGGTAAGTGCTGTTTGGTGTCACTGTTACCGGCAGAAATCCGTCAGGGCCGCTTCCCCCGTTCGACTGATCGCTCGACAAACCCGCGTAGAGAGATGATTCGCTGAATGCCATCGCCAACTGGGACCCCTCACTCGCCTCCCCAAATTGCAGAGACACAATTCCGCCCACCTCCTTGCCGAAGTCAAGAACGATATAACTCCCCTGACCTTGCAATACCGCCGATCCTCCATTGAGCAGCCCGCCGGACGTCGAGGTCACCTGACCTGCAGTGCCAGCAATGGCCGTTGGTCCCAGCGTGCGCGAGACTGGCGAAAGGTTATATTGATCCGCGAGCTGTGCGGCGTCGGAGTTCGAAGACGGCGTGCACCCAGTCAGCAGAAGCATCCCCCCGCTGAGCAATCCAAGGGCGAAGAACGAAGAACGAAGAACAAAGAACAAGTGGCAATCGGCATGCATGTTCGGGTCAAGGGTCTTGCAACCAATCTACTGCATTTCCGACTTTTGGAGGTACGGGCCTTTCCCAGGGTCCAACTGAATCCGCGCTTCCCACGTCGCTCCTCTACCCGGCAGGTCGCAGAAATCCAGCACCGCGGACCGGTGGTTAGCTCAAGAATGACCGCTCGTTCCCGCCCCCTGCCAGTTGAATCCTCCGCATGAAGCAAAGTGACTCTCAGGATTCGCGCTTGAGCAAGCCCACATCCCGCTCCTTGAAGGCCCTCTCGACTTATCGCAAGCCGTCAGAGTTAAATGATTGAAAATAATAGAGTTATTTTAACATTTGCCAACTTTCACACCGAGATGGGAAACCCCACACACAATCAGGAACCTTCGCCATGAATTCCCTGAAAAAACTATTGACCTCCCAGAACGTTGGATATACCCTCGTATGAGCCATCCATAGAGGGCAGGTTGCGTATGGCAGCCAGGTGTGCCCCTCAGTCATTTCCAGCATCAAACTTTGAGCAAGGGCTCTATTGATGCCTTGGGTGCGTTTTTTGGCGCGCCCGGAATGGCATAAAGGCGCCCCGATGCTGAGGTGAACTCCTCATATCCAAAGTGGCATGGTGTCCATTTCACAACGCGCAATGGCCCCTTGAAGATTTTGCAGAACTTGGGGCGAGCATAGTGCGTCTAAAGAGTGGAAGCGGCAATTTGGGGAGCCCTCCGACTGTATTGGTTACCCCGTTGACTGCACGGGATGCGTTTGACCGATTTGGCCAGCGCATCTATTTGAAATAGAAGGAGATAGGAAATGCGTTCCGATCTTGTTTTCCGGGCACTCTCACAAGTGGCCAATCGCTACCAGCTTTGTCAACTGGCGAGCAAAGCAACCCGCAAGCTCCACAAGCCGAATACACGGCTGCAGGACACCACGAACGAGGTCTTGGTTCGTTTTGAATCGGCTAATCCCAAGGCCGAGGTGCGCGTGGATGCGCCTTCGGCTCAACCCGTGGAAAGGCGCCGCGCTGCATAACGGCATCTCCCGCCACTTCAGGCGTTAGGTCAGGCATAGGTTTCAAGGCAAGTTCCCATCGAATAGGTCACCTCCTTCCCGGCGCTTCGTCACTCCCGATGATCTTGGGGGATGGTTCAAGGTTGGTTTGCGCCGGCCGGATTTCGGATTGTTTGTCCGGCGTCATCCCTGGAGCCCTTTTCCCTTCCGCACCACTACCCTCCAAATCCCGCCTTCGTGCAGGTGAACATGACAATCGCAGAACTGAAAGAAAAGAACATCACCGAGTTGAGCCGTATCGCGCGCTCTCTTGAGATTCCCGGGACTAGCGGCCTTCGCAAACAAGACCTGATCTTCAAGATCCTTCAGGCGCAGAGTGAGAAAGAAGGACACATCTTCGCCGAGGGTGTGCTTGAGATTCTCCCTGACGGCTACGGCTTCCTGCGCTCGCCCGATTACAACTATCTACCCGGTCCGGACGACATCTACGTTTCTCCTTCGCAAATACGCAAGTTCGATCTCAAGACCGGCGATTCCATCAGCGGCAATGTCCGCCCACCACACGAAGGCGAAAAATACTTTGCACTCGTCAAGATTGAAGCCATCAACTTTGAGTCGCCCGAGGAGACGCGCAACAAGATTCTCTTCGACAACCTGACGCCGCTCTATCCACAGGAACGCGTCAAGATGGAGACCGTGCGCGAGGGCATCAGCGGCCGCGTGATGGATCTGCTCACGCCCGTCGGCAAAGGCCAGCGCGGCCTCATTGTCGCGCCGCCACGCACGGGCAAAACCATGCTCCTGCAGTCCATCGCCAACTCCGTCACCACCAACCACCCTGAAGTGGTCCTCATCGTTTTACTCATTGACGAGCGCCCCGAGGAAGTCACCGACATGCAGCGCTCCGTGAAGGGCGAAGTCATCAGCTCCACCTTCGACGAGCCCGCCGCCCGCCACGTGCAGGTGGCCGAGATGGTCATCGAGAAAGCCAAGCGCCTCGTCGAGCACAAGCGCGACGTGGTCATTCTGCTCGACTCCATCACGCGCCTGGCCCGTGCCTACAACACCATCGTTCCGCCCTCCGGTAAAGTTCTCTCCGGCGGCGTCGACTCCAACGCCCTGCAGCGGCCCAAGCGCTTCTTCGGCGCGGCGCGCAACATTGAAGAAGGCGGCTCGCTCACCATCATCGCCACCGCTCTCGTCGATACCGGCTCGCGCATGGACGAAGTCATCTTCGAAGAGTTCAAGGGCACCGGCAACATGGAAATCATTCTCGACCGTAAGCTCGTCGATAAGAGAGTATTTCCGGCCATCGACATCCAGCGCTCCGGAACCCGTAAGGAAGAGCTGCTTATTCCCAAGGAAGATTTGCAGCGCGTCTTCATTCTGCGCCGCGTGCTCAACCCGCTGTCGCCGGTTGAAGCCATGGAATTGCTGATCAGCCGCCTGGAGAAAGTCCGTAACAACGCCGAGTTCCTCGCCAACATGAATCAGCTGTAACGAGTTTGTGCGCTCTGGGGTCTAGGTGGTCTAGCCATTCCAGAGCAATCAAAAAGGCCGGGGCATCGTCCCCGGCCTTTCGTTTCTTAAACTGCGCGTCCTGCGGCTGCGCCTGATGCCCACGCCCACTGGAAGTTAAATCCGCCCAGGTGCCCCGTTACGTCCACTACTTCGCCAATGAAATAGAGCCCGGGGATGTTTCGACATTCCATCGTTTGCGCCGAAAGAGCGCTCGTACTCACTCCCCCCGCCGTTACTTCCGCCTTCTCATATCCTTCCGTGCCGCTGGGGACGAACGCCCACGAATGCAGCCTCTGCTCCAATCCATCGAGGCCGTGATTTGTCCAGCGTTGCGGTGCTGCCATTTCGTGCAAGCGGTCCGCCAGTCGAACCGGCAGTTTTGCCCGCAACACCGCCTTCAGAGCCCCGGCATCCCGTCGCGCATCCGCCGCCCGCAGACTCGCTAGAAATTCCTGCTTCGGCGACCAGTCAATGTGGATCGCCTCCCGCCGCTGCCAATATGAAGAGATTTGCAGGATCGCCGGCCCACTGAGCCCGCGATGCGTGAAGAGCATCTTTTCCTCGAAGCTCCGTTTGCCGCACGTCACAGTCACCGCCGCGGAAACGCCCGCCAAATCGGAGAAATTCCCAAGCTCTCCGCTGCTGAGCACCAGCGGAACCAGCGCCGGCCGGCAGGGCTCGATGGAAATTCCGAACTGGCGGGCGATGTCATAACCGAAGCCCGTAGCGCCCATCTTGGGAATCGACAGGCCTCCCGTGGCGACAATCAGCCTGGGAGCCGTGAAAACATCGCCTTCCGCAATAAGCGCAAACGCACCGGAAGAAACATCGCGCCGCACCTCGCGAATCGCCGTTGAGACAAGCAACTGCACGCCGGAGTCCGCACATTCGCGCATCAGAAGGTCGACAATCTGCTTTGCCGATCCGTCGCAGAAAAGCTGGCCCAGCGTCTTTTCGTGATATGCAATCCCGTGCCTTTCCACTAGCCGGATAAAATCCGCCGGAGTGTATCGCGCGAGCGCCGATTTCGTAAAGTGGGGATTGGCCGAAATGAAATTGTCAGGCCGCGTGTACAGATTCGTGAAATTGCACCGGCCTCCGCCGGAGATCAGAATTTTTTTTCCCGGCCGATCGGCGCGCTCTAGCACCGCGATGCGCCGCCCGCGACGGCCCGCTTCCATCGCGGCCATCAGTCCGGCAGCGCCTGCGCCCAGGATGATGACGTCGAGCTTGTGGTTCACGGCACGTTTGAATCCAGCATACGTTCCAGCAGGTGCCGATCCCACTCGCCCAGTTCTGCCGCTGCATCGTACGTGCTTTCGCAAAATTCCAGCAGTGCCGCACTTGGCGACTCCGCCTTTCGAACATCCTCGTAGTCAAGCAGGAACTCGTTTAACGTCGTGTCGTAGCGCGCAGCACCTGGACGCACGGGCGCTGTCTTGAATCCCTTCGGCTCTGGTGCGGCATACGAATAGAACGCAGGACTGCTCATCTCTCCGCTGCCCGGCCACCATCCCACGCTGCTTACCTCGTGCGAGTACGCCTCACGCGTAATGCTGTCGGCGCCCGGCCGCTCCGGAGCGCGCCGTCCCGAAAAACGCGTAACTGCCAGATCGAAGCTTCCCCAGAAAAAATGCACCGGACTCACCTTCCCCGTGAATCCGGACCGGAATTGGTGAAAGACCGCATCCACAGAGAGCAGAATCCGCCAGAACGTCTCCACGCGCTCCGCATCGTACGCAGCATGAACGCGATCCTCATCGAACGGGATCGGGTTGGGAATCTCAACCGGCATTCTCCAGATACTCACCTCGATCCCCGCAGATCGCAGTATCTCCATAAACTTCCGGTAGAAATCGGCGACGGTCATTGGTCCCAGCGCAATCTCTCTCACCATTCCATCGCTGCATTCGAGGACCAGCCGGTGCGTAACAAAGTCAAATCGTATCTCGATTGATCGCGCGCCGGAGGGCATGGCTGATGTGGTCAATCCGCGCGCGGTAACGTACAGCGGAACATTCCACCAGTGATTCACCAGCGGTGTCAGCCGCATCCTCACCTTCCCTACAATCTGCGTCCACATGTGCAGCGTCGCGCATGTATCTCGCCAACTATTAAGCGGCAGCGCGGGCCAGCACTCCGCTCTGTCAACATTCGCTATGTTCGCCACAGAACCTCCAGCTACCGCGCTTCTGTTTGGGGTGCCCCAGGTCTCGTTTCTGAGACCTGGGATCTCGCATTTACTCGCTCGCCCCGTCACCCTCCGCCGGCAGCATCTGGTAGCTCACAAACGCAAAGTGCTTCCCGTCCGGAGCCCAGTTAGGAACATTATCGGTTCCCGAACCGCCCACAATCTCTACGAGATCGCGCACGTTTTTCGTTTCCGGATCCAGAATGCGCAACGTTACGTCTTTGTTCGCCGGGTGCCCAGTCACATCGCTCGCATACGAGAGAAAAAGCACCGACTTTCCGTCCGGTGAAGGATGTGCCGTCCAGTTGCGCCTCTCATCAGTCGTCATTTGCTCCACATGCGATCCATCCGGCTGCATGCGGAAGATCTGCATTCCGCCCGTGCGATCGGAATTGAAGTAGATGTGCTGGCCGTCCGCGGAAAAGTCGGGATCGTCGCTCGTCCCTGTCCCCGTGGTCAAAGCCGTCTCTTCCCCACCCTCGGCCGGAATCGCAAAGATATTCAGACTCCCATTCGCTGGCCGCGTAAACAGGATCGTCTTGCCGTCCGGCGACCAGCTATGGAAATACGAGTTTGGATTCGCCGTCACCATGCGCGGCGTCCCTCCGGCCGAAGGTACAACGTACACGCGCCGCCCCGGATTCCCTGGCATCGTGCACGTCGCCGCCAGCCACTTGCCGTCGGGCGACAGCCCATGACTTCCCGTGCAATCCGTCAGGCCGCCGATATCGATCTCTGTTGCATCTCCGCCCGTCACCGGCACCCTCCACAGGCGTCCGCCGCGATCGAAAATCAGCGTCTTGCCGTCTCTCGACCAATTCGGCGCCTCCATCTGTCCCTTGCCCGTCAGCACCACGTGCGCCCTGCGGTAATCGTTTCGAATGTCGATCGTCTTCAGCGTGCTATAGAGAACCGCCGTCGCTGTGTTTTCGGGCGCTGCCGGCGGCTTCAGCTCAACATGCGAAAACGTCGCCGTCTCGGGAGCACCGTCACGATGCGAGCAGACACCCAGCCCTGCGTAGAACGGCTCCGCAAAGTGCAGCTTGAGCGAGGCGCCCGCCTGGTGCAGCGGCTCGCCCTTCATGCTTACGAACAGCGTGATCGTGTCGCCGCGTTTCTCCAGCCGCACGGTTTTCGGAGCGCCCAGGTCGAAGTAGATGTCCTGAGTCGTATCGCCCTTCAAGCGCCGCTCCTGCAACGCCGTTTCGCCCGTGCCGTGTACCGCTGCGTCCGCGTACATCGAATCTGGGTCCAATGTTTGCCGGAACATCAGAAACGCTTTGCGGTTCGGCTGCGACGCTGCCGAAGCCGGCGCCAACTGGATGTCCGCAGTCAGCGAAACGTCGCCCGAGACCTTCTTCCAGACCATGTGGAATGCATCGTTCGCCGCCCACAGATCCCATCCCGCGGATGCAACGGTGTATGCACCACTGGTCGGGTCGAACGAGACCGTGCCGGGAGGGTTTACTTTTCCAATGTCGGACTGGCTTTCAAAAATGCCCAGTGCGCCGTGTCCATCCGTGTTCTCCTGCCCAATTCCCGCTGCAGAGCACACCAGAACCAAACCCGCAGCAACAACCAAGAATCTTCTCGCAGCCTTCAATGGAAAACCCTCCGCAATCGACCCATTCACTCTACGGCATTCCGGATTTCCCGCGCCAGCAGGTCGATACAGACGGAGAATCTGTCCGGAAAGAGTCATTCTCCCATACCCTTCTCCGAAGATGTCATCGCTGATAAGATAGGAGAGTCGCCCGTGGGGCTGTAGCTCAGCTGGGAGAGCGCCTCGTTCGCAACGAGGAGGTCAGCGGTTCGATCCCGCTCAGCTCCACCAAATCTCTTCCACTACGCTCAAACCGACTTGATCTCGGGAGAGACAATCACCGCAGTATGTGCAGGATCGGAATTCATTGTCTGTCGCGGAAGCGACAGGGCAGAAGCTGGCGCAACCCCAGCTGAACAGATCCTTCATCTTCTCAAGCAGAGTCGGCGGATGAGCCTGCTCATCTGCGCCCTGGTGGCCGGGGTCCTCGAACTGGCGTTGTAACCGCCCCGGCAGTGGCCTTGCTGACGAGCGGAAGGCCAATTTACTCTGGGGTCTCTGGCGCAACCAGCTATCGAGCCCGCACGCTACAGGGGTCAATTCATGGAACCGGCATCGACCCGGAGAACATTCCCGAAAACTCTTAGAATAGCTGCGGTCACGCTCTTGTTGGTGACAGCCTTGGCAACCCGGCTACATGCCCCTTGGCAAATGGATGTAACCAACGATGAGATGATCCATATTACGAACTATCATCCCGAATATGAGAATCAGAGATTTCTTAGCTGGTTTAACCAGTTCCTGATGAACCATGCCCATGCAACCGACCGCTCCGATATTCAGAGGATCGATGAAGTGTACAATCGCAGCTACCTGCTGCAACGGCTGCAATACATCTTTATTAAGGATGCTCATCCGCCCTTATTCAATATTTTTGCGGAGCTCGTAAACTGCGCACCAGGTCACAAATTGCTGATCATGCGCCTCTCCGCCATGATTGCATCGCTGCTGTTCATCCTGCTCTTATACCTTGCGGGAAGGGAATACGCAGGCCATGTGTTGGGACTGTGGGTGTCAGGTTTCGCCACGGTAAGCGTCATATTCCGTCTGTATTCCGGCCTTGGCCGTCCCTACGCATTTGCACAGATGCTGCTGGCATTCGTGCTCCTGTCGTTCTTGCGTTACAAACGAACGCAGTCCGTTACTCTGCGCCCGTTCCTTCTCGTGGCACTGCTTGCGCAATCAACCGATTGGATGCTCTGGCCCGTCATTGGGCCGATGATTCTCGTTGCAGGATATGAGCGCTACCGGGCGACGGGGTCCATAAAGAGAATCATCAATGAAAGCTGGTGGTATGCGCTCATCAGTTGCGCGCTGCTCGTGCTCTTTGGTTTGCAAACCCGCATTCCTAATATCGCCAGCCAACTGGCAGAAGCACACGGCCAAATGCCCGACTGGTGGAGCCTTGCCGCAGCGACGCCCGTCGCCGAGTTGGGGAATCTTTTTGGCCTCTCGATCGCTGCCATTGCCGTCGCGTTTTTCTTTGTGCTGTGCGCGATCGGCCTGGTGACGATTGCCGCTAACTCGGAACGGCCGCGTCCGGAAAGATATGCGCTCACAGCAGCGATGCTGGCCGGTGTGATTGTAATCTTCGCCGTGCTCCCCAGCACCCGTTACTACATTATCCCGATGACGATTCTGACATTCAGTGCCGGAGTTGCAATCAATGTCCTGCTTGGCAGGAGGGAGATCTCCGAATTCGCCTTCTCGGCCATGATGGCGACAACCCTTGTGATTTTTCTGGTCAAACCAGAAAACCCATATTCACGATTCTTTTTCGACGATACTCCGTATTCATTGATCGCGAAGCGCTTGTCCGCGGAGATGAAGCCTGGCGATATCTGGTTCAGCGAGCCGTACTTCATTGCAAACAATCTCTATCTGTATGGCGCACCCTCACCGTTAGTGCCGGTGCAAGACGATTACGACGCAGCAACACTCGAGCGTTGCGCAACTGTAGTCAACTGTTATGTGCTCACAAGGAGATATCTATTCGATGATCCGCGCTTTCATGGCGCCATGACTTCGCCATCCGTCAAAATATTTTCTTTTGAAAACGACTTCGTTCTCTTCCTCTATCCTCACACGAATGCCCAGCTGTCCGCGGCGGCATCAAAGTAACTGTACGCATCCCGGGACCACGTCAGGTTGTATTTCTTTTTCGCAAATGCACCCTCCAACTGCGATGCCATCTTTATTGAAACGCTCTATCTGAACAGGTCCTTCACCTTCTCGATCAGCCAGGTGAAGTCGGCTGATTCTCTGCCGTCTTAGTCTCGGCGAGCTTCGCCACCACGTCCCGCTGCGCTCACGCCCGCGAAACGGCTCAAGCTAAATCCTGCCCTGCTCCACCGAGTCCGTTTTTGACCTGCGTTCTCGCATAGCGGCCTCCGCATTCGGGGGCGCGACCTTCATCGCAGGAACGGAAGATACCCTGGAACGCGCGCGCGATATGCGCGATACGCATCCTGAAAACGCTGATCGAGCAAACGATCCTCCGCGCGCGTCCGAATCTCGGTTCCCACCAGAAAAACGATCGTTCCCGCAAGCCATAGAGGCCACCAGGTCCAGGCGGCGCCCGTGGCAGTCAACATTCCCAGCATGGAAGCATAAATCGGGTGCCGAACCCAACTGTATGGGCCGGTTTGGATCAGCTCATGATCCTCGCTGATCGCTGCTTCGTAGCGCCACTGTTTTCCGAGTTCGTGCGCCGCAGCCCAAGCCAGGGCGACGGACGGAGGGCCCAGAATCATCGAGACGATCATCAACGGTGCAGACTTGTGAAAAACGGGAGGCCGCACGTAAATCCACACCAGGGCAAAGCCGACGGTGACCAGAAAAATGCCCCAGCGCGATGCTGTGGCTCGAACCTCCTTTTTCTGGTTGATCGCCTGTTTTCGCGGCTTCACGAAAGCCAGCGACCACGCAATCCAGCAAAGCAAAAGCTCCACAAGAGCGGCAATCCGCAGCATGCGCACGATCGTAGCACCTGAACGCGTTGCCGCGTTGGAAGCGAACCTCCGATCAGCCCCTGACTCCGCTCACAACTGCTGGCTGGCAAGCCCCGCCTCCTGATGCGTCAGGACTTGGTCGGCGGATCGAGCGCAACAGCCGATTCCGAGGTCAGGTAGAGGAAGGTAAACGTCTCCTGCAAATAAAGGCGAATGTGCGTGTCCGTGTGACTCAGATAGCCGATCGACGCGTCCTGGCCGATGTGCAGATCGAGGTCGCCGCCGCGCGTCGTCACGACGAAGGCGCCGTCGATGGCCGGCGCCCAGATGATTCTGTCCTCAACGAGGCGCTTAACGTGTTGCAACACTGGATAGCCGTAATCGCTGGTCTCCGCGAGTTCGGTATAAGCTTCGGCACTCAACAGAATGGAATAGGGGCCGTTGACGCCAACAAGGCGCAACTGGCTCAGGGCCTGCGCAAAGGCTTCAGGGTACTTGCGCACGTCGGCGGGGAGAGGCCTTCGGGGATTGCTGGTGCCTTGGCGGATGCCGTTAATTCCTGCGGCGGAGTATCCTTCAAAGATTGCGCGGTCTTCGGCAAACGCGAGCTTTTTTGCAGCGTCTTTTGCGGGCTGCCAATCGGAGTCGTTAGCGCCGCGCTCCACGTCGTCGACCATCTGGCGATCGAGCTCAAAGGGAACGCGCAGCTCGACGAGAGTTTTCGCTTCGCGCTGTTGGGCCGTGACGCCCTCGCCGGGCGCATCGATCGCGAACTGATGCCCCGTGCCCACGGCGGCGAGAGCCGTACCGGCCGGCCCGTGTACGTCCACGACGCGGCGCCCGGCCAGATAGCGCTTGACGGTGCGCGAAGTCTCTTCTTCGATTTGGGCCCATGCGGCATCGGAAATCGGGGCCAGCTCGCGATGCAGATTATTCATATGAAACTTCTCCTTTCAGGGACCCTATGCCGAGCGAACCATTTCTTGACGACGCTGCGGAGTCAGTAGTTTCAGCCGCCGGCGCTGCCTTAACCATCGCCGTGTCAGAGGATGCTGGGGGCTGGTCCGGCGAGGCGTTGTCGAGGAACGTGGCGGTCGGGATAAAGAACAGACTCCCCGTCACCGCAGTGCTGAAGTCCAGGATGCGATCGTAATTGCCGGGCGGACGGCCGATAAACATATTCTCGAGCATCTGTTCGACGGTCCGCGGCGAGCGGCTGTAGCCAATGAAATAGGTGCCGAACTCGCCGTAGCCGGGGCGGCCGAAAGGCATGTTGTCGCGCAGGATCTTGATCTCCCTGCCATTTTCTTCGATCACGGTGAGGGCATTGTGGGCCGAGGTGGGCTTTACCGAGTCATCGAGCTCAATGTTGGAGACTTTTGCGCGGCCGATGATTTTTTCCTGGGCCTCGGTGGGAAGCGTGTTCCAGGCGTCGAGATCGTGAAGATACTTTTGGACGATCACATAGCTCCCGCCGGCGAAAGCCGCATCTTCATCGCCAATGAAGACAGCCTCGGCAGCCGCGTTGCCCGCCGGATTCTCGGTGCCGTCTACGAAGCCGAGTAGATCGCGTTCGTCGTAGTATCGGAATCCCTGCACTTCGTCGGCGACCGTGACAGCGCCTTTAAGGCGAGCCATGATTTGCGTAGCAAGTTCGAAACAGAGATCCATCTTCCCGGCGCGGATATGAAAGATCAAGTCGCCGGGCGTGGAAACGGCGTGGCGCGAACCGGACCGAATCTCGCGAAAGGGATGAAGTTCGGCTGGCCGTGGCGGCCCAAACAGACGATCCCAGGCATCGGAACCTATGCCCATGCTGCAGGCGAGAAAAGCCTCAGGATCGCGAAACCCGACCGAACGTAGGAGTCCGGAGAGATCGCCACAGAGCGAACGTACGGCGGCGCAATTCTCATCGCCGGGGTTGATCGTCACGATCAGAAAAATTGCGGCGCTCGTCAGCGGAGAATTAACAGACTGCGAGACGCCTTCGTCGGCTGCCGGTGCTTGGGCGCTAATGGACTCGGACGCCATTCGAGTACTACGCAGCCTCCTTGCTTGGCTTGAGAAACGCGCCGCCGATTCGGCTTTACCGGCTCGCGCGGTACGGCAAGATTACCACCTGAAGCACCCGGATTTGATCTGCGCCCAATCCCGCCGCGGCTGAAGGCTGGCTCTTTTAACTGAACAGGTCCTTCATCTTTTCGATAAGGCCCGGCGAAGTCGGCTGGTTCTCCACCGTCATGGTCTCGGCAAGCTTAGCCACAAGGTCCCGCTGCGCGCGGTTGAGCTTGCGTGGAATCTGAACCACCAGCTTGACGACCAGGTCCCCGACGCCCCTCTCGTTCAAGTACGGCACGCCGCGTCCGCGGACGCGAATCTCTCTGCCGCTCTGCGTACCCTCGGGGACTTTAATGTGCACCGGACCGTCCATGCCGGGAATCTCGAACTCCGCACCCATGGCGGCTTGCGGAAAGCTGATGGGAATTACGCAGTGCAGATCGTGGCCTTGGCGTTCGAAAAAATCGTGCGGCCGAATGGCGAGAACGATATAAAGATCGCCCTTCAGGCCGCTGAGCCGGCCGGCGTCTCCCTCGCCTCCATAGCGGATACGGGTTCCCTCTTCCACGCCCGGCGGCACCTTCACCTTAAGCTTGACCTCCGCAGCCGCTCGGCCTTCGCCACGGCAGCCCGTGCAGGGATCGCCGATTACCGAGCCAGTGCCGCCGCAGGCTCCACAGGTGCGGGCGACCGAGAAGAATCCCTGCTGATACCGGAGCTGGCCCCGCCCCTGACACTGGCTGCAAACACTCGGACCACGGCCCGATGCGCTGCCGCGGCCATTGCAAACCTTGCAGGTTTCCAGGCGGCGAATCTTCACTTCTGTTTCGGTTCCAAACACGGCGTCTTCAAAGTTGATTGTCAGGTCGAATCGCAGGTCGTCGCCGCGATGCTGCCGCGAGGCGTGCGCCGCTCCACGCGGCATACCGCCCATTGAGAACATTTCGCCGAACAAATCGCCGAAAATGTCGCCCAAATCCACTCCGCCGGCAAACGGCCCGGCGCCGAATCCCTGCGCACCCAGTCCCGCATGGCCGTACCGGTCGTATGCAGCGCGCTTTTCGGCATCGCTCAGTACTTGATATGCTTCGCTGGCCTCTTTGAATTTCTCTTCAGCCACGCGGTCGCCTGGGTTCCGGTCAGGATGGTACTTCATCGCCTGCTTCCTGTACGCGCTCTTCAGCTCCTGCTCGGTGCATTCGCGCGAAACACCCAGAACCTCGTAATAATCTGCTTTGCTCACTCTTGTATTAGAACCCATGAAATAGCTTCTAGCTCCTAGTCTCTCGCTCTTAGCCTCTTTGCCTTGTTCTCGGCATGGCATCAACCCCGTGGTGCGGCTGTCGAACCCGCTGGAGGCTAGCAGCTGGAAGCTGCTTCTTACTCCTCCACCTGTTTGCTGTTGTGCGCCACGCGTACCAGAGCCGGACGAATCAACCGCTCACGCATCTTGTAGCCACGCCGCACCTCTTCGGCAACATGCTGGTCGGGAATATCGTCCCGGTCAATCGTTCCCAGCGCCTCATGAACGCGGGGATCGAAGGCCTCGCCTACCGCGGCAACCGGATTCACCTGCATCTTCTGCAGAATCTCTTCCATTTGTTTCACGATCAAGCTCACTCCCGAGCGCAATTGCTGTGCCGTCCCGTCGGACTTGAGCGCCAACTCAAAATTGTCGAGCACTGGCAAAAACTGCTCCACGACGCTCCCTGTCACAAACTCGCGGAATTCCGCACGCTCGCGCTCCGCGCGCTTCCGCGCGTTGTCAAACTCCGCTTGCAGCCGAGCCAGGCGATCGAGAAGCTGGTCGCGCTCTGCTCTCAATTTTTCAGCCCCCTCAGGCGAAGCCGTCTCCACCATGCTTTCAATTGCGGCAGCACTGGCAAGATCCTCGCCGGTGGCCGGAGCCGGCAGCTCCGTGGAGGCGTCGACTCCCGGCTCGCGACTTTCCATCACAGGCCCGGCAAAGTCTGGAGAGTCAACCACAGTCAATTCTTTTTCCTGTTTCATGCAGCACATTCTCCGAACGTAACCATTGCCTCTTTATTCGATGATTCGCTTGTTCCTCGGCTGCAGCTTTCGCAGCTCTCCCTTATTGCGCCCGGTTCAAAATGGGATGACCCGATCGCAAAGCCCCCGGTTCAGGCAGGGGGAACGTCAAGAATGCGTCCCGAAAGGCGCGCAATGTAGCTTACCGCCTGGATCATCTCCTGATATTGAATCCGTGTCGGCGCAATCACTGCTACCGTACCTAGATTCGCGCCTCCCAGCCTGGCAGGCGCTCCGATCAGAACCAGGTCCTGCATCGCAGGAGAGGCCGCGTCCAGGCCGACCACCACGCGCACCTCCTGCTGACCGCCATCCACATACGCGTTCAACAACTCCACCAGCCGCTGTTTGGCCTCCAGGGCGAGCAGCATCTGCTGCAGCCTCACCCGGTCCTGCTCCGCACCGATCAAGTTGGCGATGCCTTCCACATAAATCGTTGGTCCCGCCTCGCCTCCGGTCAACGCGCCCTTGCGGCAAAGCTCTTCCACCGATCCCAGCAACTCGCGGTATACCTCGCGTTCCAGCTCCATGCGCCGCGCCACTTCAGCCCGAATCCGCTCAATCGGCCAACCGCGGAAGTTCTCGTTCAAATAACTGCCCGCCGTCTCCAACTCCACAGCAGCCATCTGTCGGTCGATCGCCAGCACCCGGTCTTGAACCGTGCCACCCTGCGTTACGAGCACAGCGAGCACCCGGCCCGTCGATAGGCGCGAAAAGTGAATGTGTTCTAACACTTGGCCAGCGGTAGACGTAGCGAGCGCGACGCCCAACCCATTTGAAATCAGCGCGAGCACATGAGAAGTTCTCTCAAGATACTCGTTCGTGCTATTCACCCCGCTGAAGCTCTCCTCGATCTGCCCACGGCGCGCTTCACTCAACGGCGAATCCGTATTTCCCTCACCAGACCCGCCGGCATTGGCTCCCGCAGCCATTCGTCCCGCGTGCGTAATCTGCTCAACGTAATAGCGGAATGCGGCAGCTGTCGGCACGCGCCCGGCCGATGTATGCGGCTGCTCCAGCAGGCCCGCTTCGCCCAACGACGCCATCACATTCCGCAGGGTTGCGGAGCTTAGCCCATCGCGGTCTGCGAAAACGCGCGCAACCGCCTGCGAGGGCACCGGCTCACCGGTCGCGATGTACAAATCAACGATGGTGTTCAACACCAGCCGCTCACGCGGACTCAAGCGTGCTTCTGACGCCTTCTTCGCTTGCTCCATCCTGATACCCCAGCTGAGGAGTTTCGCCGGCTTCCCCTCCAGCCATTCTCGGATTGGCAGTTAAATTTCTTTTTTCCAACTACTTACAAATGACGATGGTCAGAAGATTCCTCTTCTGAGTTTAGAGAGAGCTTTCTCGCGCTGTCAAGATACACCCGCGATCGTTGCCTCCCTGTTCATTCCTCGCCACCTAGCTCGTTCTTCCATTACATCCGTAACGCTTCCACAGTTACGAGTCGCCGCGCCACTTCATTTGATGCTATTGTGGAACCCTTACCGGCTGCAGCGGTCGCAGTCGACGCCGACCGGACCGCGTTGTGTGGTTTCTTGGAGGGGGGCCCTATGACCATATCTTCCTCATTGATCCGGCGCATCTTCGTTCTTCCCGTCGCATTTGCCTTGGCGTTCTCCGTACTGCTTGCCGCAGCACAGGCGCAATCGGCGCCGCAACTCGACAAACACGCGCGCAAGATTGAGAAACGTCTCACAAAGTATCGGCAAGGCACCTATCTGGACATCGACCTTCGCGACGGCTCCCAGACCTACGGATCGCTGGGAGAGCTTGCTCAAACGTCGTTCCAGTTCACCGATTCCGACAGCAACAAGGTCGAAACCGAGTCCTATTCCGAGATCGTGCGCGTGAAGCAGGCAAACGAATACATTGGCTCCGGGTCTGAGCTGCGGCATCACATTCACATCCCGCTGCCCGTGTTGATCGTCTCCGGAGTCGCAGCCGCCGGAGCCGCAGCCTACCTCGCCATCCGCTAATCCGGCGCGGAGCCTGGGTCCCGCTTTCTCGCCCTTGGTCGCGCTGATAGATTCTTAGAAGGACCGTTGCCCATCCTTGCGCCGGATTATGTCGTAAGGGTGGATCGGCACTTTTGCGTCAGCGCGCCCTTTGAGACAGCATGCCCCATCCCACTGAAGATCTCCGCATTCAATGGACGAAAGTTGTCCTGCCGCCCGTCTTTCTCGAGGAAGAACTTCCCGTTACCGAGGCGGCCTCCGACACCATCTTCAATACGCGCCAGCAGATCTGCGCCATTCTCAACGGCGGCGACGATCGCCTGCTCGTTCTCGCTGGTCCATGCTCCATTCACGATCCCAAAGCTGCGCGCGAGTACGCCGCGCTGCTCAAAGGCGCGATCGACGAATTCTCGCAGGATCTGCGCATCGTGATGCGCGTCTATTTTGAAAAGCCGCGCACCACCATCGGTTGGAAGGGGCTCATCAATGATCCTTATCTCGATGGCACGTACAGGATCAACGACGGCCTGCGTCTCGCCCGCCATCTGCTGCTCGACCTCGCCGAGATGGGCGTTCCCACCGGGACCGAATTCCTCGACATGATTTCGCCGCAGTACATCGCCGGCCTTGTGAGCTGGGGTGCCATCGGCGCGCGCACCACTGAGAGCCAGGTGCACCGGCAGCTCGTCTCCGGCGTTTCGTGTCCGGTCGGATTCAAGAACGCCACATCCGGCGACGTTCAGGTGGCCGTCGATGCTGTGCTCTCCGCTTCCTACTCGCATACTTTTCTCGGCCATACCCACCATGGGCAGTCGGCCATCTTCGTGACGGCTGGTAATCCGGATTGCCACATCATTCTGCGCGGCGGTACGAATTCCGTAAACTATACCGCGGACTGCGTGGCGAAAGCTGGAAAGCTCATGGAAAGGGCCGGGCTCCAGCCGCGCATCATGATCGACTTCAGCCATGCCAACAGCGGCAAAGACTATCGCCGCCAAGCCGTGGCCTGTCGCGACGTGGCCACGCAGATCGCCGCTGGCAATCGCAGCATCATCGGCGCCATGATCGAAAGCAATCTCGCTGCGGGCGCGCAGAAGCTCGTTCCGGGCCAGCCGCTCGTCTACGGCCAGAGCATCACCGACGGCTGCATCGACTGGACCGAAACCCGGACGCTGCTCGAAGAGCTCGCCGCCGCCGTGCGAACCAGGCGGGGTTAAGCGGCGGCCAACTCGCTTCGAGTTTCCTAAGCAACTCGCTCGAAAAGTTCGATCCTCGGCCGCCGCCTGCGGCTCGCCCGCCACAAATCGTATTGGGTTTGCAGATCAATCCAAAGCGTGGGGCTGGTTCCCAGCGCATCGGAGAGGCGGAGCGACATGTCGGCCGAGATTCCGGCCTTTTCATTCAGGATCCGGGACAAAGTGACACGGGAGACGTGCAGCTTGGCTGCCGCTTCAGAGACCTGCATCTCCCCAAGCCACTCCCGCAGCACACTCCCCGGATGTGCCGGATTGTATATTTGCCGCATGTTTCGACCTCCTAGTGGTAGTCCTGATAATCGACCAGGATTGCGTCTTCGCCTTCGAAACGAAAGGTGAGCCTCCAGTTGCCGTTCACCTGAATCGACCATTGCCCCTTCAAGTCTCCGTGCAGTGCGTGCAATTTCCATCCGGGAGCAGCCATATCTGCGGGCACTCTCGCTTTGTTGAGGGTCGTGAGTTGGATATTCAATTTGCGCGCCTGGTTAGGCTGAATTCCCGCTTTGCTGCCAGTGAAAAAGAACTTCTCTAAGCCCGCGTGGCGGAAGCCCTTGATCATGCGAGTAGTGTAACGCTACACGATACGTAATGCAACGGAAAACACGCTCCCCAGCGGCTGTACCCTCCCGCTCCTACGCCGTCCCCATCACCACCGTATGCGGGCTCATCGGAATCGGATGCTCCGTGATCTCCTTGAACCCCGCCTCGTCGTACATGGCCTTTAACTCCGCGAACGTGTACGCGTCGCCTTCGGCAGTCGTGGTCAGCATCGTCATGGCAAAGGCGGCCGGCATCGGCGGTGAGACACGATCCGGATTCGGCACAAACTCGAGCGTCGCCGCGCGGCCTCCAGGCTTCAGAGCGGATCGAACTTTCTTCAACAACCCCACATTCGTCGCCTTGTTGAAGTGATGCAGAAAATTGGTCAGCAGCACCGCATCGTAGGGCCCCTTGAAATCCACCTCGAACGCGCTCCCCGGCAACATGTCGTAGCGGTCCTTCACTCCAGCCTTCTCGGCGTTCCTCAGCGCGACGCGCAGCACCGGAGCCCAGTCCAATCCCGTCACGTGGGCCTGCGGATTCTGCTTCGCAATCTCAATCCCGAACAACCCATGCCCGGCTGCGATGTCGAGCACCCGAATCGGCCCGTTGTGCCCATTCAGCACCACGGCGCCGAGCGGAGCAGCCATCGGAGCCATCATCGGCGCCATCGTTTCCGCGAACACGACCCAAAGCGGATTCTCCGGCTCAACCGAGCCCTGGCCGGGGAGATACGTGCGTCCCGTGCGCACAATCTCTGCCAGTTGCGAATCGGCCTGCATAATTGCCGACTCGCACAGGAAATGCGCCACTGAAGCCATGCAGGCAGGCGACGCCGGGTCAAGAAACGCCGCGCTCGACGGCGTGTGTTTGTAGTGGCCGTCTTCTTTCGCAAGGACCCCATTGATCACCAGAAAATCGCACAGAATGCGGATCCCTCGCTCCGATGCCGAGCAGTGGCGCGCGATCGACGCAACGTCCCCGGGTCCCTTGCCGACCGCGCTGAAGATGTCGAGATCGATGGCCGCCTTCAAAGCTGCGGTGCGGTGGTGCGACTGAACCATATCAAACACGATGCCGGGGTTCAGGGGTTGTGCTGCAGGACTTCCTGTCTGCATGGTTGACCTCCTCTTTTGGCCCGCCGGGAAAGTTGAGATTTTGGGAAGCCCGGGACTGGGCTCACCGAGTGTATCATCCGGAACTCTTCCTCGAGCACAACTTTCACCCCACCATCGGCTCGCCTGGCCCAAGGCATCTCGCGGAACGGATTCACTCCAGATCGGCGCGGTACATTGAAAAGTTGTGGGTCTCAGCCTTTCCATCTTCCGCTTGCGGCAAAGGTCGCTGGCGCGCGCCATCGTCTTGTCACTCGGCGCGTTCATTGCCAGTCTGCGGCTTGCCGGGTTCCCATATATAGCCATCATTCACGGTTCGCGATGGCAGTTCCTTGCTTTGTTTGTCGCCGCGTGGGGAATGGCGGAGACAGCGCGCTGCCTGCAACGCAAGTGGAGCCTTTACCACGCCGGCATCCTCATTCTGCTCTATGCAGATCTGATGATCCTGGCCAGTATTGTGGTCTTGATGGCGGTTCCCTGAGTCCCGTTTCACTTCGAAAAAGCTTAATGCAGGCTCGGCAGTTCTGCGTGTACGATGGGCAGAGCGTACTCAAGCGGCCAACCGAATCGCGGGCGATCCATTGCCCTAATCGCTGGCGACTGCGGTTAGGCACTCGTGCGCTGGAGGAAGCGATGTTCAAAGGATTTCGAGACTTTATTCTGCGTGGCAATGTGATGGACTTGGCGGTCGCAGTGATTATCGGCGCGGCCTTCGGCAAGATTGTGACGTCACTGGTCAGTGACGTGATCAACCCGATAATCGGCGTCCCTTTCGGAAAACCGAACTTCGGCTACATCGTCTTGCATATCGGCAGCGGCACCATCACCATCGGCAATTTCATCAACAACGTGATTGAATTCCTGATGATTGCAGCAGTGGTATATTTTGTCTTCGTGCTGCCCATGAACGCACTCCTGGCGCGCATGAAAAAGCCCGAAGCGCCGGCCGCACCCTCGACGAAAACATGTCCGGAATGCTTGAGTGAGATTCCGTTGGCTGCCAGGCGCTGCTCACATTGCACTCAGCCGGTGGGTTGATAAACTAACCGGTTCAAATTATGCAAAGGACCTCACCTGATGAACATCCGCGTGGCGGCTGCATTTTTTCTATTTCCGGCAATCATTCTCGTGACGTCCTCACTGGACCGGCTGGAAGCGCAAGCTGCGCCGCAGAAATCGGCTTTTGGTTACTTGGACTTCGCACCGGAGGCAAAGCTTGAGCAAGAATTCCTCGCCGTGCCCGACGCCAAACTGGCCGGCGAGGAATTGAAGACCCTGACCGCCGAGCCGCACCTCGCGGCCACTCTCGAGGACCACGCGACCGCAGAATATGTAGCGGGCAAGTTCCGGGCCGCGGGGCTTGAAACCCAGATCGTTCCCTATCGCGTGCTCCTCAACTGGCCGAAAGTGGTTCGTGTCGAGGCCTATGACCCCGCCGACAACCTGCTCATGAGCGGACCCACACGCGAACACGTGAACGGGGACCCGGGGCAAGACAACCCGCGCGTGGTGATGCCGTTCAACGGCTCCTCGGGTTCGGGCGACGTCACGGGCGAGGTTGTCTACGCGAACTACGGACGCCTCCAGGACTTTGACGAGCTCGCCGCGCAGCACATCGATCTTCACGGCAAGATTGTCATCTGCCGGTACGGCACCAATTTTCGCGGGGTCAAGGTCTACCTCGCCGAGCAGCGCGGAGCCATCGGCGTGCTCCTCTACTCTGACCCCCAGGACGACGGCTATTACAAAGGGGACCCGTACCCGAACGGTCCCTGGCGGCCTGCTACCGGTGTGCAGCGTGGCTCCGTGCAATATCTGTTCAAGTATCCCGGCGATCCTGAAACTCCCGGCGTGGCTTCCACGCTCGACCTGCCCGACTCCGCCCGCGTAAAGAATTTCACTGGCCCCGACGGCGATCAGCCACGCATCATCTCCATTCCCCTCAGCTATCACGATGCCGCGCCCATCCTCCAGGCGCTCAAGGGACCAGGCGTGCCGGAAGGCTGGCAAGGTTCGCTGCCGTTTCGCTATCACATCGGTTCCGGCGGCGTTAGAGTGCATCTTGTCTCCCAGCAGGATTATCAGCGGCTGATTATCTGGGATGTGATCGGGAAAATCGAAGGCTCGGAACAGACGGATGAGTCGGTCATTGTCGGCAATCATCGCGACGCGTGGGTCTATGGCGCCGTTGACCCCAACAGCGGCACGGCAGCCATGCTGGAGGCGGTGCATGGTATCGGCGACCTTTTGCATCAGGGCTGGCGGCCGAAGCGCACCATCCTCTTTTGCAGCTGGGACGCCGAGGAGGAGGGACTGATCGGCTCAACCGAATGGGTTGAGCAACAGGCGCAGGCTCTGGACCACGCCGTAGCCTATTTCAATGTGGATGTCGGCGTTTCTGGCCCGAATTTTTCGGCTGCCGCCGTGCCTTCGTTGAAAGAGTTGATTCGCGACATTACTCACGAGGTCCCCAGCCCCGCCGGCGGAAGCGTCTTCGAGCAGTGGCGCGCCAGCCATTCCACTGGCGAAGAACATCGCGCATCCAATGCGCCCCCCACCGAAGGCGGAAAGGTCCATGTGGGCGATCTCGGCTCCGGATCGGATTTTACGCCCTTCCTGCAGCACGCCGGCGTGCCCTCCACCGATATCACCTCCGGCGGTCCGTACGGCGTCTATCACTCCACCTTTGACGACTTCGCGTGGTTCATCGAAAACGCCGATCCCCACTTCCTTTATCTCCAGGAGATGGCACGCATCCTCGGACTCGAAGCCTTGCGGACGGCCGATGCCGACGTTCTTCCCTACGACTACGTGACCTATGCCCGCGCGATCTCATCCTATATCGACGCCGCAAAGCGCAAGGCCGCGGATGACGGCCTCGGGTCGCTCGATTTCGGTCCGGCTGAAGCCGCGGCGGCGCGCTTTGAAACAGCGGCCGCGCGCGCGTATGCCATCCAATCCGCACCCTCCGGCAACCTGGCCAGGCTCAATTCCGCATTGCGCGAAACTGAGACAGCTTTCCTGGCTCCATCCGGACTGCCCAATCGCCCGTGGTATCGCCACACGATCTATGCTCCCGGCGAGTACACCGGCTACGCAGCCGTGGTCGTCCCCGGCGTGAATGAAGCCATCGACGCTCGAAATTCAGTTCTTGCAGCGCAACAGTTGGAGGTGCTCTCGGAGGCACTCGCTCGCGCCGCAGCCTCCCTGGAAACAGCCCAGTGAGGTCTTCGGGCCGCCTTGCGCGCATGAGTTCGTTCCGGTGTGGCGGCCCAAATCGTTACTAGAGTGCTTCGCTTCGACCCTGCGGCTATCAAGCTCCAGGCGCACCATTTGCCCGCTCCCTCCAAATGGCCATGCCCTTTGCTACCGAGGAGTGATTCCCCATCGTCCCATTCGAGCGGTATCGTCCAGACTCAAGCTGCCGATAGTGCGGGTAGCGTGTTATGCAGAATTCAAGTGGGGCTCTTCCGTGGTTGACTTCTTGCTCGGGTTCGCATTTGTCGCGATGATTCTCTCCCCGCTTATTGTGGCGTCGCTGCAACGTGTGCGCACACACCGAGCGTCGACCGCTAAGCAGCGCGCAATGGGAGGTTCCAATGAGTGAGCTCATCATCGAATTGATCTTGATCGCAACCATCGTTGTGCCCGTGGTTGCAACCTCGATGCAGCCGGCCAGAGTGCCT
This sequence comes from uncultured Acidobacteriaceae bacterium, assembly GCA_963802955.1. Classification (GTDB taxonomy): domain Bacteria; phylum Acidobacteriota; class Terriglobia; order Terriglobales; family Acidobacteriaceae; genus Telmatobacter. The sequence goes on from CAWDKT010000002.1 coordinate 148,299, forward strand.
GGTCGCAGCTCCACCAAACTCCGTCCCAGCGCCTGAAATTCGCGCCGCCTCGTCCCAATTCTCGTCCATGGTTCACGGTCCACGCCCCACTATTCCCTACCGGGTACTCCTTTTCCCTCTTCCCTCGCTCCCTGCTTCCTTGACCCCGGCCCCCGCGGCTCGTATCGTGATAGGTGGAGCATTATGAAGGTTTCCCCAAACACCCTCAGGATCGGGATCGCGGCGGCTGTCATCGTCGGCACCATCGGCTGGCTGGCTTACACGGGCTACGGTTCAAGCAAGAGCTACTTCGTGCACATCGCGGAACTGCGGGCGATGGGCGACAAGGCCTACCACAGCCAGTTGCGGGTCGATGGCTTTGTGAAGCCCGGCTCCATTCAGCAGGACGGCACCCACGTCGACTTCGTGATGAACGAGTACGAAAGCCATTCGCCGAAAGCCGCCACCGGCCGCCTGCTTCAGGTCAGCTATAAGGGCACGGAGCCGCCCCCCGATACCTTCAAGGGTGACGCCGAGGCTCTGGCCATTGGCACCTACGGCCGCGACGGCGTCTTCCACGCCACGGAGTTGCAGGCCAAGTGCGCCAGCAAGTACGCCCCGCCGCAGCCCGGTGCTGCGCCCGCCACGCCCAAACCGGCCGCCACTGCATCCAGCGCATCTTCTCCCTCTGCTCCTCAGACAGCTCAAACCGCCGCAAACTGATCGAATGAACCTGAACGCATCCGCGGCCGCCGGCAACTCGTTTTCCGTGCGGTTCGATCAGGTGTCCAAGCTCTTTGGCACATTCGCGGCGCTTCGCCAGGTTTCGCTCGATCTCGAGCCCGGCTCCTGTTACGTGCTGCTCGGCCCCAATGGCGCCGGCAAATCCACACTGCTGCGAATTCTCGCCGGGTTGCTCCGTCCCAGCCACGGGGCGATTCGCGTATTCGGCGATGCAGAGCCGCATGAGGCGCGCGCTCGCATCGGCTACATGAGTCACGCCGCCATGCTCTATGACGAGCTCACCGCGGAGGAGAATCTCCGCTACTTCCGTACCCTCTACCCCGGCCGCGAGTGTCTCGACCCTGCCGGCGCGCTACGCCAGGTCGGTCTCGACCCCGATCTGAAACGCCATGTCGGCCAGTATTCGCAGGGAATGCGGCAGCGCACCTCGCTCGCCCGTGTGCTGCTTCCCATGCCCGACCTTCTTCTGCTCGACGAGCCATTCTCTAACATGGATGTCGAAAGCGTCCGACAGATGGTCGAGCTCCTCGCCCGCTTCCGCCAGAGCGACCGGACCATCGTCATCACCACGCATCAACGCGAGCTCGCCGCGCCCATCGCCGATTGGGTGATTACGCTGAATGCCGGCCGCGTGGCCTCGCTCGATCGAGGAGCCCCGACGGCATGAAGACCAACGCCGCCCGCTATCTCGAGTCGCTTAATATCCCCTTCGAGCTTCGCGAATACGAGGTCGATGAAAACGATCTGTCCGCCATCGCCGTCGCCCGCAAGATCGGCATGCCCGCCGAGAAGGTCTTCAAAACCCTGATTACGACCGACGGCGCGCACAATTGCTCATTTGCCGTCATCCCCGGCGACGCCAACCTCGACTTCAAGAAACTCGCTCGCCTTGCTGGTTGGCGCAAGGCCGAGATGGCTCCGCTTAAAGATGTTCAGCCGCTCACCGGCTACGTTCGCGGCGGCGTCACCATCTTCGGCGCCAAAAAGCCTTACCCTGTCTTCATCGACGAAACCGCCATCCTCTTCGATCGCATCAGCGTCTCCGCCGGAACCCGCGGCACGCAGTTGATCCTAACTCCCGACGACTATTTGCGCGCCGCCGCCGCTCTCGGCGACCCCGTCCAAACCGCCGACCTGACGAAAGACGCAGGGCTTTCCACTGCGGGAGATGCCGCATGACCCGCGCCCTCTTCACACATCTCGCCAAAGATCTTCGCATCGAATGGCGCACCCTCGACGCCATGATCTCCATGCTATTTTTCTCCGGCCTCGTGGTTGTGCTCTTCTCCATTGCCTTCGATCCGCGCGGAGCCTTCTCCCAGCAGATCGCCGGCGGCGTCCTCTGCGTGGCCACCATGTTCGCGTCGGTGAGCGCTCTCAACCAGGCATGGGCCCGCGAGATCCGCCACCAGGTCATGGACGCGCAGCGCATGGTTCCTTCGCCTGGCGCCGAACTCTATCTCGCCAAGGCCATCGCCAACTTCCTCTTCGTCACCATCGTCCAGGTCATGCTCGCGCCGTTCTTCGTCATCTTCTATAACCTTCACATCGCGGGCCAGGGCTGGCTTCTTCTGCTCGTTCTTCCGCTTGGCACGTGGGCCTTGGTCGGCAACGGTGTCTTCTTTGCCGCGCTCTCCATGAGCAGCCGCAACCGCGAACTGCTGCTCTCCATCATTCTCTTTCCCATCTTCATTCCCGCGCTGCTGGCCATGGTGCAGGCCACCGGCGATATCTTCACCGGCGACAGCGACCCCACGCTCTGGATCAAGATGCTCTTCGGCTACGACATCATCTTCACCACGGCCAGCCTGCTCCTCTTCGAGGTCATCTTCCATGCCGAATAGCGCATCGAGGACAACTCCCTTCCGCGCTCCTCCATCCAACTGGCAGATGGAGATCGCCTTTATCCCGTCATTGCGCCTTCGATCAACAGCCATTCGGTTCATTACCCTCATTGGGCTCACTCTCATTGCACTCACCATCGGCGCGGCCTTTCTGGCCGCGGACCCGGTTCCGGTCGTCCAGCGTCAAGGCGCCGTGCACGGCTTCCTGCTTATGAAGGATGAAAACGGAAAAGATATCGCGGTGGGGGACCAGACGAACGAGGTCCGTGGAAACCTGATCCACGCGCGCACCGTCTTTCAGTTCCGCGACGGATCTGTCGACGATGAAGAAACCACCTACCGTCAAGGGTCGACCTTCGAGCTGATTCTCGATCACCATGTCCAGAAGGGCCCTGCGTTCTCAAAGCCCTCTGACGTTACTGTTGACGTTCGGAAAGGCGAAGTCTCTTGGATCGACTTGTCCGGCAAGGACAAACAACCGAAAAACCAGCACATGCACCTCCCGCGCGATCTGGCCAACGGAATGATCCCGTTGCTGGTCCAGAATTTTCCGCAAGGGGCGGCCAATCTCAAAGTCTCCTACCTGGCTGTCGATTCCAAGCCGCGGCTCATCAAGTTAGACATCAAGCCCGACGGAATCGACAAGGTCGCTCTGGGATGGATCGGCCGCCAAGCCGACAAGTTCGACGTCCATTTCGACCTTGGAGGGATTGCCGGGGCCGTCGCTCCTCTAATTGGCAAGCAACCGCCTGATATCAATGTGTGGACTCTCGACGGATCGGCAGGACCCGTTCCCGAGTTCGTCAAGCTGGTGGGACCGCTCTATCAGAACGGCCCAACATGGACCGTGCTGCTCGCCGCGCCCACCTGGCCCACCGCAGACCAAAAACCTACCGAAGACCAGAAAAAGTAATTGCCGCTGGGGTTCGACAAGCCGACTCATCACGAAACACGGTGCTCCATTCAAGCTTTGCCTGGGTGGGTATTCTTGCTCCCCGGTCTTCCAGAACAATGGGGCCCACCCCTGGGGTTGTCGATTCGTTCAGGCCTCCCGAATCACTGCCTGTTTGAGCTCCCGCTCGCCTTTAGCTGCCTTCCGGCCGGCACAGGAATCGCGCGGCATCGCAATCGTGGGACGAGACGAGGCACCACTTCGGAAGCAATCTCCGCGATCTCACTGCTCTTCACCAGCAAGTCCTCAACCCAGAGCTCTGCGCCGTCGTTCACTCGAATCATCCCGGCGCGAATGCGGCTATAAGCCAGTCGCACCTCGACCGAGCCCGAGAGAACCAGGTCCGCAGCAAATGTCTGGCCGATCTCGCGAGGTGAAAGCACCATGCCAGGCTCGGTGTGAAAAGATTCGCTTGCGGCGGCCGACGTGATTGCAAAGCCGCTGAGGTCGAGGAGCTGCGCGATCGCTTCGGCGAGAGCTAATCCAAAACCATCACGAACCGCCGCGCCGCAGGGATCTTCGGCGATGCCGGGTCTGCAGGCAAAAGGTAATATTGCGAGCCGCGGCAAAGCGGTCTCTGGGCGCGCGGCCTCCATTTGCACGTCCGCGGCGATGCGGAACCCGCGCTTGTAGAGCCTCTGAATGCAATCGTCCGGCTGCAGCCGCTCGCGCAGAGCGGCGATGCACCGGACAACGATCTCGCTCGAAAGGTACTCATCGCCCCAGACCGAGCGCTTTAGATCGGCCGGGCAGACAATCTTGCCGGCTCGCCGCAGTAGCTGGCGCAGCACAGCCAGCTCCTGCGGGGCCAGAGGCAGCGGCGTTTCGCCGCGCAGCAGCGTCCCATCGGGCTCAAGCTGCAGGCCGGCAAACCAATATCGACTCGGCATCCGCCCTTTTGGCGGCGCCGGCGAACCGTCCATAGAAACCAACGCAGTCTTGCACGATCCTGCCCCGCTCGCTGGTTGCTGTCGCTGCTGACTCCGGCGACCCGTCTCCGCGGGCGGTTGCAACGATCCACATCAGGTGCAACTGGGAAAATACAAACGAAAACCCAATGAATCTTCGGGCTTCGGCGAAGTCCGCTGCGGATACACGCGGCGCCTCAGAGCGGCCCTCTTTCAGAACGAGGATCTCTCAGGTCGCGCCACTCTGCAGCCGCAGAAACCATCGACGAGCCCGATAACTTGATCGATGTGAATGATTATGGACCGGCGGAAACAGGCTTGCAAAGGCTCGCATTCACTCACGGTGCCTCATGGATTACGGGGCGGATGCGTAGATGAGATCCGCGAGGCTCGTGAAGCGCCCTATTTCCCGATCACCTGCGCCAGAGCCGCGCCGATTTCCGCCGGCGAAACCACGACATGAATTCCCGCTGCTTCCATCGCCTTCATTTTGTCGGCCGCGGTGCCCTGTCCACCCGAGATGATGGCTCCTGCGTGGCCCATGCGGCGGCCGGGCGGCGCGGTCTGGCCGGCGATGAAGCCGACCACTGGCTTCTTGACGTGCTGCTTGACGAACTCTGCCGCGGCCTCTTCAGCTGAGCCGCCAATCTCGCCGATCATGATGATGGCTTCGGTTTCGGGATCGTCGTTGAGCAGGCGCAGCGCGTCGATATGCGTGGTGCCGATGATGGGATCGCCGCCGATTCCAATTGCCGTCGACTGGCCAATGCCGCGCTGAGTGAGCTGGTGCACGGCTTCATATGTAAGCGTGCCCGAGCGCGAGACGATGCCGATCGACCCTTCCTTGTGGATACGGCCCGGCATGATGCCGATCTTGGCCTTGCCGGGCGAAATCACGCCTGGACAATTGGGGCCGATCAGCCGCGACCTGGAGTTCTTGAGCACGGCCCACACTTTGACCATGTCCAGCGTGGGAATGCCCTCGGTGATGCAGACGATGAGCGGAATACCCGCATCCTCGGCCTCGAGAATTGCGTCAGCGGCGAACGGCGGAGGCACGAAGATCATAGTCGCATTGGCGCCGGTTTTGGCCACCGCGTCGGTCACAGTGTTGAAGACGGGCCAACCCTCATGCATGGTTCCGCCTTTGCCGGGCGTCACCCCGCCGACCACCTTAGTTCCGTACTCGGCGCAGCCCATCGCGTGAAAGGTGCCTTCCCTGCCAGTGATACCCTGCACGATAAGGCGCGTGTTGTTGTCTACCAGCACTGACATTTAAGCTGCCACCTCCGCCGCTGCCTTTACCACCAGCTCCGCCGCTTCCTTCATGGTTGCGCCCACCTGGAAGTTGAGGCCGGACTCCTTCAGAATCTTGCGTCCTTCCTCTACGTTAGTTCCTTCAAGCCGTAGCACGATGGGAACCCTGACGTGCAGATTACGCGCCGCCGCCACCACGCCGGTAGCCAGCCGGTCCACGCGCAGAATGCCGCCGAAGATGTTGATGAAGATCGCCTTCACATGCGAGTCGGAGAGCAGAATCTCGAAGGCGTGCTCGATTTGTTCCTGCGTTGCGCCGCCGCCCACGTCAAGGAAGTTGGCCGGGCTGCCGCCTGCGTACTTGATGATGTCCATCGTCGCCATGGCCAGGCCCGCGCCGTTCACCATGCAGGCGATGGATCCATCGAGCTTGATGTAGTTGAGCGCATACTTGCTTGCTTCCACTTCGAGCGGATCTTCTTCGGCGATGTCGCGCATGGCCTTGATGTCGGCGTGGCGGAACAGCGCATTGTCGTCGAAGTTGATCTTCGCATCGAGAGCGAACAGCTTGCCGTCGTTGGTGGTGATGAAGGGATTGATCTCGAGGAGCGAAGCATCGGTATCGATGAACGCGCGATAAAGGCTTTGGAAGAACGCGACGGCCTGATTGATCTGCGCCGGCTTGAGGCCGAGCGCGAAGGCCAGCTTGCGCGCCTGCCATGCTCCAAAGCCGACGGCGGGGTCGATGGTCTCCTTGTAGATAGCCTCGGGCGTTTTCGCAGCCACTTCCTCGATTTCCATGCCGCCCGCCTGCGAGGCCATGAAAACGAGCCTGCCAACGGCGCGGTCGAGGACGATGCCCAGATAAAGCTCGCGCTCGATGGCTGCGGTTTCTTCAATCAGCAGCCGTTGCACTTTCTGGCCCTGGGGGCCGGTCTGGTGCGTGATCAACTGCATGCCGAGAATATTTTTGGCGTAAAGATCGGCCTGCTCGCGGGTTTTGGCCACCTTGACGCCGCCGCCCTTGCCCCGCCCGCCGGCATGGATCTGCGCCTTGACGACCACGCCCGACGCGCCTTCGGCAAAGAGCTTGCGTGCCACGTCGTTGGCTTCTTCCAGGGTGTTGGCCACCTCGCCTTTCGGCACGGGAACGCCGTATTTGGCCAGGATTTCCTTCGCTTGATATTCGTGGATTTTCAAGGGTTGGGGACCTCAAACAAATCCCAGATTATCACGCGGATTTGGGACGGAATCTCACGCATGCGGGCGGGTATCGTGCGGATTCTGGCTTGATCGAATGTGTCGTTTGCTGAGGAGGGGCGAGGCGCCGGAGTCACTTCGGCGGGCTGAGACGGTTGGCGATGGAACAGAACGGGCAGTAACCGCAAAAGCCGCTCAGCGCCATAAGACCGCCCGCAATCGCAAAGGTGAACGTCTGCGACGTCAGGCGATAGCAGTAGAATCCGAGCGCGACCATCAGGAAACCCAACGCGACTCGCAGAATGCGATGAGGCATAGGAACATTCTTTCTGTAGAACATTGTCGGATATACCTCACCTTTCACGCGTCATTTCCGCGGCCGATCGTGTCCGGCCTGCCCACGACAATCCGGTCCAGGAATTGCCCGCACCGTCCATTATGATCGCCGAAACCCGGGTTTGTGCCTGTACCACGAAAGAGGGGTCCAGCCGGGATTTCGTTCGAGGCGGTCGCCGATTCATATGCTTTCCAGCGCTTTTTCGGCGAACGAGGTCTGCTCTGCCATACTTTTTTCATGTCTTTGGTAAAAGAACTGCTTCGCCCACTGGCTGAGGACGGCGCTGCGCTCACGCGGCAGCAGGCGGCCGAAGTGCTTGAGGAGATCCTTGCAGGCGGCGTGCCCGATGTGGAGATGGCTGCTCTGCTCACGGTGATGGCGACGCGCGGCGAGCAGGCTCCAGAGCTGGCCGGCTTCGTGGATGTGATGCGCCGGCATTCCGCACCCCTGCCGTTCACCGATGCCGAGCGCGATGAACTGGTCGACTGCGTGGGCACGGGAGGCGGTGGTCCGCAGACGTTCAACATCTCCTGCGGTGCAGCTCTGGTAGCTGCAGCCGCTGGAGCCAAAGTGGCCAAGCACGGCAATCGCGCCGTCACCTCTCGCTGCGGCGCCGCCGATGTGCTCGAGGCTCTCGGAGTGCCCATTGAACTAGAACCGGAGCTGGCGGTGGAATGCCTGCGCGAAACCGGATTCGTTTTCCTGTTTGCACCGCTGTATCACCCGGCGATGAAAGCGCTTGGTCCGCTGCGCAAAGCGTTGGGCTTCCGAACGATTTTCAACTTAGTCGGCCCCCTCACCAACCCCGCCCACGCGCGCACCCAGGTCATCGGGGTGCTTGCGCCCAGCCGTGTTCTGCTAGTGGGCCGCGCGCTCGCGGCGTTGGGAGCGAAGCGGGCATTTGTAGTGCACGGGACCGACGGCATCGATGAACTAACGACAACAGGCGAATCCGTCGTTGCTCGTGTCGAAGAAAATGCGGAAGGCAAGCCCGAGCTCAAGGCCGCCCGCGTTACACCCGAGATGGCGGGGCTGCCCCGCTCGACGCTCGAGCACTTCATGGGCGGCGATGTGGCTACGAACAGAGCGCTGCTCTACGACGTGCTGACCGGCATTCCCGGTGTGCGGCGGGATATTGTTCTGCTGAATGCGGCGGCTGTGCTGGTGGCTGCCGGCCTGGCGGGTGATCTGAAGGAGGGCGTAAGCAAGGGATCGGAGGCGATCGACTCGGGTGAAGCGGCGGCGACACTCGCCAAACTGCGCCAGTTTGCAGAAAAGCATGCGAGATCGTAGGGTGCGCGCGTTCCAAGGACATAAAGCGGATATTCGTCCGCTCGGTGAACTCTTTCGAGGAGCAGCTCATGAAATTCGATTTGGCATTGATCGCGCCGGCAATTCTCTTGACGGCGCTTTCAGCCGCCACGCAGCAGATGCCACAGCCGCAACTGAGGGTTGATCCGACGAATCGAACATTGACGGTGACGGCGACCGGAAATGTCACGGTTGAGCCCGATCTCGCTATTCTGCATATTGGCTTCGACACACAGCCTGAGGATGCACAGGCCGCCTATGCAGAGGGTGCCCGCGCGTCCAATGCCATCATTAGCGCCATCAAGCAGGCCGGTATTCCCGAGGCATCGATCCAGAGCCAGTCACAATATCTCGATCGCGACTGGACCAAGCCACATAAGTTCAAGTTGGTCCAGGAATGGACTGTGAAGGTGCCCCCAGAGCGGGCTGCCGAGATCCTGGATGTTGCCGTTACGGCGGGCGCATCCAGCAGCGGCCAGATCGACTGGACGGTGAAGGACGAAAGGGCACTGGAAGCGAAGGCCCTGGATGAGGCGTCGTTGCGCGCACGTCAGAATGCCGATGCGCTCGCCAAAGGAATGGGAGTGCATCTTGGAACGTTGATCTATGTGTCGAACCAGGTCTCTCCGGTGATGCCGAGGCCGGTCTTGTTCCAGGCGAAGGCGATGGCAGCAGGTACGACTTCCCCGCCACCGCTCTCCATCGAACCGCATGAAGTGAGCCGGGAAGCAACCGTTTACGCTGTCTTCGCCATAGAATAGGTGTCAGCCGCGACTTTCGGCGCCCTCAACTATGACGTCCACGCAACCCGCACCCTCGGCCTTTCAAGTGCACGCGGCAGACAACGTGGCTACGCTGCTGAACGACGCCACGGAGGGTTCGGCGCTGACTGTCGTCGGTCCGGCAGGGAAGCGGAAACTTATCGCGCGCGAAAAGATCGGGTTGGGCCACAAGATTGGGCTGGCGCCGATCGGCGAGGGCGAAGCGATCATCAAGTTTGGCGTGGTGATCGGCATCGCGATGCGCCGCATCGAAGCGGGCGAGTGGGTTCATTTGCATAACTGCCGCAGCCAGCTCGATGAGAGATCGGGCTCCTTCGACGTGCAAACGGGAGAGCCGGGAGACAACGCCTATGCCTGAACCAAACTGGACGGGCTATCTTCGCCAGGATGGCCGCAAAGGAATTCGCAACCATCTGCTGGTCGTCTACACGGTGGAGTGCGCGAGCTTCGTTGCGCAGGAGATCGGCAAGGGCGAGCCGGATGTGCATGTGATCGGCTTCCCCGGCTGCTACGACAACGACTATGCGATTCGCCTGATGCTGGCGTTGGCCACGCACCCCAACATTGGCGGCGTGCTGTGCGTGGGGCTCGGATGCGAGTACACGCAGCCGCAGAGGATCGCCGAGGCTGTGCGCAACTCGGGGCGGCCTGCGGAATCGTTCTTCATCCAGGAACACGGTGGCACAAGCTCGAGCATCGCGCTGGGCAAAGAAATGATTGCTGCGCTACGCGCGCAGGCAAGCGAAGGCGCGACGACCGTTCCAATGACCTTCGCTGACCTGATGATTGGCGCCGAGTGCGGAGGATCCGATGGTACGTCGGGCTTGGCGGGCAATCCCGTCGTCGGATGCGCCTTCGACCGGCTGGTCGAGCGGGGTGGGACGGCAATCTTCGAAGAAGTGGTGGAGATGATCGGCCTGCGCGAACTGATGGTTGCGCGTGCGGTTTCACCCGAGGCGGCACTGCAACTGGGCGCGACCTACGACAAAGCGCTGAATTACTGCAAGGCAGTGCGGCAGTATTCGGTGGCTCCGGGAAACTTTGCCGGAGGGCTTACGACCATTGAAGAGAAGAGCATGGGCGCATTTGCAAAGAGCGGTAGCAAGCCGATTGAGGGCGTGATTCGTGTGTCCGAGCGCCCGCCGCACGCGGGCTTGTGGCTGCTTGATTCGGTTCCCGACGACCACTTCATGCAGTTCGGTTACACCAACCCGAACGACACCGAAGGCATCATGGACCTGATTGCGGCGGGATCGCAGATTGTGCTGTTCATTACCGGCCGCGGGAGCGTGATCGGAAGCGCTGTAGCGCCGCTGATCAAAATTACGGGCAATGAACGCACCTACCGGAATATGACGGAGGACATGGACTTCAATGCAGGCCGTGTGCTGAGTGGCGATGCGACCATGGACCAGGCGGCCGATGAATTGACGGAGTTGATCGCCGATGTAGCTGCGGGCCGGCAGAGTAAGCCTGAGCGACTAGGCCACCGCGAGTTCTTCCTGATGTATAAGCACCAGGATGCGCCATCGCTCGAAGCAGGATGCAGGGCGTAACGTCGCCGCCGCGTTTGACGAACCGGGCGCAAGCTACGACAATAAGAGAGTTACCTCACCGCGTGGGCCTGTGGCGCAGCTGGGAGCGCGCTTCC
>CAWDKT010000003.1:0-19817 GCA_963802955.1 uncultured Acidobacteriaceae bacterium
TATGCGCCCAGCACGCTGCCGTTTCTTGCGCCGCCCTTTAACAGGATCAAAAACAGCGACTATCAGCCGGCAATCGACGCGGGAATGGCGCAGCAGATCAAGGAAGTGGAAGCGATTGCGGACAATCCCGCGCCGTCGACGTTTGAAAACACGGTAGCGGCACTGGAACGCACGGGCCAGTTGCTTAACCGCGCGTATGAAGCATTCAATTGCGTGACCGGTGCGAACACTGATCCCGAGCTAGAAAAGGCGCAGGCTTACGAAGCGCCGCGGCTGGCCGCGGAGGCCGATGCGATTCATCTCAACGCCAAGCTCTTCGCGCGCATCAAGGCAGTCTATGACGCACGCGCAACGTTGCATCTCGATCCGGAGTCGCTGCGGCTGGTCGAGTATGACTACCAGCAGTTTGTGAAGGCAGGCGCAAATCTGTCGGAAGCCAACAAGGCGAAGCTGAAAGCGCTCAATCAAGAAGAAGCTGCGCTGGAAAACACATTTATGACAAAGCTGCTGGCCGCGACCGAGGCTGCAGCGTACACGACGACGGATCGGAGCGCGCTGGCAGGGCTGAGCCCGGCGCAGTTGGACGCGGCGTCGGAGGCGGCGAAGGCACACAAGGACGCGGGCTGGCGCATTCCGCTCGAGAACACGACGCAGCAGCCCGATCTAACGTATCTGACGAATCGCACGACGCGGCAAGCGATTTTTGAGAACTCATGGAACCGCACCGAACGCGGCGGAGCCAACGACACGCGCTCGACGATTGCACGGCTGGCGCAGCTTCGGGCAGAAAAGGGTGCGCTTCTGGGGTATCCGAATTATGCGGCGTGGAATCTCACTGACCAGATGGCGAAGACGCCGGAGGCTGCCACGCACTTTATGGATGCGCTGGTGCCGGCGTCCACGGCGAATGCAGCGAGCGAAGCGAAGGATATCCAGGCGCTGATCGATTCTCAGCACGGAGGGTTCACGCTCGAGCCGTGGGACTGGGAGTTTTACTCAGAGCAGGTGCGCAAGACGAAGTACGACCTGGACGAATCGCAGATCAAACCCTACTTCGAACTGAACAACGTGCTTGAGAACGGCGTCTTCTATGAGGCGCACGAGCTTTATGGCCTCACGTTCAAAGAGCGGCACGACATTCCCGTGTGGCAGCCCGACGTTCGCGTGTTTGAGGTCTACGATGCCGACGGTAAGCCGCTCGCGCTGTGGTATTGCGACTACTTCAAGCGCGACAACAAGAACGGCGGAGCCTGGATGGACGTGCTGGTGAACCAGTCGAAGCTGCTCCATCAGTTGCCCGTGGTTTATAACGTGGCGAATTTCGAAAAACCCGCGCCGGGGCAGCCCGCGCTGCTGAGCTTCGACGATGTGACGACGATGTTCCACGAATTCGGCCACGCGCTGCATGGCATGTTTGCCGATACCGAATATCCGAGCCTCTCGGGTACGCAGGTGCCGCGCGACTTTGTGGAATTTCCTTCGCAGTTCAACGAGCATTGGGCCAGCTATCCGGCGGTGCTTGAGCACTACGCGCGCAATTACAAAACAGGCGACCCTATGCCGGCGGAACTCATGGCCAAGATCAAGAAGGCCGCAACCTTTAACCAGGGCTATGACCTGACGGAGATCCTGGCGGCGGCTGAACTGGACATGGCGTGGCATACACTGCCGGCCAGCGCACCGCTTGAGAATCCCGATACATTTGAGGTGCAAGCGCTGAAGGCGAAAAACTTGTGGATCGGCTATTTGCCGCCGCGCTACCGCTCGAGTTACTTTTTGCATATCTGGAATGAGGGCTACCAGGCCGGCTACTACGCTTACTTGTGGAGCGAAATGCTCGACGACAATGCATTCCAGTGGTTTGAGGATCACGGAGGATTGACGCGCGCCAATGGCGACCGCTTCCGGCAGATGATTCTTTCGCGCGGGAACACAGAGGATTTGCAGAAGATGTACGACACGTGGCTGGGCGGCAAGCCGACGATCGAGCCGATGCTGAAGTTCCGCGGGCTGGAGGCAGGGAAGTAAGCGGAGCTAGCGGGGATAGCGGAGCGCGCGAGGCAGCGGTTCCCACCCTTTCGCAAACTGCGCGGAGCGCGCGAGGCAACCCGGCGGGTGCCCCAGGTTCGGCGCGTCTTTGTTTTTGCGCCTAACCTGGGATAGGACGCTCACTATAATCCTTAGCTATGACCGAGCGAGACGCGGCAAAAAAGATCGAGAAGCTGCGGGAAGAGTTGCGCCGTCACGAGCATCTGTATTACGTGCTCGACAAGCCGGAGATCAGCGACGCCGAGTACGACGAGCTCATGAACGAGCTGAAAAAGCTTGAAGCGGCGCACCCTGCGCTGATTACACCAGATTCGCCGACACAACGCGTAGGCGGCAAGCCGGCTGAAGGATTCAAGAAGGCGCAGCACTCGCGGCCCATGCTTTCGCTGGACAATGCCTATTCTGCGGAGGAGCTGGCCGACTGGGACCGGCGCGTGCATGAGCTGGCTGGCAATCTGCCGGTCGAGTATACAGCGGAACTGAAGCTTGACGGCCTGAGCGTGGCGCTGCGCTACGAGCCGGCGAATGGAAGTGGATCGCGGCTGGCGTTCGGCCTGACGCGTGGCGACGGGCAAACGGGCGAAGATGTCACGACCAACATCCGCACCATTCGCAGCGTGCCGCTATCGATTGCGGCCGAGCGGCTGAAGAAGGCCAAGCTTCCGCAATCGTTTGAAGTGCGCGGCGAAGTGGTGATGCCGGAGAAGGCATTTTTGCGCACGAATGAGGATCGAGAGCGCGAGGGCCTGCCGGCATTCGTGAATCCGCGCAACTCGGCAGCGGGTGCGGTGCGGACGCTGGACCCCTCGCTCGTGGCAAACCGGGGCCTGGTCTTCTTCGCGTACTTTCTGCTTGTGAATGGCGAGTACTTTGCGGCCGGACAGACGGCCACGCTCGACACGTTGACTGCCCTCGGCTTTCGCGTCAATCCGCATCGGGAACGCGTGCAGAATGTCGACGCAATGATAAAGTTCATCGACGACGCCGGGAACAAGCGCGCAACACTGGGCTACGAGATCGACGGAGTGGTGCTGAAGGTGGATGGACACCCGACGCAGCAGCGGCTAGGCTACACGGGCCGCGCGCCGCGCTGGGCCATTGCCTACAAGTTCACGGCGCAGGCCGCTATCAGCAAGCTTGAAGACATCATGATCACCGTCGGACGCAGCGGCAAGCTCACGCCCACGGCGATGCTTACGCCGGTGTTCGTCGGCGGAGTCACCGTGAGCCGCGCCACTCTGCACAACGCCGACTTTATTGAGCGCATGGGGTTGCTGATCGGCGACTGGGTCAAGGTGGAACGTGGCGGCGATGTCATTCCCAAGGTGGCGGAGGTGGTCGAGGATGTCGAGCACCCGCGCGGAACTCGCACATTCTCATTCCCAGCCAACTGCCCTGAGTGCGACAGTGCTGTGGTGCGCGAAGACGGCGAAGCCGATTGGCGCTGCGTGAATGCCGATTGCCCCGCCAAGCTGCGTGAGTCGCTGCTCCACTTTGCCAGCCGCGGCGTAATGAACATCGAAGGCCTGGGCGAAGCCGCTGTTGCGCAGTTGCTGGAACGCGGCCTGGTGAAGAGTGTGGCCGATCTTTACTCGCTCACCGAAGAGCAACTTGTGGGGCTCGAGCGGTTCGCGGAAAAATCCGCGCGCACGTTATTGGGCGAAATCGAGCGCTCGAAGAAAGCCGGATTGGGCCGGGTGATCATGGGCCTGGGCATTCGCTTCGTGGGCGAACGCACGGCGGAATTGCTGGCGCAGGAGTTCGGATCAATCGACGCGTTGATGGAGGCCAGCGCAGAAGAGCTGGAGCGCGTGGAAGAAGTAGGGCCGCGCATCTCGCAGGCGATCCTGGACTTTTTCGCACGACCTGCGAATCGTGAGCTTGTGGAGAGCTTGAAGCGCGCGGGCGTGAGCATGACGGCGGAGAAGAAGAAGCGCTCTACACAACTTGAGGGTCTGACGTTCGTGCTGACAGGAACGCTGCCGAACATGACGCGCGAAGAAGCCAAGGAAAAGATCGAAGCGGCCGGCGGAAAGACGGCGGGGTCAGTCAGCAAAAAGACGAGTTACGTGGTGGCCGGCGAAGAAGCGGGCTCGAAGCTGGATAAGGCGCGGGAACTCAAGGTACCAGTAATTGACGAGGATGAGCTGAAGGTGTTGCTGGCGGCAAAGTCGCCGACGAGGTAGGCCCGAGTCGCCGAGGTCAGGGACGATTGTGCACGGAAGGCCGCGGGCCTGCCGACTTGCTGGACAGCAGCGGCACCAAAGCCACAAGCAGCAAGACCAGGTCGATAGCCATCATCAACTCCCGGTTCGCAGCTTGGTCAAAGGGTTGGAGCGGCGGCGGTGCCCGGCGATGCCGGGATGATTTTCTGCGGCGCGCAGCTCGCGCTCGCGTTCGCGCTCCCAGGCTTCAGTGCGCCAGCTTCGTGAGGCATATCGCGGCGGCTCGACGGGAATGGCAGGCAGAGCTTCGGCCTCGGCATTCAAAAGTATCGTGACCGGTTCCGGCGCGGGCTGGAACGAAGGCCTCGGGGGGACCACCGTCGGCGCAATAATCAGACGTGCCGAAGAGTCGAGTGGCTCGAAAGCAGCCGACGAAGTGAGGGTGGCATCGACCGGCGCAGGCGAATCCTTGCGCGATTCAGCTTCGGGCTCCTCTTCCACCCGCAGCGCGCGGGCAGCATTCGATTTCGCAACGAACTCGTCGACCAGCTTATGCAGGCAGGTTTGGCCGCAAAGATGCTTTGAATCGGGACGAAGGCGATGGCGGGAAGTCCAACCGCTGACGCGTAGCTCTCCACCTTGCTCGTAGGCGACAAACCAATGGTTGGTCTGGCGCTTTTCTGTTGCGCAAATGTCGCACGAGATTGCCTGGCGGATCACAGAATTCTCCTTGATCTTCGGGCTCCGAATGCCGAGTTACCGATGCGAGTCGTGGCAAATTCTCCTTCGCGCCGGCCAGAGTGGCGGGCCTGAGAGCGCCGGAGCAACACTACGAGAGGTTTGGAACTATCTCCATCCAGTTCATCGCGCCGGCGGCAGATGCGCATGAGTTTGACGGCGAAGGAATCCAGGAGAAGTTCAAATCGGAATTCGACCTGGCATAGGTTCCCGAAATGGGCAGCATTTCGCGACGAGGCAGAAGATTGCGATTGGACAGCAAAAGAGCGGGAACCGAGCCGCGCCATTTTCGAAGCGATCGCAATTCCTGAGTCACCGTATCCCGAAGCCACTGCATTCAATCGACGCGAGCGGCGACCTCGGCAAGACTCATACAGGTCACAGCAACTCAGGAATTGCTGTAGGAGAGAGGCCGGGAACAAAGGCCCGCGCAGCTACTGGCCTGTGGCAAAGTAGCCTTTGCGCGCGTGCACCTGGTATCGGCGATCGTAGCAGTAGAGGTAAATGGTTCGGAAAGAGCCATCTGCCTTGAAGTCGGCAGGCGTATAGACCAGCGCGTACTGGCTCCGCAGCTCCTGTTCAATGCTCTTAAAACTTACCGCCATGTCCTCGACGTTGGGCGGGAAGAATGGTTCGCCACCCGTTTCCTCGGCAAGCTCCTGCATCACCTTGTCGCCGGGACCACGGCTCGGTGTCCAGTTGGTGCTGATCGCGTAGATGATGGTGTCGGCGCGCTCGCATTCTCTGATGGCCTCAGGAAGGTAGACGCGGCTTTGGTCATCATCGCCGTCAGAGATGAGGATGATTGCCTTGCGCACCGGCTCTGGGCCGCGTTCGGAGAGCAGCTTGGTGCGGCACGCGGTGTAGACCGCATCGAACAAAGCAGTGC
This sequence comes from uncultured Acidobacteriaceae bacterium, assembly GCA_963802955.1. Classification (GTDB taxonomy): domain Bacteria; phylum Acidobacteriota; class Terriglobia; order Terriglobales; family Acidobacteriaceae; genus Telmatobacter. The sequence continues at coordinate 5,842 of CAWDKT010000003.1, forward strand.
CGCCTCCGGGGTTCAATTTGTTGACGCCGCTTTCCAAGGCGTCCATGTCGTTGGTCCAATCGGCGGTGAGCGTGGGCGTCACATCGAATCCCATGACGAAGGCGCGGTCGCTGCGCGCAGTGAGCACCTGCAGCAGAAACTCGATGGCCGATTGCTGTTCAAACTGGAATCGCGAACGAATGGAAGAGCTGGCGTCAATGAGAATGCCCACTCGCAGTGGGAGGTTGATCTGCTGGTGAAAAGAGTCGACCTTCGCAGGCGCTCTCTGATTGTCGAGGAGCGCAAAATCACTCTGATTCAGATTGGGGATATAGTGGCCGTGCCGGTCAGTGACGGTGAAGATGAGGGGAACTTCATTGACCTGGATCTTGAAAGTGCCCCCATTCGTATCGGAGGACGAATTCGCGGTCCCGCCTGATGCAGCCGGCGGTGTAGCAGGATTCGCTGCCGGAGCCGCCGCTTGAGGGGGGGGAGCAGGGGTGTTCGGGGCATTCTGCTGGGCCGGGGCTACGGCGGCGATAGCAGCCGCTATCGCGAAAGCAGAAAACTGCCGCCACAAGTGATGCACAATCTTGTGGGGCGCAGGGAATAGTCTTGTCATCACATCTTTCATTCTAGCAATCAGTTGGTTTCCCGAGCAGCGTACCGGGGTTGACGCCGAGGGTACTTTTGTCAGCGAATGGCAGAGCCCGGGCGGTGCAGATGGAACATGATCTTTAGACGGACTCCAGGCGGTGAAGGAAAGCCGTGAGCTCGTCCGGCAGAGGCGCCTCGACCAGGAGCGGCTTGCCCGTAAGCGGATGAATGAATTCGAGCCGAGCCGCGTGGAGGAAATTGCGACCGAGGCGCAGCGTTTCGGGGTCAGCCTTCGGCGAGCGAGGCGGCGCGCCGGTCGTTCGCGACGCGGGTGGGGGGTGCACCTTCTGCGCCCATTGGTCGCGCAACTGCGCGACACCGCCATAAAGTGTGTCACCCACAATGGGGTGGCCGATGGAGGCCATGTGCACCCGAATCTGGTGAGTGCGGCCGGTTTCAATGCGCACCCGCAGCAGAGTGAACTTGCCGAAGCGAGTGTCGAGGCGGCGCACAACCTCGTAGTGGGAGATTGCGGAGCGGGCATTTTCGCTGGGGCGCGTGGTCATGCGGGTACGGCGCACGGGATCGCGGCTGACCGCGGCGCCGATGGTGCCTTTTTCGCGGGCGACAGCGCCGTGCACCAGTGCGAGGTAGGCCTTCTGAATGCGGCGGCCGGCAAACATGGCGCCGAGGGCTGCGTGAGCCCGATCGTTTTTGGCGACGACGATGAGGCCGCTGGTATTTTTGTCGAGCCGGTGCACGATGCCGGGGCGCAATTCTCCCCCTGCTGAGGAAAGCGCCTGAAAGCGGTGAAGCAGCGCGTTGACCAGCGTGCCGCGGCTGCGCGCATCCTCGGTCTGGCCCGAACCGGCGTGCACCATCATGCCGGCGGGCTTGTTAATGACGGCCAGGTCGTCGTCTTCGTAGGCGACTTCAAGCGGAATCGCTTCCGGCACGGCTTTGAGCGGCGCCGGATGCGGCTCGCCCATGATCGCGATGCGTTCGCCCCCGCGCAGCTTGAGCGAGGATTTTTCGCGTGCACCTTCGACCAGCACGTCCCCCTGTTCGATGAGGAGCTGTATGCGCGAGCGGCTGACAGAATCGAGCTGCGCAGTCAAAAAGCTATCCAGGCGCTGACCCCGCGCCTCGGACGGCACATCAATGTTGCGAATGGTCTTCTGAACAGAATGCGAAGAGTTCACGCCGGACCTCGGCCTTCGCTTGCTGACGGGAGGGGAGCGGTCGAGGCGCCCGGCGCGAATTTACGATTGCGCAGAATCAAGGCTCCGGCAACGACCAGAAACACTGCAGCGATCTGAGGACCGTCGAACGCTCCCTGAAGCAGCGATCCGCGGCCGGCGAAGTCGCGACCCATCTCGGTGAAGTAAATGGCGACGCCCGAGCCAAGCAGGCACAGTCCTGCGACATCTCCGCGGCGGCGTTGATGGGGCAACCAAACGAAGAGCAGGATGGCCAGCGCGAGAAAGGCGAGCGCCGAATAGGCCTGGACGGGATGCAGAGGAATGCCGAGCGGGGTGCCGCTCCAAATGGCGGCGAGCGGATTGGTGTAGGTGACTGCCCAACGCAGTCCGGGAGCGGCTTCAATGCCGTAGCCCGATCCGGAAGCAAGCGTGCCAAGCTGCTCAAAGGCGAGGCCCAGAGCGAGGGGCGCAGCTAAGGCGTCTGCTGTGGCCAGCAGTGACAGTCCACAGCGGCGAGCATACCAGGCTGCACAAGCGGCGCCGGCAAGTGCGCCAACACCCGCAACGAGAGGGTGATGCACCATCGCGAGCCCGAACAGCCATGCCGGATGCCGGCTCAGCATAGTTAAGTTGGCAAAAACGAGCAGAAGCCGCCCGGCTGCGAGCGCCGCAAGCAAGCTCAAGATGCAGAGATTCCAGATCTTTGCGGGGTCAATGCGACAGATCCGTGCGGTGCGCTGCGAAAGGACCAGCGCCAACAGAACCCCCGATGCGGCGATGGCGCCATAAGAGGGGATCAGGATCGATCCGACTTGAAAGAGGACCGGATGCACTGGAGATAGGATAAGGCAGCGGAGTTGGCGGAGTTAGAGGGTAGCGCGTAAGCGGGCCGGCAAATTAACCGGGGGCAACATACCGGTGAAAAAAGCGGGAAGTAGAACCCGGCCCGCTGGGCCGTGAGCAATGCGCCGGTGAACCCGTCCTAAGACGGTGGAGCTCCCCGCGGTTCATTAGGCATTCCGGACTGGCGGACACGGCACACAGAACCGATTGTCGAGTCGAGCTCCTGTTCAATGAATGTAGGTTCAACCAGCGTTGATCACCCACCTGCTTTGCAGGCCGGTTTCTAATGCGGATATTAGGGGTAGCGCGAAGAAATTGCAAGTCTTGTGCGACACGGGCAAGCTGTGGTACGTTCTTATGCCGCTTTCGGGGAACGGGTGCCCAAAACGGCAAAGGCGGAAGCTTTTGAGTTCCTCGTCCCCGCAGATCCGCTTGAAGCGCCTCCCAATAGCGAGCCATATGGACTTCTTCGGTTTCGGAGGCCTTTGGTTACCCTTGGAAGACCTGTAACCGGCCGCCGCCACCGAGCGCATCCGGCACGACGCCATCGGGGATGGCCTGAAGGTCACACGGCGGCGGTCTCTTTGGATATGCTTCGTTGCAGCACGGAAAAAGTTTCTGCTTGCCGAAGACGACGGGCCGGCAGATGATTGAAGTCGATTGCATCCGCAGGCGGGCGCGACCGCCAAAGGATGTTCACGAGAGAGTTTCCCCGCTCCCCCGGCGGGATAGTGAACGGTGATTTCAATCACGCGATTCGGCAGAATACTGCCGTATTCTTTTCGCGAAAATGCACGGCGAACGGGGGAATGTGGAGCGGCTGAACCTGAATTGGACGTGTGGCCTTGGCACCTTGATGCGTTCGCATCGAAAGCTGTGCGTGGCCTTTTTGGGCCTGATGGCTGGGTGTGCGTTGCTGTTTCCCTGGCTGACCGGGTGCAACGCTTCCATTCTTTTGAGCCCGTCGCCGTCAGTTCCTGCCAGTACTGTATCTGCAGTTCCGGGATCTCCCATTCAGCACATCGTCGTGATCATGCAGGAAAACCGCAGCTTCGACAACCTGTTTAACGGTTTTCCTGGCGCCGACACGGTGCAAAGCGGGATGAGCAACGGGAAATCGATCCCGCTGAAGCCGATCTCGCTGGGCGATTCGCGCGGCCTGGAGCACACGCACCACCGTTGGTGGCAGGATTGGGACAACGGCAACATGGATGGCTTTGAAAATAACGGTGGCAACCCGTCCACGCTGCCTTATTCCTATGTTCCCGAAAAGGACGTTGAGCCGTACTGGACATTGGCAAAGGAATTCGTGATTGGCGACCGAATGTTCCAGTCGAATACGGGGCCGAGCTTTGTAGCGCACCAATATATGATTGCGGGACAGTCGGCGAACGTGGCGGAGAATCCCGGCGGTTCAATATGGGGGTGTGACGCCGATCCGGGGACGACAGCCGCATTGCTGGGTCCGAGTGGAACAGTGCTGCCGGGAGTTTTCCCGTGCTTCGACTATCAGACGGTCGCGGACCTGCTCGACCAGAAGGGCGTGACGTGGCGTTATTATGCACCGGCAAGCGGTGAAAGCTTTTTCATCCTTTCGGCGTACGACGCGGTTCGGCACATCCGGTATGGCAACGACTGGAATGACAATGTGATTTCGCCGTCGAACAGGGTGCTGGTCGACATTCAGCACGGCCAGTTGGCGCAGGTGACGTGGATTGTTCCCGACTGGGCGCACTCGGATCATCCGGGATCGGGCACAGAAGGACCGGATTGGGTGGCTTCCATCGTGAACGCCATCGGGAAAAGCCAGTATTGGAATTCGACTGCGATCTTCATCAGTTGGGACGACTGGGGAGGCTGGTACGACCATGTCGTTCCGCCGAAGATGGACGAAATGGGCCCGGGATTTCGCGTGCCGCTGCTGATCGTTTCGCCTTGGGCAAAGCACGGGTATGTGACGCACCACATGCATACCGCCGGCGGATTCATTGCATTTATCGAGAACAACTTCGACCTGGGCACACTCGGTACGCGCGATGCGGGTGCCGACGTTTTTGCGGATTGTTTCGACTATACCCAGAAGCCGCCCGCGCTAACGGTGATTCCCACTAAGGTCACCTCCGATCGGCTGATCCACGAAGAAGACAGCGGGCCACCGGACGACGATTAAGGCTGGTTTTATCCCGATCCGATCATGTTGAAAATCATGCGAAAGGGATGAGGCGAGCTCTCGCACGACCGATGCTTTATCTCGCTCTTAATGAATGGATTGCGACGATAAAATCAACCGATTGATCACGGCTCGCAGGCGCACGAGAGTGGCGGCGAGTGCGCCGAGGCCGACGCACCATGCGGCAAATGCGAAGCGAACCACCCAGGCAGGCGCAACGCCCACTCGTTTGAGCAGGCAGGGCAGAATGTTCCACGTTGTGATGTGTACGTAATCCCAGGGATCCTCGTGCATGGCCTGATTGGTCAGGCCCCAGGCATCCATCTTGCCCAGCGCGAAGGCGACAATGTTTTTCATGCGCAAAGCAATAACGAAGGTGGGGTGGCCGAGGGTTTCCACTTGATAGATTTCCAGCGAGAGCCAGAAGGCGAGCGAGGCTGCCTGGACGGCAGCGCTGATGGCGATCAGTGCGATTCCGAGGCTCCAGACGAGACGGCCTGCTTGGCGGCCGTATGCAAGCAGAAGCGGGACCGCGAGCAGCGATGCCAATTCGGCCGACGTTGACACGTAACGATCGCCCCACGCGGAGTCGCCGCTCCAAACCGTATACCGTGCGTAGAAGCCGACATACGCGAGCAACATGCAGGATGTCGCGATTCCGAACGCGCGGACAGCCGGGCTGAACCGCTTCCAGGCGGTGGCTGCAATCAGGATGAAAAGGATCAGAAGCGGATCAAAAAGGAAGATGGATTTTTCCGGCGCGAAAAGTGCGCCCAAAAAGCCGGCGTGGAATGGAGTTTCGAAGGGATAATTTGCGGGAAGGCCGGGGGTGCGCTGACGCGCTTCGCTGGCCACAACGCCGACGTACGTATTGAAGAACGATCCGAAACGATAGAACTGATACACGCGGTCGATGAGGCCGAAACAGAGGTAGACGGGCAGGGCAGTGGCCAGATAGGTCCGGCACCGGACCCAGAAGTCGAGGCCGCGATGCTTTTCAAACCAAAGGAGCAGCAGCACAAAGAGCGCGCCGGCCAGCAAATCCAATCCCGTCGTAAGCCGGGTGAGCAGGTTGAGGCCAAAGGCCGCCGAGCCCAGAAGAAGTGCGCGCCGGCTGCCGCTTTTAAGCCATTCGTATTGCCAGGAGAAGCCGGTGAGGGTGAGGAGAAAGATGTAATTGTTCTCCATCAGGTTTTGCGTGTAATGCAGATGCGTAGTGCAGAGCAGCAAGGCGAGCACTCCCGCAACGGTGTGGGCTTGAGAAAAGCCCAATTGCCGCAGAAACCGGAAGCAAACCAGCGCGGTAAGCACGGCAAGAAGGATATTGGTGGCGTAGCTTACGAAGATGTTGCGCACGGATGGATCGTCTTCATAGCCGGCAAAGACGGGCAGGCGCTCAATGAAGGTGCCGACGATATCCTGCGGCAGCATGAGGAGAGACTGGCCGATGCCGTACCAGGTCTGCAGCTTGCCGCCGCGACCATGAACGCCGAACTCTGGATATTCATCAGGAAAGACAGGCGGGGAAGAGGTCCAGAGCGCATGTGTGGCGTTGAGGCGATGCTGTGTGTCCGAGGTTCCCAGTTCTCCGGATTGCACGACAAACGCGATCAGGCCGGCAGCCAGAGCGACCAGAAACAGGGGATCGCTGAGACGGGCGCGAAAGCCGCGCGGTGCGATGCGTGTGGACTGAGCCATGATTTGCACGATTGCGTACCTCTATTTTAGAGGAATCGCTATGCCGGCCAAGTCGTTCATGCGCAGACGCGCTCGGTTCGGCTTCGTCCGTGGTGCGCAGCGGCATTCGAGCCGGTTACTTCGAAGTTTGTGGCCCCGAGCGAGGGGCACGGCGCTTTTGGGCTGCGCCGTTGCCAGCCGGTGCCCGACGACCGGAATGGCCATGACTTCCAACATTCGTTTCGCCCAAGGCGTGCAGCCGCATGAAGTTGGTTGAGCCGGACTTGGTGCGCGTGCCCGCGACGATGGCGACTACTTCGCGCGGGCGAACATAGCCGCCTTTTTCGAGAAGCGTTTCGGCCCAATGGACCTGCGCCTCGGTGGTATTGACCCTTGGGCACTTCAGCGGCGTGGTCCCCCACAACAAGTTGAGCCGATTCACTGTGACTTCAAGGGGGCTTAGCGCGAAGATGGGCGCGCTGGGGTGGTACTTCGAAAGCTGCCGCGCGGTCGAGCCCGACTCCGTGAAGACGGCGATGGCGCGCAGGTCAAGATCGTCGGCGGCGTGGGCCGTCGCCTCGCAGATGGTTTCGGCGATGGAGAGACCGCTCCGGTGGTCATGGGAAGGCAGGGTGCCCGGCTCCTTCATATGCAGTTCGGTTTCGGTAACGATGCGCGCCATCATGGCGACCGATTCGACGGGGTACTTGCCGACGGCAGACTCGCCGGAAAGCATGACCGCGTCTGTGCCGTCGTAGATGGCGTTCGCCACGTCAGAAACTTCGGCACGGGTAGGCCGCGGGTTTTCGATCATGGACTCAAGCATCTGGGTGGCAGTGATCACGGGCTTGGAGTACTCGGCGGCGCGATGGATGATGTGCTTCTGGATGGCGGGGACTTTTTCCGGAGGAACTTCGACGCCGAGGTCGCCGCGAGCCACCATGATGCCGTCAGAGACCTGAAGGATCGCATCAAGGTGCTCCACCGCCTGCGGCTTCTCGAGCTTGGCGATGATCCAGGTATCGCAGCCGTGGGCGGCTACGCGATTGCGAACCAGGGTGACATCCTCGGCCGTGCGCACGAATGAAACGGCGATGGCATCGACTTCGTGGTTCAGGGCAAACTCAAGATCGAGCGAGTCCTTCTCAGTGAGCGAGGGCGTGCGCACCAGAACGCCGGGAAGATTGATGCCTTTGCTTTCGCCGAGCAGGCCGCCGTTTACGATATCGCAGACAACGTCTTCGCCGGCGATCTCGTGAACGCGAAGCTCGATGAGTCCATCGGAAAGCAGGATGCGCGAGCCTTGTTCCACGTTCTCAGCGAGTGTCTTGAACGTGGTGCCGACCATAGCAGCTGTGCCAAGAGTCTCTCGCGAGGTGATGGTGAGCCGGTGCCCGGCCTTGAGGAAAACCGGCTGATGGTCCTTGAGCAGCGTGGTTCGGATTTTAGGCCCCTGCAGATCGGCCAGGATGCAGACTGGTCGGTGCTGTTCTTTGCTCACCTTGCGAATTTTCTGCAGCACGGCAACTTTGCGCTCGTGGGTGCTGTGAGAAAAGTTCAGCCGGAAGACATCGACGCCGGCCCGGATCATTTCGCGAATTACGGGTTCGGTGTTGGAGGCCGGTCCAAGCGTGGCGACGATCTTGGCGCGGCGCTGGGCGGGGGATTCGGTCGAAACAAGGTCGGCGAAAGACATGGACAAGGCTCCAGTATCGATTCAAGTTGGGCCGCAGAGGTTTTCGAGCTGGTGGAAATGGGCAAGGGAATGACGCTTTCCTCATTGTAAACGGCAAGGCAAGAGCGCGCGGACCGGCGCACGTTTTTCATGGGCTCAATACGCGGTTTAGTAGAGAGCCATCACGGCCAACGAATGAAAAGAAGAGGGTTAACCGGAATGTGGGACAGGCTTACGGGATGAGGAGCGCAGCGGGAGTTGATTTTGGCGATCCCAATAGAGGACACCGTTCAGCTCGGCACCCAAGAGCACGCTGAATGAGGTGAGATACAGCCAGACCAGCGTGGCGATGCCGGCGGCAAATGAGCCATAAAGGCGGGTATAGTTTGCGGCGCTGGTGACATACCACCCGTAAATAAGAGTTGCCGGGAACCATATAAGGGTGCCGGCAACGGCGCCGGGCACCACCCACAGCCAGTGTTCGGTACGGCGGGTGCCGAAATGGTAGAGCGCCGTGAGCACGGTGACGATCGTTACCAAGCTGACCGACCACCGAAGCATGCGCCAGAAGAAGATGACGATATGGCGCAGGTCGTGGCCCGAGCGATCAACCATCCAGAGTTCGATCTGGTGGCCGAAAACAATCACCAGCGAAGCAAGCGCAAGAGGAACCAGAGCGATGGGTACCAGGAGGACGGCTCGTGCGCGACGGCCCCAAAAGGTCCAATCCTCGGGAGGGAGATGGTAGGCGCGGCGAAATCCCTCCATGAGTGAGAGCATGACGCCGAGGCCGGCGAAAAGGGTGAGAGTGGCGGCGGAAAGAACAACCTGGATGGAGTGGTGGTGATGGGAAAGCATGGAGGCCTGAACGAGATCGAGCGTATCCGGAGGGAGGAACTGCTCAAGAACGGCGCGGGTTTCGCCCCTCATCGTAGGCCCCTCTTCGAATTGCGAAACGAGGGTGGTAATGACCAATACGGCAGGGAAGAACATCAGCATTCCTGAATAGGCGGCCGCTTTGGCGGTATTCACGATGTCGTGGGCCAATGCTTGCAGAACTGCGTCCCGGATTCTCACGGCAAAGGGCTTCATCGGCGTTACAAGGTTACAAGCCAGAGTAAAGCACGTTCCCCGGTTGTTGCGATAAGTGTCTGGGAAAACAATGTTCGGGAAGCCGTGACGGCAACCGGCAAGGAACATTCGCCCGTCTTTGCGGCCGTTTCAGCTAGGCAGCGGGTGGACACATCGGGCTGAAGGACAACTCGCCTTGGGGCCGCAGGCATCGAACAGAAGCTAAAGAGCTTGGCGGACCCATCGCGGAGATGGCGGCCATTTCGTGAGCGGGATCGGGCAAGGAAGAGCAATCTCTTCTCTCAGAGAAAGGAGGAAGTCGAAATGAGTGCAAGGTTAAACAGCAGATTCGTGTGGTTTAGTTCGTCGATAGCCGCAGCCATATTGTGGGCAGCTGGAACGGCGGCGGCTCAGCAACCAGGAATGGGTTCGCCTAACCAGCAGCAAACGATGCCGGGTCAGCAGGTGCCAGGCCAGGAAATGCCGGGTTCGCAGACTTCTCCGAACAGTCCAGCGACGACGGGTGCGCCAGGCAATCTGGGTGGAGACAACATTCCACAAACCTATGTGGATCGAACCTTTTTGCACAAAACATTCGAGAACAGCCTGGCCCAGGTGAAGATGGGACAGCTCGCCGCACAAAAGTCGCAAAGCCAGGACGTGAAGCAGTTTGGGCAGAAGATGGCCGATATTCACACGCAACTTGATAATCAGCTCCAACCGATTGCCAAGCAGCTCGGTGTGGACCAGCCCAAAGCTCCGTCGAAGAAGGACAAGCAGGAGATCGCGAAGCTGGAAGGACTTTCCGGGGCGGTCTTCGATGCGGCGTTCATCCAGGCGATGGCGAAGGACCAGCAGAGCAGCCTGAAGGACTTCAGCGTCGAGGAGAAGGACGGGCGTGATCCGAACGCGCAGAAGGCGGCGCAACTCGATGAGCCTGTACTAAGCCAGCATCTTCAGGTTTTGAAGCAGCTTGCGCAGGCGCACAATGTGCCTGTGGAGATCAGCGAGAACACAAAGTAGGGCGGTGGCCCGGCGAGCGGGGCCATCGGGCGCAGACCGGTTTTGGCGCCACGTCAACTAAAGCCGGGTCCAGGTGGTGCGCACGAGCGTCAGCGATCGGTGCAGGAGTAGCACGGATCGATGGACGCCTGGATCAGCGGCGTGTCCGCAAGCCGCGCGCCACGCACCATCCAGCGAATCGCCGGCATGTTGGCGAAAGGTCGGCGTGCGCACATGCACGCGGGCCGGGTTGCGCGAGCCTTCCTTCCAGCGAGACGCTGTACATGACTTCGCCGCGCGGCGCCTCGACGCGGCTGGTGGCGGTGCCGGTGATGAAGTTGAACTTGTCGTCGCCGGTGTAGATCTCGCCGGGAGGCATTTTGGTGAGGGCCTGGCGAAGAATGCGGCAGCTCTCCATGATTTCGAGCGCGCGCACGAAGCAGACGGGCGCGCACGTCGCCGGCCTGCTCGACCGGCACATCGAATTCCATCTCGGCGTAGGCCGCGTAAGGCGCGGCGCGGCGAAGGTCCTGTGCCACGCCCGAGGCGCGCGCCGTCGGCCCGACGACGCCGCAGGAAATCGCCTTTTCATGGGTGAGAACGCCGATGCCGGCGCAGCGCGACCGCGCCGTGGAGCTGGTGGTGAAGATGGGAATCACGGTGCGCACCATCTCGCGCTTCGAGCGCGTCGACCATGCTCGAGAGTGCGATGCGGATCTTCGATGTCGCGATTGACGCCGCCGATGCGGTTCATCGAGTAGTTGACGCGATTGCCGGAGATGGCCTGCAGCACATCCATCACTTTTTCGCGCAGCTCAAAGCAGGTCATGAACATGGTTTTGAAGCCCATGAGCTTGGCGGCGATGCCCGCCCAAAGCACGTGCGAGTGCAGCCGCTCCAGCTCCGCCATCACGACGCGAATGTATTTTGCGCGCGGCGGCGGCGTCAAGGCCGGTCAGCTTTTCCATGGCCTGGCACAGCGTGAGCGTGTGGATGTTCGAGCAGATGCCGCAGACGCGCTCCATGAGCGCGATCACCTGGATGTAGTTGCGCGTTTCGGCCAGGTGCTCGATGCCGCGGAAGTTGAAGCCGATATGCAGCTTGGCGTCGGTGACGGTTTCGCCTTCGCAGATCATGTCGAGCTTGTAGGGTTCTTCGAGCGCCGGGATGGTAGGGGCCCATGGGGATTTTGTAGCTCATTTTGTGACCTCCTTCTGCCCGCACGCCTGAAGCGGGCTTGCCGGTGGCTGCACTCGCGCAGGTTCACGCCGGCGTGTCGCCCTGGCGCAGCAGCAGCGGCTCATATTCGCGGCCGGTGAAGTCGATGGCGAAGCCCTCGTGAATCTCGCGCTCGATCCAGTCCACGGCCTCGCACAGGTCGTAGATGCTTTCGATGGATGTGGCCGGCGAGCATGAAGGGAAAGCCAAGCAGACAGCCGTTCGAGATCCCAGTGGTACTCGAGGCGGAAGGCCTTCGTGCCGGGCAACTGATAGGCGGTGATGGTGACGAAGCGCGCGCTGGCGGCGTTCATCGCCATCGGCAAGTCGCGCACGCTGACGGTCGCCGGGATCGAGCCAGTAACGCGCCGCGGCTTTCAACCCATGGTTCGGTGGCTGCCGAGCTTTCGCGGAATGGTTTCGAGCAGCGCTCATTGTGCACCTCCTGTGGCGGCGTTGGCGTCGCGTGCACAGGCGGCCGAGCGGCGTGCCGGCTGGCGCGGTCTGCGGCGCAGGCGGCTTGCGCGCCACGGTGTAGGACTTCTTCAAGCTCGCCCTGGTCGAGATAGATCGGCGGGCATGTCTTCCTGTGCTGAGCGCATGCTCGGTGCGGCCTTCTTGAGCGCATGTTCCTTGCAGCCCTCGACGCAGCGGCCGCAGAAGGTGCATTGGCCGGGGTCGTAGCTCCAGGTGAATTCGCCTTTGCCGGCTTTGAACTCGATGGCGCGCGAGGTGCAGCGGAAGCGGCAGATGGCGCAGCCGGTGCAGAGCGCGGGATCGAAGCGCACCAGTCCGCGGAAACGCGTCGGTGACTCGGGGCCGCGCGGGGAAGAGCAGGGTCCGGTAGCCGCCCCACAGGTTCTTCCACAGCATGGTGAGAATGTTCATGATCTGAACCTCATGAAGAGCGCGGACGAAATGGCCAGAACCGCGAAGATCAGCGTGCATTGCCAGTAAAAGCGGACCGTGGTGTCGATGGCCAGGCGCGCCGTGGCGGCGGCAAGCGCCGAAAGCAGCAGCACAATCGCGAACGAGAGCGCGACGAAGATGAGAGCGGCGAGCCACCAAGCTGCAATATGCGGAGCGGCCAGCGTGGCCACCAGGCCGGTGGCCGCAACCCACTCCAGCCCATGCGACAGCTCCCACATGGCCAGTTCGGGGCCGGCGTACTCGGTCATGGGGCCGGAGTAGATCTCCTGCTCGGCGTTGGGCAGCGAGAACGGATTGAGGTGCAGCTTGGCGGGCAGGCAGACGAGAATGCGCGATCACGCCCAGCCAGCGCAGCGGCGAGGCCGGCAGCGCTGCCAGCGCTTCAAGCCGGAAGGTGTGCTGCGAGGCGGCGATGGAGACGATGGCCAGCAGGAAGACGATGTTGTAGGAGACGCTCAGGACGGCTTCGCGCGCCGAGCCGATCTCGCCGAAGATGGAGCGCGACGAGAAGCCCGCGGCGATGATGCACATCGAGGGCAGTTCAAGCAGCGCGAGCAAGCAGGATCAGGTCGCCCTCGAATCCGCCGGAGGAGGGAAGCACCGGCAGCAGTCCCACCGCGCCGGCCGCGGCGGAAACCGCAATCAGCGGCCAGGCCCTCATCAGCATGCCGCCGATGCCGCTGCGCGGAGGCGTGACTTGCCGAGCAGCTTGATGAAGTCGAAGAAGGGCTGCATGAACGGCGGCCCGACGCGGCCCTGCATCAGGGCGACCGCTTTGCGTTCCACCCAGAGGAAGAACCATGCGGCGGGAACGGCGAAGAGCAGTCCCGGAAAGATGAGCAGGCGAGCCAGCGCAGTGGTCAGGTTCATGGCTGCACCTCCTCAGCTGACTGGCTGCGATCGACAACCGATCGGCTGATCGGGCGGATTCATTCGGCGCGCTCGGCCAGGATCTCAGCGGCCTTGGCGACGCCCTGGATGATGGCGTCGGGACGCGGCGGGCAGCCGGGCACGAAGACATCGACCGGAATGTGCTTGTTGAGCGGGCCGGCGAGCGTGCGGCTGTCGATGAAGACATTGGTTGTGGCCGGGCAGGAGCCGATGGCGATGACCGCCTTGGGCCCGCAGCACCTGGTCGTAGACGGTCTTGATGGCGTTGACCGCGTTGTGGGTTACGGGGCCGGTGATGCAGAGAATGTCGGCGTGACGCGGGCTGCCTTCAAGGCGCACGCCCAACTGCTCGGCGTCATAGCGCGGAGAAAGGCCGGCGACGAATTCGATGTCGCAGCCGTTGCAACTGCCCGAGTTCATGTGAAAGAGCCAGGGGCTGCGGCGGCGGGAGTAGCACATCAATTTATTCCAGAGCTTCATGGCCGCACCCCCGTGAGCATGTGCGAGCATGCTCGGCCAGACGCCGGCTGCGAGGATGCAGCACGACCATGAGAACGATCGCGGCGCTTGAGCAGAATGGCTCTGCCTTCGAGCTATGAGCGGGCGGGGCGTTCTTCGCTCGGCGGTCCCCACCAATTGCGGGTGAGAGCGAGCACGTAGGCGACCAGCGCAAGGATCGACGAGAGAATGAAGATCGGCCAGGGTCAGCGGCCGATTTCGA
>CAWDKT010000004.1:0-46523 GCA_963802955.1 uncultured Acidobacteriaceae bacterium
TTCAGGAACTGCTCGGTCACGAGCGTCTCTCAACCACCCAGCGCTACACGCAGCTCACTACTGCGCAGTTGACCCAGGTCTACGACCGGACGCATCCGCGCGCGAAATAGGTCTGCTGCGCTGGAATTCGCTCCAAATCCCTATTCTTGAAAGGCCCGCCAGGACTACGTGGAATAGTCCGCATTGATGTGGATGTACTGCGTCGTCAGGTCCGTCGTCCAGAAGACGCACGAGCCTGCTCCCTGGTTGAGCTGGATCGAAACGGTGAACTCCCGCTGGCTGATGTAGCCGTGCGCCGCTGCTTCATCGAACTCGGCGGCGCGCCCACCGTTGCGGCAGATGGGCAGATCGCCAAAGTCGATGTCGAAACGATTGGGATCGATCTCGGCGCCGGAGTAGCCGATCGCGGCAGCGAGGCGTCCCCAGTTGGGATCGCAGCCGGCCCACGCCGTCTTTACGAGCGGGGAGTGCGCAATTGCCTTGGCCACTCGCAATGCATCCGCATCATTCGCCGCCCCGTTGATTTGCAATTCAACCACGTGCGAAACGCCCTCGCCGTCCGCGACGATCTGCCGCGCCAGCGAATTGCAAACCTCGCTCAGCGCCTCTGCGAAGGCCGCATCGCCCGCGCCAATCCGCACCCCGCTCGCACCTGAGGCAAGCAGCAATACGGTGTCGTTGGTCGAAGTGTCGCCGTCCACTGAGATGCGATTGAAACTCGCCTCGACCGCCGGGGCAAGATAGGCACTCAAATCGGCCGGCTCAATTTCGGCATCCGTCAGGATGTAGACCAGCATGGTGGCATGGGGCGCGAGTTGAGGATGGATCATGCCCGATCCCTTACAGAAGGCCGCGATCCGAACTTCGCGCATCTCACTATTGCTGCTGCGCTCGAGCCTTGCGAACGCTGTCTTTTCCACCGTGTCGGTGGTGAGGATGGCGGTTGCGACCTCGTGGAATCGCTCCGGTTGCGAGCCGATCGATTCTGCAAGGTCAGGCAGCGCGTTCAAAAGCTTTTCTGCCGGCAGCGGGACGCCGATGATGCCGGTCGACGAAGGAAAGACCTCTTCAGCCTGGCACCCGAACGTCTTTGCCGCACCATCACAGGTGGCGCGAGCTGCCCTGATGCCTGCCTCGCCCGCTGCGCAGTTCGCGTTGCCGGCGTTGATCGCGACCACGCGTATGCGGCCACCGCTGGCGCTCAAGTGTTCCTTATCGATTAGGATCGGCGCAGCAATGACGCGATTTGACGTGAATTGAGCGGCGGCGCTTGCCGGGCGATCCGCAACAATCAGGGCAAAGTCCATGCGGCCGCTGGCCTTCACACCGGCCTTTATCGCGCCAAATCGAAAACCGCGGGGAATAACGTAGTGGGAGAGATCGCTCATACGGTGAACCCCATTTAATCTAGCAGGTGAGGGCAGGCCAGTGGCACCAGCAAACGAAAGCGAGAATTCGAGTTTTCTGGAGATGCGCGAAGTGAACGTGGCGCGCGGAGATCGCGTTGTGCTGCATGATGTCAACCTCAGTATTCAGATTGGCGAACATGTAGCGATCCTCGGCCCGAATGGTTGCGGCAAGTCCACGTTGATCCTGACCATGACCTGCCAGCTCTATCCCATCGTTCGGCCGGAAATGCACGTGCGAATCTTCGGCCGTGAGCGCTGGGATCTGACCGAGTTGCGGCGGCACTTCGGCATAGTGAGTGCGGGGCCGATGGGCGCCGAGCTGCCCGGCGAGCGAACCGCAGTAACGTCCGGGCTCGATGCCGTGATCGCCGGATTCTTCTCCGCATCGACACTTTGGCCTAACCTACATGTCACGGGCGAAATGCGCGCCCGCGCATGGGAAGCTCTGGAGCGCATGGAGGCCACGCATCTTGCTGCGCAGTTCGTTGGCGCGATGTCAGCCGGAGAAAAACGGCGGATCCTTATCGCCCGCGCTCTCGTCCATCGCCCCCGGCAATTGCTTCTCGACGAGCCTTCAAATGCACTCGACCTTGCCGCTCAACGCGAGCTGCGCGAGACGCTGCGCCGGCTGGCCACGGAGGGCACTGGGTTGGTCATGGTGACCCATCACCTGGGCGACATTCTGCCTGAAATCGAACGCATCATCCTCATGCGCGACGGCCGCATCATCGCCGATGGCCCGCGCGAGGAATTATTGACGGAGGAGCGCCTCAGCGAACTCTTCCACACACCGGTCCGCATCGGGCACGATGCCGAATGGTTGCATAGCTGGTGAACATTCCTAAGAATCTCGCGGAACAAAACTGAAGCCGAGAATGAGAAGGAGGGGCAGGGATGGCCGAGACGGAATCTCCGGATCATGGTCCGCGCTGGAAGACCTTGCTGGCCTTCGGAATCATCTACTTCGTTTGGGGATCCACATTCTTTGCCATTCGTGTGGGCGTCAGTCAGGTTCCACCCTTTCTTCTTGCTTCCATGCGCTTTCTTGCCGCTGGTTTGCTCGTCTTCGGCTGGGCTGCCGCGCGAGGAGAACGCCGGCCCACTGGGCGGCAGTGGATTTCAGCATCGGTGCTGGCGTTTCTCATCTTTGCCGTTGACTACGGACTTTTGTTCTGGGCTGAGCAGCGCGTGCCTTCAGGTATCGCAGCCGTCATTCTTGCCACCATTCCCGCCTTCATGGCGCTCTTTGAAATTCTCCTTCTACGCACCCAGAAACTCACTGTCCGGCTGGCCGTGGCGTTGCTGGCGGGAATCGCGGGAGTCGCTGTACTCACGAGCAGTTCCATCGATCTGGGCGCCCTTGGAAGACTGGGCGGAACGCCCATTGACACCGCAGGCGCCGTCGCACTCATCATCGGAGCCATGAGCTGGTCTGTGGCTTCTTCCCTGTCTCGCAAGCTTCCCCTCCCTGAGTCAAAGGTGATGAGTTCGGGATCCCAGATGCTTGCCGGTGGCGTTCTGTTGGCCCTGGTCGCGGCAGTTCGCGGCGAACTTCGAAACTTTCACCCCCATCAGGTTTCCGGCTCTGCTTGGATCGCCCTGCTCTATCTCGTTTTCGCCGGATCGATTGCCGGGTTCACCGCCTACGTTTGGCTGCTGCACCATGAGTCGCCGACGAAAGTGGGCACCTACGCTTACGTCAATCCCGTGGTCGCAGTCGTGCTGGGCTACTGGTTCGGAGGAGAACCGCTTGGCCTGCGCACTATCCTCGGGGGGCTCTTCATCCTTGGCAGCGTCGTCACCATCACCCGCACACAATCGAAGAAATCGATCCCGGCGATAGCGATTGAAGAGGCTGAATAGCACCCCGCTGCACTGTGCTGCGGCGCCTTCCCATCCCGTCGGTGCCGACCGTTGGCGGCTTGTGCTAACATCCAACCAACTGATTTAGCCCTTCCCCAAAAGGGCGGCGGAGGTCATCTCATGTCTCTGATAACCAGGCGGAATTTTCTAAAGACCGGTGTTGCCACAAGTGCTCTGGCGGGCATGGGCGGCGTGCCTTTGCTCGCCGAGCGAGCGGCAGCCACTGACCGGATCACTCTGGGCAGGACGAACGTAAAGATCACGCGCCTTGCCTTCGGGACCGGCACGCATAATGGACACGTGCAGCGCCAGTTGGGACAGGATGTCTTCAATCGCATGGTCCGTCACGCCTACGATCAGGGCATCCGCTTCTTTGAAACCGCTCAATCCTATCCCGGCATGCCGGAGATGCTGGGAACTGCGCTCAAAGGGATTCCGCGCGACAGCTATGCGCTCATGTCGAAGGTCACTACGAACGATGCCGATCCACGCACGACGTTTGACACAATGCGCCGGCAATCGCAGACCGAATTCTTCGATATCATGCTGCTTCACGTACAGACCGGGCCCAACTGGCCTTCCGACAGCCTCCGCTGGCAGGATGGAATCCTGGAAATGGAACACCGGCAGGCGATTCGGAGTCACGGCGCCTCGGTGCATGGGCTTCAGGCGCTCCACCAGGTTCCCGGCGACAAGTGGCTCGAAATCGCGATGATTCGCATGAATCACAAGGGCACCAGAATGGATAATGAAAACGACGACTGGGAGCAGCCGGGCAACGTGCCAGACGTGGTGGAGCACGTAAAGCAGGCGCATGCTGCGGGCAAAGGAGTCATCAGCATGAAGCTCATCGGCGAAGGCGCGTTCACCGACCGGTCGAATCGCCAGCAGGCTATGCGCTTTGCGTTTCGCAACGCCGGCGTGGATGCTGTGACCGTCGGCTACAAGAGCATTGCGGAGATCGACGAAGCGATCGAAAACGTGAATCTCGCGCTGGGTTAAAGCCTGCGCCGCGAAATCTCCGATCTTTTCCTCGCCGCCAGTTCCAAGATCCGCAAAAAAGCAGAACGGCAAATCGTGCAGCAGGTCTCCGGAGAAGCGGAATCCGCCCAGGATTCTGCTTCCACGGCTGGCACTCTGCGCCCCCAAAAAGCTGTGCCGGAGATCGGACCCAGCAGAGCGGATAAAACCACTCAAACCAGCCAGGATCTCGGGCGCGGAGAATCATATTCAATTCTGCAACAAAGCAGACTTCCCGCCTGGAAAACGAACTTTGCGGCGATCTGCATTTATCGGGCCTGGGAGGGCAAAGTTACAAAGCAAAGGAGGCCGGCGGATTGGCTAATCTGCGCCGGGAATCGGTCGCCTTCGATCAAAATACAGGCCAGGGTGACTTTCTCGTTTGGCGGCCCGGAGTGACTTTCTCATTCGGCGGGCAACATTGACGTTGTTCAGACGGTTCTTGGTGGGCCTGGAAGGATTTGAACCCCCAACCAAGGGATTATGAAGTCCCTTTTCCCACAGTTCGCCAAGAATGGTCCCATGCTGACGGCCGGCGCATTCTCGATGTTCTGTATGTCCTCCGCGCTTTGTGTAACGATTTGATCGTTCAGCGCCGTGGGGTAGTGTTCCGCGACCAGGCTTTCCAGAAGATCATTCGAGGTGGGACCGGAGTCGTGTTGGTGGATGCTCACTCCGCACCCTTTAAGGAAACCCAGTAGAACCGGCGCCAGCAAAACTTGCAGCGAACTGGGCGGAGAAAAAACAGGCCAAGCAGGCCATCGTAAGGGCGCAACTCACCCGGCTTGAATTGAACGGATTTGCAGCGAGGGCACATCCTCCGCATCCACAGTACCCGTGGAAGCCAATCTGGCCAGGTCATCGTTGCAACACTCATCGAGTACTCCCTTTCCATCGAAGGTTGGCATCCATCACAGCCCAGATCCAACACCTGCGCTGCAATTCGCGTCGAGCCACGCGAGGAAGCCACGAATGCTTCCCGTGGCTAAAGCTATGCTCGAATCTGCGGCTCCGTAATACAGGTTGATAGTGTCTCCATCCGCACCGATGGTTTGGCCGCAAGGGAACACGACATCGTTTACATCTCCGACGCGCTCGTATGGTGCTTCGGGACCGAACATCCATGAGTCACCGCGTTGCAAACAGATTTCCGGATGATCAAGATCGAAGAGTGCCAGGCCCAGGCGATAGATGCTTCCCGAAGCCGTTTGCCGCACACCGTGATAGATCGTCAGCCATCCCTTGGGCGTTTCGATTGGCGGAGAGCACAGGCCGATCTTGTTCGCATCCCACCAGCCACCCCGGCGCGCTTCGAGGATGACTTTGTGACTTCCCCAATGCTGCAAGTCGGGAGAGTACGAGATCCACATATGAGCGCCGGTCGTGGTGACAGGCCGGTGGATGAGGGCCCAATAACCATTAATTCTCCGCGGCAGCAGCGCGGCATCCTTATCCTCAGGCGGCATGATCACGCCGAATCGCTCAAAGCTGTGGAAGTCCTTTGTGAGCGCTAGTGAGACGCCAGGGCCACCCCGCGCAAAGGATGTATATGCCACCGCGAATTTCCCGAGTTCCGGAACGTAGGTGATGCGAGGATCTTCAATGCCCCAGATTTCTTCGGGGTATTGTTTGGGACTCGCCATCATTGTCGGGTGCGCGTCGATGCGCCATCCGTCAATTCCATTTGCCGAACGCGCCGCGCATAAGTGTGACAAGCCGCTGCGGTCTTCAACACGGCAAAGGAGCAACGTGTCGCCGTCAGGTAGTCGAACTGCTCCTGCATTGAATACGCTGTTGATGGCATACGGCCAATTTTGACGGCTCAAGATCGGGTTGCTCGCATAGCGCGTGAGCAGAGGAAGATCGGCGCATGCTTCCGGCTTGGATTGTTCCGAAGCAACAGCACTTAACGTAGACGGTGGATGCATAAGAGGAGTCAAAAGGAGAAACTCATTTCCTGGTGCGGTTTTGCTGCGTTGGTTGCGGTCGTACCCTGCATTTCGAGGAGCGCCATCAGGAAGGAAAGTGTCGATTCCGCTCCTTGATTTTCATTGACGCGATCGGGATGAAGTCCATCTTTGCAGCCGCCGGTGGTTGCATCATAGAGCGGCACATGCAGATCGTTTTTGCCCAGGAACCAACTGAAGACGCGCCGGGCTTCTTCGATCCAGCGCTCTTCGTTCGTTAGCCGGTATGCTTGCAGACAAGCTGAGATGGTGGCGCAGGCTTCTACGGGCTGCTGATCGAATCGAGCCTTCTCAGCGCCTTCGGCAAAACACCCGTTGGAACCGATCGGAACAAAAATCTCTTTGTCGCCGCATTGCTGAGCTGCAACAAGCCATTCGAGTGACTCGATTCCCGCCGCGAGCATCCTCTTGTTCTCGCTTCGCTGCCCGGCGAGAATCAGCGCCTGCGACAGCCGCGCGTTCGAGTATGTGAGGCTCTTCTCGAACCAATGCCAGGTTTCAGAGTGGCTGCGCTCGTAAATATCAAGCAGACGATTCGCGATGGTGTTGCGGGCGCCCTGCATCGCCCGGTCACCGGGGAACCAGTCGAGATAGGCTTGCAAACCGAGAACGCTGAACGCCCATGCGCGCGGGCTGCTGAACGTTAAAACGGCGGGCACGGCGGCCTCAAACAGTCTTCCTGCCGCTCCCCGCAATCCGGGATTTTGCGATTGACCGAGCACCGATCCCAAGGACCACAACGCGCGGCCATGGCTGTCTTCAGAGCCAACGTCCTCCAGCCATTTGCGGTCGTAGCCGAGAAAATTCCTGAAGCGGCCGGTATCTGAGTGAAATGCGAGCCAGAGAAAAGCCAGGTACCTGCGAGAGAGATTGAGCTGCGCCTCCCTCTCCTCGATTCCGGCACACTGATCCAAAAGCACTGAGACGATGAGCGCGCGCGCGTTGTCGTCTGCGGTATACCCCTCGCGTGTATTCGGCACGGAGAAGATTGCGTGCTGCAACATGCCCGTGCTATCGGTCAAGGTGTGCAGATGACCAGAATTCAGAACCGGCAGGTGCTCGAGCGGGTCGATCAGGTCAACTATGGCATCGTCTGGCTGGGCGGGCCTTGGCTGCAACGAGCGCTCGAAACGTGCCCGCTGAAAAGTTGCCATGTATGCCCGCGCAGTCTTCTGCCATGTCGTTCCGCGAGAGTGCAGATAGGCTCGCTTGCGCATCGCGTGGCGTTCCGCATCGTTCTCAAGTAATGCGAGAACGGCTTCGGAGATGGCAACGGAATCGTCAAACGGGACAATCACGCCCCTCTGCTCCGCTAGCAACTCCTTCGCGTGCCAGTAGGGCGTGGAAATAATTGCCTTGCCCGCTCCAAGCGCGATGGCCAATGTGCCGGAAACAATCTGCGCCTCCTGCCGGTACGGAGTGATGTAAATGTCGGCCGCGCCTACATGTTCCACAAGCTCTTCCTCGCTGACAAAGCGATTGTTCATGATCAAATGGGAAGAGACGCCGAGCTGCTCGGCCAGCGCCTGCAATTCTTCGCGGTAGCGCTCGCCTTCGCGCCGCCGGATATGCGGATGCGTTACTCCCGACACGATATAAACCACATTCGGATGCCGGGCAAGGATCGCCGGCAGCGCCCGAATCACGTTTTCAATTCCCTTGTTTGGGGATAGTAGACCGAATGTAAGCAGAACCGATTTGCCTTCCGTGCCGAACCGGTCCTTGAAATAGTTGGGGTCCATGAAGTTCATATCCGGAACGCCGTGCGGGATCACATCAATTTTTCCGCCGGGAACCGCATAGACTTCACGCAAGAGTTCGGCCGCCAGCTCGCTCATGACGATCATGCGATCGGAGAGCTGGGCGATCTCTTCGAGCACAATGCGTTGATTTGCATCCGGTTCGCGCAGAACCGTATGCAGCGTGGTGACTAGCGGCATTTTCAATCTGCGCAGCAAGGCCAGAATGTAGCGGCCCGCGGCCCCGCCGTAGATGCCATATTCGTGCTGCAGACAGACGAGATCGTTGCTATTGAAATTCAGGAAATCGGCAGCCCGCTCATAGGACGCAATATCCTCCTGCGTCAACTCCAACCGCACTCGCTCAGGGTAGTCGTAGCTTGAATCGGGATCGTTGACGGGAATGGCAAACAAGCGCCCTTCGCCATATTCGGCGGCGAGTGCGTTGCACAGGTCGGTCGTGAAAGTAGCAATACCGCACTCCCGCGGCAGGTAATTTCCAACAACGGCGATGCGCGTCGGCAAAGGGAGGCGGCTGGCTTTCAGTGCGACGGGCAAAGAAGATGACTTACCCGCTCCTCCAGCGTGTGTCTCGGAACGTTTCATTTCGGGGAAAGACATACTATCCTCTTCTCAATCCTGATTCGCTCTGCGGTGCGATTCCCGGCACGATAACAAGCGGGATCGCGGTAAATCGCGCAACGCTCGACACTCGTGGACTGCGACACTCGGCTTATCGCGCGGGGACCGCTAGCGGAAGCCCTTTGTCGGGAAAGTCAAGCCAGGTGTGTCCCTGGACCAGGCGGGGCTGCAATGTAACGATGGCAATGTGGAAACCGAGGCTGTTTGTGGTCTCAACGGAAATAAGCTCGGCGGCGTTGTATCGCCTCGCTAAATGCTTGAGGGCGCCCGCCAACGCTCGCTGCGCCGCATCTGTCTCTGTAAACCCAAAGCCTCTTCGGGAGCAAAGGCGGCCCACCGACATGAAGCACCAGCCCATCCGGCGAATCATCGTGTCGAAAACCGGCGCTGTGATCTCTTCCACAAGGTGCCAGTTTTCGCCAACCGGCTCCCTGAGGGGATCCAGGCGTTCCGGCAGGACGCACTCCTTGCGAAGGAAAACAGAATGCGGCTTCACGCTTGCGCGCTTTTTGATAGGGAGGGCGCCTGAGGGCGGATGGAACCGGCCACGGGATCGGTCGGCGCGACGGTTACATCTGATGACGAACGTTCCGCAACGAAATCCTGAGCAAAACCCAATGGGTTTGCTTCGATTGTGTTCGGTTCGGCGCCGGAAGAGCCCCTTGCATCCGGTTGGCTTTCGGGTTGGACGAAATGAACTTTCGTGAGGAAAGGGGAATGCACGTGGCTCTTTACGTCGCTTCTTTTGTTGAGGGGACTCATGTCGGCTCCAGTTGTTCGGTTGCGTGCCTGGAAAATGCTCGTCTGGAGCGAAGCCTGGAATGCTTGAGGCGAGAAGGGATAAACGGGCTGCTTTTTCAAGCATACGCCTGCGGCAACCTTCGTGCCGGCGACTTCGATTGCATCGTGCCCAGACGCGCGCAGGTAAAACCGGCACACCGTTTTCGATTTCGAAGATTTCGCAAAAGGACTCGACATGCCGGCCACTGCGCCTTTCTGCTCGTGACTGTAGAAGGTTGACCGTGGAGCCCGGCTGGTTGCTTGAGACCAGTGCGGAATGCCAGCGGTGAAAGGTAGCATCCTAAGAACGCATTGTTCGCGCGAAGTGTTCAAAATTGGCCATCATCTTTGGTCGAACAGCGCTAAAAGTCGGGAATGGTCGGCAACGATCCTTCGCTCGATTTCGAGTGTCCGATTTGCGGAGCGCGCCCGCTGGAACGGTGTGCCCTCATGAGCGGAAACTTCCGTTCTGCATCTCACGTCGAGCGCATTTGGATCGCTAAAGATCAACAGCCGAAACGGTCGATCACAAAGGCGCTCCCCGCCAAGAAGCTGTCTGATTGATGACAAGCGAATCCTCTGCGCCGTGGAAAGTATTCGGATATAGGCTCCGGACTGACCCAGCGCTTTGCCTATGTCTAGCCGACGGCACTCGGGTGCCTGCTTTTGGCTGTCCTAGTAACCGCCGTCCATGCCGTTGTAGCCCCCGGCCGGGGCCGCAGCATTGTGCTCGGGAAGCTCGACAACCAGGGCTTCAGTGGTAAGAAGGAGACCGGCGATAGAGGCCGCGTTTTCGAGTGCCGTGCGGGTCACTTTGGTCGGGTCGATGACGCCGGCCTTTACCAGGTCCTCGAAGACGCCGGTAAGGGCGTTAAATCCGTAGCTCTCCTCCTTGGATGCGAGGACTTTGGATACGACGACGGCGCCTTCTGCGCCGGAGTTGGCAACGATCTGCCGCAGCGGCTCTTCGAGAGAGCGGCGCACAATCTGCGCACCAATCTTCTCGTCGCCTTCGAGCGACTTGATGAGGGCATCGACTGCCGGAACGGCGCGAACCAAGGCCACGCCGCCGCCGGGGACGATGCCTTCCTCGACTGCCGCGCGGGTTGCGTGCAAAGCGTCCTCAACACGAGCCTTCTTTTCCTTCAGTTCGGTCTCGGTTGCAGCGCCCACCTGGATGATGGCAACGCCGCCCACCAGCTTGGCCAACCGTTCCTGCAGTTTCTCCTGGTCGTAGTCGGAAGCGGTCTTCTCGATCTGTGTACGGATCTCGTTCACGCGGCCCTTGATCTTGATGGCATCGCCGGCGCCGTCGATGATGGTGGTGTTTTCCTTGTCGATGGTTACACGCTTTGCCTTGCCCAGATCTTCGAGCTTCACGCCTTCCAGCTTGACTCCGAGATCCTCGGTGATGGCTTCGCCGCCGGTCAGTATGGCGATGTCGCCGAGGATCGCCTTGCGGCGATCGCCGAAGCCGGGAGCCTTGACGGCCGCCACGTTCAGGGTGCCGCGCAGCTTGTTAACTACCAGGGTAGCCAGGGCTTCGCCCTCAACATCCTCAGCGATGATCAAAAGCGGTTTGCCGCCGCGGGCCACCTGCTCCAGCAAGGGCAGCATATCCTTCATATTGCTGATCTTCTTCTCGAAGATCAGGATGGAGGGCTCCTCCAACACTACTTCCATGCGCCCGGCGTCGGTGACGAAATAGGGGCTCAGGTAGCCGCGATCAAACTGCATACCCTCCACAGTCTCCAGAAAGGTATGGCCTGTCTTCGAATCCTCGACGGTGATGACGCCGTCCTTGCCGACGGTCTTCATCGCCTGGGCAATGATCTCGCCAATTTCCTTGTCACCATTGGCCGAGATCGTGCCCACCTGGGCCACTTCACTCTCGCCCACGGGCCTGGAGAGCTTGCCCAGGGCGCCGCCTTCGACCCATTTCCCGTCCTTGTCGCGCGTGCCATTAATCACGATCACGGCCTTTTCAATACCACGCCTCAGTGCCATCGGATTGGCGCCTGCCGCCACCGTTTTCACGCCTTCGCGAAAGATGGACTGGGCCAGAACCGTTGCGGTGGTGGTGCCATCTCCGGCCACGTCTGAGGTCTTGGAAGCGACTTCCTTCACCAACTGTGCGCCGACGTTCTCCATTGGGTCCTTCAGCTCGATTTCCTTCGCCACTGTCACGCCGTCCTTGGTGATGGTGGGCGATCCAAACTTCTTCTCAATTACAACGTTCCGGCCTTTGGGTCCGAGCGTCGCCTTAACCGCGTCCGCCAGCTTATTCACGCCGCGCAGGATCGCCTGACGGGAATCCTCACCGTGCAGAATTTGCTTTGCCATACGTCTAACTCTCCAATTCGGAAATCGGTTTTTAACTTCAGTGGTCGGGCGTGCCGATGCGGCTGTTTAGCCCCAATTCTGCTGATCCTTCGAATGCTCAGTTGCCGGCTGTTTATTTCTTGACGATGCCCAGGACATCTTCCTCGCGCATGATCAGGAACTCTTCACCGTCGATCTTGATCTCGGTGCCGGAGTACTTGCCGAAGAGCACGCGGTCCCCCGCTTTCACGTCCAGGGGGAAGACCTTGCCTTCGTCGTTGGACTTGCCTTTGCCGGCAGCGATGACTTCGCCTTCCTGGGGCTTTTCCTTGGCGCTATCCGGGATGATGATGCCACCGCGAACGGTTTCGCCCTCCTCGACGCGGCGGACGAGAATGCGGTCGTGGAGCGGGGTAAAGGTGGTCGTTCGAGATGTTGTCGCCATTTTCTTGCTTCTCCTTCACGCGAGGGCAGGGCTGAACTCAGATGTGAATCTGATTGGAGACGCGCAAGGGTCTGCGTCGCTGGCCAGCCGCTTGGCTGCCGTTGATTTCGATCATCGAACAGTCTTCCGTCTGAAAGATGGTCAAAATGACACACTTCCCTTTCAGCAGCCGGAAGATGCTGTCGGCTTAACCCTTGGCGGGAATCGCAATGTGCCAATACGGCACTCGTCTGCAGCAGATCCGCACTTACAGGCTGCGTGATCCGTGTTCAAGAGATGCCACCGGGCGCTTCGGTTGCTGCCGGATGATCCCCGGCTCCCACCAACAAGGCCCTCCAACAGAAGTTTCACAACGCTTGGTTCTTATTGCTCAGACAGCGGCAACGCCTGCGAATAGATTCAAGGGTGTAAGGGCAGATAAAAATGATCGCCCCGATCAAGTAACGGGAATTCATGAACGGACTGAACCCCTTATGTAGGCTGCTGCTGCCGTGTTGAAGTGAGCGGCGTCAAAGCATCCCACTCTAACCAGGGAACCGCAGACACCTTAAGGGGGTCACAGATGCGTGGAATCAAGATTCTATTCGGTACGACGGCGTTGCTTGCCGGCCTGGCCCTGGCGCCAGCGGCGAGGGCGCAGATTGTGGTTAATATCGGCGTTCAACCCAGCTGTGCATACGGTTACTACGGCTATGCGCCCTACGCCTGCGCGCCCAATGGCTATTACGGGCCTGGGTACTTCTATAACGGCATCTTCCTGGGCATGGGCCCATGGGGCGGCTGGGGCTACAGCCACGGCTGGGGCAGCCATCGCTTTGTAAGCGAAGGCGGAGGGAACTACCACGGCGGACCGGGGCGTGTGACCTATCGCAGCAGCGGCCCAGCCCGCGGCGGCGGAGAGATCCAAAGCAGGCCGGCAGTTTCTCATTCCAACGGAGCGCGTCCCAGCCAAGGTCATGCGGCAGTGGCGCGAAACAATGCTCCGCGCGCATCGCAGGCCGCACCTTCCCGTAACACCACTTCGCACGCACCGGCTTCGCATTCAGCTCCAGGCGGCGGTGGATCTCACGGCGGCGGACATGAAAACAGTGGTGGCGGCGGCCATGATGGCGGCGGGGGACATTAACCCATAGCTGCTGAACAAAGGGGCAGTTTGCACAACATGCGGCGGAGCATACCAGCTCTGCCGCATTGCTTTTGCTGACGCGTTTCCGAAAGCCCCCATGCTCAACAGGGTCGGTGGGAGTGGGTTGCCTCGCGGACTTTAAATATGCGCGAGAACTAGAGAACCCGTCTTCCTGCGTCACGGAGCAGGATTTCGACGGATTCGGCAGGCTCCGTGGCTGCATCGATGGCCTCCGACAGCTTTTGCGTCATCACCTGGAAGTGATAACCCATGACTGCCAGAGTCATGGCCGCTCCGAAGCAGCGGCGGTATCGCGTCGCTGCCTCCGCAAGAAACTTCCAATAGCTCCATTGGTGCCGCCCGAACAGTCCCTGGCGAATCATGGAGTGAACCAGCGCGCGCAGGTTGGCCCGCGTCATCCATTGTTCCGATTGCGGCCGCGGCTGGCTGTTGGCCCGCTCCCCTGCCGCGCGCTTGGCCAGCTTCGGGTGGGCGCGGTTCAAGTAGATCTTGACGCGTTCATAGTAAGCTTCACAGGAATAGAGCCTCTTCATCACCTCGCGATAGCCCTCCACCAGCTTTGCCGCATCCATGCGTGGCAGAAAGTTGAGCCGGTCGCAAAAGGTGTTGTTGCCGCCGCCCGCATCCACAATCCTGCCCTCCTGCCGCAAACGGCGGAAGAGCTGTGTTCCCGGCATGGCCTGCAGCAGCCCGACCATAGCAATTGGAATGCCGCTCTTCTCGATGAACTCGACCATGCGGTCAAAGATGTCTTCCTTATCGGTGTCGAAGCCCAGGATGAAGCCGCCCATCACCTCGATCCCGTAGCTCTGGATCCTGGCCACGCTCTCCAGCAAACTGCGCCGCGTATTTTGCAGCTTGTTGCTCGCAATCAAGCCGGACTCGTCTGGAGTCTCAATGCCCAGGAAGACGGATTTAAAGCCCGCGTCCCTCATCAATTGCATCAATTCAGTATCGTCCGCCAGGTTCAGCGACGCTTCGGTGATGAACTCGAATCCGGCCTCCACATGCGAGCGCCACTCGACGAGCGCCCGCAGCAGCTCCTTAGCCCGCGCCTTGTTGCCGATGAAATTGTCGTCGACGATGAACACCGCTTCGCGCCAGCCCGCTGCGCGTAACTGGTCCAGCTCGGCCAGCACCTGTGCCACAGCCTTGGTCCGCGGCCGACGTCCGTAGATCTCGATGATGTCGCAAAACTCGCAATTGAAAGGGCAACCGCGTGAGTACTGCACGGTCATCGTCGAGTAGCGCTTCATCTTGATCAGGCTCAGGTCGGGCAGCGGGCTGACCGTCATCTCTGGCCGTTCTGCAGCCTGGTAGACGGGCCGCGCGGTTCCCTCTTCAAGTTCCCGCGCCAGATCGGCAATCAGGCTTTCCGCCTCGCCGATGACCACGTGGTCGGTCTTGAGTTCGACGGCCGCCACGCTGCTCGCAATCGGCCCACCCACCACGGTGCGCAGCCCGCGCACGCGGCAACGCTCCACAATGGCCAACAGGGACTCGCGCTGAATGTGCATCCCGCTCAACAGCACCACGTCGGCCCATGCCAGGTCGCGGTCGCGAAGCCGCTCCACGTTGGTGTCCACCAGCCGCTTCTTCCAGGCGCCAGGCAATAGCGCGGCAACCGTCATCAGACCGAGCGGAGGTTGTGCGGCACGCTTGCCCACGAATTTAAGCGCATGCTTGAAGCTCCAATAAGTCTCTGGGAATTCAGGGTAGATCAATAGGGCGTTCATCGGCCGCTTCTCCAGGGAAGGAGGGCGCCGCGCACGCGGATCCGCAGTTGGGGTTCTGCAGTTGGTTCCAGCGCATCGCAAACCTGGGCGGCTGCGCTCCGGCGCACTCCTTCAGAGATAGATTCTTCTACCCGGCCGGCGGAAAACTGTGCAAAAGGGATCACTTCCCAGGGGAAAAGTCAAATCTTCAGGTTTAGCTCGCCTCTGCTGGAGATGCCGCCTCACCCTCCAGACACCGAGGCCACTTCACAATACGCTGCGGCGTCCGGAGACCAGGTTGATGACCAGGATGATCAACGCGACCACCAGCAGAAGGTGGATCAGGCTGCCGGCTATGTGGAAGCCGAAGCCCAGCGCCCACAAAACAACAAGAATGACGAAAATTGTCCAAAGCATTTGCAGTACACCCTCTCTTCATTGCGGACGCCTGAGATGGGAACCCCACCTCAGGCGCACCCAATGCATTTACAAATGACGGTTAATTCGAAGCAATCGCTTGCGCCTTTGCGCCTCTCACTGCATTGATGAACGGGTCGGCCGATGCAGGCGTCCGCACCTCCCCGCTCAGAACGCGGTGTGTGGAGACGTCATGCCCATAGAAGGCATTCATGGAATCGTCGTCCCGGCGAAGATTTGCCCCCGTCAGAGTAAGTCCGGCGAACAGGCCTTTGGCCCGTGAGTAAGTGAGAACCTCGGTATTCAGCTTCCAATCGGTATTGGCGGAAGCATGGCGCCCCACCGGTCCGGCTGCTGCTGAAGCGTCCGCTCCAAGTTGGAAGTTGCTGGACATCATCCGCTGCATCCCTTTGTCGCCCTGGAAAATCATGACCAGATCCACGCCTTCAACGCCGATCTGCAGTCCCCAGTTGCCGCCGGTGATAGCAAAGAACGCCGGCGCGCTCCATCCATCTGTAGTCCGGCATGTGGCGATGCCCCTGCCGTTTTCCGCTCCAAACACCAGCCCGCCCTTGATCATGTGCGGCACTACAGCAATGCACTTCGCGTGCTCCAGCACTTCCTGTGGAATGCCTTTATCCGGCGCGGCCATGATCTGGTGCAGCACCAGCGTTGCGTTGTCGAGCCGGTTCTGCACATCTTCGCGAGTCTCCGACCAGGCAGTGCTTGCCACGCCCAGACCTAACAATGCCACTAACGTCATAAACTTTTTCACTTATTTCACCTTTTTCTACCTATGCGCAGCGTCACTTTCTTCCGCGCACTGAGGCGCACAAGGTATCCTCACTCTAGAGGCGTTGACGGGCCCTGTCTGAGCAATAGGGCTCTCTGGGTGGATGGTGGCCGATCAGTCGATGCCACGGAAGACGTTTATGCAGTGGACTGCACAGTTTCGTGAATACGCGCTCACGCAATCCAACGAACCCTCCGCAGCTGCCTTTTGCGCCAGCCATCGCAGAAAGTTCCTTTGCCGGAAGCTAGAGTTAGTCTTGAGTTCTGCCCGCAAGGTGCTTTAGTATCAGTGCATCCGGAAAGAGGACTGAATGGTGGTTCCGCGTGCAAAGCAAGCTTTTGATGCAGAGGCTTTTCTAGCGAGCGCCGGTCTGGGGCGAAGAATTGTCCAATTAGCGCCCAGGCAGACCTTCTTTACGCAGGGAGAACCGGCCGATTCAGTCTTCTATCTTCAAAAGGGCCGCGCAAAAGTTACGGTGGTTTCGACAGTGGGCAAGGAAGCCACCATCACGCTTCTCGCGGCTGGGGATTTTATTGGAGAAGAGTCGCTTGCGGCCCCGGCTGGGCTTCGCTTGGCGACGGCCACGACTCTTTCCGCCTGTACTGCACTCAAAATAGGGCGGGATGAGATGATCCGCGTGATGCACGAGGAGCACGAATTCTCCGACCTGTTCTTGAAGTTTCTGCTGGCCCGCAGCATGCGCATCCAGGCGGATCTTGTCGATCAGCTCTTCAATTCCAGCGAAAAGCGGCTGGCGCGGATTCTCCTGTTGATGGCTGAATTTGGCCAGCCGGGTAGCCCTGAAACGACGATTCCCAAAATTTCGCAGGAGACACTGGCGGAGATGATCGGCACTACTCGTTCCCGTGTCAGCTTCTTCATGAATCGCTTTCGCAAGCTCGGCTTTGTAGAATACGACGGCCGCATCCGTGTCCATAAGTCACTGCTCAGTGTGGTGCTCCACGATTGAACTCATGTCGTGAGGTATCCGGCTGCGCCCTGCGTCCGAAGAGTTCGGCATGAAGGCGCCGGAAAACCCTCGGTCTGAAATGCCCTATTTGTGTTCAGAATTGCTCATCGCTGCGAAGAACATACCTGCATACTTGCTCCAGAGTCCGCATCGGTAACGATGCAAGATCGAGGTGAGTTATGCCCGAGAAGAAAACAAGCCTGTTCATCGTCGCCGCTGAGCCTTCGAATCGAAAGTTGTTATTGCAAATACTCACAGAGAATGGCTATGCAGCGCGGTCTACGACCGACGGCTTCTCGGCATTGGTTGAGATTAGCCACGAAGTTCCCGATTTCCTCATCTGCGATCTCAACATGCCTGGTATGTCTGCCATCGACCTGCTTTCAGTGGTCCGGCGCCGCTTTCCGGCCATTCGTGTTATTGCTATGAGCGCGTTTTCAGGAGACGAGGCCCCTTCAGGCGTTGACGCCGATGCTTTCATTCGAAAGGGCCGCGCATTTGGCGATCTGCTAATGATTCTGAAGTCCCTCCCCCTGCCGGAGCGATTGGCGCAACAGCCTGTTTCTGCGCCTTCGCCGGTCTGGATTTCGAGATACGAGCGCAACGCTGCTGGAGAGAGCTACGCAACAATCGAATGTTCGGAGTGCCTGGGAACTTTTCCCATGGTGCTACACGGCACAATACACCCGACAAATGAGGCGAATTGCCTTTTTTGCGGAAGCGTGGTTCGCTACGCAATCTTTCAGCCAGACGAACTGCCGTTTTTGTTGCCGTTTCCGCACGAGCGCTCCGCTCAAAGGCCGGCGCTTGAATCGATGCAGAAACTCGAGCTATGAAGGACTTCTTCAGAGAGCAACGGAACGAGGCTTCGATGCTGAAAATAACTGAGCTTTGCGTACTTCTGCGCGCGGAAGTTGAGTTACCTCCAAGCTTCCCCATCAAAAGAGGCGAACTCATAGACGGTTGGACCTTGGTCCGTCCCCGCGGCTCGAGGATGCTGGGAAAAAAGATTCGAAGGTGCGGTTGGCATTCTATCCGCATAGCCAACGAATCGCGGCAAAGCGGCGTTGGTGAATCGCCGCAACAGGCTATAGCTTGCGCGCTTAAGCTGGCTGTTCGCAGTTTCAGTGAATACTTCAATGCCGTGGAAGTGCGACACATCCGCCTGACAAAGTACCCGTGGTTCGTTCTTAGCAGAGTCGGAGTCTTTCCGTACAGAATCCAGCGGGGACCCGTGCAGTTCGTGCCAGACGATGCGCTGCCCCGTCCGGCTACCGCCCGGAGGAGGCAATTGCCGGGCAATGCATCGTGGCTGTTTCCACAGTTCAGCCGCGCAATGCCAATGCTTGACGAAATACTGACTTTGTCCAGTCGTGCACAGGAGGAGCCACAATGACGATCGTGCAAATGATGTTGATCCTGCTCATTTTTCACTGGGCCTTGCGCGTTCCGGCAAAGCCGGTTTGCGATCGAGAGTGTGCGCACCGGTCATGGCGATAGAGCTGGCTCTTGAGCATAACCTGTCACGGCGTTTACGCCGCGCGATGCGCAAGTTGCAGAAACAGAAGTGCCTTCTGCCGCGACGCAGAACAGCGGCGTGATTCTTGCTCATGACTGATAAATGGCGTCGGCCTATTATCCGCACTGCGGCGGTTATTCTCGTCATGCTCTTATCCGGCGAAGTCTCGTTTGGCTACTCCGTTCTCACGCATGAGGAAATTGTTGACTTGGCATGGACCTCTGAGATCCGCCCCCTGCTGCTGCAACGCTTTCCAAATCTGACTGAAGACCAGATCAAAGACGCCCACGCCTACGCCTATGGCGGCTCGGTGATTCAGGACCTGGGCTACTATCCCTTCGGCAGCAAAGACTTCAGCGACCTGGTTCATTACGTTCGCAGTGGGGACTTTGTTATCGAGTTGCTTCGCCAAAGCCAGAATGCCAACGAGTATGCCTTTGCCTTGGGAGCGTTATCGCACTATACGGCGGACATTGATGGTCACCCCGCAGTCAATCAGGCTGTCGCGCTCCGCTATCCAAAGCTGCGAGCCAAATATGGCAATTCGGTTCGCTATGCGCAGGACACCACAGCTCATCTGAAGACCGAGTTTGGATTTGACACTCTGCAGGTAGCGAAGAATCGATATGCGTCGGACCAGTACCACGATTTTATCGGTTTCAAAGTCGCGCAACCGCTGCTGGAGCGGACGTTTCCACTCGTATACGGGCTGCAACTCAAAGACGTACTCGCGCACGAGGACCTGGCGATCGGATCTTATCGCTTCTCGGTCAGCCGCTTGATTCCGCAAATGACCAAGGTCGCGCTCCAAACGCACAAAAAGGACCTGATGCGAGAGACGCCTGACTTTGCGAAGAGGAAGTTTCTGTATCGCCTGTCGCGTTCCGACTACGAACGGGAGTGGGGAAAGACCTATACGAACCCGGACTTCGGCACACGGGTACTATCCGCTCTGCTGCGATTCATCCCGAAGGTCGGCCCCTTCAAAGGGTTGGGATTCAATAACCCTACGCCGAAGACGGAAGACTTATACATCAAGAGCATCAATGCTACCGTCGATCAGTACCGCGTCTATCTTGAGGAGGTGCGCGCGGGCACATTGGCCCTGCCCAACTGCGACCTTGATGACGGCCAAGCAACCAAAGCAGCGGAATACACGCTCGCGGACGCGACTTACGCCAGCTTGCTGACCAAATTGACGGCTCGGAAGTTCGACGGCGCCTCGCCCCAACTGCGCAATAACATTCTCGAGTTCTATTCCGATCTCTCGCTGCCAATCGAAACCAGGAAAGACCCGGCTCGCTGGCAAGGCATCTTGACCGATCTCGGCGAATTGAGAGCCATGCCGCCTTTGCCGGCCAAGTGAGGATGGCGTCTCCCTTGAACCTCGGACAGCTTCAGCGCGAACGCCGCGCCTGATCCAAACTGCTCAGACGCACATGATTTAAGCCGTTACGCTCAAAGAAGGTTGGACCAGGCGAATGACTATCTGACCAGGGTGAGGACAATTCATGAACCGCATCAGGTTTTTTGCTTTGGCGGCGGTTGCCGCATTCACCATAGCCCCTGGGGCGGCCAAGGCCGCGGCTCAGGTCAATTTGTATGTCGGAGTCGCCCCCGATTGCCCCTACGGTTACTATGACTACGCTCCCCATAACTGCGTTCCTGACGGCTACTACGGTCCGGAATGGTTCGACGGCGGTGTCTTCATTGGCGCTGGTCCGTGGTTTCACGGGTCCAACAACTTTCAAGGTAAGGTCGACAACACCTTCGATCCACAGTACGGATATAGCGGTCCATTGCCCAAGGCTGGGGAAAAGCCTGCCACGCAGCGGAGAGCGCCCGAAAAATTCAGAGGAAATGAAGTGCGCGATGGGCACGGTAATATACGCGGCGAACGCCAAGGCGGCAAAACGTAGCTTAAGTGGCGCTGAGAGCTGCACATCTTGAATCGACTGAACTGTGCAGGCGAGGGTAACGGCGTCGACCAACTCTATCGGAACCTTTGGCGCAGCCTTTTGACACACAAGAAGCTGCATATTCGTTGATCGAGGTGCCGAAGATGCATTTCGGTGCCTTCGTCAAAGCCTAACAAATTAAACCCACGGAGGTGGACCAATGAATAAAAATCGAGTGAACGGAACGATCGACGAAGTGGTGGGAAGCGCCAAACGAACGGCAGGCAAGTTGACCGGCAATACGCCGCTCCAGGTTAAGGGCATGGCTCAACAGGTGAAGGGAAAGCTTGAAAATACCCTGGGTAAGGCCAAAGATGCAGTTCGCAGAACCAATCAGGGAACCAAGGTGCAAAATAGCGCTCGCACATAAGTTGAGTTAGTCTCGGATGAAGGGCGAGTCAAGTTGGCGCGCAATGGTTATCATTGCGACAAGGTGAAGCCGGCATGAACGGGAGTCGATGGCTTGTGCAGGAATCAGGCGGTTTTGCCTTCTTGGCCGACCGGGCGCTGGAGCGATCACAAACCGGGGCGGACGTGCCTTGATAAGCAGTGGGTGCACATCCTAATTCTCTCTTGCCGACATCCGCCCCATCTCGTTGGATTCGATCACTGCTGAAGTCGCTCGGGCCCGGGATCATCACCGGGGCTGCGGATGACGACCCTTCAGGCATCGCCACTTACTCTGTTGCCGGCGCACAACTCGGAACCAAACTACTCTGGACAGCACTTCTCACATGGCCGCTGATGGCTGCGGTGCAGATGATGTGCGCCCGCATCGGCAAGGTTACGGGACGGGGCCTGGCTGGGAATCTCAAGCAACGATTCCCCAAGTGGCTATTGCTCGCAGTCGTTATAGCTCTTTTGACGGCCAACACGATCAACATTGCCGCGGATCTGGCGGGCATGGCGGATGCGGCTTCCATGCTGTCGGGCCTCAACTCCCGCTGGTTTGTAGTGGCGTTCGCGCTCCTCATTTCGTGGGCGACAGTCCGACTCAAGTATGAGCAGATCGCGAACACGCTCAAGTGGCTTGTACTTGTGCTTTTCGCTTACCCCGTTACAGCGTTTGTGGTGGGAGCCAATTGGGGCCAGGTGCTGCGCGATACCTTTATTCCTTCCTTGCCTCACACCAGAAATGGATGGGCAACTCTGGTGGCGATCCTCGGCACCACCATCAGTCCCTATCTCTTTTTCTGGCAGGCAAGCGAAGAAGTTGAAGAGGAGAAATCGGCGGGCCAGAGTACGCTCGCTCAGCGCAGAGGAGCCACGCTTGAAGAGCTTGAATTGAGAAACATCGACGTGGGTGTCGGCGCATTTTTCTCGAACATGGTCATGTTCTTTATCATCCTGACGACTGCGATCACCCTCAACCGGCACGGCATTACGAATATTGAAACCTCTCGGCAAGCCGCCGAGGCTCTTCGTCCGTTTGCCGGTAACTTCGCCGCAACTGTTTTCACACTCGGAATTATCGGAGTTGGTTTTCTTGCGATTCCAACTTTGGCGGGATCAGCGGCATACGCTTTCGCTGAGACCCTGGGGTGGCGGCAGGGTCTGAGCAAGAAACTGAGACATGCGCGCTGGTTTTACGCTCTGATTCTTGTCTCTACTGCAGCGGGCGTAGCGCTGGACTTTATTGGAATCAATCCGGTAAAGGCGCTCTACTGGACTGCAGTGATCAACGGATTGCTGGCGCCATTCCTTATGGTTGCAATCCTGATTGTGGCAGCGGACAAGAAACTGATGCAAGGTCAGCCAAGCTCAGGCCTGGGATGGATTGTTGTGGCGATTACGACAATAGCCATGTTCGCAGCCGGCATAGCGATGTTTGTTGTGTGAGCCGCAGGACTACCTCGCGTTGCGAGTCTTGCCTGCCCGAGCGGCCGATTCATGCAGCGCAGCTCTGTCAGCGGCATCGCTCTTGCGAAGGCCGCTCACCTTCCAGATCCCGAAGCAGGTGGCGACCACCAGCAGGCCCGCGAACACACAGATCAGCGGAGTCGACCATTTCTGGAGCGTCCCTGACCACATGCGGATGGCGCGGCGTCCGTAAACCACGCCGAGCCAGGCAATTGCGGAGTAACGCAGAGTTCGAGCCGCCGCGTATACGGTCATGAAGCGGGGACGCGAGACGTCCAGCGCGCCAGCGGCAAGTGCAAACGGCAAAAACGGAATCGGCGGCGGAAGCACGGCGGGAAGAAACACGGCCAGGATACTGTGACGCTCCACCCATCCGGTGATTCGCTTAAGAAAGCGCGCCGGCACGTGGCGTTGCAATGCCGCTTCACCTCCTCTGCGCCCGAGATCCCAGGTAGCGTATCCGCCGACAAGGCTCCCGGCGATGGCCAATGCGGCGAGAAGCCATGGATCGCGGCCGTGAGCCACCAGCCAGAGTAACAGCAGGTCAGTGCTGCCGGGCAGAGGCAGAGGAATGAACGAGGAGTCGACAACGGCAACGGAGAAAAGACCCAGGGCTCCCAGGTGCGTGAGCCAGGGCAGCATCCGCGAGTGATGCGCAGGGCGGGCAAAAAGCAGTGCCGCTTGTCGAATCGGAATACTCATTCAGAGATGGCTTAGCGTTTGAATCCGGCTGCTAGAAACGACATTTCATTTGATGTTGGGTACATAATAAGTTTTGCCGGCTTCCTCCACGGCTGCCCGCCGGGCCGATCGCCTTTCAAAGTTACATTCTGCCGGATCAGTTCAGCGAGGCCTGCCTTTGAATCTGGCGGGCGTTGACGGTGACTCTGGCGATGTGGAAGCCGGCTAAACTCGTAACCTGCACGGAATCCAGCTCAGCGGCATTGAACCGCCCTCCCACGGCCGGAAGAGTCCGAGCCAATGCCCGATGAATCGCGGTTTCTGCCGTTCTGCCGAGTGCTTGCGATGAGTGCGAATCCGCCAGCCACATAAAGTGCCAGCCGACGCTGCGGATTGCGGCATCCAACTCCATTGCCACAGTTCCCATCGCCTCGGCCCATCCCTTTGAAAACGGCTCCTGACGCAGAGCGAACTGACTCGGCAGGATGCATCCATCCCGCAGGAAGATCGTGTTGATCTTCATTGTTGTCGAATTCCCGGGGGTCTGAGCAGACGGTTCCGGCCAGGATCGGGCGGGATCGTGATCGAATCGGAGGATACGCTCGGCGAAGGATGTCCCGTGGTGAGAGCTTCGGCGGAGGCTGGGACTTTCTTCCTCTCGGCGGGGGACTTGATCCCGGCGGTGCCAAGCGGGCTCACCGGCCCTGTTCTACCCAGCCTCATTGCGCGCCGGGCAGCGAAGTGCTTTTCTACGTCGATTTTCTTGATGAGGCCCATTGGCCCTCCAGCCATTCTGTTAGTTTCCGCCGCGGCCTCTTTGAGAACCGCAGCGGTTACATGGTTCTATTAGTTCAGGCTGCCAGTCGTTGGATTCGTCGGGCTTCCAATTGCATCGCCCGATACAACCAGTTCCACTCTCCGATTCTCTTGCCGTCCTGCGGAGTCGTCGTTTGAGGCTACCGGCGAGCTATTCCCAAAGCCGGTTGCGCTTACCGAGTTTGCCACGACGCCCTCTTGCACAAGGTAATCGCGAACCGCTCCCGCCCGGTTCTCCGAGAGCTTCTGATTCATTTCATCGCCGCCTACATTGTCGGTGTATCCGCCGACTGCAATGTTGAGCCCTGGGTATGCAATCAATATTCCAGCAACCTTTGCCAGTTTCTCCCGTGCACCTTGCTTCAACGAATATTGCCCAGTGTCGAAGAGCACGTCGGACATACTGACGATAAGCCCTCGCGCGCTATCCCGCGTCTCGAGGATCTTGTTCAACTGCTCTGACAATTGCGCACGCATGGCCGCTTTTTCGCTGTCCGCCTGGTGTTCTCTGTCTTGCGCTTGCTGGGCAGTCAGGCGAGCCTGGTCGGCATCAGTTTGAGCGGCGTTGATTGCCGCGGCTGATGTTGCCTGGTTGTTAGCCATGTCCGTCTGCGCCTTTGTCGCGGCGGCTTGGGCGCTTGCCGCGTCAGCCTGGGCAACTGTCGTGGCGGCTTGAGCGTTCGCCGCATCGGCTTGAGCCTGCTCCTTTTGACGCGTCGCCTTATCAGCTTGCGCCTGCGCGTCTGCTTGTGCATCGGCCGAAGCCTGGCGTTCAGCCGCCGCGCGATCCTCGTCAATCTTTTTGACGGCTATTTCTCGCGCATCTTCCGCAGTCTGTACGGTCTCACGGGACATTGCAATCAGTTGCTTCTCAACTGAATGCCCTTCCGTTGCGTACCTGTCGGCGCCGTTCATCAATTGCACAGCGCGTTGATAGCTTTCGCCGGCGTAATTCTCGGCTCCCTCGGATTTGGCGATGCGCACTGCATTTCGCGCTTCCAGAAACTCCAACGGCAGCTTGGCATCCAGGACCACCGGGTCGAATTTGTATCCGGTCGGGATATAACCGCCGCGCTCCATAAGTTCATATTTTGCGTTCACCGCTTCAGGCGTGCCCTTGGTATCGGCGCGAACAACATTCTCGAGCACGACTACATTGCTGGGCTCACGAACGGCAAAATAGGGCTCAGCGGTGACGATCAGCGCGAATGCCTGCAGATCGGTGGTGGCAGTCAGTTTGCTGCGATCGTTGCCGCCGATCAAGACTTCTCCAAGGTTCACAGCGCGGCCGTCAGGCGAGATCGCCCACAACACATAGGTCAGATATTCCGTGCCAAAAGTCGTAGGGCTTTGCAAATTCCCAAAGTCCGCTTCCACTTCCATGGTGCCGCGCTTGCTGCGCACTTTGGCTTTTCCGTCTGCTGATGGCAGCAAATCGGTTCCGGCCAGATCCACTTCCGAGGCTCCGCCGCGATGCTGATAGTCAACCGCTTCAACGGTGCGACTGGTCTCGCTCGCAACATAGGTAGGCATTGAGCCGACAGGCACGAGAGCGATCGACTCTTGCGGGCCGGCTTGAGCAAACGCGCTCACGCTGAGGGCGCTTCCGATCACAAACAATAGTGTGTGCTTCACGATATCTCCTGCAGTCAAAGGGCTGCTGTATTGCATTGTTGTCTTGGGTTGGCGGGTGAAGCTGTGCGACCTTCAATTGGTGTAACTTGTCAACGCCCGACGTGGAATTGATTGAGGTGCTGAAACAGGCCGTAGAGGTTTGCAATCCACAAAACCAAAACGATGACGACCAGGCCGTTCAGGATCGATTTGATCTGTCCTTGCATGGGGATAAACCTGTTCACAAGCCACAACAGAAGCCCTGCTGCAACAATCGTGATGAGGACGGTGGTAAGTGGCATATCATGTTCTCCAATCGTTTTCCCGGTTGCGATACCGTCTTGGTGCACCGCTGAGAAGTTACCAGCGTTTGGCTCACTTAGCGCGAGAGCCATCAGGAAGAGGAGAACGAATGCTCCGCTTCACCCCTATTCTTCCAATCCGCGAAAGAAATAGCTGAGCCATACTGCTCATCCGACAGGGTGAAGGAGAGATTATTTGGCGCGAAGGCATTTCGCGCGTTCAGAGGGGGCTTTTACGGCGGAATAACCTAATGTGGCGAAGCTGGCGCAAGGTTTCGCGGGAACCCGGGCGATTATTCGGCTGTGCCATCGGGGCTTGGATTGTGCCATCCACCATCCGCAGCGATGAGCACATCAGCCTGTTTCGGTCCCCAGG
The DNA here is from genome assembly GCA_963802955.1 of uncultured Acidobacteriaceae bacterium. Classification (GTDB taxonomy): domain Bacteria; phylum Acidobacteriota; class Terriglobia; order Terriglobales; family Acidobacteriaceae; genus Telmatobacter. Next base: position 26,356 of record CAWDKT010000004.1, read on the forward strand.
TGCCGCGTTTGTAGCGGTGAACCCGATGATGGTTCTTGAGAACCCGATTCACCACCTCCCATGCGGCTTCAACCGCGTCCTCGCGAGTGAAGAGAGCCCCATCGCCTCTCATAGCGTCGCCCAAAAGCCGTTCGTAAGGCGTTTCCTCGCCCGGCTGTTCGTCTGAGAGGTAAAGCTCCCGCTCCTCTCCGATGAACTCCTCACCCGCAAGCTTCACGCGGGCAGCCAGAGCGATGGCCGAGTTGGGAGAGAGCCGGAAACGCAGGTAATTCGACCTGCTATTCGACTGCACTGCGTCGCTAAATAGCTTCTGCGGAGGCGGCTTGAGTTCCACGAGGATTTCGGTCGCGGTGGTTGGGAGATATTTTCCCGACCGCAAATACCACGGCACACCGTCCCATCGCCAAGAGTCAATAAAGAGCCGCAGAGCGCAGAAGGTTTCGACGTCGGAGCGCTTGGCTACGTCCGGCTCCTTTCGATAGCCGGCATACTGGCCGCGCACCATGTCATCGGGCTTCAGTGGGAGCATGGCCTTAAAAACCTTGGCCTTTTCGTTGTGCACATCTCCAAAGTCGCGTCCTGCGGGCGCTTCCATGGCGAGCAAAGCCACAATCTGGAAAAGATGGTTCTGGATCACGTCGCGCAAGCAACCTGCTGTCTCGTAAAACGCGCCGCGTTTACCCACGCCAAAATCCTCAGAAAGCGTGATCTGAACGCTGGCCACATAGTTGCGATTCCAGATCGGCTCCAGAAATGAATTGGCGAAACGGAAATAAAGAATATTCATGATCGCTTCCTTTCCAAGGAAGTGATCGATGCGGAAAATCGAGTCTTCAGGAAACACCGCGTGCGCAGCCTTGTTTAATTCGCGCGCCGACGCCAAATCGCGCCCGAACGGTTTTTCGACAATCACGCGCGCATTCTTCGCCAGGTTTGCAGCTCCCAGTCCTTTAATCACGGTTTCGAAGAGCGCAGGCGGAATTGCCAAATAGTGCGCAGGCCGCCGCGCCTTCCCGAGCGCGGCTTTAATCGCCGTGAATGTATTGCTGTCTGCATAGTCTCCACTCACGTACTTCAGCAGAGACAGGAGGCGTTGCAGTGCCCGTTTGTCGTCGACTCCACCTGCTCGCTTGATGCTGTCCGCGGCACGCCGGTGCAACCGCTCCAGGCTCCATTTTGGAAAAGCTACGCCGATCACCGGAACCTTAAGTGCGCCGCGCTTCACCATCGCATAGAGCGCCGGGAAGATCATTTTGTGGGCGAGGTCACCCGTCACACCAAAAACCACTAGGGCGTCAGACTGGGACTCGTCCATCAGGCGCCTTCTTTCTGGCCGGTTTTCTCTTCGTGACCGCCGAATTGAAAGCGCAGTGCAGATAAGAGCTTGTCGGCGAAACTGTCTTCGCCGCGGGAGCTAAAGCGTTCATACAACGCAGCACTGAGCACGGGAGCCGGAACCGACTCGTCGATCGCGGCGGTAATCGTCCAGCGCCCCTCCCCCGAGTCCGAAACGCGGCCGGCATATTTTGCCAGATCGGGGCTATCGAGCAGCGAGATGGCAGCCAGATCGAGGAGCCACGAGGAAATCACGCTACCTCGGCGCCAGACCTCGGCAATGTCGGCAAGATTCAGGTCGTATTGGTAAACCTCAGGGTTGCGTAGAGGCGTAGTCTCAGCATCCACCTTTTCCTGGTGTTTGCCGACGTTGCCATGGTGAAGTATGTTCAACCCCTCCGCATAAGAGGCCATGATTCCGTACTCGATCCCGTTGTGCACCATCTTCACAAAGTGGCCAGCTCCGTTGGGGCCGCAGTGCAGATAGCCATGCTCAGCAGTGCCGCCCACCTTTTCCCTGCCGGGCGTACGCGGCGCTGATTCGATGCTTGGCGCCAAGGCCGAAAAAATGGGGTCGATGCGTTGAACTACATCCTTTTCGCCGCCGATCATCAGGCAATAGCCGCGTTCGGCCCCCCATACTCCGCCGCTGGTTCCTGCGTCCACATAGTGGATGCCTTTGGGCTTCAGGTCGGCGGCGCGGCGAAGGTCATCGTGATAATAGGAGTTCCCGCCATCGATGACCACGTCGCCGGATTCGAGCAGGGGGGTCAGACCCTTGAGAGTCGCATCCACCACTCCGGCCGGCACCATCATCCAGACGGCGCGAGGCGTTGCCAGTTTTTTCACGAAGTCCTCAAGCGAATTCGCGCCAACCGCGCCTTCCTTGGCAAGCGATTGCACAGCTTCCGGATGAATGTCGTACACAACGCATTGGTGGCCGGCTTTCATAAGACGTCCCACCATGTTCAATCCCATCCTGCCTAAGCCGATCATGCCGAGTTGCATTTGATCCTCCCGATACGATGTTTGATGCGTGCGCGAGAACAATTGCGCGCTGTTACGCGATGCCGCCGCGCACTGCCCGATTGATTCAGGCGTGGCGCGGCAGTATCAGGGAATGCATATAGCTTTGTTGTGAGGCATTACTTCTGCACGGTCCGACGAGACCCCGTACAGAAATCATACGTGGTGAGCCGGTTACGGTTTCAAGGTTTTTCCCTGGCAGTCGGAGTGCTGGCATTGGCACGCGAGTTCCGTCATGCCTTTTGCGTCGCGGCAGACGTCGCTACAGAATTTCTTACCCTCTGCAGGAGTGCAGTTGCAAGCTGGATGGGCACATTTTGACGTTGCATTCATATTGATCTCCTTTGATCGGTTGTGGGTTTGGTTCATGCCTCGGATGGAGTTCGCGGTGCCTGAGCAATGGAAAGGGAAACATGCGGCCGGTATTCGTCACGTGCTCTCACCACGCTGCACGCTATTGTTTTTGAGTTTCCGCGGCAATTACCTGTACTGACGGGTTGGCATCGTGTGTAGATGAGCTGACAGCCGATGCAGGTTTGTCTGCCGGTATTTCGGTCCCTGCGGGATAGACGAGAATCTGGATCGCGCCCCAGTCCGCGTCAAGGTTCGCGCCTGCCTGCTTGCCTTGTCCCATCGTCTTGAGTTGGCTGTCGTCAAAGCCAAAGTTCTCGACCAGATACTCGCGTATCACCATCGCCCTGGCCTCGGTAAGCACGAGATCCTTCTGCGTATCTCCATCCATCCCCGTGGAAACCACGACGACCGCAAGTCCGAATTGGGTCTGTGCCAGGAAGTCGCCCGCCGCTTTCAGAGTCTTCTGGTCCTTCATCTTGGCCGAATCGCGCGCCTCGAAGAGCTGTTTGGCGGCGTAGATGAATGTCTTCTCGGGCGTAGCCTGCGGCAGCCCGCTGATCCTGTTTGCCGCCAGATCGGCGGAATTCTCGTAACCGCGTTTCTTGAAATATCCGCTCAAGAAAAAGTTGTGTTTCAAAGCCTCCATATTCTCCTGGAAGTCCGTTACTCCGGTCTGCGCCTGCAGCATCGTGTCATGGAGCGTGGCTGTCGTCTCTTCCAGGTTGTTGTAGAGTTGCTTGTCATTCACCAGCGATCCCACGGTTCCCTGCCCTGAATCGATCTTGGCGCTAACTGAATTCAAATGCGCCGTGGCCAGCGTTGCGTTTTGGATAGCCTGCTGGCTGCTATTTAAAATGCTGCTCGTCTTCTTGAACAGATCCGCCATCAGGAGCGGTGGTTCGCTCTGGATGGTCTCGCCATTCATTACCTCGGCTTGCCCGGCAGATCCAAACGAAATCGCTACGAACTGATTGCCCAACATTCCTTCTGTTTCGATGGATGCTACAGAGTCGCGCTTGATAATTTCCTGCGTCGATTTGTCAAGATCCATGGTGACAATAACCTTATCGCCTGGTTTGTGCGGCAGCTCGATGCTATGCACGGTTCCGCTGTGAACCCCGCCCACCTGCACGTCAGCTCCCACAGCCAGGCCAGCAACATTGTCGAATTGCGTCTTAAGTTGGTAAGTGGAGCGAAACAGATACTCCTTGCTCCCAATCACGAAGACGCCGGCGGCCAGAACTGCCAGCGTCGCCACGATGAATGCTCCCAGCCTTGCCAATCTCGACATAAGTCCTCCTACGATTGCTTCAGAAATTCCTTCACAAATCCGATGTCGCTATGTTCAAGATCCTCAAAAGTGCCTTCGATCACCACATTGCCCTCATTCAGCAGGGCGAGCCGTCCGGCGATCGTTCTGGCGCTATGCAGATCGTGCGTAACTACGATGGATGCCATCTGATGTTCCCTCTGGAGCTTGAGAATCAGTTCGTCGATTTCGCCGGAACTGATGGGATCGAGGCCGGCCGTCGGCTCGTCGAGCAGCAGAATCTCCGGCTCAAGCGCCAGCGCACGCGCCAGGCCCACGCGCTTTTGCATTCCGCCTGAGATATCCGATGGCATCTTTTCGAGATCGCCCTCCATGCCCACCTCGGCCAGCAATTGCCTCACACGGTCTGACCGCTCAGATCTGGACATGTCTTTCCGGTGATGCTCAAGCGGAAACCCCACGTTTCCGGCGACAGTGAGCGAATCGTAGAGCGCCGCTTGCTGAAACAGAAAGCCCATCTTTTTCCGGATCGCTCCCATCCGGTCGAGAGCCAGGCCGGCAATATCCTGACCGTGAATGCAAACCGATCCAGAGTCCGGCGTATCGAGGCCGATGATGAGCCGCAACAGCACGCTTTTCCCTGTTCCGCTGCGTCCGAGTACGGCCAGAGTCTCTCCCTGTTTCACGCGCAAGCTGATCCCATTGAGAACCCTGTGGCCCGCAAACGATTTGCATACGTTCTCGACAGCAACAACGGGCAAAGAATCGCTTTGCTCGGACTCAGTTGGCTTCGTCGCAATGTCATAAGCTGTGGCCATAGTGGTTTTACAAACGCTTCAAACGACGGTTATGGGAAGAAAACAAGAATGAATTTCACCAGCACAACATCGGCCAGGATTAGGAAGAGCGAGGCCAGCACCACCGAGTTGGTGGCTGCGCGGCCCACGCCTGCGGCTCCGCCGCGCGTGCGCATTCCCTGAAAGCACGCGATGAGCCCGATGATCAGTCCATACACAGCGGTCTTGAACGTCTGCGGCAGGAATGCGCTGAAACTGGCGCCATTAAACCCGCTGGTGACGAACTGATGGAACGAAAGGGGCTCAACCAGAGCCTGCGCGAACCAGCCCGTCATCAAGGCGCATGCGTCCGTGGCGAGGGTCAGCAGCGGCAGCATCAGGATGCAGGCAAGTATTCGCGTTGCCGCCAGGAGCCTGTAGGGGTTGATCGCAGAGGCCTCGATAGCGTCAATCTGCTCGGTCACTTTCATCGATGCCAGTTCCGCGCCCATGCCCGCGCCCACGCGACCGCTTACAACCAAGCCGGTAATCACAGGTCCCATGACCTGAATCACGGAGTAGACGAGAGTGGCGGGAAACATCGATTTGGCGCCAAATCGAGTGAGACTGTAGCGGGCTTCCAGAGAGATGACAACACCAATTGCAGCGCCTGCCATGGCGACCAGCGGCAGCGATTTCGACCCAACCTCGTCGAGCTGCCGAATCAGTTCGCGCCACTCGTACGGCGGCGTTACCCCTGCCCTGAGAACTTGCCAGGAAAAAATCCCCAGTTCCCCGAACCACTCGAAGAACCCGTTGAAAAGTCCCGCGGCGGAGCTCACCACTGACGACGTGGAGATACCCCGCCGCACAGGAAGGGGAGGGCTTATCTCTGCAACGGACGGAAATCCGCGTCCGCTCATCGGTTCGACCCTTGAATCGGTGAACCGTGCGCGTTGTTGAGATGCATGCGTGAAATCAAGGCGTGAGGTCCGCTATAGAAGAACTCCAGTGCAATATCGCCACCCATATAACTCAACAGGCTGTAATTCCCCATTCGGAGCGCGTCTTTTGCGCCGAAGCGATTTGGGTACCACCCATAAACCGCAATCATGGACCCCGCATAGGGTGCGGCAAGCGCGGAGAAGGAGAAGACACGATGGCCATCTTCGCCGCGTCGCCCTGTCAACGTCGAAATCACGCCATGGCGCAACCGCGGAAATAGCCCGCCGCATTCGCAGCGATAGTACAGCGTATCCTCTTTGAAGGCTTCCGCCAGCCCATAACGCGTCGTGGTTCCAATCGCTGCAATTGCGAAATCGGACCCGAATCTCTTCCCGAAGCCTGCAACCCCCTGATCCCACTCGGGTGGAGAATTGGTCCACTGGTCAATTCCAGCAACGAACGCCGCGCCGGCAATTGGATACGGACCGAATGTGTCGAAACCGTAGTTGTTCACCTTTGTTCTTTGAGTCGGTCGAACGTAAGTCAGTTCAAGCTTTCCGGGGGCCGTGATTCCTGGAGTTGCCGAGGGATCTTCAGAAGAGACCAGCGTTTGCGATCGCGCCAGTCCTGGCATAGCGGCCATAGTTACCGTGACCAACACCAGGAGTTTCGCCCGGTGAATCACCGTGTCGGTTGCCTTTTTGCCTAATTGGCCAACGTGACTTTGCGCCAGACGAGCCCGCCAAGCCAGCAGGAAATGCGACTCCGAGATCCGCTTCGATGATCGCATTGGCCCTCCGTTGATTGGCATCGCCCATCTCGGTCACGGCATCCGCCACGATTGAGCTGCCTCGTCGTCGGCTATCCCCATAGAGATGTTCACAGAGTGGAGGGTTCAAAGGATGGTCACATTTGCTCGCAACGGCAAGTTGCGTGCTTCGGCCGCATCGGTCAATCAAGACGAATCCCGTTCCATCGCAGCAAATGGTCCATGCGGCATGTGTCCAAAAGAGCACAGTTTCGCTCTAAATCTGAGAGGACAATGAAAGAAACCAGTTGTTTGCACGGTTCGTTGAGGAGCCTGCCATGGCTGAAGTTCGTGTTTTCCCTTCCATTCCAACGAAAATCTTGTTGCCCATTGACTTTAGCTCATCTTCACAGGCGGCTCTAGAGATGGCCGCTGACCTTGCGAAGCACTTTCGCGCGGAACTTCATTTTGTGCATGTGATCCCGATGTTTCCCGCCTCAACACTTCCTGATTTCGTCCCTGAAACCAAATTTCTTCAGGAAGCAAGATCGCTTGCGGAGCGGCATCTGGCCAAGTGCCATGCAGCTCTTGCAGCCAGGGACGTGAAGTCAACTTCCAGTGTTCGAAGTTGGAAATGACATCGCCGGGAACATCATGGAAGTGGTGGAGCGAGAGCATATCGATATGGTGGTAATCTCCACGCACGGGATCTCCGGCTGGCATCCGCTGGTCTTCGGCTCAATAGCCGAAAAGGTGGTAAAGCTTGTGCAGTGCCCTCTTCTGCTTCTGCGCTCAGCCAAGCCCGGCGACAGTACGAAGGCTCGGTCCGAGCGTTTCGTGGAATGGTGGTAGCGAAAGCACGGGACCCAATTTCGCGGCGCTCCTCTGTGCTCGATACCCTATCCGGCGCACTGAGTGAGCAATATTGACCATACTCAATTTCTGCATCCAGGCGATGATGGACAGGGAGTGATCGCATTTGCGGTCGATCCCACGGCAGACTATTCCCATGTCGCGCCTGCGGTTCCTGGTCCATTCGCCACAAACCCCAAGCACAGCATGCCACGGCTAAGCCTTCCTGACCATCAGGAGGCCAGCCCAAACGAACGCTCTTTAACGGAGTAGCATTTTGACAGCTAAAAAAGTCACCAGGTTTGATTCCGCGACCTTTCTTGCCAGCGCCGGGCTCGGCCGCACCATCGTCGAGCTGGAGCCAAAGGAGACATTCTATTGCCAGGGAGACACTGCCGACGCTGTGTTCTATCTGCAGAAGGGCCGTGCAAAAGTCACCGTCGTCTCGCAGGGTGGCAAAGAAGCCACCATTACCCTTCTATCTGTTGGCGACTTTGTTGGAGAGTCGTCTCTGGCTGTGATCGGTGGGTTGCGGCTGTCTACTGCAACAGCCGTGAACAACTGTAGTGCGCTCAAGATCAGCAGAAGCGAAATGATCCGAGTGATGCACGATGAGCCGTCATTCGCAGATATGTTTCTCAAGTTCCTGCTGGCCCGCAGCATGCGCACCCAGGCCGATCTTGTCGATCAGCTATTCAATTCAAGTGAAAAGCGACTGGCGCGGATTCTCCTGTTGATGGCCGAATTCGGCAAGCCAGGTGAACCGGAAACATTCATCCCTCCCATTACACAGGAAACTCTGGCAGATATGATCGGCACCACCCGGTCCCGCGTCAGCTTCTTTATGAACCGCTTTCGCGACCTAGGTTTTATCAGCTACAACGGCCGCATCCAAGTGCATAAGTCGCTCCTGAATGTAGTTCTGCTCGACAAATTCCCTGACCAGAACGCGGAAAAACCTGCGATTCTCCCGATCCCGTGAGAACTTTCAGCCCGGCCCTTCGCGCGGTTACCGCTGACGGTGGGAGCGAAGAACGGGGAGGTTGATCCGTCGCATCGGGAACTTCTCGTCCGGCCAACGCGGGTGCCCAATTCCGCCATGAGCCTTCCGATGGTAGGCCGAGCTTGCCGCAAACCGCTCTATCGGAATATTCCCAACAGGTAGCACACCAGCAGAATCACAAGCACTGTGCCGAGCCCTACACCGGCGCCTCCGCCTCTGCCCCACCGGCTGTAGCCGTAGTATCCTCCGCCCCCGCCGAAAAGCAGCACCAAAACAAGAATGAGAATGATCACTATTTCACTTTCTCCTTTTCTCCGGGCATCCCCGAGTCATAACTTTCGCTTGATTGCGCCGAGCGTCTCATGCCCGACAGTTCACCGATGAGCGTACGGTTCTAAACTGCATGAACTTGAGATCGGTTTGCGTGCTCATCCTGCTGGCCCGCGGATTATGGAAGCGATGGCCGGGGAGGTGGACCAGCTGCATCTGGCGCCTCGCGTTCAGCTGGCGCGGGTGCCCAATTCGAATCGAGTATGTTGACCAGCGACCAGGGGCTGCCGGCCAAATCATAGTGAAACTCTCCCTGCTCATCCGTCACGAGCTTGCTGGCCGGGTAGATGAATCCCGTGCTTTTGGTATTGTCGGTGTCATTCATGTCGAATTGACCAACCATGAGGTCGAAGGATTGGGAATCCGAATTCGGATTGACTTCAACGGGTTGAAGCGGACGGTTGGCGATAAACGTGATCTGGCGCCCGGTTGGCGTTGCAACCATTTGGATGAAGGCGATGTCAAAGCTGGGATCCCCGGTAATTAAGCAAAGTCTGGCTGCTTTAGTTTTGGAGAGTGCGGCGACCAAACCTTGATCCTGGCCCTCTTCGAATGTCTGTGAGAGAATCTGTTTCTCTGATGGAGTGGTGTAGTCGTAGATGATGAGCGTGACGCTGATCCTGTTGTCATCTTGTAAGTAGCTGGCCTGAATCTTCTCGGAACCTGGACTGCTGGAGAATCCCGGGGTAATTCCCAGCGCTAATAAGCCCACGAGAAGCAAGCTGGAGAATCCTAGCTTGTGGCTATATTGAATTACGCTCGCAGGTAGCCTCATTTTTGGATCCTCCAGAGTATCCACCTGATCCAGATGCTCTTCGCGCTGCAAACTTCGCGTTATGCTGCTGACTTTCTCTCTTGAGGCGTCTGAGCCTGGACGAGCTCATCGAAGATGGCGCGGTATTGGATCATTGCGGTACGGAGCTCTTCAGTGCTTGCTTCAGCCCGGTGGGGACGCACTGCGATGGCGTGCGCCACGCGGTAGTTTTCCATCACGCGAGGGTAAGTGACAGAGACATCCGCGGCGCGCTGTTCAAAGGTGTCCTTGGGATAGCCGCGGGCCTCAAGGAGCGCAGCGATCAGGTCGTCGGCTTCAGTCACCGCAGCCGCGGGGTGATCGAGGAAGCGGGATTGCACGGTTTGCCACTCGGCGAGGAATCGCTCTCGCTCGGTGGCGCCGAGTTCGCGGATCCTGAGTGCGTCCACGCGGGTTTCGCGGTCGGCCAGTTTTGCCTCCGCCTTGCGCGAAGAGCCATGCTCCAGAACCGCGCGGTCGTACTCAGATCCGAAACGATTGCGGAAACCGTTAGTGCGGGTTGCGCGGCGATGAACGAACCCTACGACTGCGACGACAACGAGGAAGACAAGTATAACTACAGCACCGATCAGCTGGGCGTGCGAGAAGTGACTGAACATCGTGTTCTCCTGTGCGTGATTTCCGGGACGGCGACGGCTGCCAGAGGGGAAGCTTCTCAGGCCGTGGAGCAACCTTCGCAGAATCGATCATGAGGCGCCAGGCGCGTGAATGCTGGCCAAAATTGCACACCGCGTGAACCGATAGGCGGGCGTTCTTTCTCTTAGTGGTCCGCCGGAATCGCATGGACGCGTGCCGGTTTCAAAGGACCGGCAGCAGTTTCCAGAAATCGCGATGCCCCTCGCCGTTCCTAACTCATCCACGTTTTCTAGAGTGTTTCCACGTCAATTTCCCAACATTTCCCAGAATTCTCACGGATTCGAGCGGGGGCGATGAGCAAAACTAAACAGAAACTCATAGGAGGATGCGTCATCGTAAAAACAGGAGACATCAACGATGCCAGAACACTTTGAGAACCAGGAAGCAGCGAAACTGGAAGACGATACAGTCTCGGACGCAACGGCAGAGAAGAGGGTCGACCGCGTGGCTGAAAAAGCCGGAGAGAAGTCCACTAAGGCTGTGCAGCAATATGACGAGGAGCACCCTATCTTTTCAAAATAATCGGCTCACTTAGGCCTTTAACTTCAAAACGATGAGGTTTGCCCGCAGAGGGTTCCTCGATAACTGGGTCAAGGATAGTAATCGGTCCTCGATGCCCATTTCACGCGACCGCACCTTCCCATCCCGCCCGCAGAAGCAACAAACTGTTCCGCCGTTATCATTCTTGGCTGATGCCGAGTCTTCGAGCTGATTGGCCGGCCTCGATACTTTCGCGCTGGGACCGATCGCGGTTAGCCGTTTCTGAGCAAAACAGTAAAGTTTGCGCATCTCCACTGGAAGATGCTCCTCTCGAGCCTCTCCTGGTGGAGTTACGGCCCCGATTTCAAGTTGCCTCATCATGTCTAGCCTTGCAGGGTAAACAACGACTTCCGCCCCACTTTCACTCGGTGAAGGGCTCGGTTCTCACGGTAGCGAATCCACCAGATTCCCGAGCCTGAAACCTTCTCCCAAACACCCGTGACATTGGCTTGTGACCTGCGCGGCATGGGGAAATTGCCTCCTGGAAGCCATTGTAAAAAAAGTATCTCCAGAAGTATTCCCAGCGCTCTATCCTAATTTGCAATATCGATGTAAATTGCTGATTTTATGGTGGGCCCGGAGGGATTTGAACCCCCAACCAAGGGATTATGAGTCCCCTGCTCTAACCGTTGAGCTACAGGCCCATCAATGATTTAGAACCGCCACCTCACCTAGTGTAGCGGCTCGCTCCCTGCAGTTTGCAGAACAGGCTCGGATTCCAAAATGACAGGGCAGCCGAGCGCCGCATCAGGAACGTATTAAGTCCGGTTCGCCTGCCGAATTCGCCACCGTTCGCGCCTTCGCACAAGGACTTACTCACGTGTGCGCCGAACCCTATGGCCAGTTCGCTCCGTTTGGCGTAAAACCGGATACCGACGTCGATCCAAAATCGTTCGACTTTCTCACTGGCAAAGATGACATCATCAAGGCCTTGAAGGATTCGATTGCCTACCAGGACAAGGTTGTCGCAAGCATCACTCCGGAAAATGCCTTTACCCCGGCCGGTCCTCGAAATGCAACCCGGGTCTCGGCTCTTATCGCAACTCTGAGCGACGACGGCGACCATTATGGGCAGATGGTCGAGTATCTGCGCATGAACGGCATCATTCCGCCGGCCACAGCGAACCAGATGCACCGGATGTCGCAGGCGCCACAGAAGTAACAGTCGGATCCATCATCAGCCGTCCACTATCTGCGCAAGGCGCATCAAGCGTTTCAGAAATGGCGAATGGTTTCCGCCGGCTCGGGCTGCGGCGGGGTGGGGCGATCGCGCTCGAGCTGGCTCTCCAGCGACCGACTTACAATTTCCCGCGAGCCCAGCCCTATGGCGAGCGCCAGCGTGAGAACAATGCCGCCGAAGAGAATGCTGAAGGCCAATTCCACAATGGCGCCGCCCACCTCGAGATGATCGAGCGCCATGGCTGCGGTGAGAACCAGCACCAGCCACTTAACCCCGAGCGAAAGAAATCGCGCGTATTGCAGCTGCGCATTCACCGCGCCGATCAGCACGGATCGGGCCAGGAATCGTGCGATGAGCGTACCGACAACCAGAATCACTGCCGCACTTACCAAGTGGGTGACGAAAGGCAGCAACTCGAAGGAACGCGTCGTGTAGGCAGCATAGGATGCGTCAAAGGCAGAGATCCCGATCAGCACCCCCAGGACAACGAAGGCCCAGAAGGTAATGCGCGCCGTCAGAGCGGTCGGCGTAGTCGACGGAGTCCAATTGGAGCCGGTGCCAGTGCGCGTCACCCGTTCATCGAACTTGATGACGCGCAGCAGCCAGCGAAGAAACGCGGAAACCGCCGCTCCGATCAGCGTAAACACCAAAAGGGCGACGAGGCACGCGAGAATTCCGGGCAGCACGGCGACCAGCAGCGAGAGCACACGGTACATCGACAAATGCAGCGCTCCCGAAACCTGCCTCCAGATGGAGACACTCTCGTTATATGCCGGGCTCAGCGGGTTCACCTGCCCCTGCTGCATCATCATGGCGAGAATTTGAAGTGTCATCGAATGACCTCTTTCAGGCGCGCGTCGGCGCTGCGAATGGATATGCGACCTGCCGTTGCACATCTCTCCATATCTGCTCAAGCCCCTCTTCCATCCCAATTCCGTCCGGCGCCATCACGAGTTGAACCGGTCGGGCCAACGCCAGCGCGAAACGAGATATGGCTTGTCTGCTTCAAAAGCGGTCGCCAGTGCTTCAACGTGACGCTCCGGGTCGGTCCCCGCTGCCGCGAGGTTGATGTGTCCCGCGACCCACGCAAGATACAGCGGAATCAAGGCCCCGAGAAGGTGACCGCGATTGATGGTCCGCAGGCGATAGGCAACCAGGAAATCAAAAACAATCCGTACCCATAAACCGTCGGGCATTTTGAATTCGGCCGCGCTCAGGGTGGAGAGCCGCTTAAGGCCGAGAAGCGAGTGCGGCGGCAGCACCAGCGACCAGATCTCGAGCAAATTGCTATATGCGTAGCGATACGACTCGACCATGCGCGGCAACTCGGCAGTTCCATCGCTGAGTAGCGCAGAGTCAACCGGCCGACGTGGCGGAGGCACGCGGCGCGGCCGTTGCCAGAAGGCTGCCTTGGATTCAATATCCCCAAAAAGCGATCCCGTCACGCGGGCGAGAAGAGCGTTGACGTCGGCATCCGACGGTTGCGGCAAGGTGCGCAGCCCGACGCCGAATTCGTCGATGCTGAAACCGGCCACCGACGCTTCACTCACCGGCCAGATCAGAGTCTCCGCAGGGTCGCCGGCAGCAGGCTTCTGCTGGAGGGCGGCCAAACGCTCCGCCATGCGCGGCGAAAGCGCCAAATCAATCGCCAGCGGAAAACGCGCCTGCGCCGAGAACAATGCGCGCGTGAGCGGATAAAGGATTGCGGAGTTGATCAGGCCGGCGTGGGGCGGAAGCTTGTAACGCGGCATGGCCAGATCGACCGATCCTGCAAGGACCGCATTCGCAAGCTGAGTGATGCCTCCTGGAGCAAGGGATTCCGCACCCGGACCCAGAATGAGAACGGCTCGCGGCTCGTTCTCCTGCACGAATTGCCACGCACGGAGATACTCCGCTGCGGAAATGCTCCATCCAGATTTGGCAGGGGGCGCCGAAACCACGCGCAGAGACGAATTGGCCTTCGCCGGAACTGGATTCTCAGTGGCAATCAGCGTAGTCTCGGGCGGAAAGATCGCGCTCAGATTCCCAAGCAGGACCTCCAAATGGTCGGGAAGCATATCCGCAACCATAACGAGCAGGTCGGTGGGCATCGGGGGCGATGAAGTGGGGGGCACGGGGATGGAATCTGCAGTTGCCATGGTTCCGGAAGCTCCCGGACAGATGCCCGGACTCAAGCGGGCTTATAACGATAGGATACCGGCAATTGGGATGCGAAGCCATTCAGGCCGGTTGTTCAACTCGTAGAGTAGCTCGTACATCGCTTTCTCCAGCAGATAGCCGTCGAGAAGTACCTGCGCACCGTCGGGGGGCGGCAACATGGTCGGCCGTGCCGCGACCACGCCCCGATATGCCAAAAGGAATTCCGCCGACGCCGCATTCTGCCACCACCGGGCCCAGACCTCCAGTCGGTCAGAACCGCCGACTCGATCCGTTTGACCATTGGCGGCCAGAAATTTCTCCAGCGCGGAGAATGCGGCGTAGGAAAACGAGCGCATCATACCGGCCACATCCTTGAGAGGCGACTGTTTGCGGCGGCGTTCTACAAGCGGTCGTGCCGGTTCTCCTTCGAAGTCGATGATGACAAAATCGCCCGTATCGGCTTCTTGCCCTTTGCCTGGTTTCGTTCGCAGCGTCTGGCCGAGGTGAAGGTCGCCGTGGATCCGGATCCGCTCTCCTGCCTCGGGAATGTTCTCGATGGCTTGCGCACGCGCCAGGAGCGATGCGCGCAGCGAAAGCAGCAGCCCGGCAGATTCGGTCAGGGAATCATCCAGCTCGGCGAGCTTATGTTTCAGCACCTCCAGATTGGAACGGACTTGAGCTGCAATCCTCTCTGCCTCCCACCCCAGCTGGGCGTTTGTGAACGGCTCGGGCGTGAATGCCGAGAGTTCCGAGGGCGTGCTTAGCGCAAGATGCATCTCGGCCGTGCGGCGTCCCAGCAACTTCGCCGCATCGAGAGTGACGCGTGCCGCCGGCGAGAACTGTGCTAGCGGCGCCGGCGCCGCCTTAAAACTTGCGCGCCGCGATTCGGGCGGCACGGACTTTCCCAGCGCCTCGGCGAAGAAATCCTGAAGTTGCGCAAGAAACCATTGCCAGCCATCGCCTTGATTGGCCACAAATCCCTGCAGCATGCCCACCGTGGTCTTTCGCTCGTCGGACCGCGCGAAGAAGATTTCGCCGAGGAAAGGCGGAATGTTGGGGAAGTGCGCGATCTCGGTTAAAAAGCGGCCCACCTCCACATCGGGATTCTCCCCCGGTTCGAAATGCCGGAAAAGTTTCAGAATCAACCGGTCCGCGTAGAGGATCGACGTGTTGGACTGCTCTGCCGATCCCGCACGGGATTTCAGCCGATCGCTCGGCGCGTGAAATCCCAAGGCAGCGCGTGCCTCCAGGCGGCCATCATGCGGCACCGGGTTCCCGGCAGCCGGCGACTCGCGCGGCTGAAGGCATTGTGCTCCTGCTGACAGCGCATCCGGCGTCGAGGTTCGTGCGTGCTCATAAGCCTCTCCAGGCTGCGCGCTCAGCGGAGACGGGACTGCCGGAGTTGCGACCGTGCGTTCCCCTGAAGGCAATGTCGCATCGTCCAGTGCAGGCGACGGCGAAGCGATGGGCGGTGAGCTGGAGATGCTCCAGCTTTCGATCTCACGCCCGTTGAGAGGCAGCGTCGCATTGCGCTCAATGAGTTTCAGCAGATCCTGGTGAAATTCAGCAGAGCCTGCGGAATCCAAAAGAACGGCGCTGCCAAGGTCGCTATCGAATTCAGCGATGAGGCGACCCGAATCCTTCACGATCATCTCCTCGCCGGCAGCCCCGACGATGATTGCGGAGCAAATCTGGTAAAGGTCCGAAGCGTCGTCTGCGTATTCAACTTCGATGTAGAACAAAGCGAACGGCAGAGCACTCTGTTCATGCGGCCCAGGAGCGAAATATCGTTCGGAGGTGGAGGGAAGTTCGGTCCACTCGCGCACGCGAACGCCGCGAATGGCGCGGGTTTTAGCTCCGAACCAGCGCTGCTTTGGCAGCCATGTGGCGAGAGAAGATTCCAGCAGGCTCATCCCTCTTCCCGCCAGAAAACCGGTCCAACCGCTGGAGAGCACATACGCCGGAGCCACGGGCTCTTCGATCGGCGGGTTCAGCTCCTGGTCAAAGTCCCGGTCGTCATCGGGAGAGTGCAACTCCAGCCATAAAAACGAGTACGGCGCCAGGGAAAGCGCGTAGGGATCGCTCGTGATGGCGGGAAACGGGACGTAGCCGAGCATCTCGACGGGTTTCATTCCTGCAAAAACGGAGAGATCGAGAGAAACCGGTTGCGCAAAACGACTCAAATTCGCCACGCAGAGCACCGTTTCATGCGTGCCGTCGCCGCGGTCCAGATCGCGAAGATAGGCGAGTATCCTGCGGTTGGCGGGATTGAGGATGGTGAGTGTGCCGCGCCCGAAGACCTGGAATAGCTTGCGCAGCGCAATCATGTTGTGGGTCCACCGCAGCAGGCTCGAGGGCTCGCTCAGCTGTGCTTCCGCATTCACAGCCTGGTACCCGTAAATCGGATCCATGATGACGGGAAAGTAAAGGCGTGCGGGATCGCACTTCGAGAATCCGGCGTTGCGATCGGAGGTCCACTGCATCGGCGTGCGCACCCCATTGCGGTCGCCAAGATAAATATTGTCGCCCATTCCGATTTCGTCGCCGTAATAGATGACTGGCGTACCCGGGAAGCTGAAGAGGAGCGAGTTCAGCAGTTCAATGCGGCGGCGATTGTTGTCGACCAACGGCGCGAGCCGGCGGCGAATCCCCACGTTGACGCGCATGCGCGGGTCCGCGGAGTAGGCAAAGTACATATAGTCGCGCTCGTCGGCGGTCACCATCTCGAGTGTCAGCTCGTCGTGATTGCGCAGGAAGAGCGCCCACTGGCAGTTGTCGGGGATGGGAGGCGTGTGAGCCATGATGTCCGTAATCGGCAGCCGGTCTTCCTGCCGCAGCGCCATATAAATCCGCGGCATGAGCGGGAAGTGAAAGGCCATGTGGCATTCGTCGCCATCTCCGAAATAGGGGCGCACATCGGCAGGCCACTGATTGGCCTCCGCGAGGATCAGGCGGTTGGCATAGTCGGCGTCAATTGCGGCGCGCATCTTCTTCACAACTGCATGCGTCTCGGGCAGGTTCTCGCACGAAGTACCGTCGCGCTCGCAAAGATAAGGAATTGCGTCCACGCGCAGTGCGTCCACTCCCATATCGAGCCAGAAGCGCATGGTCTTCATCATTTCTTCCATGACGAGCGGACTGTCGTAATTCAGATCGGGCTGGTGTGAAAAAAAGCGATGCCAGTAGTAAGCCTTGGCAGCCTCGTCCCAGGTCCAGTTCGACTTTTCGGTATCGGTAAAAATGATGCGCGCGTCCTTGTACCGCTGGTCGGTATCGGACCACACATACATATCGCGCTGCGGACTGCCGGGGGGCGCCAGGCGCGCCGCCTTGAACCACGGGTGCTGATCGCTGGTGTGGTTCAAGACGAGCTCGATCATCACCTGCATGTCGCGCCGGTGAACGGCGTCAATAAAAGCTTTGAAGTCGTCGAGCGTGCCGTAGGAAGGATTCACGTCAATGTAATTTGAGATGTCGTAACCGTCGTCCCGCAGCGGCGACGGGAAAAACGGCAGAAGCCATAGGCACGTAACGCCCAGTTCCTGCAGATAATCCAGCTTGGAGATCAACCCGGGAAAGTCGCCGATCCCGTCGTTGTTAGAATCGGAAAAAGCGCGCACATGAAGCTCATAGATAATCGCGTCCTTGTACCAGAGCGGGTCGGTGGTGCTTGCCAGTTTCGTCACAGTCCAAATTCTCCAGGCTCGGAGCCCCCATCTGGTTCCGATGCGGTATTACGGCTGGCGGATCACACGGAAGATATGAGCAGGCCGCGTGCCCGGTTGCAAAGCCACATAATTACGACTGCCGGTCCACACGTATTGCTCGCCCCGGAGAAGGTCATCCACGATGAAGCTCTCATTCGGCTTGAGGTCTAGCGTGCCGAGATTGAGATCCACCCATCCGCTCTGATCGTAAGACGCGTCCAGGTTCACGATGGTTAGAATCACATTCTCGAAATCGGATGTGCTCTTCGAATAACAGATCAGCCTTGGGTTATCAATGGAATGAAAGTGGAGTGACTCGTTACTTTGCAGTGCCGCATTGCAGCGGCGTATCTGATTGAGCTTCGTGATCAGGGGAACAAGCGAGCCGGGCGCATTGCGGTCCCGCTGGCGAATCTCGTACTTTTCGCTGTTCATGTATTCTTCCGATTCGGTTTTGCCAGGCGCAACGATGGCCGGAACATTTTCAGCGAGTTCGTAGGCAGGCCCGTAGATGCCGTAATTTGCAGACAGCGTTCCCGCAAGAATCAGGCGAAGCTCAAAGGCGGGCCGCGAGCCCTCCTGCAGCGTCTTATGCAGGATGTCCGGCGTGTTCGGCCAGAAGTTAGGCCGAAAGAATTCGCTCACCGGCGGCTGGGTGATCTCCTTCAGATACTCCTCGAACTCCCATTTACTGTTGCGCCAGGTGAAGTAAGTATAGGACTGTGTAAAACCGCGTTTGGCAAGTCCGTACATTACGCGCGGCCGGGTGAAGGCCTCGGCCAGAAAGATCGTCTCGGGATATTTGACACCAAGGCTTTTGAGGCACCATTCCCAAAAGGGAAACGCCTTTGTGTGCGGATTGTCGACGCGGAAGATGCGCACGCCGCGTTCGATCCAGAATTCAAAGACTGAATACAATTCATCCCACAGCTCGCGCCAATCGGTAGATTCGAAATTGAGCGGATAGATGTCCTGATATTTCTTGGGCGGGTTTTCGGCATACTGGATCGAGCCATCGGGCCGGATCGTGAACCAACTCGGATGTTCCTTGACCCACGGGTGATCCGGCGAACATTGAAATGCGATATCGAGGGCAATCTCAATGCCGTGCGCATTTGCCGCCCGGACCAGGCGATCAAAGTCCGCAAAAGTTCCGAGTTGAGGATGAATGGATTTGTGGCCGCCGCAGTCTTTCTGGCAACGCTTTCCATCAGGCTGCAGATCGAGAACCTGGGCGTCACCGATTGCCCATGGGCTTCCCGGCGCATCGGGCGTTGCGGCCGTGACGTTATTCGGGCCCTTGCGGAAGGCTCGTCCGATGGGGTGAATCGGCGGCAAATAAAGTACATCGAACCCCATCGCCGCAATTTCATCCAATTGCTGCTCGACATCGGCAAACGTGCCATGCCGGCCGGGCACAGGCGAGGCCGAACGCGGAAACATCTCATACCAGGTGGAGAAACGCGCCCTATCACGGTCCACCCACAACGGTATCTCCGGCTCAAACCGGCTGGCATGGCTCAGATCGGGATGGCGCGCCATCAGTGTGTGAATTTCTTCGTTGAGCGGATATTCCCCGAGTCTTGCATCCTGCGCTGCAAGTATTTCCAGTCGGTGAGCAGCTTCGAAAAGTTTCTTGGCGTCGATGCCATTTGCGCGCTCGCCGCCCTGGCGCAAGAGTTGAGCCCCCGTCCGCAAGGCAATTGGGATGTCGATTGAAACAATCGGAGCAGCAGTGCGCTCGCTGATCGTCGCGGGCTCGTTCTGGGCGGCGATCCGCTTGCGCATGTCGGTTGCCCAGCTCTCGAAGTGGTCGATCCATCCCTCTACAGTGAACTTCCACTCGCCGAGCAAGTCCACGCCAAACGACGCGGTCCAAATGTCGTTGCCAACCGCGCGCATCGGCGTTGAGCTCCAGCTTTCTTCGCCAGCAGGCCGGTAGAGAACGCGAGCGGAAATCTGGTCGTGACCATCGGCGAAGACAGCCGCGGTAACAGCGACCTTGTCGCCCGCGATCCGCCGGATTGGATGACAGCCGCCATCCACCTGCGGCGTCACATCTTCGATGATTACGCGATTCAGACCGTGGTCAGGCTTCTGCACGTCCCCTCCTTCCGGGCACGGTTCGCCGCGAGGTCGGCCATGTCATTGTAGAAAATCGAAATTGCGGAATCAACAACTTGAGAGACGTTTGCGACATGGGGAACCGGCGCATCATGCGACGAACGTCGTTGCGAGTTGCGCTTAAAGCAGAGCGCATTAAACAAATCGGCAACGTCCGTTGAACCCTTTGCGCCGTGAGCAGTGATCGTTCTCTGCGCCGACTCGTTCGGCAGCGAGCGGAATGGCACGAACTCCGGAATGGTGAGCTCAAGCCTGGACGATCGGTGGTGTGGCACGTGCGCGTCATGCTGTTTCAACCCGATCTCGGGGCATGATTGCAGGTTTATTGCTTTGAGTGATTTAGAGCAGAATCAATGATTGACTCAGTAGATTGGTGCCGAAGAAGGGAC
>CAWDKT010000005.1:0-289257 GCA_963802955.1 uncultured Acidobacteriaceae bacterium
GGTGCCGATGAAGACAAATCTCCGCGCAATTGCATCTTTGCTCGCGGTGGACGAAGCGCAGATTCCTGAGGAGATGGCGTCCAGGGGCATGACGCCGGCAAACTGGACCACTCAGCAGATCGGCGGCGAGCAGTTCTACAGAGGAGGTCCCGTGTCGAGCGGCATGACCACGGTGGGCAAGACCACTCAGTGGGGAGCACTGGATCTGCCTCGCACCCAGCCCGGAATGCCTTGCCGGGGAGCCATTGGGGCCAATAACGGGGCGCAGGCAATGTGGCTGTTTTCGAGCGACGCATGCGGCGTGTGCGGGTTCGCCAACATTCGCATTGAACATGCAGGGCGCAGCGATCCGTGGGGAACGATCGTCCTCACATCAACCAACGGCAAGCTGAAACTGGGCAGCGGAACCGGGCTCCTGCTGCGCGTATCCTCACCCGCAACCAAACCGGCCGCGTTCGGCGCCCAGGCAGACTTGACCCATCAATGAAAATCGCAAAGGAAAAGGGCAGTCCGCGTTATGGACTGCCCTCTTATGTTTGATAGCGCCGCCAGCAACGCCAGCTCCGCTATTTACGGCAGGTAGTAACGGAGCGAGGTGAAGATCATGTTGTCTACGCCCTTGGCGCCGTTGCCGGGGTTGGTCGTGCCGCCCGCGCCCGACCAGATATCACGCTCGAACCGGCTGTATTGGATGCCCTGGCGCAGCCGTCCTTTGGCGCCGGCTTGAAGATATTCCACCAGTAGCCGGCCGTGAACTCCTGCACATCCTTGGTGCTGCCACCGCAATTCGACGGGGTGATGGCTGCGCCACCAGTCGCGCCAGGAGAAGCGACGGTAGTGGGTTCGACAAGGCAGCCGGACATATTCGTGCTGCGGGTGCCGTAACCAACCTGGGTCGTGCCGCTCAGCACATAGTCGCGGCCAAGATAATCGCCGCCGTAGTTGAAGTACAGGTTGAGATTCGGCGTCGGATTCAGCTCGATAGTGCTAAGGGCGGAGAACCCGTGGATGGGAGAGATTTGGCCGTCGGGACGGAGGGTTACGTCAGCAATGGTTGAAGATCCGTAGCGGCCAACGCCCTGGCCCCAAAGTCCCTTCAGACCGATGACGAACTTGTTCGCCCCGGCCAGCGAACCGCGGAAGCCGCCGCCGATACCTGCGCCCATTTCTTTGTCGTTCGTGGGCGTGGCCGTCGTCGGCACCGTGCAGGTTGCCGATACCGTCGCACAAGGATAGATGCGGTCGCGGAAGTTGCGCTCCACGCCGAATAACTCCCAGTGGCCCCAGCCGGGCTGCAAAGCCATCTTGACCACAAAGTCCGGTGTGTAGTTGAACGAGTAATTGGCGGTCGAGTTGTAGAGCCCGCCGCCGGTTCCGGTCGAGCCGAAGATATAATTGCTCGGCGTGTTCTGGCCGGAGGGATTCAGCATCTCGGCGTTTTCAATTGAAGCTCCCAGGAAGAACGTCTTGCCGAAGTCCTTGGACATGCGGAAGCTTTCCTGGCGCCCCCAGACAAATCCGGTTTCGTACTGTGCATCGATGGTAGCCGGCAGAATCTCAGTGCCACGCGTCAGCCCTTGCGTCGTTTCCGTAACCAACGACCATCCCTGGCCACCGGAGAAGTCCCAGCCGCCGTTTGTCTTGGCGTCGCCCCACACTTGCCGTTGACGCAGGGTGTAGCTGTTCGACTGGTTGTTGTTCGAAGTGACACCGGCGCTGAGCCAGTCCATTTCGTAATATCCGGTCAGCGTAAAGCTCGGCAGCTTGCCGGTCGCCTTGAACGCCAGGCGCGACTGGCGGCCAGATGCGAAAAACTCGCTCAACTGCGATGCCTGGGAGTTGTCCAGCGGGATGCCGGTAAAGGGCGTGTTGATGTCGCCGCCGGTAGCACCCTGGCGCCACGCTGTTTCAGCCGCCAGGAAGCTGCCGCTGAATGAGAGAGCCACTCCCTTGAAGTTGATGACGTCGGGATTGGCGATCGCCTTCTTGATGCTCGTCGTTTCCGTGGAGACCGTATCCGCGAGCGAAGCCTGGTTAGCCTTCAGGTCCTTCACCGAGTCCTGAAGTGTTGTAACCGCCTGGGAGTTTTCGGTAAATGACTGCTGCTCAGCGTCAGCCGCAGCCTGGGCCTTGGCGGCCGCCGCCTGCGCATCCGCTGCCTGCTGCTGGGCCTGCTTCAGTTGATCGTCTTTCGTGGCCAGGTCGCTTTTCAAGCTGTCGATCTGGGTCTGCATCTCTTGCCGCAGGGAATTGATCTGATCCTGCACGGAGGGGCCCTCCTCTTTCTTGGCCCTCCTGGTTGCAGAGTGCTTCGTCGGCTGCGGCGTTTGACCGTTTGCATTAGTAACCGAAACAACGAGACCGGCTGCCAAAATCGCTGCGGCAGCCACATTCAATCTGAATTTCATTCGGGCCTCTCTTTCCCTTTGGAATTGGAAATCGGGTTGTGGCAGTGGTCGCGCGCGAGATTCTCTTGCAGTCTTCTATATCTCGAGCGCATTCACAGTAGGAAGTTTTGCGGTATCCCCATCCGCGCACAAACAAGGAACTAAAAAGGGGGAGTATTTCGCGAAGACGTATTCAGCCTTGCGACCTACGCATCCCAGACTCGCAGAGCAAGATTAAGATTTGACGAATTCACACAGAATTCACACTTCGACTCAGCGCATTGGAATGGAGGGCAATACGGGAGAATTCACAAGTTATTCACAAAGGAATCGCGGGATAAGATGATGCAAGTTTAAGTTACAAGTGCACCGGTTGTTAGTGGGCGCTACTCATGCTTTCTGATCCGGAACTTAGTAAGTTGGCGAGCAGCCGATATGCGCCGGGCACTAACTCCGGAAACTGCCGATACAGCGCGAAAGCAACATAGATATAAGTTCCCTTCCCGCGACGAAGCAGGAGCAGCCCGCCCCTCTGGAGATCCTGTCCCGGATCGGCGGTCTCTGTGAGCGCTGTGTATGCCGGGTCCCAACTTTCGGGGAAGCCGTGGCCGCGCTCCTCGTACCATCCATCGAAGTCCGCCTCTGTGATCTTGTTCGGCCAGGTGAGTAGAGGGCTCGCCGGGTCGAGCAGCTTCACTGGATCCCGCTCGTCGACAACGCGCTCCGCAAAGCGGCCCAGTGTAAGGGGCAGCGGCGCCGGGAATGTATCGCCCTGGTATTGGACAATCAGCGTTCCCCCATGCTCAACAAAGTCGTCGAGGCGGGACTGAGCGGCGGCCAGTGCCGGAACCACGGAATATGCCCGGATTCCGATCACGATCACGTTCCACTGCGAGAGGTCACCGGCCGTCAACTCCTCGTCGCTCAACAGATGCGGCGTGAAGCCGAGCGCTTCGATCGCATCGGGTACCGTGTCTCCGGTTCCCATCACATAGCCCAGTCGCAAGCCTCGCGCGACCTTTACATCCACCTTTCGAGTTCTCAGATCGGCGGCCTCATATTGGTCATAGGGCCGCAATCCCGGGTACCCGGCGCTCTCCCAGCCAATTGAATAGTCCTTCCCGTTGACGTGAGCGACAGCCTCAATCGAGTTAGCACTCGTCTTTACATCACCGTCCGGAGTCACAGAAAAGACAAGTGGCTGCGTATCGCCTGCGTTCTTCAATTGAAAGTCCCGCTGCGCAGGTTCGGAGTGCCAGCCTGCGGGCAGCTTCAAGTCCACTGTCCCGCTTGCCGCATGCTGCCCGTGAACGGTCACACTCACAGGGAGCGGCGAGCCATCGAGAGGCAGGATCCGCGCCTGCGGATCTACCAGCACTCCGATGGCCGGCGTAACTACCAGCGGCTCGTACACGCCTCCTACGCCGCCAACATGCGCCAAGGTCTGCACCACCTTCCCAAGCCGGATGGGCACGCCGTCAAAGGTAAACTCCGCCCACGCCGCCAGCGGATATGGCGCAAACGAGCGCTCACGCCACGCCGGATTTGAGACGTCGTAATAAGGCTGCTCCGTGTTCGGCCGCGTGAAATAGGGCATTGTCGGTTGGGCATCGGCTGGGATATCGATGTGAAACGTTCGATCGACAACCGGGGCTGTGGCAGCTTTTGCGCCGATCGCTCCCTGCGAGTCCTCGACCTTCCAGGGAACGCCGTCGTTATCTTCCAGCCATACCCGGCTCAACTGCGCCGCATCCATTCCCTGCGCCACATGCACGCGCACACCGAACGCCTCGCCCGGCCAGACGCTGCGCGCGGTCTCATCCGCCGACCCGCCGCGCTGCGGCCCTTGTGGCGCACCTTCGCGTCCGGTCGTGAAGGCAATCAGGTCAAGCCCAAGGAAATCCTTCAGCGCCTGCTGGAACTGCCCGATCTTCTCGCCAAGTTTGAATTCCAGCCCCGCTTTCGCCTCTGGATCCAGATCGCTCGCCTTCACGCGCGCATACAAATCCAGCGCCTCGCGGTAAATCGGCGCCAGCTTGCGCGCGCCGTCGGCGCTGCGAAAGGGGCCGTTTTCATTGCGGCAATCTCTGTCGAATTCAATTAAGTCGCTTTGGAGTTTATACAGCCCATCGTTGAGCCACGGCGGCGGCGTACCCTTCACCAGCCGAGCCAAGCCCTGCAGAGTTGTATCAATGTGGACCTTACGGTTTTCGAAAAGCCCGGCATCGCCCGCCCTCAAACCACCTGCTGCGCCGGGCGCCACGGCCCACAAATGATAGCTTGAAGTGTCCGGACCGCTCAGCGCCGGATTCGCTCCGCCATTCTGCGACTTCTGCTCGCCCCAGCCCTGCCGGGCAATCTGCACATAGGTGCGCCCCAGCTCCGGATCCCAGGTACCGACAGGAATCGTGACATCGGCAGGCAAATCGCCCGTAATCCACTCGCCGGTCACATAATTGTGGAACTTCGCGGGCGCCCACTTTCCCGTGGCGTAGTCCAGCATCTTGCCGTTCGTGATCGGCGCAAAGGGCACGCGCGAGTACACCGCCAAGGGCTGCCACGGCTCGAGGCCGTCTTTTAATTGGTCCGGGAAGACCTTGGGATCGGCCGCTGCCTTGAATGCTTCCTGCGCGACCTCGCCTGAAACCTGGTGTTGCCCGTGCCCGTCGCTCACGCCGCCCACAAACGTAGCGAGAATGACTTGCGGCCGCACTTTGCGCACGGCCAGTACTGCGTCGTAAAGCACACGCTCGTGTCCCCATTGCGCAAACGACTCTTCCTGCGTCTTGGAAAAGCCAAAGTCCGCCTCGGTGCCCCAAAGCTCTTTCGCCCCGTAGTATTCGTCCGCCTTCAGCAATTCGTTGGTGCGGATCAGCCCCAGCGCATCGTAGCTCGCGGCTGAAATTGCATTTTGGCCGCCTTCGCCGCGCGTCAATGTAAGCAGCGTAACCTGTGCTCCCAGGCCGCGCGCGAGATACGTCATCAGCGCGCCGTCCTCATCGTCGGGATGCGCGACGATCACCAGCACGCTGGCGGTGGTGCCAAGGCGCTTAAGGGTTTGCTCCAGGTCGGCTGAACCGCGATCCTCCGGCAAGGGAAGCGCATTCACTGCGGGCTCAGGCAATGGAACCTGCGCGAGCTCGCTCTGAGCCGCGGATGCCGTCGGCTCTTGCGAGGTGAGGAAATTGGAACCTGCGCCGAGCGTCAGCCCGCCGAGCGTCAGCCCAACGATCGACACGCCCGCGACGATGCGATGGAATTGCCGGAGAAACGAAATCATCATCGTCAGTGTACAATCTGGCGGCCGAAAGCCGCGCGATTCCTGTGCTCAGCAATGGTTTTTGGGAGATCGACATGTCCGCTTCGGCGCTACCGCCAATCGTCGCGCACTTCAGCCAATCCCTGGTTCATCGCCGACTCAAAACCCGCGTGCTTCTTGATGAAGATTTCGCTGAAGTGCCGGTCCTGCTTGAGCAGGATGGCTTGCAGCCGCACCAGCTCCAGCAGCGCCAGAAACATCGCAATCAGCGCCTTCTCTGAGTGCGTGTGACTCAGCAGCCGCCGCAGCGACACAGGCTTGTCTTCCATCGTCAGCCGCCGCGTGAGGAACTGGATCATCTGCCCGACCGTCACCGTGTCTTCTTCCACATTGATGATGGGCCGATTGCGTGCGCGGTCCAGAATGTCGCGAAACACACGCACCAGGTCGGTGGTGTCGGCCGCAATCTCCGGCTCGGCGTTTGCATCTTCGCGAAACTCGCGCACGCCCGGATTGGTCCAGGTGGCTGCCTCGATCATCTGTTTCTGCAGCAGCATCTGCGCGGCGTTCTTGAAGCGTTCGTGTTCCAGCAGCCGCTCCACCAGCTCGCGCCGCGGATCCTCACCCGCGTCGTCCGGGCCGGACGGGGCGCGCGGCAGCAGCGTCTTGCTCTTGATGTGGATCAGCAATGCGGCCGTGTAGATAAACTCCCCGGCCACATCCATATCGCTAGCCCGCAGATGTTCGACATAAGCCAAAAACTGCGCCGTGATCCTGGCGATGGGGATGTCGTAAATATCGATGTCCTGTTTCCGGATCAGATCGAGCAGCAGGTCGAACGGCCCGTCGTACACCTCGCCTACCAAGACAGAAAACGGCGACTGCTCCGCATTTTCTCCTCGTGCTTTGAGCGCCGCGGCAACCTTCTCGGCGGTGGTCCGCTCAGGCGCATCCCTGTGTTGGGTCGCGGGCGCAGGAGTTGACTCCGGTGCTGTCCCGCTCGCAGGCGCGACGGCTAACGGTGACGGTGACAGCCCGTCCGGCGGCTCTGCCGCCTCCGCTCCGGTCCCTTCTTCCGGTTCCGGCGCAGTCTCAACCGACTGGTCCTCACGTGCATCTGATCGCTCAATGCCACCGGCTGAAGTGTCCGCGATGGGATCTTTGCTCTCGGCGCCTGGAGCTTCGTTTGTCGCCTGCTCGACCTCGGCCGCAGCCGCTTCGGATTGGGGGGAAGTTTGGTTCAACGCAATCTCTTCTACTCGGTTCTCAAACTCGACGCCAGAAATCTCGACCTCTAGGCGATTCTCGGCGCTCAATTCGGGCGAGTCAACCGGAACTTCAACGCTGCTCTCTGCACTCATTTCGACGCTGGCAATCTCAGCCCCGGCTTCGTTCTGCGCTTCGCTGGCAAATGTCCCGGCATTGCTCGCTTCGGCGGTCTCGGCCTGATCGTTCTTGATCACCGCGCCGGCATCCGCGTTCGATGCAGTCTTATAAATCTCGACTTCAGTGCCGCTCTCCGTGCCCGCCTCAACTTTCCCGTTCTTGCGGAAAAGTCCGAATCCCGTTTTCAATCCGCCCCACGCAAAATCAACGACCTTGCGCCACCACGGGACCGTCTTTTCCATCTTGCGCTTTCCTGGCCTTTTTTGGACCGCGATCTTCCTCGTAATCGCTTCCCCTACTCGCCCTTCGGCCGTGTCAACCGCCCGATACCGTGCTCAGCTTGAGTTGCATCGCCTCGCGAACCTCCACCATCGTCTGCTCAGCACGCACCGCGGCTCTCCGGGAACCTTCCTTCAGAATCTCGATTGCATTCGCTTCCGTCACGCTGGCACGCCGGTCCTGAATCGGTTGCAAGAACTTTACCAGCGCGTCCGCAGCCCACCCCTTGCACTCGATGCACCCGATTCCCGCCGAACGGCAGCCCTCATACACCTTTGCCATCGTCTCCGGTGTCGAAAACAGCTTATGCAAATCGCCAACCGGGCACTTGTCCGGGTCGCCCGGGTCCGACCGCCGCACCCGCGCCGGATCAGTCACCATGGTCTTCAGCTTTTGTCGCACCACCGCTTCGGGATCGCTGATCAGGATCGTATTGCCGTAGCTCTTCGACATCTTGCGCCCGTCGGTCCCGGGTAACTTCGGCGAAGGCGTCAGCAGCACCTTCGGCTCGGGCAAGACTTCCTTGCCCGCCCACTTGCCGATCATATCTTCGGGGGAGCGGACGGGAGGTTTGTAGAGCGAGTTGAACCGCCGCGCCACTTCGCGCGTCAGCTCCACATGCGCCTGCTGGTCCTGCCCCACCGGAACAAAATCCGCCTGGTAGAGCAAAATATCCGCCGCCATCAGCACCGGATATCCCAGAAAGCCGTACGTCGTCAGGTCCCGGTTGGTCAGGTTTTCCTGCATCTCCTTGTAGCTCGGCACTCGCTCCAGCCATCCCAGCGGAGTGCTCATGCCGAGCAGCAGCGCCAACTCGGCATGTCGAAGCACGCGGCTCTGCAAAAACAACACGCTCTTCTCCGGATCGAGCCCGGCGGCGAGGTAGTCCAGCATCACCTCTTTGGTATTGGGCGCAATCTGGCTAGGGTCCGCATAATCCGTGGTCAGCGCGTGCCAGTCGGCGATGAAAAAGTAGCACTCGTACTGCGCAGAGTCCTGCAGCTTGACCCAGTTGGCCAGCGCACCCATGTAGTTGCCCAAATGCAGCTTTCCCGTGGGACGCATACCGCTCAGCACGCGGGGCCGTTGCGATCGAATTTCGGGTTCAGGCATGCGGCGCTTCAATCCCTCGCTGACGCATTCAGTCGACGCCCTCGGCGGCCCAAAAAATGCAGCCGCGCTTGTTCAAAAAGCGTTCAAAAAACCTCTTTCCATTGTATCGGGAGAAACCCCGGCAAGCCGGCTCTTCAAAGGTGGGCAAGAAATGAGAAAACCAACACCAGCGCAGGGGTCAGAACGAGGTTCAGAATAAAGCCGCCCACAAAGATCATCAGAAGGTAGCTGACCCACCCGCCGATCTTGTCGTAAGATTGCGCCGCGTTGTAAGGCAGCATGTTGCGCACCACCCGGCTGCCGTCGAGCGGCGGAATCGGCAGCAGGTTGAAGAAGAAAAGCGAGAGGTTAATCAGGATCGCCAGGGTCAACAGCACCGCCGCGGGATGGGCAAAAGGGACGGCCGCGGGATTGAAAGCCGCCACCAGCGACATTTGCACGACGTCTCTTCCCCCAGGAACGGCTAGCGCGATCACCGACAAAGCAGCAACAGACAAGGTGACCAGGATCAGGTTCGAAAGCGGCCCGGCCAACGTGGTCAGGTTGTCGTCGCGCACGATCTTTTGGAAGTTGCGCGTGATCACCGGCGTCGGCTTGGCCCAGCCGATCAGCATGAACGGGATCCTGAAGCCGAAGAACGGCCCAAAAATCACCAGAGCTGGAAAGAGCAGCGTTCCGATCGGGTCAATATGGTACATGGGGTTCAGCGTGACCCGGCCTTGCATTCGCGCCGTCTGATCGCCAAGCCGCGATGCCATCCACGCGTGCGCGCACTCATGAAAACTGAGCGAAAAAAGCATCAGGACGAACTCGAAGACGGCAATAAGAAATGCACTCGACTGCAAACAGCCTCTCCCAAAAACCCAAAGACTAAGCCTAGCACGCCGGAATCGGGCTACCGTTTCGAGCGTTGCACCCGCCGTCAGGTCTCGATGTAGTCCCAGTAGGAATCGGCCAGGTCGGCGCCGAGTTCGGTGATCATGCGCCGCGCGGCACGTTCTACCTCTTCCATCAGCCCGTGCAGGTAATCGCGCGAGCGCGAAATTGCCGCGACGCCGATCGTCGCCGATTGCCACGTCACGGCCTCGTCCATTTCCGCCACTGACACGTTGAAGCCCTGCCGCAACTGGTCTTTCAGCGAGCGCACCACCTGCCGCCTGTCCTTGAGCGACTGGGCGTGCTCAATGCGTATCTCGAGCGTCAGGTTCGCAACCGGCATAGCGGATTAGGAAATATCACGGAAAGTGTAAGCCCGGTTACCCGCGTGAACCAACTTTATTCTGCATGGCGCGAAGAGCATCGACAGATGCGACGCGGCACAACCGCAGATCCCTCTGCCTCCCCTTCGTCTTCAGTCCCTGAAGGCTCAAGTCGGCCTCGGGATGACGGCTGCATTTCTGGCTTCAATTTGGTTTGCTTCCGCTGGGTCTCGCCGTATCCAGCGGTCATAAACCCAAAGCAACCCCGCCGTCGCCACGCCCACACCGGTTACCGGCCACCAGATGAGGCCCGGTTGATGCAGAACTTCACCGAAGTGATGAAGCAGGAACCCGCCAAACCATCCGCCCACGAGCGACCCAATCCCGATGGGCAGAAAGGCAAAGCCCATATAGGTTCCCTGCTGCCCTGAGGGCGCGAGGCGCGAGATGTATTCGTAATAGCGCGGCTGCTGGGTGATTTCGCCGATGGCCACTACGATCAGCGTTGCCACTGCCATCGCGACGCTGGGATGCAGAATGAGCAGGATCCAGGCCACGCCTGAGATCAGGCTGCCCAGCGTGATGCCGAGAAACGAAGGCATTTTTTTCGTGAGAATACTGACGGCCATCTGCAGCGCGATCACCGTGAGCGGGTCCCACATAAGCAGCATTTCAGTATTGGTATTGGGGTTCACGTATCCATGGATATAGAGAGGAAGAATGATGAATTCCTGCCAGAACGCGATGTAATAGCCCGAGAAAATAAGCAGAAACAGCATGAAGCGCCCGTTGGACGCGACGGTGAGAAAGTTCCTCGCAACCTGGCCGAGGCTTTCGGTCTGCGCTTCTCCGGAGCGGCGCGGCTCCTTGAATAGAAGCAACACGGCGAAGAACATGACAAAGACGCTCAACGCCGCCATGTCGAAGACTTTCTCCACGCTGAGATGCTGGTGCACCCATCCGGCGAGATATGGCCCCGCGGCCCCGCCGA
The DNA here is from genome assembly GCA_963802955.1 of uncultured Acidobacteriaceae bacterium. Taxonomy (GTDB): domain Bacteria; phylum Acidobacteriota; class Terriglobia; order Terriglobales; family Acidobacteriaceae; genus Telmatobacter. Next base: position 10,615 of record CAWDKT010000005.1, read on the forward strand.
TGTTCACCACCGTGTAGTAGATCGAGTAGCCAATGGAGCGCACGTTTTCCTTTGAAGCGCGGGCTGTCGTCCCAACGACGCAGGGTTTTACGAGCGCGATGCCGAGGGCCGGAAGCATCAGGATGAGCGTCACCAGTACCACCAGGGGCATGGCGTTGCGAACCGGAGCGAGCCACGGCGAATTGATGGAGCCCAGAAGAAAGTAAGAGGTGGCCAAAATCAGGTAAGCCAGCGACAGCGCCCGGCGAAAACCCATCCGGTCTGCGAGAGCTCCGCCGAACGCCGCCAGAAACCAGACCAACCCGCCAAACAATCCTGCCAGGCTGCTGGCCCGCTCGACTCCGAAGTTAAGGCTCTCGTGCAAATACCGAGGGAGCGAGGCAAACGCAGCGTAGTAAGACAGCCGTTCGAAGAGTTCACTGACGTTCGCAACCCAGAACGGCCGCTCAAATCCTGTGCGAATTTCGTAGAAACGTCTGAAGAACGTCAAACTGGCTCCTGACTCTTGCGTGGCGACATCCATGTTTTCTATTTCGCGTACTTCCGCGTCGCGCCGCTTGTCAGCTCCCCTTTTTGCTTATCGCCTGCACATCGCCGCCCTTGCACTGGAAGCAAGCGACGGCCAGCCAAGCAAAACGAGTCGCAATCGTGCCGTCGGCATCGCGACCGCAATCACAACCAGGACCACGACATAGAGTTGGGACATCCGCGATTCCTTCGGGCGGCATTCCTTGAGTTTCCAGCAGTGTACCGGATCGAGCACGGCACCCGTCCTCATCCCGTTTCCCTTTTCGATCTGCTCAATCGGCTCTTGCGTCCGGAGTTACCTAATCTCCGTGTCGTCGAAGCGGGCCGAAATACTGCATTACCACCCGGTATCTTCCGTGACAACCCGTGCATCGAAAGTAATGGTGCGCTGGTTGACGCGCTGCGTCGCCCGCGCTACTCTCGCAATACCGGACTTGGTACCGATCACCAACCCGCGATTCCGCAAGGCAGTCTGGAAGACGGACTTCCGCTTGCCTCGCGCCCTTCGGCTCCCATCAAAAACAGCCGTTTCAATTCATGCGCGGCGCGCTGCAAGCGTGCGGCGTCTCTGTTTAATTTCTATTGATCTCGCGCCAGATACAATCACCGCCGATAGCATCTCTACAATCCCGCCGGCTAATGCCTTATTGCGCTGCGGCGGGCTTACATTAACCGGAACCTGCCGTCCTGGAGGACGAAGAAACCTTTGAAGATCGCTCTGGAGATCACGCCCAACCTCGAGCCCCTGTTCGGGACCCGCGATGAAAACCTCAGATTGATCGAAAACTCGCTCGGCGTGCGCATCGACCTGCGGTCCGACGCCGTGCATGTGGAGGGCCCCGACGATGGAGTCGCCCGCGTGCAACGGATCTTTCAGGACTTCGAGGGCCTGCGCCGCCAGGGCATTCATCCTCACAACGGCGAACTCAATGGCATGCTGCGGCTGGTTGTCGCCGATCCTGCGGCCACGCTCCGCTCCGTGGCGGAAGCAGGCAAGCAGCGCTCCGCCGGCATCAAGCGCACCGTCCAGCCGCGCTCGCTCAACCAGCGCCGCTATATTGAGGCCGTCGAGCAGAACGACATGGTCTTCGGCGTGGGTCCTGCCGGTACCGGCAAGACCTATCTCGCCGTCGCCATGGCTGCCGCCGCGGTTAACGCCAAGCGTGTGAGCCGCATCGTTCTGGTGCGCCCCGCTGTCGAGGCAGGCGAACGGCTCGGCTTCCTTCCCGGCACCCTGCAGGAAAAGATCGATCCCTACCTGCGCCCGCTTTATGACGCGCTCTTCGACATGCTCGATGTTGAGAAGGTCGACCGCATGATCGAACGAAACGTGATCGAGGTCGCCCCGCTCGCCTTCATGCGCGGCCGCACTTTGAACGACGCCTTCATCATCCTCGACGAGGCCCAGAACACCACCGTCGAGCAGATGAAGATGTTCCTTACGCGCATGGGCAACAACTCCAAGGCCGTCATCACCGGCGACATCACGCAGATCGACCTGCCCAATCCGCGCAAGTCCGGGCTCGTGGACGCCATCAATATTCTCGATGGCGTCGAAGGCGTCGCATTCTGCCACTTCGAAGAGTGTGACGTGGTCCGCCATCCTCTTGTGCAGCGTATTGTCCGTGCCTACGAGTCCGCGAAGCCGCATCAACAGGAACTGCCGCTGCAGGGCGCAATCGAAGTCGGCTCCGGCATCCAGCAGCGCGGAGAGGATCAGCCGGCACATCCGGCCAAGCCGCAGTAATTGTTGCCGCCCGCCTACGGCTTCTGAGGGGCGTCGGCTGCCTGTTTCTCAAAGGTCCAGTGGCACGGCCGGCCGTAGATGCCCAGTCCCGTGCTCCGCTCGCCTTTGCCCTCGGTGCTGGAGAATTGCGACTTTACCTCGTAGCTGTACTGCGCGCCAGACTGAACGAACGGCCCGTGCGTGTATTCCGTCGAGCCGACCACCCCGTTGGCCGTCAGTTTGGCTTTCCCGTCATCGCCAATCTTGCCGTCGATCGCCAGATACGCCGGTTGCCCCTGGGCGCCGCGTTCGCCGTGCAGCACATTGCCCGTTACCGTCGAGACAAAGTGCCAGGTGTAGCCCAACGAACTTCCCTTCGGGTCGCAGGTTACCGTGGAGTTCCAGGCGCCGTCGAATTTGCCTGCCGCATCTTGGCCGGCCACCGCCATTGTCAACAGAAAGAGTAAAGAAAAAAGCATCTTGCGCATGAATCTCTCCCTTTGCGCGACGATTCTACTCTTGCAACACGGCTGCCTCATGTGACGACGAAAAACGGCCTCCACGGCCGAATGAGAAGACTCGGCTACTTCGCACCGCACTTCGCGTATCATCTTGTCAGAACTGGAGTCGCGCATAGCAGGAAGCGCGGCCCGGCGCACGATGATTCTCCTCGACCCAGATCTGGCGCCCGATTCACCACCCCACGGATCAGGAAACGCCCGCGGGCGCTCCGGCTCGCCGCGAAAATCAAAAACAGCCGCGAAGGGCGGTCCCGGCTCTCGTAGCGCGGTTCAATGGGCTCAACGCCTGCCCACTTCACGCACTCTTTCCCGCTTTCTTGCCCGCGCCCAGGCCGCTGTCGGGCTGCGCGGTCAGGTCACCGTCCTGCTCACCACCGACGAGACCATCCGCGACCTCAACCAGCGCTTTCGCGGGAAGAACGAACCCACAGACGTTCTTTCGTTTCCCGCAGCGCCATTCCAAACCACAAAACCAGGGGAACGGGTCGCAGGCGATCTGGCGATCAGCATTCCCACCGCTCGCCGTCAGGGCACTGAGCAAGGCCATCCCCTTGGAACGGAGCTTAAGGTACTGATGCTCCACGGCCTTTTGCACCTCGCCGGCTACGACCACGAGACGGATGCAGGCCGGATGCACCGCCGAGAACGCAAGCTGCGCGCCGAGTTTAGCTTGCCCATGGGTCTCATTGAGCGCGCCGATCAACCGTCAAGTCCGCGAGCCCGCCGTACAGACGGCGCCAAGCTGCGCTCAACGCGGGGTCGCAAGTGATGACCCCTCTACAAATTGTGCTCCTCATTTTTCTCGTCGTCGTCGCCACTCTGGCGTCCTACATCCAGCGCATCTACTCGGAATTCGGTAAGATCCTGAGCCGCGACGTGCAGGAGAACCTCGACGCCTGGGAGGAACACATCGAACCTCGTCTCGGCCTCAGCCGCGAGCACGCCGCCCTCTGCTCCTCCGTTCTGAAGCAGATCGCCCTTGGCCTTATCACTCTTGAGTTCGGTGAGTTGCTTTTCGTCCGGCCCGCCCACATGGGCCCGCCCAACGCCGCCGAAATCGCCCAGGCCATACTCGCCGTCGTTCTGGTCGTCATTTTCTGTTACCAGCTGATTCCCGATCTCCTCTTTAACCGCACCCGTGGCCTTTGGCTATCGCGGATTCTCTGGTTTGTCCTCTTTCTGCTCTGGATCGTCACGCCCATCACCATCTTCATCCGTTTCTTCTTTTCCATTGCGGCGCTCGCCGAAGCTCCGGCAGGGCCGGAGGAAGAACCCGCTCCCGATGTCGAAGCTCTCATCGAAGCCGGCGAAGAAGAAGGCATCTTGGAGCAGAGCGACCGTGAATTAGTCCGCTCCGCCGTCGAATTCGGTGACATGCTCGTCCGCGAAGTAATGACTCCGCGCCCCGAAATCTTCGCGGTTCCCGACACCACCACTCTCGAGCGATTTCTCGAACTTCTTCGCCAGCAGAATTACTCGCGCGTTCCCGTATATAACGGCTCACTCGATAACATCACCGGTCTCGCCTTCGCTCACGACCTGCTGCAGATTACCGACGTGGAGGCCCGCACCCGCACCGTCGCCAGCATCCTTCATCCAGCCGCTTTCGTCCCCGAAACCAAGCGCGGCTACGAGCTGCTCCGCGAAATGCAGCGCGAAAAGCAGCACATGCGCATCGTGATCGATGAGTACGGTGCCGTGTCCGGCCTCGTCACCATTGAGGATTTGCTGGAGCAGATCGTCGGCAACATTCGCGACGAGCACGAAACCGACACGCAGACCGAGGAGCCGCTGCGCGAACCCTCCGGCTCATGGCTTGTGCCGGGCAGCTTTCCCGCCGACCAGCTCGGCGATCTCATCGGCGAGCCTGTCGAACTGGACGATGACTACGAAGCCACCACGCTGGGCGGCCTGGTGAGCGAAATCGCGGGCCGCATTCCCAAAGCCGGTGAAGTCGTCTCGCTCGATCCACTCGACCCACTCCATCTGCGCGTCGAAATCGTCGCCTCAACCGGCCGCCGCATCGAGCGCCTGCGCCTCTTCCCGCCCACCGCCCGCCTGCCGTTCCCGCCAAACTCCGCGGCCGCATCGACCTGAGTGGCGATCAGCCTGGAATCGTGTATCATCATCGCCGGTTCAGAATCTTTCAAGAGATGAACCCTCGGGAGTTTTCATGCAGAATAACTTTCTCACGCGCCGCGCGTTTGTCCGGGCAACTGCCGGAGCCGCGGCCCTAGGCGTCGCACCGCGCGCTGTCCTCGGCGGCGCCGCAGAGACTTCGGCTCGTCCAATTCACCTCTGGGAGAAGCAGGAGATCGTTCTCACCTCACAGCGCACCTTCCCAAATCCCTATACCGATGTCACGGTCTGGGTCGATCTCACGGGTCCCGGCTTCGACAAGCGCGTTTATGGCTTCTGGAATGGCGGTAACGAATTTGGCGTTCGCGTCGTGGCAACCGCGCCTGGCACTTGGCGCTGGCGCAGCGGCTCCGAGCCCAGCGACGCGGGACTTGCGGGCAAATCCGGTGTGTTCGAAGCTGTCGATTGGACCGAAGCAGAGAAACAAGCGAACCCGTTGCGCCGCGGATTCCTCGAATCCACGCCGAACGACCATGCGCTTCAGACTGCCGATGGCACGCCGTTTTTTGTCCTCGGCGATACGTGGTGGGCCGCAGGCACCAATCGCTTTCGCTGGTTCGACGACGATGTGGAACGCCCCATCGGCCCCAGCGCCGGCTTCAAAGACTACGTTCGCTTTCGCAAGGCGCAGGGTTACAACTGGGTCAACATGCTTGCGGCATTTCCCAACTGGGAGAACGACGGCTTGCCCGCGCACATCGTGATGAATGACGCGGAACATACCACCGTACGTAATGCATGGGTTGAATACGGCACCGGCAGCGCCAAGAACATGGACAATGAAGGCGGTCGCCCGTTCCTGTTTCCCGGCAAGGTCCCAGGCTACGAAAACGTCTTCCCCGACATGGACCGCATCAACCCGGAGTACTTCAAGTTCATCGATCGCAAGATCGACTATCTGAACGCCAACGGCTTTGTCCCCTTTATCGAGGTCTCTCGGCGAGACGTGAGCGAATTATGGAAGAAGGACTACTCATGGCCTGAGTCCTACGCGCGATTCATCCAATACATCTGGTCGCGCTACCAGGCCAACAACACCGTGCTCAGTCCCATTCATCTCGATATCATCCAGGAAAGCGTGACCGTTCCCGACTATCTTCAGGCCATCGACCTCGTTCTCAGGAAATACGGTCCGCCGCCCTTTGGCACGCTGCTTTCTGCAAACTCCAATCCTTCAACGCTCGTGAATTGGGGCGAGAACTCGTGGGTCACGCTGCACCAGACCGGCAACAAGCGCGAACACGAATACTATTGGTACCTCACTGAGATCTTCCGCGACGTGCATCCGCATCCCGCGCTCGACGGCGAACCCTACTACGCCGGCTACACCTATGCGCACTCGGCGGGCAGCAACGACCTGAACGCAGCCCAAGGCGGCACTCCGCGCGACGACCAGTTTGTTCGCTCATCAATGTACGGCTGTTTTCTTTCGGGTGGGCTTGCGGGCCACGTCTATGGAGCCGAAGGTATATGGTCCGCCGACATCGAACCTGCCGCTCCGACAAAAATGTGGGACGCGTTTCAGTGGGCCTCAGGAGCCGAGATGCAGCACCTGCAAACCTTTGCATTCTCCATCGGCGCGCGCTATCAGGATCTGGTGCCAGACCAGGGCTTCGTGGTTCCTAACTCGACTCAAACCCTCAAGGCTTTCGAGGGCTGGGCCTATGCCGCGCGCTCCCCAGACCAGAGCATCTTCCTGCTCTATTTTGAAAAGGGATGCCCTAAGAGCCTTGTTCGCGGTGCGCGCGTGATGAGTCGCTACCGCGCGCAATGGTTCGATCCGCGCGAGGGCGCCTGGTCCGATGCAGGCAACGGAGTGGTTACGACGAATAATGTCGGCGAAGTGGAGTTACCCGACTTTCCCTCCGACATGGATTGGGGGCTGAGCCTGGTGTATCAAGGACCCGCGCCTTTGCCGAACCATTTTTAGAGCAAATTCAAACTGGGTGCCCCAGATCTCGCTTTTGAGATCTGGGGAAGACTGCTGCGCGTCAGCCGAGCATCGAATTGGCTTGATCTGACTGAGCACTTTTCCACTTCCGCCATTCTTCCGCCGTCACCTCCCAGATCTCCGACGACAGCGTGCCGCACACATAGTCCTTTTCCTCTACGCTCACCAGCCGCATCCCCTGTTTCTGTGAGATGCGCCGCGACGCCCGATTCTCCGCCGCTTTCGAGACTCGAAGCACCGGAAACCCCAGCGTCTCGAACCAAAAATCGTTGGCCCACGCGCAGGCCTCGCTCATCAAACCCTGGCCCTGCCAGGAAGGCACCATCCAGAAGCCGCGATGATCGCGATCGCCCTTTCGCAAATGGAGGTTCCCGATGATCTGTTCCGGCTCGCTCTTGAGCCGCAGCGTCCAATTCCACGCCTCGCTGCTCGCCATGTGCGGCAGCGCAACCTCGCGGATAAACTCCACCGCCCCATTCGCCGGATACGGCCACGGCACAACATCGCGCAGATAACGCACGACCTCCCAGCGCGGAAACAGCTTCTGGATCTGCGCCGCGTCCTCGATTGCCAGCGGCCGCAGAATCAGCCTTTTTGTCTCGCCCACGGGTACCATGCGCAGATGATAGCAATTCAATCACTCCAGGTGTATACCCCTGGCGCGTGATTGTTCAGCACAAAGGGCATCTATGTCGTCGGAATCAGGGAATTAGAACCCCTTTCGGCTTTGTTCGCGAATGCTCTCGATCTCTGCCGCCGGAATGTGCAGAAACTTGAGAAACTCCTCATGCTCCTCCGGCGCCGAACGCTCGAACTCCGAGTGCCAGCGATGCATCTGATCTTTGCTGAGCCCGCATGCCGTCATGATCGAAACCCATTTCTCTTTGGTAATCATCTTTCCTCTCCTTAGACCTCTGTGGCTCAGTAGCCTGAGAATCGCCGCCTGATGCTCGCGCAAAGTTCTGATCTCGCCGTCCAGTTCCATCAGCCGCCGTTGCAGCACTCCTGCTGCGTCGCCGGCAGGGCGGCCCAGAATGGCGCGAATATCCGTCAGCCTGAGCCCCGCGTCACGATAGGCGCGAATCTCCAGCAGCCGCGCAAGATCCCGCTCGCCGTACCAGCGATAGTTCCCCTGGCTGCGTTCCGGCGCGCGCATCAGCCCAATCGATTCGTAGTACAGGAGCGCGGTCCGGCTGAGGCCGGCCTGCCGGGCGAGTTTGGTTACCGTCCACATCGTCTACTCCCACTGTCAACCCTATAGTTATAGACAGGTCAAGCGCTCTTTCAAAAAAATCTGAAAGAATTCGCCAGCCGTCTTGCGGTCCGTGCGCTGTGTGCTGCCCACTGTCCAATACTGCAATGCCGTACACTCAGTCAGGAGCCGCACCGCGCGTGAAATCCGGATTCGTCGCCATCCTCGGCCGCCCCAATGTGGGCAAAAGCACGCTGCTCAACGCCCTCACCGGCGAAAAAGTGGCCATCGTCACAGCCAAGCCTCAGACCACGCGCAACCGCATTCTCGGGGTGGTGGAAGTGCCTGCGCGCAAAAAGGTGCATCCGGCGACGCAGATTGTCTTCGTCGATACGCCCGGTGTCCATATGCCTGCCTCCGAGCTCGACCGCCGCATGCTGCAGGAGGTGCACGAGGCCCTGGAATCGCGCGACCTGGTCCTTGTTCTCGCTGATGCCACGCGCCGTCTCCAGCTCGGCGCTGCCGACGGTCAAAAACAAAAAAGCACCCGCCGCGCTTCAAGTGAAGACGAGTTTCTGTTTTCGCTGGTTCGCAAGCTCGACTGCCCCGCCTTTCTTGTTCTCACCAAAATCGATCTCGTTCGCAAAGACCTGCTCCTGCCGCTCATTGAATCGCTCACCCGGCAATACAACTTTGCTCAGGTCATTCCCGTGAGCGCGCGCAAGCGCGACGGCCTCGACGTGCTGCTTCGCAAAATCGTCGAGGTTCTCCCCACCGGTGAGCGTTTCTACCCCAAGGACCAGTACACCGACCAGCCGTTGCGCTTCATGGTCGCGGAGCTCATCCGCGAAAGCATCTTGACCGAGACCGGCGAAGAGGTGCCCTACGCCTCCGCCGTTGTCATCGAGCGCTTCGAAGAGCCGGAGCCAACAGCGAAGAAGCGGGTGACGGGCATTGCCGCCGTAATCTACTGTGAGCGCGCAGGGCAAAAGGCAATTCTGATCGGCAAAGGCGGATCGAAGCTGAAGGCCATCGGTTCGGGAGCGCGCCGTAAAATCGAGTCGCTGCTGGGCACGCAGGTCTATCTCGAACTACACATCATCGTTGAGCCTGGTTGGCGAGAGTCGCGTGCCTTCGTCCAATCTCTCGACTGGCGGAATCAGCTGGAAAATCTGGCGACAAAATCGGAGAGCGATAGTGACTCGCCGGAAGAAAAACACTGACGCGCCGCACCTGTGACCTCAATCCTTCCTAAAGAGCCGCCGCAACTCTTCACGCTGGAATCGTCACAAACGCCGGTGCAACCCCTTCGGCGGTAACGCCGGCATCGTTTGCGCCGCCGTTGCGTTGCAGCGTAATCCGCGCGCGTCCATTGTAGAGTTGTACCGCGCGCGATCCCGTCGTTGTGCCCTGGTTGTCGATCATGCGCCCGCAGCCGGCCACAGAAAAGCGCACCGAATTCTTCGCATCCAGACACAGCACCCCGCCAGCATCGAGGAGCGTCGCCTCGATGGTTGCTGTGTCCGCATCGCGTGCAACCTCGACGACCTTCAGTTGCACCGGCTTTCCCCACTTTGTCGTCTGATACTCGAACTCGATCTTATCGGTCACTGTCACGCCATTTTTGCCGGCCACGACGCGCAAATGGTTCTTCCCTGGCTTGAACTTCACCATCCAACGCAATCCGGCCGCCGGAAAATCCTGGCTATTGCGCTGGCGCTCTCCTGCCGACTCGCCATTGACGAAGAGCTCAGCTGTGGGGCAGTTCGAGTAGACCTTCACGATGCGCGGCTCATCTTCCGCACCCCAGCGAATCGGCCAGCTATGGCCGTAGATGTGAGCCATTGGCTCATCGGCCCAATACGACTGGAAGACCCAGTATCCCTCCTTCTTCGTCATGTCGCGCTCGATCACGCCCTTCTCGTTCACGCGAGGCACGGGGTTCTCCACGCGCATCGGCGTCGTAAAGTCCTTGAACGCCCACTGTGCCGATCCGGTCAACCAGGGCAGCGTCTCCTGCACTTTCAGGTACCAGTCGAAAAGATCGCATGCGTAAGTCTCTGACCAATCCCCATCGCGCGAAACATGCGGGGCTCCGTTTACCGGCAGATCGTTCGGTCCAGCCTGGTCGAAGCCCGCGCTGGCTTCCACCTTCGCCAGCGCCATTTCCGGCGCCTCAGAGTGCCGCCGTGCATGGCTGTCGGCGCCCCATTCGATGTGGATGAAATGCCTGACCCTGTCCCGCTCCTTCTTCAGCGCATCTTCGTACTCGGTATAAACGCCGCTATACCACCCTGCCCAGATCGAAGGCGAATAGACGTCGGGGATGTCGCGCGCAAAATCGCATCGGCGCAAGGATGTGAATCGCCACGGATCCGTCGTGTGCGCCAGTTCGTTCATCTCCTGCATGAAGTCGCGGATTGCCGCCTTATCGATGGCCGGGTATTCGCCGGGCCAGTCGTCTTCATTGCCAAGGCCCCACATCAGCACGCTGGGGTGATTGAAGTGCTGGTCAATCATGTTGGCCAACATGGAGCGGGTGTTTTCTTTCCACTTGTCGTCGCCCACGCCCGCGCGGCACCACGGCGCCTCCTCCCACACCAGCAGGCCAAGCTCGTCGCAGAGATCCAGCACCAGCCGCGTCTGCTGGTAATGCGCCAGGCGGATGAAGTTCGCGCCCATTGCCTTCACCAGCTCCATCTCGGTGCGAATCAGTTCGTCGGGCTCCGCCGCGGCAAATCCGGCGTGATCCATGTGGCGTTGCGTGCCCCTGAGCAGTAGCCTTTCGCCATTCAGTTTGAAGGGGCCATGTTCCAGGAACTCTGCGTGCTTGATTCCGAACCGCTCCTTTACGGCGCTCTCGCCGAACGGCGTCGTCAACGTCACGCTGCATGTGTAGAGATTGGGATGTGCGGGCGACCAGGCCGCCGGCGATTCCACAGCGCACGATACAATCTCCATTTCTCCATCCCAGGCAGCAAGCGTTTTCTCCACGTGGGCAACGGCCCTGCCTCCGGCGTCGGAGATCTCCACCAGGATCTTCGCGTTGCCTGAATACTTCTGCGGGTTGTAGAGCCGCGCCTTCACGGAGACTTTCGCGTCCGCGCCCGGTGTCCAAGTGGGCAAAATATGGACCGATTCCAGCGAAACGCCGGGGACGTACGCCAGATGAACGTGCCGGTAGAGGCCGCCATAGAGGCTGAAGTCGCTCAGATCCGACGGCGCCCGTTCGAGATCCTCCGAGTTGTCGCAAAGAACGGCAATCGGAACGCCGTCGCTTCCGTCCTGGCCGCTGGCCGCAACCGCATCGGTGATGTCGAAGACAAACTCATCGTAGCCGCCCACGTGCGACCCAACCAGCACATTACCGGCGTACACGTGAGATGTTTGACCCGCGCTCTCAAAATAGAGCAGGGTACGCCCATCCTTTATGGGGTTAGCAACCGGGATGCGCGTCCTATACCACCCGTGGCCGCGATAGTAAGGCTGATCGGGATCGCACGCATCGTAGTGGTTAAAGCAATGGGGCAGCGAAACCTGCTCCCAGGCGGCAATACTGTTGCCGCGCCATACCTCCCACGGCCCATCGAGCGCCCCGCGGAAATACTCCCATCCCGGATCGAGGCGAACGGACGCCGAGCCGGCCTCTGCGTTGGCCAGGACCGGCTGCACAAGCGACGCTCTCAAGCTTGCGCTGCATTGCGCGCAAGCCGCGGCGGCTGCCATCGATTTCAAAAAGCGGCGTCGTGAAATATATCCGAAGCAATGCGGCATTGGGTCTTCTATTCCGTGCTTTCAGGCCGGCGCGCGATTCCTTCAGCAAAGAAACGCTCGTCGCTGTCCCGAACCGGGCGTGTTGATCCGTCAAAACCCGGCCTCGTGTCTCCGCTGGAAGGTGACGCGGCGGCGCATCACTCCTTTTTGGCTGGATCGCGATGTGATTGGCAGAGCTTTTTTCTTATCAAGGCGGTTCTACTGACAGTGCGAACCGGTTGGCAAGTGACTCACGGTTTGCCCCATCACCACGGAGGCATCTTGCATCGTATCTTTGATTTAGGTCGATAATTCCGCTTGTGCCAAACGTGAGAAACATCGGCCCTCGCGCAAGGAGAATCGCCGCCGCATAGGTGCGAGCCTGCATGTTCTGCTTGAATTTGCGCGTTTTGCTTATCAGCTGCGATCGAGATCGCTGAGGGTTCTCCGCATCAACGCAGAATCTTGAATGTTCCGGATTTGGGAGCGGGCGCGCCGTAGTCGGAATCGAATCCGAGTTGCAGCTTGGCGCCTTCGGACATCATTCCGGCGTTCCACGGCGGGTCGAAGACAATCTCGACCTTGACCTCGCTCACTTCAGGCAGTGCGGCCAGTTTGCGTTCCACTTCGGCCTTGATCACGTCGGACATACTGCATCCCGGCGCGGTCAACGACATCCGCACCTCAATCCGCCTGCTGCCGGCTTCCAAGGGAACGGCCGCAGCCGAATACACCAGCCCCAGGTTCACGATGTCGACCGGGATCTCCGGGTCGCGAACCGTCTTGAGCTGCTTCCAGATCATCTCCTCGCGAAACGGTCCGGAAAGTGGCGCGGCGTCTTGATTTGTAGGGATGGGCGCTGCCATGAGATGCTCTCTCGTTACTCCGTCGAAACCGGATCGGGCTTGCCTTCGAGCGCGGACTGCATCGTGTGCCAGGCCAGCGTCGCGCATTTCACGCGCGCCGGAAACTTCGACACGCCCGAGAACGCCGCCAGCTTGCCCATTTCGGACGCGTGCGCCACCGCATCCTCATCGCCGGTCACCAGGCGATGAAATTGCGCAAAGATCCGCGCCGCCTCTTCCTTGCTCTTTCCCTTGATGCTTTGCGTCATCATCGACGCCGACGCCCGCGAAATCGCGCATCCCGAGCCCTGGAAGCCGACGTCTTTGATCGCACCGTCCTCCACGTCGAGGAAGACCGTACACCGGTCGCCGCACAGCGGGTTATAGCCCTCGGCTTCGCGATTGGCGCCTGCCGGCTTGCGATAGTTCCGTGGCGCCTTGCTGTGCTCCAGAATCACTTCCTGGTAAAGATCGCCGAGCTGGCCCTTGTCCATGGTCACGCAAACACCTCGTGCGCTTTGCGGATTCCCTCGACCAGCGCATCTACTTCTTCTTTTGTGCTGTAGATGGCAAACGACGCCCGCGCCGTGGCGGGAATGTCGAAGCGCTCCATCACCGGTTGTGCGCAGTGATGCCCGGTTCGGATCGCAATTCCGTCCTGGTCCAGGATCGTCCCTAGATCGTGCGGGTGCACGCCATCCATCACAAAAGAGAGCACGCCGGCCCGTTCGCTCGCCGTTCCAATCAGGCGCACGCCCGGAACCGCGCCAACCGCATCCGTCGCGTAGGCCAGCAACCCCTGTTCGTACGCCGCAACCTGGTCCATCCCCAGCGCGCCGATGTACTCCAACGCCTTGCCCAGGGCGATCGCCCCGGCGATATCCGGCGTGCCCGCCTCGAATTTGAACGGCAGATGGTTATAGGTCGTCTTCTCGAACGTGACGGAGCTGATCATGTCGCCTCCACCCTGGTAGGGCGGCATGGCGTTCAGCAGGGCGGCCTTCCCGTACAGCACGCCAATCCCCGTTGGTCCGTACACCTTGTGGCCGCTGAATGCGTAGAAATCGCAGTCCAGCGCCTGCACATCCACCGCAAAGTGCGGCACTGCCTGCGCCCCATCCACAAGGACCGGAACTCTGCGCCGGTGCGCCATCTCGATCATCTCGCGCAGCGGATTCACCGTGCCCAGCGCATTTGAGACTTGCGTGACGGCAACCATCTTCGTACGCGGCCCGATCAGCTTTTCAAACTCGTCGAGCTGCAACTCGCCGCGATCGTTGATGGGCGCAACCTTCAGGTGCGCGCCCTTCTCTTCGCACAGGATCTGCCAGGGAACGATGTTCGAGTGGTGCTCCATGGCCGTGATGAGCACTTCGTCGCCGGCGCCGACATGGACGCGCCCGTAGGTCTGCGCTACAAGATTAATGGCCTCGGTGGCGCCGCGCACAAAGATCACTTCGCGAATATCGCCCGCATTCACGAACCGCTTCACCGTTTGCCGCGCGGCATCGTGCGCCTCGGTGGCTCGCACGCTCAGCGTGTGCACTCCGCGATGGATGTTCGCGTTGTCGTGCTCGTAGTACCGCGTAATCGCGTCAATCACGACTTTCGGTTTCTGCGAAGTCGCCGCATTATCGAGATAAACGAGTTTCTTGCCGTGAATCTGCTGCGCCAGGATCGGAAAATCGGCGCGGATCTTCTCGATGTCCAGAGCCGGTGCGCTCTTCACCATTGCTCCCGGCGCCGAAGATCCTGTTGCCAGAGGATGAGCGATTGCCGTCACCCTAATTCCTCCCAGTTCCGCGCCTCATCGTTCGCTGTCGCCACCGTTCCCGATTTCGCGTGTACCGCAAGTTCCGGCAGCCTCTCACGAATCAGCTTCTCCGCAAACTCGCGAGCCGCAGGCTCCTGCATGCGGTCAAGGCACTCCGCCGCAAATGCAAACAGCAACAGGTTCCGCGCTGATTTCTCGTCGAGCCCGCGAGCGCGCAAGTAGAAAAGTTGCTCTTCCTCGATCTGCCCAATCGTCGCGCCGTGCGTGCACTTCACGTCGTCGGCATGAATTTCAAGTTGCGGCTTGGTATCGATGCGCGCATCGTCGCTCAGAAGCAAATTGCGGTTCGTCTGCTTGGCATCGGTCTTTTGCGCATCCTTGTGCACCACAATGCGCCCATGAAACACGCCGCGCGCCGTGTCGGTAAGAATTCCGTTATAAAACTGGCGGCTCGAGCCCAGCGGCTGCGCGTGCTCCACCATCATGTAGTTGTCCAGATGCTGTTTGCCGGCGCCCACGAACAATCCATTGATCAGGCACTCCGCGCCCTCTCCGGCCAGCACAGGATGCACGTTATTCCGCACCATCCCGCCGCCCAGCAGAAGGGAATGCGAAGAAATATTGGTCCCTCTCGCCTGCTCCGTGCGCAGCGTAGACACGTTGAATGCGCTGAGGTTCTCGCGTTCAACCAGGTAATGCGAGATCACGGCATTCTGTCCGGCCGCAAGCTCCGTCACGGAGTTTGAAAACGCAACTTCGCTTCCGATTGAGACGTAATCCTCGATCACTGCAGCCTGGCTCGCTTCTTCTGCCACCACCAGCGTGCGTGGATGCGTCATGATCTCGTTGCCGGCGCCCGCAGAAACATAGAGCAGGTGGATTGGCTTTTCGATCACCGCCCCACGCCGGATGCGCAGATAGGCGCCATCTTCCCACAGTGCTGTGTTGAGCGCGGCAAACACGTCGCGGCGAATATCGGCATAGCGGCCCAGGTGCTGCTCAATTCCATCCGGAGCGCAACCCTCGGGAGCCCAGCCACCGGAGCCGCAGTCAAGAGAGAGCGCGAACGCGCAAACTTCGAGCCCCTTGGGCAGGCTCCCCATTTCGGACAGCATGGGCGCGAACCGGCCATTCACGAAGACCATCTGGCAGGCTGCTCCGGCCACCTTGAAGGCCTCAATGTCAGCGGCCGTCAGCCCGGCATTGCCCAGCGGCGCGCGCCGAAATGGCGTCCGCATCAGTGGCGCAACGTTCGTAAACCGCCAGTCTTCGTCGTGCGTGGTAGGAAATCCCCGAGCCTCAAAGCGGCCCCATGCGTCTTCGCGCAATTGCCGCAGCCACACGGGCTCGCGCTTTTCTCCCAGCGCCAGCACTTCGCTGTACGCTTTAAGATAATTTTCCAGCCGTTCCGTCGCCTTCAACATCGATCTCTCGCTTCCGTCTTCTCTCGCCATCGTCGTCACATCCCGTGGTGCCCCAGAGCTTGTCCTGAGCTTTTCGAAGGAACTCGCCTTTGCGACCTGGGTCTGCACAAACTACGCGGTCACGCCCACCTCGGCTTCGGCCCGGCCGTAGCCCTTCTCCTCAAGTTCCAGCGCCAGCTCCGGCCCGCCGGAATGAGCGATCTTTCCGTCCACCAGAACATGCACAAAGTCCGGCTTGATGTAGTTCAACAGCCGCTGATAGTGCGTGATCACCAGGAAGGCCCGTTCTGGGCCGCGCATCGCGTTCACGCCCTGCGCCACAATCCGCAGCGCATCAATGTCGAGTCCGGAGTCCGTCTCATCCAGGATCGCCAGCTTCGGCTCGAGCATCGCCATTTGCAGAATCTCGTTGCGCTTCTTTTCCCCGCCGCTGAAACCCTCGTTCACTGAGCGGTTCATGAACTTCTCGTCGATCTCCAGCAGCTTCATCCGCTCCTGGTAGAGAGGCAGGAAATCCATCGCGTCCAGTTCGTCCTCCCCGTGGTACTTGCGGATCGCATTCATCGCGGAACGCAGAAAATACGCATTTCCAATTCCGGGAATCTCCACCGGATATTGAAACGCCAGGAACACACCCTCGCAGGCAGCCTCTTCCGGAGTCATCTCCAGAAGGTCTTTTCCGTTGAACAAGACTCTGCCCTGCGTTACCTCGTAGGTCTCGCGCCGCGCCAGCACCTGGGCCAGCGTGCTCTTGCCCGAGCCGTTCGGGCCCATGATCGAGTGCACCTCACCCGCGTTTAAAGTCAGATTCACGCCCTTTAAGATCTCGTTGCCATCCACCCTGGCGTGCAAATCTTCAATCTCTAGCAATGCCATCCTTATTCCTCTCCGTTTTCCGTAATCCAAAATTTCTCTTCTCTATTGGCGCTGCGCTCTTTGCCGGCTCACGGGTGCCCCATCCTCGCGACGTTTTTGTTTTTGTCGCTAGGGTGGGGTAGAACCCTTACCCGACGCTGCCTTCCAGGCTCACACCCAGTAGCTTCTGCGCTTCCACCGCAAATTCCATCGGCAGCTCTTTGAACACGGTCTTGCAGAATCCGTTCACGATCATTGAAACTGCGTCCTCGGTCTTCAATCCGCGCTGCCGCAGATAAAACAACTGATTTTCGCCGATCTTCGAGGTCGATGCCTCGTGCTCCATCCGTGCCGTCGAATTCCTCACCTCAATGTACGGAAACGTGTGCGCGCCGCAGCGATCGCCGATCAGCATCGAATCGCATTGGGTGTAATTCCGGGCTCCCGTGGCGCTCTTCATGATCTTCACCTGGCCGCGGTAGGTGTTCTGCCCGTAGCCGGCCGAGATCCCTTTCGAAACGATCGTCGAGCGCGTGTTCTTTCCGATGTGAATCATCTTCGTGCCCGTATCGGCCTGCTGGCGATTGTTGGTCAGCGCCACCGAGTAGAACTCGCCCACCGAGTTGTCGCCCTGCAAAATACAGCTCGGATACTTCCACGTGATCGCCGACCCCGTCTCTACCTGCGTCCACGAAATCTTCGAGTTCACGCCCGCGCACTTGCCGCGCTTGGTCACGAAGTTGTAAATCCCGCCGCGCCCTTCCTTGTCGCCGGGGTACCAGTTCTGCACTGTCGAGTATTTGATCGTGGCGTTATCGAGGGCGATCAGCTCCACTACCGCCGCGTGCAATTGGTTCGTATCCCGAATCGGCGCCGTGCAGCCTTCCAGGTAGCTCACATACGCGCCTTCGTCGGCAATAATCAGCGTCCGCTCGAACTGTCCCGTCTCCGCCGCGTTAATGCGGAAATATGTCGACAGCTCCATCGGGCAGCGTACGCCCTTGGGAACGTAGACAAATGATCCGTCGGTGAAAACTGCCGCGTTCAGCGCCGCATAGAAGTTGTCGGTATGCGGAACCACCGTGCCCAGGTACTTCTTCACCAGCTCGGGATGCTCTTTGACCGCCTCGGAAAACGAGCAGAAGATCACGCCCATCTCGGCCAGCTTCCCTTTGAACGTGGTTGCCACTGAAACGCTGTCGAACACCGCGTCCACCGCTACCCCGGCCAACTGCTTCTGCTCTTCCAGCGGGATGCCGAGCTTCGCGTAGGTCTTCAGAATCTCAGGATCGACGTCCTCAAGCTTCTCAAGCTGCGGCCTCTTCTTTGGCGCCGAATAATATGCAATGTTCTGGTAATCGATGGGCGCAATGGTCAGGTTGGCCCATTTCGGCGCGCCCTCTTCGCGCTCCATCTTGAACCAGTGACGCAGCGCGTTCAGCCGCCACTCCAGCATGAACTCCGGTTCGCCCTTGCGGGCAGAAATCAGGCGGACAATCTCTTCATTCAGGCCCTTTGGCACGCGATCTTCGTCCACATCGGTGATGAAGCCCCATTTGTAGTCCTGAAGCGCAAGATCGCGAATTGCATCGATACTCGAACCCATTTTTCCTCCACGGGATTTGCCTTTAGAGCGCTCGGCTTTCTATTCGATTCGCCGGCGGCTCAAAGCGCTCATGGTGCCGCCCCTGGCATCCCGCAATATAGGACTCATTTAGTCCTATATTGATTTCTAGTGTACCCCGCCCCCAAGCCGATTTCAAGGCCGGCGTCGAATGGGCATAATTGCACATTCTTTCAATTGCTTACGATCAAGCGGCATTTTGTCTTGGGAAGGGTTCGATGTGGGGAGGTCCGGGACTGCCAAGGTCTAGTGAAATTCGCTCTTTTTGTTTCTGCGTGGACCGGGTTCGCGGACTCGGCTGGCCTCAAAACTCACGATCTTCCATTGGCCCTCAGGGTCGCGCGCATACACCCGCGTGTAGCGATATTTGCCCAGGAGTTTACCATCCGCGGTCGCAGCCTGAACGTTGGCTAATGACGTCACTACCGCCGTGGACCCATAAAACCGCACCCGCCGGTCTGTAAGATCGAGAAGCGTGAAGTGCACTCGCCCGTTGCGAAGGCCTTCAATCGTCTCCTCTTTCGTCTGCAGAGTGCCTGCCGGGGTGATCCCCATGTAATCGTCAGCCAGCAGGGAGCCCAGTTCCTTGGTGTTGGAAGTGAGAAGGGCGTCTCGCCACTCATCCTCGAGCTGGTCGATCTCGTGATGCGCCTCGTGCTTTTGCACGGGCAACATTCCGGCGTGGACCGGAATCCCACCCGTCCCAACTGCAAGCGCCAGGGCAATGATCCATACGCCGTGCGGGCGTCGGTCCCAAATAGAGTTCAGTCGGTCCATCGCGGATACCGGCATACGCGTACACGGTAGCCCCGGAATAGGGTAACGGTCAAATGGAAAACTTGTTCCAATTCACCGTTTCTCTATCTGAAGTACCTCAGGAGCCGATCACTCCCGTACAGGCCATTGGACGAATGGTTCGTTGCGATCGAGAGGGGCCGCACTTTCCGCACGAGGCTTTACTTATCCGAACCGCCGCCACGCCCTCATTTGACGGGACGATTCATTTGCCCAAATGCTGCCTTTACGAACAGATGCGATCCAGCGCCTCGGCAAAAACCGGCAGCACGATAGTTTGGTTACGATCGGGTCCCGTCGAGATCATTCCAATCTTCGCTCCGCTCTCGCTCTCCTGGAAGGCAAGGTACTCGCGCGCCGCCTGCGGCAGCTTCTCGAACTCGGTAATGCTCTCCGTCGATTGCCGCCAGCCCTTCAGCGTCGTGTATCGCGGCTTGATAGCCTCAAGGCCGTGCACATCGGCCGGAATTTCGTCGGTAACCTTGCCGCCGATCTCGTATCCAACGCACACCGGAATCTCTTCAAGCTCGTCCAGAACGTCAAGCTTGGTCACCACCAGCCACTCCGCGCCGTTCACCTGGTTCGAATAGCGCAGCAGCGGAATGTCGAGCCATCCGCAGCGCCGCGGCCGCCCGGTTACGGCTCCGTACTCGTGTCCGCGAGCGCGCAATTGATCGCCTGCGGCATCGTGAATCTCCGTAGGGAATGGCCCTCCGCCTACGCGCGTCACATAAGCCTTGGTCACCGAAATCACCGTCCCGATCGCTGTCGGCCCGACGCCCGTCCCCGTCGATGCTCCTCCCGCCGTCGCCGACGACGAAGTGACAAACGGGTAGGTCCCGTGATCGATGTCGAGCATGGTTCCCTGCGCGCCCTCAAACATAACGCTGCCGCCCTTCGCCAGGATCCCATTCAATAACCGGGAGGTGTCGCTGACAAAGGGCCGGATCTGCTCAGCAGCCGCTGCATATTTCTCGTACATCTTTGCCGGGTCCAGCGGGTCGGTTCCAAACAGCGCATGAGCAATCGAGTTCTTCTCGGCGCAGGCCGCTTCAATGTGGGTTTTCAGCAGCTCCCGGTTCATCAGGTCGACGATTCGCAGCCCGCCGCGCGACATTTTGTCCTCGTAGGCTGGGCCAATGCCCTTGCTCGTCGTCCCGATCTTCTGCCGCCCCGGGGCACTCTCGGCCGCCAGCTCAATCATTCTGTGGTACGGCAAAATTACCTGCGCCCGGTTCGAAACAAAGAGCCTTCCGTCGATATCGGCGCCCATGGCGCGAACGCGGTTGAGTTCGTCGAGAAAATACATCGGATCCAGCACCACGCCGTTCCCGATCACGCATTTACATCCTGGCCGCGGCACGCCGCAGGGAATGAGCTGCAGGACGAGCTTTTGTCCCCCAATAATGACGGTGTGTCCGGCGTTGTGGCCGCCGGAATAGCGCGCAATGGCAGAAAACCGCTCGCTCAGTACATCGACAATCTTTCCCTTGCCCTCGTCGCCCCATTGGGCGCCCAGCACCACAGCCGTCTTAGCTCGCATTCGCCGTCCTAATCCCACACGTTCGCCCGCCGCAGTAAGCCCAGGTGGCCCCTGCGCACGGGTGCAGATTGATGCGGTCCACTTCGCCGCAACCTCTTCGATTCTAAACCCCTCGGTACTTTGTTCACGGTGCAGCGTCCCAATGTTCTCTGGTGCCTGTTAACCATTGCCCTGTCCCTCCGTTATCCGGGTAGAGAGCCATGTAAGGGTTCGTCAACTCGGGCTGAAACTTGTCAGGCGGACGCGCCTCCCTCTACGTCGAAGACCACATCGAGCGCCTATCGGAAACCTGACCGCACACGCCGATGCATGCCGGCGTTCTCGTTCCCTCGCTCCCGGTTCTCCCTGTCTGCTATAGTGACTCGACGTATTTTTCAGGGCGCATCATATAAGCCAACGGAAAGCCGATTGCCGGCAAACTCAGAGAGAAAACAGATGAACTGGAACGAAAGCTCGAGACGATCGTTCTTGAAGCAGTTTGGCGCGGCCGGCGCCGCGGCGTTGGCCGTCGTCAACGCCGGCCCATCGGCAATGTCGCAGACCGCCGGCGCGCAAGCCGCGGCTCAACCCGAGCCCACTCCTGCCGACCTCAAACAGGCTGCCACGCGCGATCCACGCATGGCCTGGTGGCACGAGGCCAAGTTCGGCATGTTCATTCATTGGGGTCTCTACAGCGTCATCGGCCAGCACGAGTGGGCCAAAGAGCAGGAGGGAGTTCCTCTTCTCCAGTACGAATTGCTGGCCAAGCACTTTCATCCCAAGCCCAACGCCGCGCGCGATTGGGCGCGCCTGGCCAAACGCGCCGGCCAGAAGTACATGGTGATGACCACCAAGCACCACGAGGGCTTCTGCAACTGGGATACCCAGCTCACTGACTACAACGCCATGGACCAGGGACCCGGCCGCGATCTCGTCCGCGAATTCGTCGACGCCGCCCGCGCCGAGGGCCTGCGCGTCGGCTTCTATTACTCACTCATGGACTGGCACCATCCCGACGGCGCCATCTGTAAGACCGATGAAGCCGCCCGCCGTCGCTTCGTCGACTACACTCACGGCCTCATCCGCGAACTCATGACCAACTACGGCAAGATCGACGTCCTCTGGTACGACGTGGCCTGGCCGCTCGACGCCGATCAGTGGGAGTCGGAGCGCATGAACGAAATGGTCTTCTCGCTTCAGTCCGACATCATCGTGAACAACCGCAATCTCCTCCCCGGCGATTTCTCCACTCCGGAGCAGCACATCCAGGCGTCAGAGGCCGGCCGCGCCTGGGAAACGTGCATGACGCTTAATGAAAGCTGGGGATTCAATCGCGCCGACGACCAGTGGAAGACGTCCAAGACCATCGTCAACAACCTCATCACCTGCGCGCGCGGCGGCGGCAATTATCTGCTGAATATCGGCCCTGAGCCTGACGGCTCCGTTCCGCAGCCTTCAGTTGAAGTGCTGGAAGCTGTTGGCCAATGGCTCGACACCAATGGCAAGGCCATCTACGGCACCGAGCGCGGCAATCTTACCCAGAATGCGAGCTGCAACTATTCGCGCCGCGGCAACACGCTCTATATTCACGTCTACAATTGGCCCGGCCACACTCCCGCTGCCGAGTGGCTCGACTTCTACAAGCCTGAAGTCGTCGTCGCCATTGGCGGACTGAAGCCGAAGGTCCTTTCGGCGCGCATCCTCAGGACCGGCCAGAAGGTCGAGTTCACGCAGGACGAGTTCGCATTCCGGCTAACCGGCCTGCCCATGACCGCGCCCGACCAGCCCGCAACTGTGATTGAAGTCGAATGCGACGGCGAGCCCATCGTCGATCACGCCGCCATGCGTCCGCTGTGGCCACGTCATAAAGTCGGAATCAGCGTGTAGTGAGGGAACAGGAAGAATTTGGGTGCCCCACCCTCGCCGCGTCTTTGTTTTTGCGGCTAGGGTGGGTTCGCGCAATCCCAACCCGCCGGGTGCCTCACCCTAAACGCAGTTTCATCGCGTTTAGGGCGGGTGAACAGTTCAAAGCTGTTCTAAATCGGCAACTCACGCATACGCCGGCAGAGCACGCGCATAGGTATACGGACCCTCCGGCAACAGCGCCACGCGTGCGCCCGGCTTCAGCCCTCTCACCAACGCCCCCACAGCCTCATCGAGACTGCGGAACGCATTCGAAGCCAGGCACCCGAGTTCCTCGTTCGCCGCACCCGGCGTGTAGAACAATAGCTCGTGCTCCCGTCCGGTAAGCGCGAGCTTCTCCACTTGCCACTGGTCTACTTCGACCTTCGTATCCCGAATCGATTCCAGAAACTCCGTGTGGCCCGCATACGCTTTCATCATCCCCGCAAACTCGCGGGAGCCGATTCCCTCCGGGCACTCGCCTACGAGCAGAATCCTGCCGCCCGGCTTCACGATATGCTGCGCCGCCGTCAGTCCTTTCACGCTCTGGTAAAACGTCAGATCCAGCGGATACCCTGCCGCGCTCGTAATCGCCGCATCGGCCAGCATGTCGAGCGGCTCCAGCGTCGTCTCTTCGAGAAACTTCACTCCCGCCGCGTGTGCCTTCACTGGGTCGCCGGCAAACACACCTGAAATCTCCCGCTGTTGCGTCAGCGTCACGTCCAGAATGAAGTCGTGCCGCGCCATTGCGGCAATCTCCAGCAGTTCCTCGTGCAGCGGATTGCCCGCAACCGATCCCTCGGTCGATAGCGGCTCGCGCACAAAGCGCGGCGAGTGCAGCACCTTGATCGTTTCCTGCGCCGCCATTCCCGGCGCAACCAGCTTGCGCCCGCCGCTGAATCCAAGCATCAAATGCGGCTCAATGAAGCCGAGCGTGATGTGCAGGTCCGCTGCCATGAACCGCTCGTCGATATACACCGGCGTCCCACGCCTGGTTTCACCCAGCGCCCGGTGCGCCGCAAAGTTGCGCGCGTCGTGGCTCTCGACCCGATACTTCGCTGCGATCTCGGGTCCCACAATCACGTCGACTTCTTCTTGCGTCGCCGCGCGATGCAGTCCGGTAGCGATCAGTATCGTCACGCCCGCGACGGGAATTCCTGCTTCGTGCAGCCGCTTGAGTAGCGGCGGCAGCGTCACCCGGTTCGGAGCAGGCCGCGTTATGTCGCAGACGGCAATTGCCGCCGTACGCTTGCCGGCCGCCAGCTCCGCCAAGGGCGCGCGGCCCATCGGTCTGTCGAGCGCGGCCTCCAACGCACTGGCCGCATCGTCCAGCGCGCGCGCCGGCCGGCTCAGCACAACCCGGCAATCGAATCCATCAGGAACCGAAACGTTAATGCCGTCTTTTCCAAATGCGAAGCGTGTTTTCATGATTTTTTGAGAACCGAAACGCGAGTAAATTACCTCTGCCGTCATTCTAATGGTTTCGATCTTTCATGCGCTGCCGATCTCATCCGCAATCCGCGCTGCCTCCACCGCCGCGCGCACCGCATGCACGCGCACAATCGACGCCCCGTGCAGAATTGCCGCGGTCATGGCTGCCAGGCTCGCGTTTTCGCGTTCATCCAATGGAGCATCTTTCCCGCCAAAGAAGGGCGCCAGCGTGTGGCCCAGAAATGACTTCCGGCTCAGCCCTGCCAGCAGCGGTCTGCCCAGCGCCAGCAATTCCGCCTGCCGGGCCAGCAATACGTAGTTTTCGCCGAATCGTTTGCCGAAGCCGTAACCTGGGTCCAGCACAATGCGATCCGTTTCCACTCCAGCCGCTCGCGCCTTCTCCACGCTGGCGGTCAGTCCGTTAAACACAAGCTCCATCAGCGGATTTGGTTCGAGCCGCGCCTGACTCCTCCACTCCTCGGGCCGCCCGCGCGTATGCGCCAGCACAACTCCCGCCTCCAGTTCCGCGCACACGCCCGCGATCGCCCGGTCCCAGGTGAATCCGCTCACATCGTTGATAATCTCCGCGCCAGCCGTGAGCGCCGCACGCGCTGTTTCTGCCTTGTACGTGTCCACTGAAACCACGGCATCCGGGCGCGCTTGCAGAATTCCTTCCAGCACAGGCAGCAGCCGCGCCTGCTCTTGCTCCACGCTTACCGCCGCGTCGCGTGTACCCGCATTCGACCCTGGCCGCGTGCTCTCTGCGCCCAGATCGAGAATGTCTGCGCCTTCCTCAATCAGATCGAGCGCATGGGCAACAGCCTTTTCCGGATCGAGAAAAAAGCCGCCGTCACTGAACGAGTCCGGCGTGATATTCACCACACCCATCACGAGCGTGCGCTGCCCCAGATCGAGTGTTCGAGTTCGTAGCCGCCAATGGATCGCCGTTTTCATCCGCTTTCACTCCCGATGGTACGCCGCCCCTGATCGGGTCCTGCTAAACTTCGGGGCATGCACACCCGGCGGTCCTTTCTCGCAGCCCTGCTGGCAAGCGCCCCGCTCCCCTCCTCATTGCTCCTCGCGCAATCGCACCGCGGCGAGCGTCGCGCCGCTTACCCGGCAGCTCTCACAGGCCCACTAGCCGGCCGCATTGAGACCATCCTCGCCGACCCTGCGCTCAGCCATGCCAACTTCGGCATCTCTGTCGCCACGCTCGACGGACAATCGCTCTACTCCCTCAACGACGCCCATTTGTTTACGCCGGGGTCTGATGCAAAGCTCACCACTACCGCTGCTGCCTTCGCCCTATTGCCGGTCGATACCCTCACCTGGACCACATTCGTTGTGGCCGACGGCGATATCGATGCTTCAGGCACCTTGCACGGCAATCTCACGCTGCTTGGCGTCGGCGACCCGACCTTGAGCGCCCGCCAATATCCTTATGCCCCGCCCGCGGCCGCAAAGCCACCCACGGAACCAGCTTCACCCGAACCTGCGCCGAAACCTGCGCCGCACACCGCCATGGCCGTTCTCGACCTGCTCGCTCAACAAATCGAGCAATCAGGCGTACGCACCGTCGATGGTGAAGTCATCGGCGACGACACTTTTTTCGTCTACGAACCCTTTGCCGTGGGATGGGCATGGAACGATTTGCAATGGGGCTACGGTGCGCCAGTCTCCGCGCTCACGTTCAATGACAACGCCGACGAACTCACCATCACCGCCGATCCGTCGTCGCCGGGTGTAACTCAGGGCGCATGGACCCCCGACGTCGA
This sequence comes from uncultured Acidobacteriaceae bacterium, assembly GCA_963802955.1. Taxonomy (GTDB): domain Bacteria; phylum Acidobacteriota; class Terriglobia; order Terriglobales; family Acidobacteriaceae; genus Telmatobacter. The sequence goes on from CAWDKT010000005.1 coordinate 36,372, forward strand.
TTACTACACCCTCGACAACAATATGGCGCCCGTTCAGCCCGGCCAGGTACCCCACCCCGGTCTTGAGCGCCGTCCCGGCGCCATGATGGTGCGCGCCTGGGGCACGGCTCCTGAAGGCGGACTCCGCGTCAGCATGGCCGTTGAAGATCCGGCACAATTTACGGCCATGGCGTTCAGGCAGGCGCTCCTGCTGCGCGGCATCAAAGTGACTGGCAGCACCGAATCGCGCCACGAGTTTCCCAGCGGAACCGGGGACTTCGCCGGCGAGCGCGCCAAGCCCCTCAAGCTCGCGCCCGTCGCTCTCTCCACCGTCGCGGGCCAGCCCCAGGGACGGCGTGTGCTCGGCGCGCACGTCTCCGTGCCGGTAGCGCAAGACATCACGATCATCAACAAAACCAGCCAGAACCTCCACGCCGAATTGCTCCTTCGCCTGCTCGGCAAAGTTTTTGGGACCGATGGCAGCTTCGAGGAAGGCTCGCGCGTGGTTCGCCAGTTCATGGTTGACGCGGGCGTCGACGATAACGACTTTTTCCTTTACGACGGCTCGGGAATGAGCCCCGATAACCAGATCACTCCGCGCGCTTTGACACGCCTCTTATCGTATGCATCGCACCAGGCGTGGGGAGCGGCCTGGCGCCAGACTTTCCCCATCGCCGGGATCGATGGCACGCTCGACGTTCGCTTCAGGGATTCCAGGCTCAAAGGCAGAATGTGGGCGAAAACGGGCACGCTCGAAGAAGTCAACGCGCTCTCCGGATATCTGAATACCGATAGCGGCCGCACGATCGCTTTTTCTATTCTGGGTAACGGACGCCGTCCAGGAAGCGACGCCATGGAGCAGGCCGTGAATCGCATCGCCGAAGCCATCGCCGCCGCGGAATGACGGCACGCCGATCGCTCCGCAAAATTCTTACGCTTCCTGAAGGCGGCGTATCATGGGATGCAAATGGTCATCCGCAATTCTTTTTTGCCATTGGCTTTTTCAGTTGTTGCGTTCGGGCTCGCAGGTTGCCGCCCTCTTCCCCCGTCCAAACCGGCATCCGAGTGGACCCCGCAGGAAGCTCGCGGCGCGGCTGTCTTTCAGTCGAAGTGCGCGCGCTGCCACTATCCCACCACCACCAGTTCTCTCCACGGACCGGGTCTGCAGGCGCTCACCAAGCTCAAATCGATGCCGTCCGGCGCTCCACCTACCGATGAGCGCTTGTCCGACGTCATTCTCCACGGCCGCGGCATGATGCCTGCCACACCGCTCCCCGACGAACAACTCCAGGACTTACTTGCCTACCTGCACACGCTATGAGCACCGATCCCAAAAACCCCGCTCCACCCACCGGAAACGCGGTGTCCGGCCCGCTTCGGGGGGCTCAATTCGCAGTCTTGCTTAAGCTTCCCGGTCTCGCAGCCATCTGCGTCTATATGATCTTTCTGGCTGGCATGAACGTGGTATCCGTCGTCAACCACCATGCTGACGTGCTCCTGCTCGTTTTGTCCCCATTCTTCATTGCAGGCGCTCTGGGATTGCTGCTGCTCTTCCGCTGGGCCTGGGCGCTCACGGTCGCGGGGCTGGCGCTCACGGCTGGTATCTACTTTTATGGATTCGCCACCCAGCACGCTTCGTCCTCGCTTGTGCAAGGTTTCCTCAATCTGCTCTTCTTCTTCTACCTTGTGCGGACCGAGGTGCGCGAAAAGTTGAGATAGCAAGAGCACCTTTGCAGCTCCGCGATGACGCATCGCCACAAATCTCACTTCTTCATCGCCGGAACTTCTGCGCATGGGGCGCGAACAGAGAATTTCGGCCTCATCCCGTGTGCCTGTGGCCGGAAATACCGAGCGATCCCGTATAAGGTTCGTCTTCGAAGTGGCCGCTTCGATCGCGGTCTACATAGATGTCCGACCGGTCGTCGGTTCCTCCCAGCAGCCTGAATTGCGAAACAAACGCGGCGATCACCGCCCACACGAGCAGCAGGAGGCCGGCTGCGATCAGCGCCGTTCCTCCCAGAACGGCCGGCCCGTTGAGCGTCATTTCCAGGTGCATCGCAGAACCTGCGAACGGAAAGGCGGCATTCATACTTGTGGTTCCCTGGCAGTAGCTCAGGATTAAACTGACCCCGCTCGCCAAACACACCGCGCCCAGGATCAAAGGACGGTCAGCTCTCATCTTGGCTTCTCCTTATTCCGCGCCACACTGCGGACGGACAGTACGTCCTCTAAATATTTCTACCTAACTTCACAGATGCTCGTTGCCGCAGAAAGGTTTTGGGGCCGGGAAAACGGGCCCGCCCCGCACCCCTCCATTCCTCGCCCGCTACAATGGAATCGTGCTGGAACTCGTTCAAATCGAGCCCTTGCGTCGCATTCCCACCCCCAAGCCGGAGTGGCTGCGCGTTCGCGCTCCTATGGGCGAAAACTTCCACTCGCTCAAGCGCCTGGCCCGTTCGCTCTCGCTCCACACCGTTTGCGAGAGTGCTCACTGCCCCAACATCGGCGAATGCTGGCACCACAAAACCGCTACCTTCATGATGCTGGGCAACCTCTGCACGCGCCGCTGCGGCTTTTGCGCCGTGCCCAAGGGTCGCCCCGAGCCCATCGATTTCGATGAACCCCGCAGGGTCGCTGAGGCAGTAGCTAAGCTAGGGCTGCTCCATGCAGTGGTCACCAGCGTGAATCGCGACGACGATAATCTCGGCGGCGCGCGCGCCTTCGCACTCGTCATCGCGGAAATTCGCCGCCTCGCGCCCGGCTGCCGCGTTGAAGTTCTCATCCCCGACTTTCAGGGTGATCGCGAATCCATTCGCACCGTCGTCGAAGCGCGCCCTGAAGTTCTGAATCACAATACTGAAAGCGTGCCGCGCCTCTATCGCGTCGTGCGCTCCGGCGCTCGCTACGAACGCACGCTCGAGCTGCTGCGCTACGCCAAGGAACTGAACCCGGCAGGCGTGACAAAATCCGGCGTGATGGTCGGCCTTGGCGAAGAGACCCACGAGCTTCTCGCGGTCTTCCGCGATCTCGCCCGCGCAGGCTGCGACATCCTCACCATCGGCCAATACCTGCGGCCCTCGCGCGACCACCTGCCCATGACGCGCCTCTATACTCCGCGCGAGTTCGCCGAACTCAAGTCCGAAGCGCTCAAAATGGGCTTCCGGCACGTCGAATCCGGCCCGCTCGTCCGTTCCAGCTATCATGCCCACGAGCAGGCAGCCGCTACCGGCCTGGCGGTCGTCGGCTAACAGCGACCTTCATTCCGCCAAGCTGAACCCCATTAGCAGATCAATAAGCCAGCCGCTGGCCAGAACCATCACTGCAACTGCCTCAATAAACCCGCCCACAAACGCCACGACCTCGAAAAATCTACCGCTGTAGAAGAAAAACTTACCTACCCCGCCCTCAGAATCGGCTTTGCGGGCTCGCTCCCTGCCCCATCTTTGCCCGTCCGTAACCGCGAGCTTCCCAGCGAAATATAGGGCGCAAAATATCGCCAGACCAAGGCAATGTCTCAAGATCTGTATCGGCAAATGCATATGCGCTCCCTCCGATTCACCAGTTCGATGCTCTCCCGCATGTAGAGGGATGCAAGCATGTCACCAAACCGGCCTCCGTTGCAACATCCATCCCGCGCTCTAGCATCAATGACAACAAAAATTCGCATCAGCTTTCGTGCAGCAGCTTTCCGTCCGGCCGCATTTCATGCAGACCGCTTTGCGCAGGCTTGGAAAGATCTGTCGACACGAGCTACCTCGCCGCCCGGGCCCGGAAGATTCCCACAAAATTGTTGAACAACCTGTTGCGATTCCGTTTCTCGCCGGACTACGATGAGCAGGTACTTCCCCTGCCCGATCCTGGCAACCCCGCCGGAAACGCAGAGCAAACGACGGGATTTTGACCCAACGGCCCAATCACAAATGAAACTCAGGAGGTTCGTGTGATTCCTTCATTGCGTTCTAGCTGCCTTGCAACAGGCAGCAGCCTGTGCCTGCGTCTGACCGCGCGATTCGCTGTCCTCTGTCTCGCCGGCGCACTTGCCGCTCACGCCGCAACACTCTGCGTTAACCCCGGCGGAACATCAGGCTGCAAGTCCACAATCAACGCCGCGCTGAGCGCTGCTTCAGCGGGCGATACCATTCTGGTCGCGCCCGGAACCTATAAGGAAGACGTCGTCATCACCAAGCCGATTGCTCTGCTTGGTTCCAATCGCGCTTCGATTATCGATGCTTCGGGGCTCGCCAACGGCATCTTCGTCAACGGCATGTCGGCAGCGCCTAAAATCGGAATCTCCAATGTGATCGTCTCCGACTTCTCAGTGCGCAACGCAAATTTCGAGGGCATCCTGGTCGCGAATGCCACCGATGTTTCGCTTACCGGTAACCTCGTTACCGACAACAACAAGGGGCTGGATATCGCTACGCCATCATGCACCGGCATTCCCGCCTTCGAGACCAACGAAGCCGACGATTGCGGTGAGGGCGTTCACCTGATGGCGACCAGTTACGTCTCAGTCGTGGGTAACGAAGTTTCTTACAATGCCGGCGGAATCCTGATCACCGATGAAACCGGTCCCAACCACGCAAATTTGATCAGCAGCAACAATGTCCATGACAACCCCTACGATTGCGGAATCACTCTCGCGTCGCACGGACCCGCGACCTCGGTGATCTCCAGCGCCACCTTGCCTTATGGCGTGACCGACAATACCATTTCGCACAACGTGTCCGCGCATAATGGCTATCAGGTTCCCGGCGCAGGCGCAGGCGTTGGTATTTTTGCGCCGTTTCCGGGCACCACCGATGCCGGCAACGTTGTGATCGACAATGTTCTCCGCAATAACGGCTTGCCGGGCGTAACCATGCATAACCATGCGGCGGCTCCGTCGCCTGCTCCGCCGGTCAACCTGGATGACAACGTGATCGTCGGAAACCAGATCTCCGGCAACGGTGCCGACACGGCTGATACGCCAACCTCCGGGCCCACCGGCATCAATTTGTTCAGCCATGCGCCTGTCTGGGGAACGGTGATCTCTCAGAACGTATTCGATCAGGAAGCCATCGACGTCGCGTTCACAGCGCCCTCCGGACAGATGAACGTACACCTCAACAATTTCAGTGACAGGGCGATAGGCGTAGAACAGTTGACCACCGCAACCATTGACGCAACCGAAAACTGGTGGAGCTGCGCGTTCGGCCCAGGTTCGAAGGGGGCCTGCGCAACCGTCTCCGGAACGGGTGTCGCCACTTCCCCCTGGCTCACCTTTCCGTACGATCTCGATGATCAAAACACCTCCGGCGGCTCTGCTCGTTTCGGCAGACCTTGATCGCAGTGTGAATTTAGCGGCCGGATCTCGCTCGGGATCCGGCCGTTTTGCGTTCGGCGCGTCGGCGGCGGATTTCCGCCGGATCTTTGGCTGCAGAGCCAGCTTACCCTTCGCGGAGTTGTAGAATAGCCGTTGACGATTTTGCGCAACTCCTAGCGAGGGCGATCTCTTATGTCATCTTTCATGGCCGGCAGTCCGGCGCTCAAAGATCTCTACAATGACCTCAAACGGCGCATGGATAGCGCCGTCTCCGATTTCCAGGCCAGCCTCGCCGCTACCCGCACCGGCCGCGCCAGTGTGCACATGCTCGACCAGATCAAGGTCGACTACTACGGCACACCCACACCCATCAATCAAATGGCGCAGGTTTCGGCGCCCGAGCCGCAGCTCATCACCATCGCGCCCTGGGACCCGACCATCCTCAAAGATATTGAAAAAGCCATCCAGGCCGCCGATCTCGGCCTCAATCCGCTCTCCGACGGCAAGATCATTCGCGTTCCCGTCCCGCCCATGACCGAAGAGCGCCGCCGCGACGTCTGCAAGCACCTCAATAAGGTCCTCGAAGAGCACCGCACCGCGGTTCGCAACGTTCGCCGCGACGGGAACGACGGCCTGAAGAAGCTCGCGAAGGACAAAAAGATCAGTGAAGACGACGAGAAGCGCGCCCTCGAAGAAGTACAGAAGATGACCGACGGCGAAATCCGCCGCATGGAAGAACTCTCACAGAAGAAAGAAGCCGAAGTGATGCAGGTGTGACGCGGCGGCCTACCGCGCCGCCTGGCGCTTATGCCACGCTTCCACGGCCATCTTGCCCACCATCCAGATCAGTTGCAGCAGTACAACCGCAAGCGCAATTGCCAGCCCTGTATGAACGCCCTTGTTTGCAGCGGCAACTTGGGCGCCAAGCTTTGCGGCATCGGCCGCCGGGTTCTTCAGCAGAAAAAGCGCATGATCTGGAGCTGAGAGCAGCAAGCCGAGTGGAACGAGTGACAGCAAATGCATCGCGAGGTGCCGCGCGCGTTGCCGCTTCTGCCAGGTGCCGCTGGCAAAGTGGACGGTCTTCCACGCCAGCTCGAATCCGTTGATCGCCACCAGACACCAATAAAACGGCCACCACACCGGTGCCAGCTTGTACGGCAACGATGCCAGGTACCACGCTCCCGGCCCGAACAGCAGATAGGGATAGTGCGGTATGAGCAAAAGCCATGCGAAAAACACGAAACCGAAGATTACCTCGGCCAGTGCCTTCGCAAAGCTCCATGTTGAGCTTTTGTCGTCGACTTCGATCCGCGGCAGCCCTTCCGGCGACCACGTCGGCGCCATCGGCGCTAGCGGCAAGTGCTTCCCGGGAAGTCGCGCGCCCGTCGCTTCGATTACCGCAAACACCAGCGTCACAATTGCCGCGTTGATCAGCAAAATCCACGGCAGACCCAGTACCGCGCCGGCAATCGCGCCCGCGCCCAGGCCCTTCGCCGCAATCTCCACGGCCTTCGCGATCGCATAAAGAATCGTGCACCAGGTCACCGTCAGCCGCAGAATCTGCCAGTAAACCGGAAACACCGCCGGCCCGATTAGATACTGCTGCCGCTGGTAGCGCGCAGCCACCATGATCGGCGAACCAATCTGCTTCAGCCACTCCTCGGCTTCTTCCTTCGTCAGCGGCCGGCCCAGTTCCGTCTCTTTGTCTTCGAGCTGTGCCTCCAGGTTCGCCGCCAGCTCCGCCAGGATGTCGTCCTGCCCCTGCCACGGCAGGTGCTTCCTTACTGCCTCGAGATAACGATCCAGAAGTTCCATACTCATTCCTCAATTCCTGACTGATTTCTTCATGACCCCGCAATTCATCACAGAAGGTTGCCGATTGCCGTGTTGATCGCGTTCCACTCTCCGAGCAGCCGCGTAAAAATCTGCTTGCCCTCGTCCGAGAGCCTGTAGAATCGCTTGTTGCGTTTCTCTTCTTCGCGCCACTCGCTGGTCAGGAGGCCCTGCGCCTCCAACCGCCGCAGCAGTGGATAGAGCGTGCTCTCGTCGATCTCCATCCCTCGCGCCGCCAGCGCCTTGCGCAACGTGTACCCGTAGTGCTCCTGCTTCAGTTGCGCCAGGACCGCCAGCGTCAGGCAGCCCCGCCGCAGCTCCATGCGAAGGTTCTCAAAGAGGTTTTCGGCTGCAGTCATGCTGTACCTCACACACTATATATAGCACACTGTATGCTAAACAGTGTATGCTGTCAAGAGTCATACGCGGATTTTTGGCACTATTTGCCTGCTTCTCTTGCTATCGGTGGGGAGGATGCATCAAAATCCAACTACCGAGCGCCGGGGTAGAGATCCCCGGTGTTCGCCCTTCCCCCACAACAATTGGCTGGAAAAACGCTTCGCCGCGCGGCCTGTCGGGCGTGTACGCGAAATGCGAGGCTTCCCCAAGGAGGGTTCAAGATGGCGACAGCGACTTTTGCGTGGCAGACCTGGAACAGCGGTCCCTTCAGCATTGAACGCGCGCACGGCAGCGCGCCCGGCACCGTGATTTTGCGTTTCCACGGCCCCTTCACGGTGCGTGACGCCTACACCAATCTGCCGCCCCTCACGCTGAACAAGATGCTCGACCTGGTGCCAGCCCCGGGCGAGGAGCCCCCAGTCAAGAACATCCTCGACCTCACGCACTGCCCCTACATCGATTCAAGCGGCGTCGGCATCATCGTTACTCATCACATCCGCTGCCAGAAGAAAGGCGTCCGACTGATCGCAGCCGGTATGAGCCCTCGCGTGCGAGAGGTTTTCCATATCACCAAGGTCGACACCGTCCTCCCCATCGCTTCTTCAGTCGAAGAAGCCGAGATCAATTGAGCGCGGTGGCCCCACCGGCCCGAAAACTGCAAACTGTCCTTGCCTGCGGGCCCGCGCGTTGGTTCTTCCCTACTTCTTTGGCCGCTTGTAAAACGGCAGCGGGACCTGCTTCGCCCGCACGCGATTGCCTCTGACATCGACCAGGACGTCGCTGCCGGAATCGGCCACGCCCGTCGGCACCAGCGCCATCGCAATGTTGGTCTTCAAAAACGGCGCCGGAGAGCCCGAAGTGACCGTGCCGATCGCGTTCCCATTCAGATCGAGTACGGAGTACCCGTCGCGCGCGATGCCGCGCTCGATCATCTCAAGGCCGATGATCTTGCGTTTCGGACCCTCAGCTTGAATCGCCGCCAGGGCCTCACGTCCAATGAAAGCACCCTTATCAAGCTTGAGCCAGCGCGTCAGGCCGGCTTCGAACACATTGATTTCCTCAGAGATTTCGTGTCCGTATAGACTCATTCCCGCTTCGAGCCGCAGCGTGTTGCGCGCGCCCAGTCCGCATGGACGAATGCCGAATTCCGCGCCGGCATCGAGTAGCGCGTTCCACATCTTCACGGTCGTCGCTTCGTCGGACGGAATGTAAACTTCGAAGCCATCCTCTCCTGAGTAGCCGGTGCTCGCGATCATCACATTCGGAATTCCCGCGACCGTTCCCCACACGAAGTGATAAATCTTGATGGCCGCGAGATCGACTTTGGTGAGTTTCGCAGAGTGTTTCGAGCGCGCGCGGCCCCTGCAACGCCAGTTGCGAATAGTAGGCGAGTAGTTGCTGAGGTGAATCGCGGGCCAGCGTGCCAACCTGCTGGCGGATCCAGGCGAAGTCCTTGTCTTGGTGCCGGCGTTCACCACCAGCAGATAAGTCGTTCGCGCTCAGGCGGTGGACGAGGATGTCGTCTACGAACGTGCCTGCGGCCGTGAGCAGCGCGGAGTAGTGCGCCTGGCCGTCGACGAGCTCGCGAGGCGTCGTTCATGGTGATGTGCTGCACCGCGGCCAGCGCGCCGGGGCCGCGGAACTGGATCTCGCCCATGTGGCTCACGTCGAAGAGCCCTACGCCGGTACGCACGGCCATGTGCTCGGCAATCAGGCCTCCGCCTGGACACGGGATACTCGACGGGCATGTCCCATCCGCCGAAGTCGACCATTTTGGCCTTCAGAGCGCGATGCGTGGCGTTGAGCGCGGTCTTCTTGAGCGGAGTTGCCGTGGCGGGCGAAGCGGCGGTCGACATAAAGGTTCCTTTCGGGCGGGCTTGCTTCCTTACTCAACATAGGGACCTTGTGCAGGCGCGGTCAAACACCCTGGACAGCAATTAGGATGGATGGGATCAGCGGAGCAGGATCGGCGATTGCAGAAAGGAAAGCGAGTGGACCGGTTTCGAGGCATCGTGATGCTATTGGCTGCCGCACTGGCAATGTGGAGGGGCTGGCAGTTGCATCGCGGCGAAGGGGCAGTGATTGCTTTCGGATTGGGCGCGCTGGCCCTGGCGCTGGGCTTGTGGCACCTGGGACGGAACGAAAGCGCCGGCCGAAAGCACATGTAGGAGCCCTCTCGAATACGCTCAAGGGAAGATCCAGCTATGCCCACTTTGTATAACCGCATTCAGGGGCGCAACCTTGACCGGCTGGCGGCGCTGAGCGACGGTATCTTTGCCGTGGCAATGACGCTGCTGGTGCTGGATCTGCACATCCCCGCGGCTGCGCAGGTGCACGGAGAACGCGAGTTGCTGGCGGCTCTGGCAGCGATGGGGCCGCAGTGGATCACCTACGGGATGAGCTTTTTGACCCTGGGGATCTTCTGGGCCGGCCAACAGACGCAGCTGAACCACTTGGCCGAGGGCACGCGCGACCTGACGTGGATTCATCTCGGGTTTCTATTCGCCGTAACCATCATGCCGCTCACCACGCGGCTGCTCACCGAATTCATTACGTATCGCACGGCGCTGGGCATTTATTGGCTGAACATCTTTGTGCTGGGGGCGATGCTTTTCTGGAGCTGGAGCTATGCCACGCGCGCGGGGCTTGTGAAAGCCGATACGCCTGAAGAAGTGCGCGGCAGTATCTGCCGGAGGATTGTGATTGCGCAATCGCTCTATTTGGCCGGAGCGTTGCTGTGCTTTATCCACACGTGGGTCAGCATTGCGGCGATCGTGCTTGTGCAGTTGAATTATGCGCTGGCGCCCCGGCTCTGGCGGCGAAGCCAAGCGCAGAGATAAGGCGAGCGCGGGTGCCAGCGATCGCCCTCTTGGAACAAGCCATCTTTCTGTAAAAAAATAGCTTACGGCCTCTCCTCGCTCTATAGTTCGCGCCTCGAAGTAAATCGTGATACAGTCGAAAGCAGGGCTCTGTACCTCCGAAGATGCAGACGCTGCGCGAAAAACTCGCCGACCCGACGCGGTTCCTGATCGCTACAGAACTGGTGTCGGTGCGGGGATCGATGGCCGGGGCGAGCGCGATCAAGGCGCGTAACTTTGCCAACGACCTGGTGGCCAGCCCGGTGATCGACTGGATCTCAATCACCGACAATGCGGGAGGCAATCCGCAACTTGCGCCGCTGGTGCTCGGCCGCCCCATTCTGTATGCCGGCAAGGAAGTCGTCATTCATCTGACGTGCAAAGATTTGAACCGCAACGGCCTGGAGAGCGAAGCGTGGATGCTGAACAGTGAAGGCTTCCACAACATCCTGGCCATGACGGGCGACTACCCGGTGACGGGCAATGACGGGCTGGCACGGCCCGTCTTCGATATCGATTCCATTGGCCTGATCTCTCTGCTGCGCAAGATGAACCAGGGGCTCAGCTCCGCAGCCAAAGGAGACAACGGCGAGCGGCTTGAGAGAACGCATTTCTGCATCGGCGCGGTGACAACGAACTTCAAACTGCGCGAGGGCGAGGTGATTCCGCAGTACCTGAAACTCCAAAAGAAGGTGGAATGCGGCGCGCAGTTCATCATCAATCAGATCGGGTTTGACTCACGGAAGATCAGCGAGTTGCGGTGCTATGTGGGCGCACACGGGATAAAGGAGACGCCGCTGATTGGAAATGTCTACCTGCTGAGCCCACGGGTTGCGCAAGTGTTCCACGAGGGCAGAATTCCTGGCGTCGTAATGAGCGACGCACTCTGGGAGCTTTGCCGTGAGCGCAGCGCATCGCCCGATCGAGGCGAGGCTTTCTTCCTCGAGTTCGCCGCCAAACAGATCGCCATTTATCGCGGCCTGGGATTCCGCGGTGTGTATCTGGGCGGGGTACACAACTTCCCCGCGATTGAAAAGATCCTCGGGGTTGAGCGCAGCTTCGCGCCGGATGACTGGAAACAGTTCGTGCGCGAGATTCGCTTTTCGGGGCCCGGCGAGTTTTTTTATTACGCCGAAGATCCAGCCACAGGGCTCGCCAATGCGCAACAGGAGACGCGCCGGCCGCGGAGCTCATCGAAGCACGTCACGGCGGTTTATCAGATTTCCAAGTGGTCGCACGCCACGATGTTTACCTCCGGCACGGTGTTTGCTAAATGGGGCGCGAAAATCTGCGCGAATGCAAACGATCCCATGCAAGGACCGAAGCCGCTTCGTGCGCTGGAGGAACTGAGCAAAGCCGCCCTGTTTCATTGCAAGGATTGCGGCGACTGCTCGCTGCCTGACATCGCATATCTCTGTCCGGAATCGCAATGCGCGAAAAATCAGCGCAACGGCCCGTGCGGCGGCACGCGCGAGGGGCAGTGCGAAGTGAGTGGCTACGGCGATTGCATCTGGCTGCGTGCTTATGAGCGCCTGAAGCACGACGGCCGCGAGCAGACGCTGCTCGATCACGTGCCAGTGATCCAAAATCAAGGCCTGCGCAGAACGTCCGCCTGGGCGAACCTGTGGCTTGGCCGCGACCACAGCTCGAAACGAAAAGCAATTCGCGCAGACCTCATCCCTCTTCAACCGGAGCTTAAGAAGAAATGAACCGAAAACTGCATATCGTCGGCGAATTAATGAATAACTCGTATGCGCGGGCTCGCAAGGCGTTCAATACGCGCGATGTTGAGGGCTACCGGCAACTGGCGAAACGCCAGTCGGAGCTCGGCGCAGATTATCTGACGCTGAATCTCGACGGCACACAGCGCATCCAGGTGCGGAGGCAGGAGATGCTCGACTTTCTGCCCGACGTGATTCCTGCCATTCAAGAAGCCGCCTCCACGCCCATTGCTTTTGACAATCCGTCGGTCGATTACCACAAGGTGGCGCTCCGGCACTACGACCCGAAGAAGAGCGGCGCACCGATCCTGAATTCGCTTGCCGCTTCACGAGATCACCTGGAAGAAATGATCGAACTGGTGAAGCACTACGACACGCTTGCCATTGTGATGGCCTCTGAGACTTTTGTGCCGGGCGGTACCGCGCAATGCCTCGATCCGCAGGACTCGCATCGCGCCGCGAAGCATTTTGTAGAACTGCTGGCCACCAAAGCGGGACGCCGCAACGATCAAATCATCATTGATACTGGACTGGCTCCGGTAGGCGCAGATACCTACGGACTGGTGAACATTGGCCTCGACGCAATGCGGCTGATCCGTGCCGATCCTGATCTGAAGGGGGTTCATCTGATCGTGGGCCTCTCGAACTTTGCGTGGGGCACGCCGCGGGAGGTTCGCGACGACCTGGAGAGGGCCTACCTGACGCTGGGCATGGAGGCGGGCCTGGATTTCGCGCTGGCGAATCCGGAAAAGACACCCGCGCCGCTCCCCGCCGATCATCCCACGGTGACCCGCCTTCGTGAAGCACTGGAACTGGGCCGTCCGGGAGATGGCGAGACTCATGAAATATCGGGTTTCCGCCAGGCGGAAGCCATCATGGCGATATGCAGAGAAGCGGAGGTCGTCGACCTCTAGGGCTCCGAGCGCTTAGTTTTGTGCCAAAAGGGGTGCCCCAGGTCTCGATCTTGAGACCTGGGATTGGTAATCGCTAGGTTCAACATTGCGCGGTCGGAGCCCTAGTCGTCGCTTGGAAAAGATGGAAACGCTTGTCCCCATTCCCAGGGCAGCTGGCGAACGCCGTGTTTGGCTGCGCGTGGGAGCGTTGCTGGACGGCGATTGTGCGCCGCCCTTGCGCGACGCGCATGTTGTCTACAGCCAGCATGGCATCCTTTATGCCGGCACGGATTCTCCGCCACGGAGCGTGTTAAATGCCGGCCAAAGTGAACCCGATTGCAACTTGCCGGAGTTCACCTTGCTTCCTGGGCTCATCGATGCGCACACCCACTTCTTTCTCGAAGGTGGAGAGCTGGACGCGGAAAAGCGCACGGCCTATCTGAAACAGACGCCTCAAAAGCTACTCGATCTGGCGCGGCAGAGGTTGGAGAAGCTTGTACGGTTGGGAATCGCGGCTTGCCGGGACGCTGGCGACAAGGATGGCGTGGGCCTGGCACTGAGCAAGCTCTACGCGGGCGAGGGGCGGCCGGTGATGCCCTATGTCGACAGCCCAGGCGCGGCGATTCATCACCGCGGCCGCTACGGCAGTTTCATGGCCGAACCGTTTGAGGACTGCCTGACACCGCTTCAATGTGTCGAGGCGCGCGTGAATGCAGGAGCGTATCGCATCAAATTGATTCCGACCGGGATCATCAACTTCAAGAAAGGCGCGGTGACTGCCGAGCCGCAGATGACGGCAGAGCGAATCCGCGAGTTCGTGGCGGCTGCGCGCTCGTTTGGCAGGCAGACGCTGGCGCACGCTTCGGGCGACACGGGAATCGAGCGGGCGATCGAAGGCGGGGTAGATACGATCGAGCACGGGTACTTTGTGCGCGACGATCAGCTGGGAAAGATGCGCGACCGGCAGATTGCCTGGGTGCCGACCTTCGCTCCGGTTCAAAAGCAGGTGGATCACGCAGATCGAGTGGGCTGGGATGCGGCGGTGGTCGCAAATCTGAACCGAATTCTCGACCGGCACGCGGAGAGCATGGTGAAGGCGCACGCCATGGGCGTGAAAGTGATTGCGGGAAGCGATGCCGGTTCGTATGGCGTGGCGCACGGACTTGGCCTTCTGCAGGAGCTTGAACTGATGCAGGGCGCTGGGCTTCCCTCGCTTGCCGTAATCCATGCGGCCACGGGTGCCAGCTCAGGTCGTCTCGCGTTCAGAGAGAAGTTTGGGTCGATCAAGCCTGGATTTCTGAGCCGCTTCATTCTTACTCGCCATTCCCCGCTGGATGGCGTTGCGAATCTCCGCAAGCATCGGTTCGTTGTCTTTGACGGCGAAGTTTTCGAGATGAAGGAATCCGATCGCTTCGCTGGACTGTAGAGGAAGAAGTGCCCGGTTGAGGGCCGCCTCTAACGACGCCGCGCTCGCCAGAATGAGCTGATCCCGAGATATAGGAAGACAGCAACGACGAAGGCGGTAATCCAGAACGTTCGGTGGTCGTCGGTATGGGCGTATGCAACGCCCTCTCGCCACAGATTTGGAGCAAAGACGAAGGCCGGCAAGAGAAACAAGACTCCCGTTACCTCCAGCCAGACGATTCCGCCTACGCGACGAAAAGGACGGAAAAAGCCTCCCAAGCCTCGGGCCAGCCCACCTCCAGCCCGGGTTGCAGCCTGCCCGGCCGCATGGCCCATCGTTCGAGCTTGAGCAGCAGAAGCTGTTGTGCCGCCACCGACTGAGAGCGTTGCATTTGCGGATCCCGCTTGCATTGCTCCGGCGCGGGGCTGGGATTGTCCGGCGAGCCGCTGCGCCGCGATACGTCCTGCAACCCGTATTCCGATGCCCAGGGCCCGGCCGATGCGCTGCGATCTCATACCATTTATGATGTTAGCAGCGGCTGAAGGTGCGCGCCGCGCTGCCATTGGTCCCGGTTGGTTGCTCTCCAGCGGGAATGGCAGTAAGGTAGAAAGATTCCATGCCGCATCTTGCGCTTCGATTGAGCGCAGAGGCGTGCCCGGAGGTAGCCGTGACATCCCGCCTGCGCGAACTCATTCAGCAACTCGGCGAGGCCATCCATGAGTCAGTCATCGAAAGCGAACAAATCGCGGGGGTGGTGCAAGACATCCGGAAGCACGGCTTCGATGTGTTGCTGATGCTTGAAGCCACGATCGGGCTGAACGAGGTCTCCGGCAAAGGAAACGAAGCGCCCCGGGCCGATGAGGAAAGCGGCGAAGTGGGCGCATTCACCTCGAATGACCTGCATTTTCTGCGTTCGCTGCGCATCTCTGTTGAAGGCGAGCCTGGCGAAAATGCGACCGACGTGAAGTAGATGCGCTCGCCTTGTATCGCCTTCCTGGGCCTTCAGCAATAAGCAATATTCCCAATAGCCAGGCAATCCCCGAGCTCGAAACGCAGGACGCGTCCCGCAATCAGTCGGCATCGGCAACTCTTCCGGCGAAGCAACTTTGAACGCGCTTCTCGCAGCGAAGGTCTACGAAGGCTCAAGACCGACTTTCCAGGAAAGAGTTCGAGACGCGCGGAAGGACCGCGATAGGCAGCGCGCAACGAATCTCTCTCCCCGGATGCCTCCGGCGGATCAAGTCTCATTGACCCTCATGCACCCGCTTGATAAGATGAGAGTGCGGGGTGGAGCAGCCCGGTAGCTCGTTGGGCTCATAACCCAAAGGTCGCTGGTTCAAATCCAGCCCCCGCAACCAAAAACTTCTTGATTCTAAATAACTTCCAAGTTCCGGCTTGGAAGTTTTCTTTTGGGTTGAGCAGTTAGTGGACCAGAATTCATAAATTCGCATTCTGAATTGCTTTCAGCTTTAGCAACGGCCTTGGCAATCTCATCCCCTAGCCCCTTCGCTGCATTCTCGTTTGCTTTCCAATCGAGAGTGTGACCGTACACGTCTAGCGTGAAGCTCCCCGTTAGCGGGTGGCGTTTGAGGAGTTGTTTAGAGGGACATGACCTTATCAGAATCTCGGATACGAAATTACAGTAATTCCGATGTCTTACCGTGATTAGACCCTATCCCCTTTGCTGCTGTTATGTTCCACACATAAAAACTGGAGATTAGAAAGCTCATCCGATCCACCACGGGAGAGGGGAATGACGTGATCGACGGTTAAATCTTCGTGGACGCCACATTCCTTGATTGCACATACGTATGGCAGGCCAGCATCAATCATTTTCAAGATCAATGCATGTCTAATCGAATTGAAGATGGCACGTCTGGATTTCGTGTGGAGTCGCTTGGCGCTTATGGCCGACTGCTCAAACTCGAACTGCCGCAATTCTTCAAGATACTCCTCATAGGACCAATCCATTCGACGTGTAAGCGGTCCACGGCTCCCGCAACACGCCTCTAGCAAAAGCCAATCTTCCAAGTGACTGAATGCCGTTCTGACAGCGCGTTGTAGTTCTTCCGCCGACACCTCAAGAGAACCTTCCTCCAGAATCACTCCGTTATTAGAGGAGAAATTCAAAACGTTCCCCATATGTATAAACGTCATGGACCAGCCCTCCGTGATTTTGGTTTGTCACTTGAAGTCCTCTGCATCTTCTTCGACAAATTGTTCGTCCAAATTGTGCTTGGTGAGGAAGTGCATGTATCGGAACGTGCGCTCCTCACTGTACGCCTCGGCTAATGCTGAATATTTCCTAAACTCTTTTTCAAATTCGGCATCCTCAGTTTTACAGGTGTCCATCTCAGAGGCCCGTATTAAGAGTTCTCCTATTGTTACCCCGTAATGGATATCGGGTAGGCACAAGCTGTGCAAACTCGACTGGGCTTTACAGTTCTTCAGGTGTTAGGTTTGGTTTGGCAGTCGCGGTCTCGAGTTGCGTGCATTCGACGCTCGATTTCTTTTCGAGTCTTCATGTTGATTTCACCCCGAATTGCACCGCATTCAATGTGTAACGACTGGTTCCGGGCGGATCGTCGGCCATCTGGAGACTAAGGCCTGTACAGTAGAGTCGAAATGTGGCGCGGTCAGTGCGCCTTGTGCACCTCGCTTCGATGGGGTATCCAAGGATTTGTATTGCCACACGTAGATGCGATGCATTACATTTCGTTCCGATAAAGCCTGAATCGTCGCACTTTGAAACAGCTTAAAAATTCACGTCCCGCCAGGAGAGAACTTGATCATGCGCCACATCGCCGCCGTCGTAGTCCTCGGCTCGTTCGTCACCGCTGCCATCGCCCAGCAGCCCACCCCTGCGCCAACGCCCCGTCGCGCCCCCGCTCCCCTGCAGGTCCCCAATCCCCACTACGTCACCATCGTACTCACCCAGGACGTAAACGCACCCGCTGACACCACATGGGCGCGCGTCGGCAAGTTCTGTGACATCGGTGAATGGGCATTTCCTGATTGCAAGCTCATCCAGGGCGACGGGGGCTTTGCCTCCGAGCGCAGCATCGTCGATGAGGTCCTGGTCGGCAAAACGGACTTGAGCTACACCTACGCCCAGCCTGTCCGCAAGGATGTGAAGTACAACCTCTATCGTGGCACGCTTGAAGTGCAGCCCGTTACCGCGACGACCTCGCGCCTCGTCTACACCTTGTTTTACGACAACAGCATGCTGGCTGACGATGCCGCGCGCGACGCCGAAATCGCCACTCGCAAGAAGCGCTTCACTGCTTTCCTCGTCAACATGAAGACGCTCGCTGAAGGCGGCCAGGTTCCAGCGTCCGCCAAAGAGGCAACGCCGCCCCCCGCTCCCAAACCGGAAGACCTGCAGACGCCCGACCCCCACTACATCTCCATTCCCATGACCATCGACGTCAACGCACCGGTCGACGCCGTGTGGGCCCGCATCGGGAAATACTGCGATATCGGCGAGTGGGGCATCCCCAACTGCACAATCCTCTCCGGCGATGGCACCAGCCTGGGCACAGTCCGCAGCATCGGAAACGAAGTGCTCGTAGCCAAGACCAGGTACAGCTACATCTACACTCAGCCGGTCCGCGAAGGCGTCCCGTACATCATGTATCACGGCACCCTGGAAGCGGTGCCCCTCACCGACAAAACCACGCGCCTCAACTACACCCTGGTCTACGACGTCAGCAACCTGCCCGACGACGCCGCTCGCCAGAAGGACATCGACAACCACCGCACCCGCTTTACCAGGATGCTGGAGAACATGAAGATCCTCTCGGAAGGAGGAACCCTTCCAGCCGGAGCTCTCGGCGGTGGCGGTGCACCCCGTCCCTCTGCTCCGCCACAATAGAAGCCGATTCAGACTTTTACCCGCGCTTCGCCGGAAGGGCCGAACTTTCCGATCGCCGACAAACCGGCGAAGCCTGGGCCAGACGGCATAGGACGGAAGCGGCGCTGCGGCGGACAGGAGTGTCTGGACCAGGCACGGAGAGATCATCTAAACTGCATGGAAATGGCCGCAGCACCTACTCGCGATTTCGGGGATTGGCAATTTCTGTATGGGAGCTTTGCACTATGAAGAAGATACTGACTCGGCGCGAGGCGATGAAGGCCCTGGCGCTGACGGCGGGCGCCGCGTGCGCCGGCCTGCCTGAGGCATTTGGGAAGAGCCTGCCCCCGGGCAAAATCAAAATCGGTCATACCTGCATTACCTGGGGCACGTTTCCACTCAAGCCGGGAACCCATGACCATACGCTGGACCTGGCGTTGAAGGACATCTCCACCGAGGGTTTCTGGAATTTCGAAACCTTTATGGACGATATCGTCGACTGGGATGCGCGGGGCCAGTTGGCTTCTTTAATTGCCCAAAATGGGGTTCCGCTGCTTTCTGCGTATACCCAGGTCGATGTGCTGAATCTGGCAAATCGGAAAGCGGAGATCGAGCGCTTAAAGACACAATGCCCGATCGTGCAGAAGTACCATGGCAGCTACATCGTGCTGCAGGTCAATCACATCGATCCCGCCACCTACAACTTTAAAGAGCATCGCGACGATATTATTTCCGGGCTCAATGAGTATGCCGCGGTGATCACGGATCTCGGTTTGCAGTGCGGACTTCATCAGCATACAAGCACCGCCGTCGAACACCGGGACGAAGTCTACGCGGTGATGGATGCCGTCAATACCAAGATTATGAAGTTTGCGCCGGACGTAGGCCAGTTGCAGAAAGGTGGTGCCGATCCGGTACAGGTCGTCAAGGACTTCCTGCCCATCGTCACCCACATGCACCTGAAGGATTACAAGGGCTGGCAGTGGTACGAGGGCTATTGTCCGCTGGGACAGGGCCAGGTGGATATTCCCGCCATTCTCAAATTGATGGAGAGCAAGGGCCTTGAAACCGGCATCATGGTGGAGCTCGATCCCTCGAAGAACGGACCGATGACTCCGCTTGAGACGGAGAAGATCAGCAAGGCCTATCTCGAGAAACGGGAGTTCAAATTCCGCAGCTAACAGCCTGAGAACGACTCAGAATTGGGCGGGCGCGGATAGAGGTCGGTTTGTAATCAGTTGATTGGACGATCGGGACGGTCGGATTTGAGCTGCCGACCCTTCGCACCCCGAGCCTTCAATTCCTCCATTCCGTCGAAGAACATTATTCTGGCGAGGCATGGCGCAATCGCTCGCGCGTCCTTTCGTTATCCCGCGGCAGCGACGATGCGGTGTGGCGTAAGGCCCAGGCGAGCGATGAGTTGCTCAAAGGCGCGCATACCATGCAACGCGTCGTAGCGTGGGTCGACGTTGATCCAGACCAACTGGCGAATTCGCTTCTCATAAGATTCTTCGAGGCAGCTCATGGCGGCATCGTGGTCTTCGAGGCCAACATGGAGCAGAGCCAGGTTGAGTGGTGAAACCCACTCCGCCTTCCCGAGTTGCTGCAACTGATGAAGCGTTGCGAGAGCCAAATCGCGGCGGCCCATGCGCGCATGGCAGTAGCCGATCTCAGCCAGTCCGGCAGGAATCTGGCCCATCACTTGTAATGCGTGCTGGAAACAGATGAGGGCTTCTTCTGAACGGCCCTGTTCGAGAAGTACGCGACCGAGGGACCAGTGCGCATGTCCAAACTCAGCGTTTTCGTGAAGAGTTGTGCGCAGAGTCTCCGCAGCCTCATCCCATCGCCGCATTCTGTAAAGACAGCCGCCGACAGCGGTATGCACAATGGGAGACAGAGGATCAAGGCGCAGAGCCTGGCGGAGTTCGCGCAAAGCTTCCTCAAGGCGGCCGCGCGGAGTAAGGAAGTCTAACCCGTAGTGGAAGTGAACGGAAGCCACGCCCGCTCCGGCTGCTATGGCGCGATTGAAAGTATTGCCAGCAGCGGCCCAGTCCCAATCCCAGCCCGCTTGTGTGATGGCGAGAGCGCAAAGGCCGGCGACGGAGTCGGGTTCCAGGCGCAATGCGGCGGTCAAGGCCGACCGGACGGCGGGTACTGCTTCAAAAGCCGGTTCGAGCCCGTACCAGTCAAGCCGCATGTGGGTCTCGGCAATTCCGATGAAGGCCGGAGCGAATGCGGGATCGGCAGCCGTCGCTCGGAGAAAGAGATTGAGAGCCCGCTTGAACTCCTCAGGCGTTTCCTGGTTGAAGGCAAATCTCCCCTGGAGATAGAGATCGTAGGCTTCGGAAGAGGGTATCTTCCGCGCAGCTTCTAGTTCAGGAAATCTTGCGCCCAATTGCGCGCGCATCTCTTCAAGCACTGCGGCAGTTAATTCATCCTGAAGCGCAAACAGATCGGTTACCTCAGAATCGAAGCGCTGCGACCAGATTTGATATCCTTCGCTGGTCTGGCTCAATTGCATGGTCAGACGAATGCGGCTGCCGGAGCGGCGAAGGCTGCCATGCACCAGGAGGCTGGCGCCAAGGCGGCGGCCGACCTCTCGCACGTCCGGGGTAGTCCCCTTGCACTGGAACGCCGAACTCCGCGAGACAACGCGCAGGCCCGCAATCTGCGTGAAGCCGTTGGTCAGCTCCTCGGCCAGCCCATCGCAAATGTATTCGTTCTCCGGGTCGGGACTGATGTTGATCAGAGGCAAAACCGCAATCGAATGCACTTCTGCGCTTTCAGTGGGCGCTAAGGCGGTTAAGGATTTGCCGGATGCAGCGTTCAAATCCTCCAGCATCGCCCGAATCGTTGGGTATCGATCGGCTGCTTTCTTGGCCAGGGCGCGGCGCGCGACCAATTCGAGCGCTGCGGGAATCTCCGGCCTCGCTTCGCGCATCGGGTCCGGATCAACCATCTGCATGGCATGCAGTATGGCCACTGCATTGGTGCCGCGGAAGGGTAACCTGCCGGTAAGCAGCTGATAAAGAATCACTCCAAATGAGAAGATATCCGCGCGTTCATCCACCACTTCGCCACGGGCCTGCTCCGGCGCCATATAACCCAGGGTGCCCACGGTGAGCCCGCCGAAGAGACTCATGGCCTGCGTCTCCGCCTCAGGGGAGAAAGGGCGAGAAACCTTGGCAAGTCCGAAGTCGAGGATTCTTATCTGCCCGTCCTCGCGGACAAGAATATTGGCAGGCTTCAAATCTCGATGGACCACGCCCGCCGCATGTGCAGCAGTGATCGCGTTGCCAATGAGCGTCGCCATCGAAAGAGCGCGGTCAATGGCCAGACCACCTTCGGGAATCAACTGCTGCAGCGGCCGTCCCTGCACGAATTCCATCACGATGCAGGTGGTTCCCTCGTGGAAGAGGATGTCGTAAATAGTGACGATGCCGGGATGACTGAGCGAGGAGGTTAGCTGCGCCTCGCGCAACAGCGCCGCCTCAAGCACGGGGCTGGAGTTCCTGGCAGGAATAACTTTGATGGCAACATTGCGTTCGAGGCGAGTGTCGCGCGCTCTGTAGACGGTTCCCATGCCGCCGGATCCAATATGCTCGTCAATCCGGTATGGCCCAAGCAACTCCCCGATAGGCAGCAGCGCTCCACTCATGCCGCTCTCTGCAACGATCTTCCCGCCTCCAGCATTTCCAGCGCTGGTACCTGGAGCCGATTGAAGAGGCCGTGGCGGGGCTGTCATTCCAGCCGGGATTCTTCCTTCATCGCCGTCGGACGATGGATCGTCCCGTTTTGCGCGCGCATCGAGATTTGCTTCCAGTGCGGCATCCAGAAGCGAGCCAGGCGTCGCTTCCAGCCGCGCACGGGCAGCGGCAGGCTCATCCGCATTCCTGATCGGGCGCTCCGGCGGCATACCTAAAGCATACAACCGCAAAACTCTGCTCCTGTAGCGATCAAGAATCGAGCCGCATACTGCTCCTGCTTTCACGGTGATGGGAAGGCCAAAAGCGGGAGTTATGACAGATTTTGGAACTCTGTTACCCTACGCTGAAGCTCGATATGATCTTGAAGCGCCGCGTCAGACTTTCGCGTTCGAGGCCATCGTGAAGGCGATCGAAACTGACGTGTGCGTCGTCGGGGGTGGCCCCGCGGGCAGTACGCTTGCCGCGCAACTTGCCGCCCTGGACCATCGCGTCGTCCTCGTCGAGCGAGCGGAGTTTCCCAGAAGACACCTCGGTGAATCCTTGACGCCCGGTGTGCGGCCGCTTCTTGAGTCAATCGGCGTTGGCGACGTCTTTGAGAAGACCGGCGCGTTGGCGGTAGAGTCGGTCCTGGTGAATTGGGATGGGGAACTTCGTGAACGGGCCGATCCGGACGCGAACGGCATGCTCGTGGACAGGGGGAGATTCGACGCCCTGCTGGTCAAACACGTAAGAGCGGCTGGCGTCCAGGTGCTCCAGCCGGCAACTTTCCGGGATTGCGTTTCATCTGCAGAAGGGTGGCGGATTACTGTGAAGCGGGGCGGAGAAACAATCCTCATCCGCGCTCGATTTCTGGCGGATGCCAGCGGCCGGGCGTATGCCACACGCGGCCGGAAGCGCCGGACCGGAGCGCGAACTATTGCGCTTTACGCTTACTGGCAAGGTTCTGGTCTCCCCAAGCGCCCCCGCATCGAAGCGGTTGCGGATGCCTGGTACTGGGGTGTTCCAATACCCGGCGGTACTTACAACACGTTGATCTTCGTTGACCCTCGAACCTATGCACCGGAACGATTTCAAGAATTGGTGGCGCAGTCCGGTCTGCTGGAGGGTTGCCGTGACATCTGCTTGGTCTCGCCGGTTCAGGCGGCCGATGCAACACCTTATATAGATGAAGAAAGCGTTACTCATCGCAGCATCAAGGTTGGCGATGCGGCGCTTTCGATCGATCCGCTGTCGTCGAGCGGAGTGCAGAAGGCGATCCAGACGGCACTCTCCGGCGCGGTGGTGGTGAACACACTTTTGCGAAAGCCGGAATCCAGCGAAGCTGCCATGCAGTTCTACCGGTCCAGTCTCGCGGATGCGTCCGAGCGTCATTCGAACTGGGCGGCCGAATACTACAGTACAGCGGCCGCAACTCGCAGTGCAGAGTTCTGGCGGCAGCGCGCTTCAGGGAGTTTCCCCGCCGAAGCAGCGCCATCTTTCTCTGCCGGTGACTTCGCGGACGAGCCGCTGGCTTTGTCACCGGACCTCACGTTCGTGGAACTGCCCTGTATAGAAGGCGCGTTTGTGACCTTGAAACCCGCGTTGCATCATCCTTCCCTTGACCGCCCCGTGACCTTTGTTGGCGGCTGCGAGATGCCGCCGCTGGTTCAGAGGGTGCGCACGGGCATGAGGCCCATGGAGATTGCGCTGCTATGGTCCGACCGCGTATCGATAAAAGCAGGACTTGCCTTGACGGGTTGGCTCATCAGTAAAGGTCTTTTGATTCGGGCGCACGAAGAAAAGGCACAGCAGCCTGTACGCCAAACCACAGCAATTCGTGTATAGTTTGCGTTTAGTTCCCCTTCCACACATGGGTGAAGTGCGATCGAAGGGCGCAACAGGCCCGCATCAAACCAAGCTGAAAAATTGGGAAGGAATCGAATGACACCTCAAGACAAGCGGGGCTTGCATCCCCCCTCCTCTTTGTCGGCTGAAAATTTTCCCAAGCGGCGCGAAATGACCTGGCACGACCGGCTGGTATGGCTCCTGCACCTTGGGGCCGACTTCGAACACGCGCTCATGGTGCAGTATCTTTACGCAGCCTATTCCCTTGGCGGCAAGCAGGTGCCGCCGGAATATCGTCCCAAGGTGAAGGAATGGCAGGAATCGATCCTGGCCGTGGCCCGCGAGGAAATGGGCCACCTCCTCACTGTGCAGAATGTCCTCAAGTTCCTGGGAGCCGGCTTCAACCTGTCCCGCGATCAGTTTCCTTGGGCCATCGAATGGTTCAATATTGAACCCTTCTGCATGGGTTCGCTCGCCTGCTACGTCAGTGCGGAGATGCCGGAATCTGAGGATTTCCCCGAGCAGGATCAGATACAGGAGTTGGTAAAAAAGCACCTCGGGAAGGATGCCTTGCCGGTACATCCGGTGGCTGCGATCTATCGCGAAATCATGACCTTGCTGGCAGACACGGAACGGATTCCAGAGAGTGCGCTCCAGCCTGATACTTATTCGCAGCAGGCCTCCTGGAATGAGTGGGGCCGCGGCTACAAGCCGGCTCCGCGGGCACTCGATGCTGCAGGGAATCTCGTAAACGCCACGGATGACGTGAAGCGGCAGGCGCGGTTCGATTCAAACATTTTGATTTATCAGGTTGCCACACGCACTGAGGCGATCGAGGCATTAGAGGCAATCAGCCTGCAGGGCGAAGGAATCGAGGACTCAAAAAAAGAGGGGGAATGGACGCACTTCCGCCGCTTTATCACAATCTTTCGGGAGTTCCAGGAGATCGAGAGCAGCGACTGGAGCCCTGCGGCGCGAGCGGCGATCAATCCGAGCACGAACCCGGATCCAAATGCGCCTTATCCTGCCGGCTACATCTCCTGCGCGCGCACGCGCAATTGGGCAGTGTTACTGAATGTGCGCTACTGGATGCTCTTCCGGTATCTGGCTCATACTTTCCAGATTGAGCCCGCCGGCACACTGAGCGAACCAAATGTACGTGCCATGCTCATGCACCGGGTTTTCGGAGAGATGTACCAACTGAAGACGTTGTCGCGCAGGTTGTTTCAGATGCCGCTGCGCGATGTCGATGCTGATCCTAAGACGCCGGAGTCGATGAGAATGAATGCGGGTCCGCCGTTTGAGTTGCCGGCGAATACGCGAATTCCTGTGAGCGATGTCGATTGTTGGTGTCTGCATCGCGATTCGCTCGTCGCCTCACGCGATGCGTGCAACTCAATTCTCGGCACCAACCCCACTCCAGACGAGAAAGAGTACATCAAGGCGTTGCTCGCACTCGATGAGCAAACGGAGGCTTGGATCGTCCAGATTCTTGCCGGAATGAACTCCACGATGAGGTACGAGGCATGAAGATCCGCGAGTTGCGTATTCTGCCGCCATTTGCGATTGGGCGGCTGGGCTCGGCAAAAGAGCCTCAGGAGAACTACACGATCGCAGACGACCCCGACCAACCGTTTGGATACCGGAAGATCGTTCCGGCGAAAACGCTGAAAGTACGCGAGTCAACCGGAGAGATAGCCAGCGCGACGATTCCGAAGACGATCTCGTTCAAGATCGACGGGAAAATTCGCCCGGTCGCGCCATTCCTTGAAGTCTTCGCACTGCTGGAGAAACCGCGGAAGGACAAGAGCGGCTCCGAAGAGCTGGTGCCGCTCGATAGCGCGCTTCTGAGGAAATTGGGGTCAAGCCCGGCCAAGGTCGAATGGAGAGTCTCTGTAGCCAACCGCAAGGTGATGCGGCGAACGGGCAACCCTGACGACATGGTGGCTGCAAAAACCGGTTGGTTTTCCGATCACGATAGCCATATCCTCCTGGGCTCTTGCAAGAACTTCATTCGTGGCGGCCGCATCAATTTTGGACATGTGCGCTTCATCCGGCCAAACAAGAAGTTCGGGGAGATTCGGCTTCGCTTTACGCCGGCAAATGGGTTGATCTACGGACCTCACCGCAAAATAGACCCGACGACCCACGAGCCCGATCCGGTCATCCCTCCGGAGCGCGCCATCTACGATGCATCCAAAGACTGGGTTGGCTTCGGCAAGGATCCAGACAAGGTCGCGAACCAAACCATGCCGCCCTCGCTGTATGCAATTGAGCCTCCGGCTCCATCGTGGCTGAATCACAACATCGCGGTCAGCCGCGGATATCTGGACGATGCGTGCGACGGCTTCGTCGAAGTCCGATTAACCCTGCCCACCGGAAAGCCCTTGACTGCGACCGCGCGAATCTGCGCGGCTCCGCCCGCGGTCGTTCCCGATTCGCTGTTCATTCGCAGCCTGGCTGACGATCTTGAGCAGGTGATTTACGGACCGGAGGTGGCGAAGGACGAGCCTTACGAGGTAACTCGCGATCGCGCTCTCGACATCGTCCGCAGAGCGTACGAAACCGTACGCTTCATGAACGTGGCAGTCATGAACGGCAACAATTTCAAGGGCCGCCCCGCCCTTTTGCTCGATTCCATGCCGGAAGAAGAAGCCGCCGATACGGAGCGCGCCATCCGCCCGGTCATGGCTCCCGGGTCTGTGGATACATTCGGAATCATGACGCTCCATGAGCAGGTGTTTGCCGCGTTACGCGGCGGCGCTGCGCCCTGGTTCGTGAAATTGTTACGGCGTCCGGATGAAGTTGCCGACTTCACCGACAGGGGACGCAGAAAGATGCCTGCGCTGATGTGTGGGGCCGATAACAGCTATCTCGCGCTGACCTACCGGCAAATCGACTCCATCCGCAAGGTGGCCCAAGAGGCGCCATTTCAGGGCAGAACTTTGGTGATTCCCGTGCCCGGCCCGGAGTCGCTCACCGCGCTGAATCTGACTGCGCAGCTTCACTATGAAGCCCTTGGCAATCCGGTTAGTTCGCGCCCGGTAACGTCTGTGGCGAACTGCTGCCCCGGCCTGGAAGTGGATTTTCGCGCCGTTTGGCGGCGAATGTTCAAAGGGATCGTGCTGCGGGAGTATGACAACCTGGTGATGGATGTCGATCCGGATGTGAAAAGCCGGAAGATCAAGGCCCTGGTGGGTCAACAATTGTTGCGCGTCCGGCTCCCGGAGGACAAGCACTTACCCATCACAAAGCAGAGGCAGTTTGTGATGACCACACCCATCAAAGGACCGGCGTCGTCGGATATGGATGGAGAAATTAGTTTGACGACGCAATTCAATCCCTTCGGTCTCGCATCGAAGGAGTGGTCGAACGCACTGACACACATCTTGAGTACCCATCAGGGAAAGAAAGTTCTGTGCGACTTTACCAAACGCTTGCGCGACGACCACAAAGACATGCCGCAGCCCATCATCGACCATCGCACTCGCAACTTCGTCACAATCGAGTTGGAGGTCCGAAAGTTTTTCGACGGCGACACAGCCGTTATCTCAGAAGCCCTGGCCGGCCCCGGCGAGCTTACGCAGGGGCTTTGTTCCCCATGGCAGAACGATTATCGCGAATGTTCGTGCTACTACTGGGCCTCTCCCGCCGGATTAATCAAGTGACCGGCCGGCAATGGCCTGAGCAAAGGCGATAACTGGTTCCAGATGAAACGCACCGGGGACTATGTGCCGGACGACTACGTTGATTCGCGGCTGGTGCTTTACGACGAACTGTTTCTCGACTGGGAGCGCTGGCTCAGGTTCCAGGTGGGGGGCAAAGACTTTGAGGAAGGGCCGGGGCGAAAGCTGACAGATCCGTCAATCCAAAAGGTGACCGGTGAGTAACGCCGAGGCCAGAAATTACATGCAGGCCTCCGCGCCGCGTGTACCGCAGCTCCATCTGATCAAGACAATTCAAGGCGGGAACCTGTTCGTTGCCGACGGCAGCCGCCTGTTCGCCGCGGGCGAGGACTTATACGGACGTTTTGAAGCGGCAGTGATGGCCGGCGGCGAGCAGGAGATCGCGACGCTGCTGGAAAAGGCCGGACTTGGAGGAAGTCCGCTGATCGACGATGCGCCGCTGGCGCAGCCCGCAATTCACGCTCTCTCGCTTGCCATTGCGCAGAAGTGCAATTTGGGTTGCACCTATTGCTATGCGCAACAGGGCGAATTCGGCGGCGCTGCGAAAAACATGGCCCTTGAAGAAGCGACGCGAGCCGTGGAACTCCTGGTGAATGGTGCAGAGCACGGTGCGCGGCTGAACCTCGCTTTCCTCGGCGGCGAACCGCTGGTCAACCGGTCTGTTCTTCAGGCGGCCACCCGGCACGCAGCGCAGTTGGCTGAACGTCGCGGCAATCCGATCACATTCTCAATCACGACAAACGGTACGTTGCTCACTCCGGCGGATGCGGAATTCTTTGAGGCCCACGGCTTCGCGGTGACCATCAGCCTGGATGGACCGCGAGAAACACACAACCTGCTGCGGCCTTTCAAGAGTGGGAGTGGAAGCTTCGACGCAATTCTTCAGCGCATCCGGCCCTTGCTTGCGCTGCAGCGTCGCATGCAGGTATCGGCTCGGGTGACGGTGACGCCCGCCAACCTCGAGCTGCGCCGCGCACTCGACGAGTTCATCGAACTTGGTTTCCACAGCGTTGGATTTTCACCCATGTTGAGCTCTCCCAGCGGCAATGGCGAGATGCAGGGCAAGGATCTCGAAACCATGCTCGGCGAGATGATTGACTGCGGCAGGGCGTTCGAGCGGTGCACCCTCAAAGGGCAACGCTATCCATTCGCTAACATGGTGAACGCCATGCGCGAGATAGAGCGCGGGACGCATCGGCCGTACCCGTGCGGCGCAGGCGCTGGTTACCTGGGCGTCTCAGCCGACGGCGAGTTGTCTGCGTGCCATCGCTTTGTTGGCGACGAAGCCGGCGCCATGGGCTCTTTGAACGATGGCATCGATCGAAAGCGGCAAGCGGAGTGGCTCACGGAGCGTCATGTACATCGTCAGGAACCATGCCGGAATTGCTGGGCGCGTTATTTGTGCGGCGGGGGCTGCCATCACGAAGTGATTCACCGCGGCCGGCCTGCCTGCGACTATATACGCGGCTGGTTGCACTACTGTCTCGAAGCGTGGCTGAGGTTGCCTCGAACTGCGGTGAACGGCACGCCCAGTGGTGCCAATGCGCGCAGCTCGATGCCTGTATGATGGCAGTTGGTGCGCCACCGCGGATTTCGGTGATCCCGATGGCGACGCCCACGCTGCCGGAACCGTTTGGTTACTTGTTGCTGTTCCAGATGTCGCGGAAGATCAGCCACTCGCCATTTTTCTGCCGCTTGTAAACCAGGATTCCTTTGCAATCCCAGCGTGTGACGGTCCCGTCCTTTCTGGAAATATCGACGGCGGTATCGATCCCCTCGTCGAACCCATACTCGCCCATGACAAAATTTTTCAGCGGCACCTTCTTCCAGTGAGTCTTGCAGGCGGTGAAATAGTCGTTCACCCACTTCCGAATGTTGCGGCGTCCGGTTACGAGCGGCCCGTCCGGCTGAAGTATCTCCGCATCCTTGTCGTACATCGCCATCACGCGGTCTGTGCTATTTGAATTGATCGCGGCTTCGTACGCCTTATGGGCTCGCAACAGGCCCGGATCAAGCTTAGTCTTCGCTTTCGCCGGTGACGCTTTCTTTGTGGCCATTTCTTCCTCCATGGGGTTTGGAAATGAAGGTAACACAGTATTGTTCCCCGCAGTCAATTGCTTTCCTGACCGAGGAAGTTACGCGCCGCCAGGCTTTCGAGTAACTCTCCAGCCTCGACCAGATCCGGCGTTTCTGCGCCTTCGGTAAACCACTCATAGATGGGTGAGAGCAGATTGCGTGCAGCATCGGACTGGCCGCGCCTCACGAGAAGCGTGGCCAGCGTGGTGGAACTACGCAGTTCCCACGACCGGGCCTGCTGCTGACGCGCGCAGTCAATCGATGCGCGCAGAGCGGCTTCCGCCTCATGGTCGCGGCCGGCGCGCATCAAAATCCATCCTTTGCAGCGCAGCACTTCGGGCAACCAGATACGTTCCTGTCCAGAGGGACGCTCAATCTGCCCGATGCACTCGTCAATCAGATCCAATGCTGCGCTTGTATCGCCCTCCAACTCAGTTGCCACTGCCAATGCCGATTTGACCAGAGGAATGCGCACGTTGCCCCCGTTCTTCGTCCAACTTTCAATTCCTCGCCGGAGAAGGCCAATTGCTTCGGCAGGACGATGGTTCAACAACGCGGCAATCCCGCTGGCTTGCGGAACAGAGACCTCATGGATAAAGGCCAAACCCTGCTCGCTCGCCAGGTGGTCGGCTTCGCCCACCCGTTCCATAAAGCGGTCGGGCTCGCGCCGGTATGCAAAGACATATGCGCTGAAGGTCAACGCCCACACCAGATTGAAAGCATGGCCATCGCCGCGAGCACGCACGACACATTCGTCACTTAGTTTTTGGGCCTGATCCGGGTAGCCCATGATCCAAATAAGCTGGCAGGCGTACACCTCGACGAAAGTGCGCAAATCATGGCCCGTCATCTGGATCCACTGCTCCGCGCTTGCCGGATCGTACAGGGCGAGTGCGAGGTCGGCCTGCTCCCGGGACTCGGCGAGCCGGCCATTCAACATAAACTGGACCATCGCCGTGAGATGGCCGAAGCACCTCAGGTCGATTTCGCTTGCTGTCAAACCCTCGGCGAGAAGGCGGTCCGCCCACACCTGCGAATCGGCGATGCGGCCTTGTGTGATGGTGCTGGTCCACACCCACCACAGCGCCAGAAATAGATTCCTCTGATTTCCACGACTCTCCGCCAGGCGTAGAATGGCCATCGCGTTCACGCCAACCTCGGGAGCGGCCCATCCCCGCAATCCTGTCCACGCTGCGTTGAGGGGTTCCCGGATCGTCAGTTCCATGGCGTCTCGCTCAACAGAAGGCGGAAGCTGATCAATTAAGCCCAGTCCCCTGGTGAAGTGAGCAACAGCTTCTTTCAGTGCGACTCGTGCCACTGCCAGCGTTCCCGCCCTGCGCCATAGTGGAATCGCCTGCTTAAGATGTCCTGCCTGCGTCTGATGATGGGCTAGCCATTCCGGGGCTTTGGCTACCCGGTCGGCGAATTCATTCTCCAGCACTTCGGCGATTCTGGAGTGAAGCTCACAGCGCCGGCTCTTCAGCAACGATTCGTAGGCCGCATCCTGAACTAGGGCATGTTTGAAAATGTAGACAGCGGAAGGTGGTGCGCCATTGCGAGAGACGAGTGCAGCGTCAACGAGTTTCTCCAGTTCCCTTGCAAGGGCATCCGCTTGCAGCGCCGCGATGGGATGCAGCAATTCAAATGAAAACTCCCGCCCAATGCATGCGCCAATCTGTGCCAATTCTTTTACTTTGCCCAGGCGATCGAGGCGCGCCATCAGAGAATCGCGCAAGGTTACCGGAATCGCGAGAGCAGACAGCGGTCCCTGAAGCGCATAATGATCGCCATCCTCCCGCAACAGCCCCGATTCCAGCACTGAACGCGTCAATTCCTCTACAAACAGCGGGACGCCATCGGTACGGGCAAGCACTTCATCCAGCACTTCAGGCGGCAACGCCTTGCCCCGGGTTACGCTCCCCACCAACACCGCAGCTTGCTCGCGGCCGAGGCGATTCAGCGCGACTAAGTTCACATGAGGACCAGTCCACGGCGGCCGATACTCCGGCCGGTAGGTCATTACCAGCATGACGGGAAGGCTGCCCACGATCGGGACAAGGAGTTCGAGCAGATCGTGGCTGGTGGGATCGATCCAGTGAATGTCTTCGATGGCGATCATCACCGGGCCGCGGCGGGTGAGCGCCCGCACTCGGTCGATGAGAGCTTCCAGCGTCTTTTCTTTTTGTTTCTGAGGAGAGAGTTGCAGCGGGGGATACAGCCCGGCAGGCAGCGAGAGCAATGCTGCGAACAATGGAAGTGCTTCCTCTATGTGCGGCCCCAGATCGGCGAGCGCCGCCTTCAGCTTTTCGAAACGCTGCGCCGGCGTGTCTTCGCGAGCAAAGCCCGCGGACGACTCAAGTTCCTCAATGAACGGGTGCAGCGGCGAATTGAGATGAAAAGGTGAGCACTGGTAGTGCAAAGAAGTGTGCGGTTCCTGGATTCGTTCTCGGATTCGTTCCCGCATCCCTTGCGTCAGGCGCGATTTGCCGATGCCCG
Organism: uncultured Acidobacteriaceae bacterium; assembly: GCA_963802955.1. GTDB lineage: Bacteria > Acidobacteriota > Terriglobia > Terriglobales > Acidobacteriaceae > Telmatobacter. The sequence goes on from CAWDKT010000005.1 coordinate 68,407, forward strand.
CTTGTCCTGCAATCAGCACCACCTGGCCCGAGCCGCAGCGGGTCTGCTGCCAACACTGTTCGAGCAGCGTCGCCTCATCTTCGCGTCCTACCAAAGGCGCAACTTCGATTCCGCCATGCGCGGCCTTGAAGCGGCCTTCCACCCGTCTCGCTTCGTCCAGGCGCCACGCCTGCACCGGGTGTTCAATTCCCTTCAGCGAGTGCCTTCCCAGATCGGTGAGAGAGAATGCGTTGCCCAGCAGGCGCCGGGTGGCAGACGCAATCACGATCTCACCGGGGTTGGCCAGCGCTTGCAGACGAGCCGCCAGGTTCGGCGTTTCTCCCACCGCGAGACCGGCTTCAGCGCCGCCGTCGGGAGAATCTCCTCCTACAACCACTGGACCCGTCGCGAGGCCGATGCGAACCGCAAGTGGCCTGCCCGACGGCACGGCCTTGACCGCATCTATGATGTCGAGCGCAGAGCGGACAGCGCGTTCCGCGGAATCCTCATAAGCAACCGGCCAGCCAAAATAGACCAGAATCCCGTCGCCCAGGTACTGGGCCACATGCCCCGCATAGCGTGAAACAACCGCACCGCAGGCAGCGCGGTAGCTCTTGATCAACGCGTTCAGTTCTTCGGGGTCCAGGATGGTGGAAAGCGCCGTCGACCCCACCAGATCGCAGAACATTACGGTCAGTTGTCTCCGCTCGCCTGTGGAGGAAGCCTTCGCTGTCTCAACACCAGGCCGCGCCGCACTTTGGTTCTTCAATTCCGCGATCGTATTGAGGATCCGCTTTCGTGGGCCAAACGGCAGGCCAAGTTCCTTCAGGTCCAGGTCCGTCAGTACGAAAAGAGTCTTCAGGTCAACCTGATTTTGGGCAAAGACTTCCTCAAAATCCGAGAGGCCATTCGCGGACAGCCACTCGCCGAGGGACTCGGCCATCGCTACTCCTTTCGGCTTATGGTCACGGCTGCCTCCGCCAGAGGCATGATGGAAAACACTTGAAGTTGTCTTGGCCGCCCCGGCTGGCCGGCTGCCTCCGGCCAATTGGTCTCGCAAGCCTGCGGGCGTGGCCCAATCTTTACACAGAACCATGCAGGAAGCGAGCGGCCCAGGAATGAAGCTGTCTTAGAAATGCGTTCTCGGGTTCCGACTGCGATTCGCGGCTGCCACAAGCTTTCAGAAAGCGGGATTGCTGATCTAGTCGGAAGCGTAATAGACTCTACGTCGATGCCCCCTCTTCCCCGAAACTGCTCACCAGTTGGGCCACCCTTGGCTCTCGCTGGAGACCATCAGGCTTCAACCTGCGTCATTACTGCGATCAGCCCATCGGATGACGAAGCTCGCGCATTGATGCACGAATTGGATGCGGAGATCGCCGCACTGTATCCGGATTCCGTGATTAGTGGGATCGACGAAACCGAATTTGAAAGGTCCGGCGGCTACTTCGTCATCGCGCGGCAGGGGAACCGGACAATCGGGTGCGGCGGGTTCAGGCCAGTTGATAAGGAGTGCGTGGAAATTAAGCGCATGTTTGTGCGGCCAGACGTCAGGCGCCGTGGCGGGGCGCGACAGATCCTGCGGCACCTGGAAGAAGAAGTACATCGCCGCGGATTTCGCTCCGCTGTGCTGGAAACAGGATGTGACAACGCCGGTGCGATCGCCCTGTATGAATCCGAGGGGTATTTGCAAATTCCGGAGTTTCCCGGGCTGTCTTGGAATTCCGGTCAGCCGCTGTTATATGAAGCGATGCTGAGGTCCGGCTGTTGATGCTTCGAGGCGCGCGCTCGAATCGAAAGAAACTTCGAGCTTGATGACTCGATGGGCCACAGTTCAGCCTCAAATCGCTCACGCCCCATAAGGTGCTTTTCAGCCGCTTGCCGGCATCCCTGACAGCTGAACCGCAAATCACCGCCTCCACAAAGACTTGACCATATCTGATCCAAAAGCCGATGCGCGAAATATCATTTGGGCTGCCGGATCTCCGCTGTTGAGCTACACTGGCTTCCACATCGCCAACGAGCATCGAGTGGATCCCAACCTGCCGCGAAATGGCGGCTATGGTTCGGTCGCGCCTTTGGAGTGGGCATGCTCGGTATTCGTCGGCCAGTCGCGGAGTGGTCCGCTGTTCAGGACGGGTCACGAACCCAATGGAGGAACCATGGTAATCCCTCACAGCTACTTAATTGCTCTCTCGATGACCTTCTTGACGATGATTTGCTGGGGCTCGTGGGCCAATGTGGTGAAGCTCGTTGGAGAATGGCGTTTCGAGCTTCTCTATTATGACTACGCTCTGGGAATCTTGCTGACCTCGATCGTCGCGGGACTCACTCTAGGTTCGATGGGAAGTTACGGACGGCCCTTCTGGGCAGACTTGGCGGCGAGCGGGGGCTCCAATATTGCATTCGGTTTCCTGGGAGGAGTTGTTTACTGCGTATCGAACATCCTGGTCGTGGGCGCGATGGCGGTAGCGGGTCTGGGTGTGGCTTTCCCCATCGGCGTCGGACTGGCCTTGGTCGTCGGCGTCATCTGGAATTATTTAGTCAATCCGCAAGGGAATCCGTTGCTGCTGTTTGGCGGTGTTGCGATGATCGTCGCGGCCATTGTGCTGGATGGTGTTGCGTACCGATTTCATTCCTTGAGCAAGCAGAATCAGGACCACGGCTCAGATGCATCGGGAGCGGCAAAGGAAAGCAAGATTCGAAAAGGGATCATCCTCAGCGTGGTCGGAGGGATCTTGATGGGGATGTTCTTCCCTCTCGTCGAAATCGGCAAGTCGGGCCCAGGCGGTCTGGGGCCGTACGCGATAGGGTTTGTCTTTTCTCTTGGAATTTTTCTTTCCGCCTTTGTGTTCAATGCGTTTTTCCTGAGGTGGCCGATCCAAGGGAGGCGTCTTCATTTCATCGAATATTTTCACGGGACAGGTATGGAGCACTTCTGGGGCGTCTTCGGCGGCATCGTCTGGGCCGTGGGAACGCTCTCCAGCTTCGTTGCAGCAAGCGCTCCGCGGGATCTGCAAGTTGGGCCGGCGATCAGCTACGCGCTCGGCCAGGGCTCGACGATGATTGGAGCATTGTGGGGAGTGCTTGTGTGGCGGGAATTCAAGGGCGGTGGAACTCTCGTAAAAGGCTGCCTGGTCCTGATGTTTATTCTCTTTCTAGGTGGCCTGACTGTCGTCTCGGTGGCGCCACTGTATGCCCGGCGCTAGCAGAAATGGGTGATATTCACGGCGCGTGTTCGAAATGCCATCGATAATGGAATAGCAATCGGATGACAGAAGAAGCGCGGGCTTCGATTTCATTCGACGAGCACTTATTTAGCCGCCATCGGCGCGGAGGGACTCGCATGACGGCGTCGCGGGATACGCTGAAGCCCAATGTTGCTTCTACGCTGCGCGCACTTTATCGTGGCAAAGGGGGAGAAAGCGCGAAATGAAGATGCCTAAGTTCGGATGGTTGGTTGCCGCTGTGATTTTGGCCGCCGCATGCCAGGCGCAGACGCCGGTGAATGTGAATGTGGACCTGGCCAAACCGCAAGGGCCGTACAAACCCATCTACAGATGGTTTGGCTACGACGAATCGAACTACACAACGATGAAGTACGGCCGGCAACTCCTGCGAGAGCTGCACGACTTGAGCCCCGTCCCCGTGTACATTCGCGCGCATCATCTCCTCACGTCCGGCAATGGAGTCCCGGAGCTGAAATGGAGTTCGTCGAATGTCTTCAGCATCGGTCCCGACGGCAAACCCGTCTATGACTTCACGATCACGGACCAAACCTTCGACGCATATAAACAAGCCGGCGTGCGCCCGTACGTTGAACTCGGGTTCATGCCGAAGGATCTTGCCTCCACAGTCCCGGGAATTACGGAGTACCAGCTTCACTATCCCAAGCCCACGATGGGCGGATCCGTCAATAATCCGCCGAAAGATTACAAGATGTGGGGCGACCTGGTGCGGCACTACGTCCAACACCTTGTCGAAAGGTATGGTAGGCAAGAGGTGAGCACCTGGTACTTCGAAGTGTGGAACGAGCCCGACATTCTCTACTGGCACGGTACTCCGGCTGAATACTTCAAGCTCTACGACTACGCCGTGGCGGGCGTCCGCGCCGCGTTGCCGAATGCGATGGTGGGCGGACCCGCAAGCACCGGGCCTGCCAACCCAAAAGCCACGGCATTTCTCGACAGCTTCCTCAAGCATTGCTTGAACGACAAGAGCGCGGCGGATGGCAAACCGGTGCCGCTCGATTTCATTTCGTTTCATCCCAAGGGCCGGCCCAGCCTGGTGGACGGGCATGTTCAGATGGGCATCTCCGCGGAACTCGAGTCGGTTCAACGCGGGTTCGCGGTCGTCGCGAAGTACCCGCGGTTCAAGCACCTGCCCATCGTATTGAGCGAAGCCGATCCCGAAGGCTGCGCCGGCTGTTCGATGAAGGTGAATCCGGCGAATGCTTATAGGAATGGTCCGCTCTATCCCGCCTACACAGCAACGGCGATGAAGGCGATGTTCGATCTGCAGGACAAGGCCGGAGTAAATCTGATCGCGATGATCTCGTGGTCGTTTGAATTTGAGAACAAGAACTATTTTGAGGGATTTCGCACTCTGGCGACGAATGGGATTGATAAGCCGATCCTGAACCTGTTTCGCATGGCCGGCCTCATGTCAGGCGAGCGCGTGGCGACGAGCAGTACCGGAGAAGTTCCTCTCAACGAGATCGTCACCGAAGGCGTGCGCCAGTCGCCGGATATCGATGCTTTTGCAACGAAAGCCGATCACCAAGCTGCCGTGATGCTGTGGAATTACGACGACGAAGATGTACCGGCTCCCGATGCCGGCGTTCAGGTCACGGTCAACGGAATCCCGGCGGGCGTGAAGCGGGTCTTGCTTGAGTACTACCGGATCGATGACACGCACAGCGATGCATACACAGAGTGGCAGGCGATCGGCTCTCCGCAATCGCCCACGCCGGAACAGTACGCTCAGCTGAAGGCTGCCGGCCAACTGCATTTGCTCACTTCTCCTGACTGGCTCGACGTAAGCGACGGCAAAGTGACGATTCCAACCAGTCTGCCCAGGCAGTCTGTTTCACTCTTGCACTTGAAGTGGTAGCTTCTGAGTCGGTGCCCCCGCGATGCGTGCGAGATGGCCGCGTCAGGCAGCTGGTGCGTCGTTGGGTACCCGATCTGAATCGTTCCATCTCCATCACTCAAAGAATCCGCATCGAGGTTCCGCGTTAGGCACTCGTGCCAATTGCGGCAATCGGAAGCACGTCGGGAGGTTCGAAGAGCGGTCCGCGTTGTTCGCTTTGAGCGGCATGAGGCTTCGGCCTTGGGACACGTTGCCGGCTCATTCGTCGACTGGAACGGGGATGTGTTAGAAGGGAATGCAATCAGTTTCGCGCCAACTTGAGCTGCCAATCATGAGGTCCGCTTGCTGGACTTTCAAGGGGAGTAATGTTTTGAAATCACGACCGTCTGCGCAATCTTCGATGAAATTAGCATTTGTTTCGCATTTATGTCACGACCTTCCGCACGCAACGCAGCGCGCGCGCCATTCATCTTTCCTCATCCACCGTAGCGGAAGACTCTGGCTCGCGAGTTTCCGGCACCTGCTTCTTGTGATTGTTGCGTTGGGGTTGCTGGCCGGGCAGAGCGGCAACGCGCAGCCTCCATTCCCGTTTACCCCGCCCCCGCCGCCCAAGCCTTTCCCGCTTGTGAGCCAGATCTTCGGCGACAACATGGTGCTGCAACGCGGCAAGACGAGCACTTTCTGGGGCTGGGCCGACGCGGGCGACAAGATCACCGTCGAGATCGGCGACCGGACTGCCACGGGCGTCGCCGGCGCTGACCGCCTTTGGGAGGCGAAGATTCAGCCGCCCGCCCCCGGCGGCCCCTACACCGTAAAGATTACCGGCAGCGGAGCTAATGAAAGCGTCGAACTCCACAATGTTCTCGTCGGTGACGTCTGGCTCTGCGGTGGCCAGTCGAATATGGAGCTTTCTCTTCGCGGAGTGACCGATGCCGGGAACGTGATCAAGGCGGCCAACTACCCCGAGATTCGCTTCTTCACCGTACGCGAGCACTCGAGCTACCAACCCTACACCGCCGTCGGCGGCGCCTGGAACGTAGTTTCGCCGGAAACAGCGGCCCGGCTTTCAGCCGTCGCCTATTTCTTTGCGCGCAGAATCCAGCAGGATATTCATGTTCCCATCGGCCTGGTTGTGGACGCGGTGGGTGGAACACCCGCCGAGGCATGGGCCAGCGAGGCCGCGCTCAAGACCTTGCCTGAGCTGAATCCTCCTCTTGAGTTGCTCGATCAATACAAAGCTGCGGGAGGACCGGAATACGGCAACTACATCATGCACTGGTTCGATCAGTACGACACCGGCTTGAAGGAAAAATGGTTCGCACCCGATCTTGATGACTCGAGTTGGAAGACGGTCCAGATTCCGGGAGGCTTTGCCGGCCTTGGGGTGCCTACCAATCCCGCCGTCGCTTATTTCCGCAAAGAGATCGATCTGCCCGACCCTCTGCCGCAGGGCATGTCAAGGATGTACCTGGGGGAGATCGAGCACATCGATACGGTTTGGGTAAATGGGGTCGAGGTGGGCGGCAGCGGATGGGTTGAAAATCCACGCGTCTACTTCATGCGCCCTGGCGTGCTCAAGCCGGGCAAGAATAACGTGACAATCCGCGTGTTCAAGAGCAAGCCCGACGGCGGATTCCTGGGCAAGCCCGATGAACTCTATCTCGCGCTCGGCGATCTCAGCAAAATCTCGCTCGCCGGCGACTGGAAGGGCAAGCTCAGTGTCGATGTTCAGCCTCCGATTCCAATGCCGCTCGGTTTTCAGAACTGGCCGGTCATTCCCTCTGTTCTATATGAAGGCATGCTGGCGCCGATCGGGCACCTTTCAATCAGCGGCGCCATCTGGTACCAGGGCGAAGAGAACTCCACGAGGGGCTACGAGTACCGCAAGGTTCTTCCCGTCATGATTGCCGACTGGCGCAAACTCTTCGACCAGGGCAATTTTCCTTTTTATATTGTGAGCTTGCCGGCCTTTATGCCGCGCAGCGCCACTCCGACCGACGACGACTGGGCCGATACGCGCGAGTCACAGGCGATCGTGGCCGCGACCGTCCCCAATTCGTGCCTTGCGGTGACCATCGATACCGGCGATCCCAACACGATCCACCCCAAAACCAAGGAGCCGGTAGGGAATCGGCTGGCTTTCTGCGCGCTGGCAAAGTACTACCACAAGCACATTGTGTACGAGGGTCCGACGCTCAAGTCTGTCGACCGGCTGCCGGGTGAGATCCGCCTGCACTTTGCGCATACAGACGGCGGCCTGGTGGTGAAAGGGGACAAGCTGGGAGAGTTTTCCATCGCCGGCGACGACCAGAAGTGGTATTGGGCGAACGCGCGCATCAAGGGCAACACAGTGATCGTGTCGTCTCCGCAGGTGCCTCACCCGAAAGAGGTTCGCTACGCGTGGCAGTCCAATCCTGACGCCACGTTGTTCAACGGAGCGGGATTGCCGGCGGATCCCTTCCGGACAGACAACTGGCCGCTTGAGACGCAAAACGCGCGGCCATACTAGCAATACTAAGGAAGTGTTCAATCCGGAATTCACCTGTCTTTTGCGGATGGGTGGATTCCCCGGTCACGATCCATGAAGCAGGTGGCCGCGGGTTGATTTTGTCCCCCATCTTCCGCTCCTGCAAGCCCTTCTCCGGACCCGCCAGCGGCTCGTTATCCCTACGAGTTGCAAATTCTTTACTTGCATGACTTCCGGGGCAAGCCGCAAGATATTCCATGCGTCATTTCCCCGCTCCCCTTTGACGCAACGCGAGGTCTGCAAGTGGAATTGTGGAGCCAAAGCTCTCCGCGCATGGCGGAGGTCGATGTCCTTTGGATCACTGCGGGACTGGGCTGCGATGGCGACACAATCGCCATGACCGCGGCTGCCCAGCCGAGCATTGAAGATATCGTGCGGGGCGGCATCCCCTGGATTCCCAAGGTGAATCTGCACAATCCGTTTCTCTCGATTGAGAACGGAGACGAGTTTCTGCGTCGATTTCATCTGGCGGCTGCGGGCGGTGTCGAGAATTTCATTCTCGTGATCGAAGGCTCGATCCCCAACGAAAAGAACAAGACAGAAGGCTACTGGGCATCGTTTGGAACCAGCGCCGCGACGGGCCAGCCGATTACCACGTGCGAGTGGATCGACCGGCTTGCGCCGCATGCCTGGGCCGTAGTGGCTGCCGGAACCTGCGCGACCTATGGCGGGATTCATGCAATGGAGGGGAATCCGACGGGCTGCATGGGGCTGCCGGATTATCTCGGGTGGCAGTGGAAGTCGAAGGCGGGAATCCCGATTGTCTGTGTGCCGGGATGCCCGGTGCAGCCCGACAACTTTACTGAAACGCTGCTTTATCTGCTTTATATGGCCACGGGCCACGCGCCAATGATCCCCTTGGATGAGGCGCTGCGTCCAACTTGGTTGTTCGGCAGCACGGTGCACGAAGGCTGCGATCGCGGAGGTTATTACGAGCAGGCCCAGTTCGGAGAGGAATATGGCTCCCCCCTCTGCATCGTGAAGCTCGGATGCTGGGGGCCTGTGGTCCAATGCAATGTGGGAAAGCGCGGCTGGATGGGGGGAATTGGCGGCTGCCCCAATGTCGGCGGCATTTGTATCGGATGCACCATGCCTGGTTTTCCGGATAAGTTCATGCCCTTCATGAATCAGCCGCCAGGGTCATTGTTGTCTTCCGCGGCGGTTCAAACTTACGGGCGGGCCATTCATTCTCTGCGCAGGTTCACGCAAGCCTCATTGAATAAGGTGCCAAGCTGGCGCCGGCCGCGATCGCAGGCCGACGGAATCAACTGAAGAATTGGGTTGCCTCGGGAAGCAACCGAATCGAAGGTCGAGACAATCGCACGTAGTGAGTGCTGCATGGCCTTATTTTCACAAGCCGAAACCCGCATCCCGGACGACGCAGAGCTTGCCGCTGCGGAGCCGGGCCCTGAAGAGGCGGAGGCGCTGCTCACGGAACTGGCGAGTGTTTTTGCCGGAGTGGGCAATCCGTCTCAGTCCACCCCTGAAAGCTCCGCGGTGCCGCCGGAGACTTCGGCATTCAGCATCGAAGCAAAGTATCGCGCACTGCTTGAGCAGATTCCGGCCGTGGTCTTCATGGCGTATGTGGATCGAGGCACCAGCGAGGCGTATGTAAGTCCGGAGATCGAAGCGGCGCTGGGCTACTCGCGCGAGGAGTGGCTGGAAGATCCGGTGCGATGGTACGACCGGATCCATCCTGACGACAAGCAGCGATGGAGCCTGGAAGCGGCTGAGATGTTTCTTTCCGGCAAGCCGTTGCGCTCGTCGTATCGGGTGATTGCGCGGGACGGGCGCGTGGTCTGGTTTCATTGCGATGCAAGGATGGTGCGGCGGCCGGACGGCCAGCCGTGGTTCATCCATGGAGTCGCCTTCGACATCTCCGACCTGAAGCATACGGAACGCGCGCTCAAGGAGGAACGAAACTTTGTCGCGGGAATCCTGGATACGGTGGGAGCGTTGGTCACGGTTCTCGATCACGACGGCCGTATCGTACGGTTCAACCGGGCTTGCGAGTTGACAACCGGCTATTCGTTCGAAGAGGTTCGCGGCAAGCACATCTGGGATTTCTTTTTGCTGCCTGAAGAGGCCGAGCGTTCGCGGTCGGTGATTGCGCAACTGAGCGGCGATCTGTTGCCGCACGATTATCAAAGCCACTGGGTTACGCGCGGCGGCGCCAGCAAGTTGATTGCCTGGTCGAGCTCGCGGTTGGCCGACAGCGACGGATCGCCGCACTACGTTATTGCGACGGGCATCGATATCACCGAGCGCGAGCAACTGGAAAGAGCGCTGCTGAACATCAGCGCGCGGGAACAGCGGCGCATCGGGCAGGATCTGCACGACGGGCTCGGCCAGCACCTCACCGGGATCGCCTTCATGGCCAAGGTGCATGAAGAGAAGCTGGCGAATGCGAATGTCGCCGACGCCGCCGATGCAGCGAAGATCGTGCGGTTGGTAAACGAAGCCGTTCACAAGACGCGTGAGCTGGCGCGGGGATTGCATCCCGTAATGCCGGACCCTCAGGGTTTAATGTCGGCCCTTGAATTGTGGGCGAGCGAGGTGGAAGATGTTTTTGGAATTTGCTGCGAGTTCGAGTGCCAGAGTCAGGTGCTGATTCAGGACAATGCGGTTGCCACGCATCTTTACCATATTGCGCAGGAAGCGGTGAACAATGCGATGAAGCATGGCAAAGCCCGCAATGTAACACTTCGCCTGGCCGCTGAAGACGGACACGGAATGCTCTCAGTGATCGATGATGGATTGGGCATCGGGGAAGATCGCCAGAACTCGCATGGCATGGGCCTGAACATTATGGGTTACCGCTCATCAATGATTGGCGGACGGCTTGAGGTGAAGCGTAACGGGGCGCGCGGCACGATCGTTTCGTGCGTGTTTCCGCTGAAAGCCGCGAGATAAGAGGATCGCATGATGCAGACACTTTCCGTTCCAGAAGAAACTTCTCCGGCGACGAAGCGGCGGGTGCTGGTTGTGGACGACCACCCGCTCTTGCGCCAGGGATTGGCCATGCTGATCAATCAGCAGCAGGATATGCAGGTTTGCGGCGAGGCTGAAGAAGCGCACGCAGCCATGCATTCGATTGCAGACAAGCGTCCGGATATCGTCATTCTGGATATCTCGCTGAAAGGGCCCGATGGCATCGATCTCCTCAAGAGCATCCGCGCCCTGCGGCCCGAACTCCCGGTGCTGATTCTGTCGATGCACGACGAGGCAATTTATGCCGAGCGTGCGCTGCGCGCCCGCGCCAACGGGTACATCATGAAACAGGAAGCGACGGAGAAAGTGCTGGTTGCGTTACGCCGGATTTTGAACGGCGATGTATACCTTAGCGACAGCATGTCGTCGAGGATGCTGCAACAGTACATCGACGGAACGCCGTCTCTCCTGCAATCGCGGATCGCTGCCCTCTCGGACCGGGAGCTGGAGGTCTTTCGGCAGATAGGCGAAGGCCGCGCCACGCGCGAGATTGCTGCGGAGCTTCGCCTGAGCATCAAGACCGTGGAGACCTACCAGGCACACATCAAAGAGAAGCTGGCCCTGCGCAGCGGGCGTGAATTGATCCAACACGCCATTCAATGGAAGGTCAACGAAAAGGCAAACTAGGTTTCTGACCGCTTAGTTTTGTACCAATGGGGGTGCCCCAGGTCTCGAGTTTGAGACCTGGGAACCGCGAAACTGATGGTACGAATTCATGCGGTCAGAGACCTGGGCCCCGGCACATACGCACTTTGGATGACGGCATCAGTCATGTTTGAGGAGCGAAAGCTCACGATGCTTTCCCCGCCTGTTTTGGGTGGTTAAGGCGATGCCCTTTCAACAACAAATCGATGCTGCCATTCCAGATTTCCATAGCGCGGGCATCAGGGAAACTCCTAGCCCTCTGCGGGCAAAACCATGACAAGAGAATAAGGCTCGTCCCGCTTGCGGCGAGTTGTCGGCCTCTGTTGCAATAGCGAAGCTTGATGGCGGCGATTTCCCGCTGTTTTTCTCAAGACGTTCCGCCGATCCGTTTTACTTCACTGATCGTCGGGGCGGTTCGAAAGACAGACGCTGAAATCTGGCATCGCAAGAGGTCGGAACAAAAACAACCCGGCTGATGTCGCCAAACCCGTAGCGTACCCTTTGCGGATTTGACTGGCAGGCTCGTGAAACTGCGCGCGTTAACTGCGGTGAGCCCGCAGCGGGATAGTTTTTGTCTGGACGCAGCCGAAAAATTTCCGGCCGTCTTTGCACGGAATTGATGGAAAGCAAAAGGAACAGCGGCAAGAGATAAGGAGAATCGATTTTATGAGCCCAGATGCTGCCCCGTACGGTCGAGTTACTCAGAAAAGGCCCGCCGTTGCCGAGCTTCACATTGTGTGGATCACCGCAGGTCTCGGGTGCGATGGAGATTCGGTCTCGGTGACGGCTGCGACCCAGCCCGGCGTGGAAGATGTGTTGCTGGGCGCAATTCCCGGCCTGCCCAAGGTTCATCTCCACAATCCAGTCCTCGCCTATGAGAACGGAGGCGCCTTTCTCGACTTCTATTACCAGGCCGAATCAGGAAAGCTGGATCCGTTCGTGCTTGTCGTGGAAGGCTCGATTCCCAACGAGAAGATCAAAAAAGAGGGCTATTGGGCCGCAGTCGGAACCGATCCGCATTCCAACCAGCCCATCACCACTTGCGAGTGGATCGATCGCCTGGCGCCCAAGTCGGTTGCAGCCATCGCCATCGGGACCTGCGCAACTTATGGCGGGATCCATGCCATGGAAGGCAATCCGACGGGGTGCATGGGACTCGCTGATTATCTTGGCTGGAGCTGGAAATCGAAGGCGGGATTGCCAATCGTGAACGTGCCCGGATGCCCGGTGCAGCCGGACAACTTCATGGAAACTGTGCTCTACCTCCTTTACCAGGTCGCAGGACTGGCGCCGATGATTCCTCTCGACGATCAGTTGCGGCCCATGTGGCTTTTCGGCAGGACGGTGCATGAAGGCTGCGATCGCGCCGGCTATTACGAACAAGGCGACTTCGCCACTTCGTATGGCTCGCCAAAGTGCATCGTCAAGCTTGGATGCTGGGGACCGGTGGTGAACTGCAACGTCCCCAAGCGCGGCTGGATGGCAGGACTCGGTGGTTGCCCCAATGTCGGCGGCATCTGCATCGGCTGCACCATGCCCGGCTTCCCTGACAAGTTCATGCCGTTTATGGATGAGCCGCCGGGCGCAAAGGTCTCCACTTCCACCATAGGAGCGTACGGAGCGGCAATCCGTACCCTGCGCAACCTGACGAATGCAACGGTGAACAAAGAGCCCAAGTGGCGGCATACTCGCGCGGAACTGACCACCGGCTACCACCCCAGCGCCTACTAGCAGAGCAAAAGGAGAGATTTCAAAAATGGCGACGACTACAGCGACACATCATGACGAAGCAACCGAAAAGGGCCAGATCGTTGAGATGAACTGGGACCCGATCACCCGCATCGTGGGCAGCCTGGGCATCTTCACCAAAATCGACTTCGGCAAGCGCAAGGTGGTTGAATGCCACAGCACGTCGTCGATCTTCCGCGGATACAGCATCTTCATGAAAGGCAAGGATCCGCGCGATGCGCACTTCATCACCAGCCGCATCTGCGGGATCTGCGGCGACAATCACGCCACCTGCGCCACCTATGCGCAAAATATGGCGTTCGGCATTCAGCCGCCGGCGATAGCAGAATGGATTGTGAATCTTGGCGAAGCCGCCGAATACATGTTCGATCACAACATCTTCCAGGACAATCTCGTCGGCGTGGATTTTTGCGAAACCATGGTGAAAGAGACCAATCCAGGCGTGTGGGAAAAAGCGGTCAAGACGGCGTCGCCTCATGCCGAACTGCACGGGTACCGCACGATCTCCGACATCATGAAGGCGCTGAATCCATTCACGGGCTCGTTCTACCTTGAAGCGCTTCAGATGAGCCGCATGACGCGCGAGATGTTCTGCCTGATGGAAGGCCGGCACGTTCATCCTTCCACGCTTTATCCCGGCGGCGTGGGCACTGTGCCCACAGTACAACTCTTCACCGACTACATCGTGCGGCTGATGAAATATGTCGAGTTTATGAAGAAAGTTGTCCCCATGCACGACGACCTCTTTGACTTTTTCTACGAAGCCCTCCCCGGATACGAAGAGGTCGGGCGCCGGCGCATTCTTCTGGGCTGCTGGGGATCGTTCAACAACCCCGACGTGTGCGATTACACATACGCCAGGATGGGCGACTGGGGCCGCGGAATGTATGTGACGCCGGGGGTGGTCGTGGACGGAAAGCTTGTGACCAACGACCTTGTGGATATTAATCTGAACATTCGCATTCTGCTCGGCAGCTCCTACTACGACGACTGGCAGGGCTCGCAGACGTTTGTGCAGACCGATCCGCTGGGGAACAAGGTGGACCAACGGCATCCGTGGAACCAGAGCACTCTGCCGAAGCCGCAGAAGCGCGACTTCAAGAGCAAGTACACCTGGGTGATGTCACCGCGCTGGTACGACAAGCGCACGGGAGATCATCTGGCGCTCGATACCGGCGGCGGGCCCATTGCGCGCTTCTGGGCGACCGCGCTTTCCGGCATCGTTGACATCGGCTACATCAAGGCTACCGGCCACAGCGTAAAGATCTACCTGCCCAAAACGGCGTCGCTGCCCGAAGTCGAATTCGAGTGGAAGATTCCGAAGTGGAGCAATGCCATCGAGCGCGATCGTGCGCGCACCTACTTCCAGGCGTACGCGGCCGCCGCGGCGTTGTATTTCGCGGAACAGGCGCTGGCCGAACTGCACGCCGGACGAACGCGGACGTGGACCGAATTCAAAGTTCCGGACGAGGCGATCGGCTGCGGATTCCATGAGGCCGTGCGCGGAGTGCTGTCGCATCATGTTGTGATTCGCGGCGGCAAGATCGCGAACTACCACCCCTATCCGCCCACTCCGTGGAATGCCAATCCGCGCGATTCGTACGGGACTCCCGGTCCGTATGAAGATGCCGTGCAGAATACGCCGATCTTTGAAGAGAATGGCCCCGGTAAATTCAAGGGTATCGACATCATGCGCGCGGTGCGCAGCTTCGATCCCTGCCTGCCCTGCGGCGTTCACATGTATCTCGGCGACGGCAAGGTCCTTGAGACGCATCATTCTCCGATGTTCGGTTTGCACGTTTAGATTGCGGCTTCGCGCCAGCGCAACGCCGTGGCTCTAAGCAGGTTCGACGGGCTGAGGATTTGCCAAAAGCGAGCTCAGCGCAGGAAAGGAGGGTCGTGACCGACCACGGCGAATTTCAGGAGCAGGTGAGGCGCCTGAGCGACTGCATCGCTCATTTTGAGCAGGCGCCAGGCGGCCCGGAGAGAGACGCGGCCAGGGAGATCATTCAGCTCCTGATGGAGGTGCACGGCAAGGGGCTTGAACGGATCATGGAAATCGTCTTTGAAGGCAGCGAATCGGGCGGGGCTCTCATTGACCGGTTGGCGAAAGACGCAACCGCGGGCGCTCTGCTGCTGCTCTATTCTCTGCATCCCGATGCCATTGAGACCCGTGTGCAGACCGCTCTGGAACGGATGCGGCCGCGATTGCGCAAACTCGCCAGCACGATTGAGATGGTGAGCATCAACGAGGGAACGGTGCGAGTGCGACTCTCGAAGACCGGACATAGCTGCGGCTCTTCAACGATGGAACTAAGAGCGCTGGTTGAGAACGGCATTTACGAGCTCGCGCCCGATGTAACTTCGCTGGAGATCCTCGGTTTGGAAGAACCGTCTGCGACTGGTTTCGTCGCTCTGGAAAGCCTGTTGGGGCCGGCGATGGCAGAACCGGTGCGAGAACAGGATCTGATGCACGCAGGAAGTGAAAGTTGACCTTCGAGGACCGCATGCAGAGAGAGACCGTCACGACTCCTGAGCGGACACCGGACTTTGAGCAGGCGCTCGGAGTTCTGCGGCAATTCCGCAGCGCGCGGCGGCGTTCGGCGCGAAGAGTAGAACACTGCGAGCTCTGCAGTGCGGAGTTGCATCCCGCTCATCCTCACCTGGTTGAACTTACATCGAGGCGGTTGGTCTGCGCGTGCGACCCATGTGCCATGCTTTTCGATGGCATGGAGCGCTCGAAGTACAAGAGGGTCCCGCGACACGTTAAAGTCTTCGCCGGCTTTCAGCTCAGCGATGCTCAGTGGGAGAGCCTTTTCATTCCCATCAACCTGGCGTTCTTTTTTCGCTCGAGTATCGAGGGGCGCACCATCGCGCTTTATCCCAGCCCTGCAGGCGCCGTCGAGTCGCTGTTGACTCTTGAAGCGTGGAACTCCATTGAGAAAGACAATCCGCAACTCTGCGCAGATGCAATCCGACATCGAGGCCCTGCTCGTCAATCGCATCAGCCGTCCGGAGAAGGTCGCGGAGGCCGCAGTATTTTATTGCGCCCATCGATGAATGCTACAAACTTGTGGGCCTGATCCGGGCCAACTGGAAGGGGCTGTCGGGAGGGACCGAAGTTTGGGACGAGGTCGATCGCTTCTTTGCCTCCCTGCGCGCGCAAGCGGAAGTGTTGAGAGGAGGGCGCAATGCCTGATCTCAGCATTCAGGTCGCGACGGCAAAGGTAGTTCCCTTTGCCGCAGTGCCTACACTCGCGTTTCAGCTGCAGATCGCAAATGCTTCGCCAGGCGAGGACATTCACACCATTGTATTGCGATGCCAGATTCAGATTGAGGTGACCCGTCGTGGTTACACCTCGCAGGAACAGGCGCGGATGCTCGATTTGTTTGGCACGCCCGAACGATGGGGTCAGACATTGCGCAACCTGCTCTGGACGCAGACGAGCGTGGTGGTTCCGGCGTTCGCCGGCCCCGTCGCCACCGCCGATATGAACGTTCCCTGCACGTTCGATTTCAACGTGGCGGCAACAAAATATTTTGAGGGGCTTTCCGAAGGAGAGGTTCCGCTGCTCATGCTCTTCAGCGGGACGGTTTTTTACGCCACGGATCAAAGTGAGCTTCAGGTAGCGCCGATTTCATGGGAACTCGAGGCGCGAACGAAGCTCCCGGTGCAGATGTGGCGCGAAATGATGGCGGTCTATTATCCCAACAGTGTTTGGATCAATCTGCATCGAGACGTCTTCGACCGCCTTTACCGCTACAAAATCGAGCATGGAATTCCGACCTGGGAGCAGGCTCTCGAACAGGTGCTCGCGAACGAAGCGATGGTGCGAACGTGAATCTTGCGCGCGTGGAAGAGATCGCGAATGCCGTCCTCTACGAGGGATACATGCTGTATCCCTATCGGCCGTCGGCGATCAAGAATCAGCGGCGTTGGAACTTTGGAGTGGTATGCCCGCAATCGTATTGCGAGGCGCAGCCAGGTTCGGAACGGTCATTCATGCAGGCGCAGTGTCTTCTCCGCGCCACGCCCTCGTCGCGGGTCACGGTAAAGGTAAGGTTTTTGCAAATCGTTGAGCGCCTGATCGGCAGATTCAAGATTGTCGACGCAGAGACGAACGGCTCTGCCCAGCGTGAAATGGAATTTTTAGACCGCCTCGAAATTGAAGGGCGCACCTACCAGCCTTGGCAAGAGGCAGTGGAACGCGCCGTTGCCTGCGAAAACATCGATGCTGCTGCGGACAGGTCAAACACAATGGAATTCGGATTTCCGAGCGGCGCCTCAGGCGAGGAGATCCGCAACAGCCAGGGTTTGCAGGTGGGGGCAATCATTCGGCAATGGCAGAATCTCTCGGGAGTATTGCAGATGCGAGTGGAGGCCTGCCGCGACGATGTCGTTCGACTCATGGTGCGTGTTGAAAATCGCAGCGAGTTTGACGTATCTTCTGCGCACTCATCTCGCGGCCGAGATGCAGCAATGGCTTATTCGCTCATCTCAACGCACATCATACTGGGCGTAGAAGACGGAGAGTTTCTTTCGCTGCTCGATCCGCCGGCAGGGTTCGAAGATGCGGCAGCCGCGTGTGAAAACGTCGGCGTGTGGCCTGTTCTTGCCGGAGGCGATGCAACAACGATGCTCGCGTCGCCCATCATTCTTTACGACGATCCGAAGATCGCGCCGGAAAGCGCCGGCAATCTGTTCGATTCAACCGAGATCGACGAAATTCTGTCCCTGCGTATTCTCACCCTGACTGACGAAGAAAAAGCCGAAATCCGCCGCTCCGACGACCGTGCACGTGAACTTCTCGATCGCACTGAGAGCATTCCCGACGAACAGTTCATGAAGCTTCACGGCGCGCTTCGCGGCCTTACCGCAGGCAAGGAGGATTCCGCATGAATGAATGGGAATGGAACCTCCTCGAAGACAAGGCTTCGGTCGATCGCATCGAGATCGGCGGAATCGAGGTCAAAGCCGGCGATCGGGTGCGGCTGCGCCCGAGGGAAGGCGGCGACATCCTGGATCTTGCCCTGCGCGGTCAAATTGCGACGGTCGAAAGCATCGAAGAGAACTACGAAGGCGAGAAGCACATCTCGGTGGTTCTCGAGGACGATCCGGGGCGCGATCTCGGCATGATGCGCCAGCCCGGTCATCGCTTCTTCTTTACCCCGGCGGAAGTCGAGCCCATCGAGAAGTCGGCGACCGAGCCCGCAAAACAGAGTGCCGCGCAGAATCCGTCGATTCTCATCGCCGGAATTGGCAATATCTTTCTTGGCGACGATGGCTTTGGGGTCGAAGTGGCTCAGCGCATGCTGGCCCGTCCTCAACCCGAGGGAGTGCGTGTGATCGACTTCGGGATTCGCGGATTCGATCTGGCCTACGCGCTGCAGGATGGCTATGAGACGACCATCCTTGTCGATGCATATCCGCATGGCCGGAAGCCCGGAACGGTGACGCTCATTGAGCCTCAGCTCGACAATATGCCGGAAACGGATGGCGGATTTGTTCAGCCGCATGCCATGAATCCGGTGAACGTGCTGCGCATGGCAAAGGCGATGAAGGGTTCAATGAAGCGGGTTCTGCTGGTGGGTTGCGAGCCGCTGACGCTGGGCGGAGAAGAAGGCTGCATTGGCTTGAGCGATGTGGTTGAAGGTGCATTGGACGACGCCGTGGAGAAAATCTCGGCAGTGGTCGATCGAATTCTGAGCGGGAACGAGATTTAGGCGAATTCACGAGAAGGAGAACAGGCATGGCAATGGATGCGATGGAATCGGCTGCAAACGGGCAGGACAACGGCAGGGATACGTTGTTCATGATGAGTGGCGTGGCACTCATCGTTTTTGGCACTGGACTGATCCTTTCAAACCCGTTTGTGCGGCGTTACATGTCGCAAATGGGGATTGGAAATTTTGCCCAGGCCGTGATGCCGGATTTTGAGCGATATTTCAAGCTGCGCGCCATGTGATCGCGGGCGCGCAAGGAACGAGAATCGAGCCTCAATGGAGAATTCAAGCGGAATCGTGACTGACTTAACGCATTCAGAAAAGAGCAGCCGTTTTGTCTTCGACACGAAGAGAAGCAGGATCACGGTGCAGGCCTTCGCGACGGGAGTCCTGTCGGCGATGGGACACAATCCCAAGATTGATATCCGCAAATTCGCTGGCGAGGTGGAGTTCGATCCGGAGGTCCTCGGGGCGGGCGGATTGCACCTGACCATTCAATCTGCTTCGCTGAGCGTACTGAATGACATCAGCGACAAAGACCGCCGTGAAATCGAGAGAGTGATGAACAGTGATGTCCTCGAGGTCGATCGGTATCCGGAGATCCGGTACGATGCCTCCGCCATTTCGGTCTCGAAGCTCGATAACGATCTCTATTCTGCGGACTTGAACGGCGACCTCAGCTTTCACGGTGTGACTCGCAAGCAGCCGGTAACGGTAAGGATTGCCATGATGGGCGAGAGATTGCGCGCATCAGGCGATTTCTCAATGAGGCAATCCGCCTATGGAATCAAACCGGTTTCAGTGGCCGGGGGCGCCTTGAAGCTGAAAGACGAGCTCAGATTCTCATTTGACGTGATCGCAAATAGTGCCGAACCACAAAGCTGAAGCTGGTTCACCGGAAACGATTTTCGCTGAGGAGGTTGCCGCATGTGCCTGGCCATACCGGGAAAAGTGGTTGAGCTCGTATCGGGGCAAAACCAGGTGGGAGTGGTTGAAGTCGCAGGCGTTCGCCGCAAGGTTCAGCTTGGCCTTTTGGCGGAAGACCTGCCGAAGACCGGCGACTGGGTGCTGATTCACGTTGGGTTCGCAATGTCGAAGATCAGCGAGGCCGATGCCGCGGAACAGATGCGGCTGCTTTCGATGCTTGGTGAAAAGGAGCAGGCCATGGAGGAGGTTCGCGGATACGGACTCGATGAGGACGTGAGCCATACCGGCGCGAGGGCGCCGCGTCTGGATGGCGCCGGCCCGTCCTCTTCGGCCACGGAGATTTAACGATGCGCTATGTCGATGAATTTCGAGATCCTGAACTGATTACGAAAGCCGCGGAAGAGATTCGACGTCTGGTTGACCCAGCCCGGCACTATCGCATCATGGAAGTTTGCGGCGGCCACACGCACGCGATCTATCGATTTGGCCTGAAGGACATCCTCCCGGAGAACATTGAGCTGATTCACGGCCCTGGCTGCCCTGTTTGCGTGCTGCCCATGGGAAGAATTGATGATGGGCTGAGCATTGCAAAAGAGCCGGATCGAATCTTCACCGCCTTCGGCGACATGATGCGCGTGCCCGGAGCGCATGGCAGTCCGCTGGAGCATAAAGCTCGCGGAACCGATGTGCGCATCGTCTACTCCCCGGCAGATGCACTGCAGCTTGCAAGAAAGAATCCGGAAAAGGAAGTGATCTTTTTTGCGATCGGATTCGAAACCACCGCACCTTCAACTGCGCTGACGATCATGTCCGCCATGGCGGAGGGCGTCCACAATTTCTCGGTATTCTGCAATCACGTGACGATCATCCCGGCGATTCGTGCCATTCTCGATTCACCGGATATGCGGTTAGATGGGTTTATCGGGCCGGGACACGTTTCGACTGTGATCGGGTGCAGGCCTTACGAATGGATCGCAAAATCGGAAGGCAAACCGGTGGTCACTTCGGGTTTTGAACCGCTGGATCTGCTGCAATCCATTGTGATGCTGTTGCAGCAGTTTGCATCGGGCGAGGCCAGGGTGGAGAACCAGTACAAGCGGGTGGTGCCATGGGAAGGCAACCGCGCCGCCTTGCAGGCTATGGCAGAAGTGTTTGAGCTGCGGCCCTATTTCGAATGGCGCGGACTCGGATTCATTTCTCAATCGGCGCTTCGCATTCGCGAAAGGTACTCCCGGTGGGACTCGGAAAAACGCTACCCGGTGCCGGAGACAAGAGTCACGGATCCCAAATCGGCACAATGCGGCGAAGTGTTGAAGGGAGTATTGAAGCCGGCGCAGTGCAAGCTATTCGGCAAAGAATGCACTCCTGAACATCCAATCGGCGCCCTGATGGTATCGTCGGAGGGCTCATGCGCAGCGTATTACAACTACGAACACCGGAAGTCACTGGTAACGGAGATCGCCTCGGTAGCCTGAACGGGATCGGCAAAAGCGCAAGTCCGCCGCCGGTGGTCAGGTTCCGCGACCCGCAGATCGAAATGTCGCACGGCGCCGGCGGCAAAGCCAGCCGCAGACTCATTGAAGGCCTCTTCGCTCCATTGCTTTTCGCCGGATCGCCGGAGCAGTTGACAGACGCCGCTCACGTGAATGCCGGCGGAACTTCGATCGCGTTCACCACCGACAGCTTCGTTGTTCGCCCTCTGCAGTTTCCCGGCGGCTCTATCGGCGAGTTGGCGGTGAATGGGACGGTCAACGACCTGGCTGTTTCAGGAGCCAGGCCGTGCGCGATGGTAGTGACGTTCGTGCTTGAAGAAGGACTGGCCGGCAGCGTTCTTGAAGCTGAAGTTCGCGCCATGGCTGAGGCCCTCAAGCGTGCATCTGTCAGCATGGTCGCGGGAGATACAAAGGTGGTGGAGCGCGGCAAAGCGGATGGAATGTACATCACGACGGCGGGGATCGGAATTCCGATTCCCGGGCTCCACATTGATGCGCGCAGGGCTCGCGCGGGCGATAAGGTGTTGCTTTCCGGTCCCATTGGCGATCACGGGATTACGATTCTGCTGGCGCGAGAGGATCTTGAATTAGAAGCATCGCTTACGTCTGACACGCGCGCAGTGCTGCCGATGGTGGAGGCGATGGCTGCCGAGTCAGGACCGGGTGTGAGATGGATGCGCGATCCGACGCGCGGCGGTGTGGCCACGGCACTGAACGAGCTTGCGCGCGACTGCGGGCTCGCGGTCGAACTGCTCGAAGAGACCATTCCTGTTCATGACGAAGTTCGCGGGGCGTGCGAACTGTTGGGCCTCGATCCGTTGCACATCGCCAATGAAGGGCAGTTCCTTTCGGTCGTGGCGCCTGAATATGCCGAGATCGCCCTCAATGCTTTGCGCGAAACTTCTGATGGCCAGGAGGCCTGCATGATTGGCGAGATTCGCGAGCAGCCGGCGAACACCGTGCTGATCAACACGCGCTATCGCGGCACGCGGATCATCGACATGTTGGTGGGCGATCCACTGCCCCGGATCTGCTAGGAGAATGCGATGCTCACCGAGGTGAACCTGACCAGACAGGTTGCGGAGCGCCTGCTCGAACGCAACCAACTCATGGAAGAGTTCTTCGCCGCGCAGGCTCACGAACTGGCTGTTGCATGCCAGGAGATGGCGCAGCGTTTTCTGCGCGGAGGCAGGCTGCTGGCCTTCGGGCGCGGGCCGTACCTGACCGATGCGCAGCATGTTTCAGTCGAGTTTGTGCACCCGGTCATTGTGGGCAAGCGGGCGCTTCCCGCTCTCGACCTGTCTGCGCAGCCGCGCCCGTGGCTCCAAGCGATCCTGCGCCCTGACGATATTGTGATGGGCTTCGGGCCACCGGAAGGGGACACGGAGGTGTGGGCGGCGCTCGATTGGGCATATTCGCGCGGAGCCATGACATTTGCGCTACCGGGCCCTACCGGTTCATTCGCTCTGCAGACCGCGATCCGTCATCCGTTTATTCACCAGGAACTGGTTGAAGTTCTCTACCACACCATGTGGGAGACGGTACACGTCTTCCTCGAGCATCGTGAATTCGGCCAGGATGTTGGGCAAAGTGAGTTTCTTTATCCCTTTCTGGGTCGTGCCAGGCAGGAAACTTCGTCGCTTGTCGACGACGTAGCGGCTTCGATCCGCACAAAGGCGCACGACGACTCGATGTTGCGTGCGCGCCTGGCTGAGGAGCAAGCGGAAGTATTGTGCGCCGCTGCAATTGCCATGCACGAGCGCCTGGCGCACGGCGGCAAGCTGATGATTTTCGGCAACGGCGGTTCTGCAACCGACGCGAACGACTGGGCGCTGGATTGCGTGATGCCGCCGGCAGGCCATCGCAGCATTGCGGCGATTTCGTTTTCGATGGAGCCCGCCATTTTGACCGCGCTGGCCAACGACGTCGGAACCGAAGTGATCTTTTTGCGGCAACTGATTGCTCATGCGCGGCCCGAGGATGTTGCGATCGGAATCTCAACCAGCGGCGGCTCGCGCAACATCGTCATGGCGTTGGAAGAGGCGCGCAAGCGCCACATCCTGACAGCGGCACTGCTCGGCAACGACGGGGGGGAGATTGCGCGGCGCAAAATCGCCGACTTCCCGATCATCGTCCGCAGCGATTACATTCCCCGCATTCAGGAAGTGCAGGCCTCTGCCTATCATGTTCTGCTGGAAACCCTGGAGGCGTTGAACGATGCCGGCTCTTGAACTTTACGGCTCAGCGCAGTGTCCGTATACGCGGGAACTTCGCGAATGGCTGGAATGGACGCGACGCGACTTTCGCGAGTACGACGTCGACAACGATCGTTCGGCGTACGAACGCATGCGGGATTTTACCGCCGGCGTGTTTTCAGTGCCTGTGCTTGTAGAAGACGGCAAAGTGGTGCAGGTTGGCTGGCAGGGACGATCGTGCGTGGTGAGCTCATTTGCGGAGAGTGAAAGATCGAAAACAGGAATGATCGCAGATCGTTAGGCGCGAGCGGGTCACCCTGCGCTGCATCTCTCTTGACATCGCCGGCGCAAGCAAGCTGAGGGAAGCGAATCTCCTGAAATCTAAGCGCGTCCGGACTGGCTGCCATTCTTTGCGTCCCTTACTCTGGCTCCCTCCAACTTTCTGGAACTATGCGATTTAGTGAATCAGAATCCAATGGCCGGTTCAACCGCGCGCCAGCGTCGGTGAACTGCCGCAGAGAAACCATGAGCTTCTGCGTTGATTTCGTCGTATTCTAGCTACAGGTTTTTCCAATGAAGACCTTCACACTCGACGAAGCGCAATCGTTGCTTCCGGTGCTCGACACGCTGCTGAAGCGCGCGATCGAAGGCAGGCGTTCTGCCGAGCAAGTCGAGTCGACTCTCAGCAGCCTTGCGCAGCAGATTTATCTTACCGGCGGCATGCGGGTGAATCCCGCTAGTGTCGCCAAGCAGCGAACGGAGCTTGAGGATCGCCTCAAGCAAGTTCGTGAAACCGTTGCTGAAATCGATGCCATCGGCGTTCAAGTAAAGGATCTGGATACAGGTCTGCTCGATTTTCCGTGCCGCATCGACGATCAGGTGGTGCTGCTTTGCTGGCGCATGGGCGAGTCGGCCATCGAACACTGGCATACGATGGAAGCCGGCTTTCAGGGTCGCCAGCCCGTCGACGAACGCTTCCGCCGCCGCGCCGCTTCTGGCGGACGTCCGAATTAACGGGCGTGTAGGAAATCCAGGATGGCGCGGAGTTGGATAGGGCAAGTGTCTGACTGCAGATCGTTTCGTCATTAGGCCACGCGGGAAGCAGCCTTATCATTTCCAACGGGAAGCAGCCTTATCATTTCCAACGGGAAGCAGCCTTATCATTACCGATATGTGTGGACGATTTGCGCGCCGGGCGACCCGCGAGGTTCTGGCCGAATGGTTTGGAGTGGAGCCCGACGACATTCCGCCATTTGCGCCCAGCTACAACATCGCGCCGCAAAGTGTGCAGCCGGTGGTGCGCCTGGGCCGCGATAGCGGAAAACCGGAGTTCGCGCTGCTGCGCTGGGGTCTGGTACCCTTCTGGGCCAAGGATGCAAAGATCGGTTACTCCACCATCAATGCACGTGCGGAAGAAGTTGCCGCCAAGCCTGCATTTCGCGAGGCGCTCCGCAAGCGACGCTGCCTGGTCCCCGCCGATGCATTCTTTGAATGGAAGCGCAACGACCAGAAGAACAAACAGGCGTACGCCATCGCGCTCAAAAGCGGTGAGCCTTACGCTTTTGCGGGACTCTGGGAAAGTTGGCGCCCGAAGGAAGGTGAAGCGCTGGAGACTTTCACCATCCTCACCACGGATGCCAATGAGATCGTCGCGCCGGTTCATAACCGCATGCCGGTGATTCTGGCGCGGAAAGATTATGCCCGCTGGCTGGAACCTGCTGCAGCGGAGCGGCTTCCGGTGGATCTACTGCGCCCCTTCCCTGCGGAACAAATGGTTGGGTGGCAGATAAGCGACCGCGTCGGAAATGTGAGGAATAACGATCCCGATCTATTGGCGGAGTGTAGATAAAGAAATGCCGCCCGATGTTCTATCCCTTTTCTCTTCAATTCGAAACGTTTTCTTTGGCTCTGAGCGCTACCCCATCATATTGATGGCACCAAACTCTTGCGCGTTTCGCAATGGCCATTGAGGTCAACTCCGTCGCGAAGTCCATCATCGAATCCAAATAGGCGTGCTGCGGGCTGAATCACCGCATGGTTCGCCTGAACTAATCTAAATCCGCAAAAGGAGCCCCAATTTTTATGAGAAGTCATTCCATTTTCGCTGTTTCGATTGCCCTTGCTAGTTGCACCCTCTTTTGCCCACGGTCCGCCAGAGCGTCAAATACCGGTCCAGTAGCGAAGTTTAACGAAACCGTCCCGCCCGCTGTTGCAAAGCGCATGGCTACCCGGATGGTCCCCGCGGAGGCCATTCTCGCGCAGGAAATCGACGCGAAGAAGATGCAGCCGGGCGAGCGGTTTCAAGCCAGGCTGAATGATAATGTGCGCCTGAAGGATGGAGTCGAATTGCCGAAAGGCACGGAGCTTATCGGCACCGTAGCCACAGATAAAATGGAAGCGAACGGAACCTCAACGCTTGCCTTGCGTTTCACGAAGGCGGATCTCAAGGATGGAAAGACGCTCCCCATCAGTGCAACCATTATGGGAATCGCTCCTCCGGAGTACGGCTCTGCGTGGGACGGTGGAAACACCCAGGCGGCGCCCAGTCCCTGGAACGGAAAGACCCTGCAACTAGACCAAGTTGGCGCCCTTTCCGGCGTTGACCTGCACAGTAGGATTGCTGGCAGGGAATCGGGCGTGTTTATTTCGAATAGGAAAGACAATATGAAGCTTTCGAACCAAAGCCAACTTTCGATTGCCATTGCTCCACAGAGCTCAACGAACATGGCGAGCGGCGGCGCGTAAGATCACCCCCACCCGGGGCCACTCCTGGCCCGCCTGAAGCGCTACTCCCTCCTTGGCGGTGAGGCAAGGAGGGGCGCGCGTTTCAACTCAATCCACGCTCGAAACACCCAGCCGAACGAATCGTGCTCTTTCCGCGTCTCTTCACTGACACAATTTGAGCAGTTCCGGAAACGCTCGAGGGTCAAAGCGCTGTTAGGCTTTGGCGTTACTCGCTCAGGCTCTCTGTCGGGAGACCTTCGCGCATTGCCGAAAACTACTGTCATGCCGGGTATTTGAAAGACGTCCGCGGCAGGACAAGACTTGCGCCTTGGCATTACCCTTTGAGCTGGGGCGCTTTGAGTTGGGGCGCTGTTGCAGATTCCGCGGGATGAACAATTATGCCTTTTAGGAAATGATGTGAGATGTTTGCTTGAGCGCAAGGCCGCTCCTTGAGGTCGCGTCGACTTTGGTGCTATGGCGTTGCCCACAGAGCTTCCTAAAACCCTTAAGCCGCGGCTTGGCGTTTTTCGGGGAGTGACGATGAAATTCGGGATTAGAGCGGGGCTTTTGCTTGCGTCTATGGTCCTGCTTGCCGGGTGCTCTGGGTTCTGGACTCTTCCCGCGGGCAGCAGCTCGGGCGGCGGCACGACACCCACCACACTT
Source organism: uncultured Acidobacteriaceae bacterium (assembly GCA_963802955.1). Taxonomy (GTDB): domain Bacteria; phylum Acidobacteriota; class Terriglobia; order Terriglobales; family Acidobacteriaceae; genus Telmatobacter. Next base: position 95,115 of record CAWDKT010000005.1, read on the forward strand.
TCCAGCGGCACCTTCTACGTGCTGAACCAAACGACGAAACAGATTGTCGGCTACCAGATCAGCTCCGGGAAGTTGATCGCGATCTCCGGCGCTACGCAGACGCTCGCCTCTGCGCCTTCCTGCATCGCCATCGCGCCCGGCGGCGGCTTTCTTTATGTGGGAACGGTCAGCGGGATTTACCTGTACACGATCGGTTCGGGTGGGGCTCTGACTGCCGCGAATAACGGAAATGCAATCTCCGCTGACATTCCAGCCGCCATGCAAATTGGCGGCTCGTGGCTGGTGGATGCGTTCAATGCGGCGAGCAGCAGTGTGCAACTGAACGCGATTCCGATTGACGCGACCACGGGACTTTATAGCGGACCCGGAGGCGCACCACCCTATCAGACATTCACCATCGCGAATGCGGCGGTGAAGCAGATGGCGCTCTCTCCCGACGGCGCGAATCTCTTTGTCGCGCTGGGCGCGGGGGGGACTATCGTTGTTCCCTTTGCGGTTGGTGGATCCAATCCTCTGGGATCGACAGCAACAACCATCGGCGTTCTAAACGGTAATGGCTCCGCGCTCTCGGTAGCCGTGGATCCAAGCACGCGGTTCTTCTATATCGGCGAGACCCTTGCGAATTCGTCGGCGAACTCGGGCGGGCTGCGCGTCTTTAATTACAACTCGCTCAGCAGCGGCACGCTGACCCAGATTTCCGGCTCTCCCATCGCCAGCGGCGGCCTCGCGCCGAATGTAATCTTGCCCATTGCGTCGGGCGAATATGCGTACGTCGCGAATGGCCAGGGGAATACCGGGGCCGGCAGCATTGCATGGTTCCCATTGACGGCTTCGGGAACCACTTACACGATTGCGGCAGGAAGCAATATCGCTTCCGGAATTTACCCGATTGGGTTGGCGGAAGATAACCAGGATAATTTCGTGCTGGCGGTGTCGAGCGGCGGATCGACGACGAGCGGCAACCCCGATCTGGAGGCATACACGATGAGTTCGGGCGCGCTCACGGCCGCGCTGACGTCTGCTACCGGTAGCGATCCGGTAGGAGCAGTTGCTATTGCTGCGACACCGTAATGCCAGTGGCCAGCGATGGTGGCATGCATGTCTCGGGTTCTTCTTATTGATTCGAAAGTCACCGTCCGATTACTGATCACCGGGAACTGGCGACTGCGAAGTGCTATTCTCGAAGTGAACGCCAAGGGCTGTGTCGAAACATCTCCCAATCCACTTTGTCCGTCTTCTCAAGCGCTCCAAGACTGTTATTGCGCCGCTGATGGTTGCGCTGTGCAGTGCGTTCTTCTTGAACGGCTGCAGCCGATTTCACCACGAAAAGCACGACATGGTGTACGTCTCGATTCGCGAGACGTACCTGCACGACCGCGTGGCTCCTGTTTCGAACCGCGTATGCCAGGTGGTGAACGGGCAACCGCTCGAGGTACTGGAGCACGGCCGGCGTTTTCTCAAGGTGCAAACGGAGAAGAACGAGGTCGGCTGGATTGAAGAACGCGCTGTAATCGACGCCAAGACCTACGATGACTTCGAAAAACTCGCGAAAAAGCACAAAGACGATCCGGTGACGGCGACCGCGACTCTTAAAGATGACCTGGCCATGCACATCCTTCCCGGGCGCGAAACGGACCGGTTTTATTTGCTGGCTGGAAATTCTAACGTGGAGCTTCTGGCGCGGGCTTCAGCTCCCAAAAAGTCATCCGAGGCCTATGGGCCGTTACCCAGCCCCAACACAGCGGAAGCAAAGACGGCCGGAGCAAGTAAGAGTGCGCCAACCGCGACCGTCACTGAAGCAGTGCCCCCGGAGATGGAAGACTGGTGGCTGGCGCGCGACCCGCAAGGACACGTCGGTTGGCTCCTCGCCAGCCGTTTGTACGTGGACGTGCCTCTCGATGTTGCACAGTATGCCGAAGACCAGCGCTTTGTAGGCTGCTGGGTACTCACCAAGGTGAACGACCCGGAAGCCGACACGGCCGACCATGAAAAACCCGAATACCTGACCCTTCTTGCGCCGCTTCACTACGGGCTGCCATACGACTTCAACGAGGTGCGCGTCTTCACATGGAGCCTGAAGCACCATCGCTACGAAACCGCCTTCCGTCTGCATCCGATTCAGGGATTCCTGCCGGCGCACGTGTTTACGCAGACCACTCCAAAGGGCGCGCATCCCGCATTCAGCTTTTTGATCGCGAGCAACGGCGATGTCAAGACAGATCCCGCGGACGGGATCATGCGGCCGGCAGTTCCCCGGACGATCGAATACGACATGATCGATACCCGCGTGGAGCGCATCGGGCCGGATATGGGGAAAATTCCGCTGATGCACGAACCTGGAGAGAAGACGGCGGAAAAACAGGCGCCAAAGAAGCGCGGCAGCAAGCGATCGAGGAAATAGCGGCGAGGAAGCGAAAGAGTTGCCGAGCAGCTCCAGTGGCTTGCGCCGGATCGATACCCGGAGCCGCGTTCAAACCAATGAGACCGAAGCGATCGACGAGATCCACCTGTTCATTGGTGGTTTGCAGAGTCCGCAATGACGATGACGGCGGAGCCTTCGCCGGTTTCTTGCTTCACGGCTTCAAGGGCGCGGTTGGCGTCGTCGAGCGAGAAGGTCTGCACGGTGGGGCGCAACTTTAGATCGCGCGCGATTGTGAGGAAGTCGCGCGCGTCCTGGCGCGTCATGTTGGCAACGCTGCGGAGTTGGCGTTCACCCCAGAGCAGTCGATCGTAATCGAAGGCCGGCATCTGGTCGAGATGAATGGCGTTGATGGCGACGACGCCGCCTTTGCGCAGGGCTGCGAGCGCGCTGACGACGACCTTGCCCGAAGGCGCAAATGTGACCGCGCGGTCGAGCTCGATGGGTGGCTTGGCGTCTTCGTCGCCGACCCATGTGGCGCCGAGTGCGGCGGCGGCTCTGCGGTGCGATTCTCCGCGAGTGACGACATAAACCTCGCAATCCCATGATTGAAGCACGCGAATGGCGAGCGAGGCGGAGCTGCCGAAACCGTAAAGGCCGACACGCTCTCCGCGCTCGACACCTGCGACGCGCAGGCTGCGGAAGCCAATGACGCCGGCGCAGAGCAGCGGCGCCGCGTCGATGGGATCAAGACCGGCGGGGAGTGGATTGGCGAAATCGGCACGCACCGCTGCGAACTCTGCATAGCCGCCATCGACCGAATAGCCGGTGAAGACTGGATGATCGCAGAGGTTTTCCATGTTATTTCGGCAAAACCAGCAGGTGCCATCGACGCCGCCAATCCAGGAGACGCCGACGCGCGTGCCGGCGGCGAGACTTTCTGTTGCGCCTTCCGCGACTTCGCCGACTATCTGATGGCCGGGAACGATGCGCGGATGGAGCGGTGGGAGATCGCGCTCGACGATGTGAAGATCGGTGCGGCAGACGCCGCAGGCGAGGACCTTGAGCAAAACTTCGCCCGCCTTGGGATGCGGGCGCGGGATGTCTTCAATGGAAAGCCAGGAGCCGGGTGTTGTGGAACTCGAATTGAAGACGGCTGCGCGCATGAGTAGAGCCCTCCGAGGACAAGGGTAGCGCAGCCAGGCAGCAGGTCGGGAAGTTAGCCGAGAAATGCGCAATTCAGCTTGGGCAACCGGGCAATCGGGCAGCGGGACCACCGTATGCGCTTAGTACTCAGGTAATCTCCAATGCGACTTCGCATTGCTCCAGCAAGATATAATCCGGTTCAAACCATGGGCAACCCTGCGCTTTCCCCCGCGGCAACTGGAACAGCAGAAGATCGTCATCTAGCGAACGGGTCCTCGTTATCGCTCGTTGTGTTCAGCTTCTCAATGTTTCTCAGCGCCGCTCTGCTGTTTGTTGTTGAGCCCATGATCGGCAAGATGCTGATGCCGATGTTGGGCGGAACACCTGCGGTCTGGAACACCTGCCTGGTTTTTTTTCAGGCTATGCTGCTAGCCGGGTATCTCTACGCTCACGCAGCCATCCGGTTCGTTGGACGAAGGACGCAAATCGCGGTCCACATCGTTGTCGTGGCTTTGCCGTTGCTGATTGCAGGTTTGTTGCCATTACATATTCCTGCCGGATGGGAGCCTCCGGCCGAGAGCAATCCCGTGGGATGGGTGCTGTTGCTGCTGCTGGTTGTGGTGGGGCTTCCTTTCTTCGCGCTTTCAGCAACCACCTCGGTGATGCAGCAATGGTTCGCGGACTCGGGCCGGAAGGATGCCAGGGATCCTTATTTTCTGTACGCGGCCAGCAATGCCGGGAGCCTGATTGGGCTGCTTGCGTACCCACTGCTTCTGGAGCCTCTGCTGCGATTGCACACCCAAAGCCGCGGGTGGAGTCTTGCTTATGCTGCGTTCGTTGCAATGACGGCGGCATGCGGCGTTCTGGGATGGATATGGCGGACACGCAATGCGAATTCGGAGAACAGAAGAGCCGAGGAGGCTGAAGCGGATACGACGCTTGCGGCCGACTCAATTGCCTGGAAGACGCGATGGCGTTGGATTGCGCTGGCTTTCGTTCCATCGAGCCTGATGCTGGGCTCGACCAGCGCCATTACTGCGAATGTACCTGCGATTCCGTTGTTCTGGGTTTTGCCACTCGCGGTTTATCTCATCAGCTTTGTCCTGGTTTTCGCCAAGAAGCCGCCAATTTCGCATCGATTCGTGGTGGAACGGCTTCCATTCCTCATCCTCTGCGGATTGTTCCCGACGGTCTCGCAAACCACGTTTTCACTGGCCGTATTACTGCTGCTTTACCTGGCAGTCCTGTTGGGTGCAGCATTGGTTTTTCATGGCGAACTGGCCCGCACCCGGCCGGCGGTGGGTCACCTCACCGAGTTTTATCTTTGCCTTTCGGTTGGCGGCGTGCTGGGCGGCATCTTTAATTCGCTCATTGCTCCAGTGGCGTTCCACACGGTGATGGAATTTCCGCTGGTGCTGATCTTTGCTGCGCTGATCCGGCCATTGGTCATCCAGGAGCCATCGGGAAGCTCAACTAGTGTTTGGGTCCGGCGCAAAGACTTGCTTCTTCCCGTTGCGCTGGGATGTTGCATGGTGGTGGTGATTCTCGGCCTTGCTCGAATCGGCATCAAGCCGGGACACGTGGAGACGACGTTGGTTTTTGGCTACTCCATGCTTTGGTGCCTCAGTTTCGGCAAAAGACGCTTGCGGTTTGTGTTGGGCTTGATAGCCGTGTTTGCCGCCAGTTATCTCTATGCTCCCTTCGGCGAGACGCTCCTTGCCAGGCGCAGTTTCTTTGGCGTATATCGGGTGAGGAACAGCCCTGACGGGAGATTCCGCTTGCTGTTTCATGGCGGCATTGAGCATGGAATTCAAAGCCTCGATTCGAGCAAGAGCTGTGAGCCGCTTTCTTACTACACGCGCAGTGGACCTGGGGGAGCAGTCTTTGAGGCCGCGCGAGCAAGATTGCCCCACGGAAGCTGGGCGATTGTCGGCCTGGGCGCAGGGGCGATGGCGTCATACCTGCAACCGGGACAGACGCTCACGTTTTATGAAATCGATCCTCTCGTGAAAGAGATTGCCGAGGATCCACGTTACTTCACCTATCTGTCGACATGCGCTCCGGCAACAAAGATTGTGCTGGGAGACGCGCGGTTAAGGCTGCGCGACGCACCCGACGGTCGCTACGGACTGATTGTTCTCGACGCCTTTAGCGGAGATTCTATTCCCATCCACCTGATGACAAAGGAAGCGCTTGCCATGTACTTGCGCAAGCTGGCTCCCGGCGGCCTGATTGCATTTCACATTTCCAGTCTGTATTTCGATTTCGCGCCTACGCTGGGCAATCTGGCGGAGGACGCGCATTTGACAGCGATGGTAGGCAACGACACGGGCGTGACGCAAGCGCAACGCGATGCCGGAAAGCTGGCTTCGATTTGGGTGGTGATGGCCCGCGACCCGGCGGACCTGAGCGCGTTGACTTCCGACACGAGCGGCCAATTTCGCTGGAAGCCTCTCGAAGGTAGGGCTGGTTCCCAATTGTGGACGGACGATTACTCGAATCTTCTTGGCGCAATGAAGTCGTTCACCAGCGCAGAGTGAGCTGCTTAGGGGCGGGCTTGCAAAGCAGCGAGTGATCGGGCGAGTGAACTAATGTCCTGTCCCTGAAGTTCAAGCCATAACCATAGCTGTCATCCTGAGCGAAGTTTGCCGCGTTTTGCGGCAAACGGAGTCGAAGGATCTGCGGTTGCTCTTTGCGGATTATGCTACAAACTTCTGGGACGCCACACTAGCGACGAAGCCAAAAATGGCGCATCTCGCCCCAGCACCTTCGTGGGTATCAATAACCTTGTTTCTACTGCGGCCGGCGGCGAAGTTCGAGCTCGACGACGCGGAGCATTTCCATTTCCGGCGCCGGCTTTCCGGTCCAGATTTCAAACTGGCGTGCCCCTTGCTGCACAAACATCTCAAGACCGGAGATGACGGCGAGTCCGCGCGCCTTGGCGAGCTTGAGCAGCGGAGTTTCGATAGGAGTGTAGACCATGTCGAAGACGAGCGAGGCGTTGAGCTCGCTCTCTTTTAGGGGGAGCTGCTGCTTGATGCCCGTCATTCCGCAGGGCGTGGTGTTGATGATGGCGTCGAAGCGCTGCTTGGCGAGCGCGTTTTGCTTGAGCACATGGGCTTTCGCTTTGCGCGCCAGTGCCACAGCGCGCTCGTGGGTGCGGTTGACGACGTAGACCTCTGCCCCGTGCTCGACGAGACCGAAAACAGCAGCACGGGCGGCGCCGCCTGCTCCAAGGACGAGGATGCGCGCGCCCGGCAGGCGCATACGCCGTTCGAGCGGGCGAATGACACCGGCAACGTCGGTATTGAAGCCGTAGAGCTTGCCGTCGGCACCGGTGCGGAGCGTGTTGCAGGCGCCGATTCGCGCAGTGAGCGGGTCCATGTTGGCGAGGTACGGCAGGACTTCCTGCTTGAGGGGCATAGTCACGGCGACGCCATCGAGGGGCAGGTCGCGAACAACGGTAAGCATATCGTCGAGATTGCGCACCTTGAGGGGAAGCATGACGGCATTCACATTTTCGCGGCGAAAGGCCGTGGCGTGCATGATCGGCGACAGGGAGTGGGCGATGGGATTGCCGGCCACTCCGAAGATGCGCGTGGCCGGATCGAGTTGCTCGAGATGATAGAGATCGAGAAGTGTGCGGGCGGAAACCTGGCCGGGCGCGGTCTCAATGCCGTCGGCCGCGGAGGCGAAGGTGAAGGCCGCTCCGGCGCGCGGGCTCAGCACGCGGCTGATGAGGCCCTCCTCACCCATGGCGATGCCGACAATATGAGAGTTAAGGGATTGATCCTCAATCATTTGTAGGACGGCCAGGTTGTCGGCCAGATTCCGGGCCGTGGTGACGACCTTCACAAATTCAGGCTCGTAAGCGGCAATTCGCTGTGCCGTCTGATTGAGGCCGTCGGGGCGGCGGGTGCGTGTAAAGTCGTGCGAACTGATGAGAAGAGCGGCGCCGGCTGTGCGTAGGCCGGCGCGGAACTTGGCGAGCTGCGAGCGGGTGCATTGCTCGGCCGATTCGATCTCGAGATCGACAATGTGGCACCCGGCTTCAGCGGCTTTCAGGAGAATTTCGAGTTCGGCGTTGAGGGATCCCGTAAAATGGCCGCCATGCGGCTTGCGCCGGCAAGTGGCGATGGCGGTGATGTCGCGGCGGCGGGCGAGGAGAGCCTTGAGCTCGGGTACGGCGGCGGGTCGAGACAGGAAATCGAGCCGGAACTCCAGGAAAACAGAGTCTTTAATGGCAGCTTCGGCATGTGCGAACAACTCGGCCGGCGTAGCTCCCTGAACAGCGATGCAGAGCTTACCCACCCGCAGGCGCGGCGCTGTAGAAGCCGGTGCGGGCGGCGAATCTGTCGGGATGGAAACCGGGATCGGCACTTCCTTCAATTGACGCATCTTAAAGGGGTTTTGCGCCCAATGCAACCGAGAATGTGGGGTACTAAAGGGTAGTGTCTCAAGGGACTTACCCCCAAGGATGGATACGGGGGAGAGGATCGCCGGGCGGTGGGGAGGGTTCGTCGCAGACGGGTGACCGGCCCAATAGACAAAACCGAACCTGCATGGCTGCGGACATGGGCATTTTGCCGTCGCGCCTACGGCAAAGAGGAGTGCCCCCTTAACCGTGCCGCTCCCCTCCCGCCTGTGGCACTTGACCCAGGGCCCTCGGTCGGCTGAAGATGGCTGACGCATCTGGAGTACCCAACCACCAGAGTTGGAGGAGCACCCCGCTTGTCGCTTTTATGGAGGATTTCAAAATAGTGATCAATTTTCTGGGTGGAACCTTGAACCGGAGAAATTTTTTAAAGGCGGCGGCACAAGGAGCGCTCGCGGCGCCGGTTATGGCTTCGGTCGATCAGCTCGCTTGGGCGCAGGAAGCGAAATCGACGGCAGCGCATGGAGTCCACGTGAAGCCATTGCCGGGCGGCCCAAAGGTGGCGCTGAACGTGAAGGATTATGGCGCGACCGGAGACGGCAAAACGAATGACGCACTGGCGTTGCAATTGACCATTGAGCGATGCGCGGCTCTGGGCGGTGGTGAAGTGGTGGTTCCGGCGGGCGATTACTCGACCGGCGCGCTCGCGTTGCGCAGCAATGTGGTGCTGCATCTTGAAGACGGCGCAAGTTTGCTCGGCACAAGCGATATGGCGGATTACCCGATTGCCGAAGTCCGCTGGGAGGGGCGCTGGATCAAGGGTTACAGCGCGTTCATCTCGGCAGTGGACTGCGAGAACTTCGGCATCACGGGACCAGGAAAGATCGTGGCCAGCCCGGCAATTAGGGGACGCGTGGAGCGGGCGACGGGAATGCGCCTCCCCGCGCTGCTGGAGTTCACGAACTGCCGCAATGTAAATGTTCAGGATTGCTTTACGAGCCAGTCGGGGATGTGGTCAATTCATCCCGTGTATTGCCAGAACGTAACCTTCAAGAATTTGACGGTGAATAGCGGGGCGGACGGCATTGATGTGGACTCATGCCGGCACACAGTGATTGACGGCTGCACCTTCGACACCAGCGACGACTGCATTTCTCTAAAGTCGGGCCGAGGCGAGGAGGCTTACACGATTAACCGTCCTTGCGAAGACGTGCGGATATCGAATTGCACTTTCAATGATCGGTTCTTTGCATGCATCGGGATTGGCAGCGAGACTTCGGCGGGCGTGCGGGACGTGGTGATCGAACATTGCAAGTGCGTTGGAGCGCGCACCCAGGCAATTTACATCAAGAGCCGGCCCGGGCGCGGAGCGTTTGTTGAGAACGTAAGCGTGAACGACATGGATGTTTCGGGCGCGAAGCAGGGTTTCCTGCGGCTGAATAACTTGAACAGCGGCAAACAGGATGAGTTTCCTGTTCCTGGCGATCTGGGGATTCCGGAGTTCCGGAATTTCCGGTTCACAAATATCCGCCTGAACGATGAAGCGGTGCTCGTGCAGGCCACGGAGATCGATCCCGAGAAGCCGCTCGTCGGTTTCTCGCTGACCAATGTGACCGGCACATGCAAGACCGGCATTGAGCTTGCGAACATGAGAAACGTGGTGATCAGAAACATAAAAGTAACGGGATTCGAAGGGCCGCTGATCAGCATTGATAACGTAACGGGAGTGGGGCTGGCGGGCGCGGCAATGATCGATGCCGCGAAGATGCCGAAGGCGCCGGCGCCAATTCCCGAACCGGAGAAGCCGTATCAGTTGCATTGACGAAAGGCGAGTCGGCAGGCCCGTGGCGGCGTGTCCCGTCTAAGCCGTGAAAAACTCGGTTAGAGTGGTCAACCTATCGAATCAGGCGCCGGAACATCAGAGTGAGCACTTGAGGGAGTTTCAATGCGAGGAATCTTGAGGGGAATTGCCGTGCTTGCGGCCGGGTTAGTGTTGCTTTTCGCAACGGCAGAATCGCAGGCGCCGGATGCGTCACAGACAGCAGCTTCCCACCTCAGCGGTGAAGCCCAATCGCCGGCAACCCAGGTCTGGCGATTCAATAACATCGATTCGATCGGCGGCCATCCCACGCACATTCTCGGGCATCCGTATCTGATCGATTCTCCGTACGGCAAGGCCGTTGAATTCAATGGCGTGGACGATGCGCTGTTTGTGGATGTTCACCCCCTGGCCGGCGCCAGCACTTATACATGGGACGTGATCTTCCGCCCCGATGCAGGAGGAGCGGAGGCACAGCGATTCTTTCATCTTGCCGAGGTTGACCCTGCGACCGGCAAGGACACCGGGAATCGTATGATGTTTGAGATTCGCATTGTCAAGGGCGAGTGGTGCCTCGATAGCTTTGCTTCCTCAGGAGAAGCGACGCGGGCCCTGCTGAACTGCAACGATCTGCATCCGCTGGGGAAGTGGTATCGGGTGACGGCGGTGTATGACGGCAAAATGCTGCGCAACTATGTCGGCGACGAACTGCAGGGTGAGGGCGAACTGCACCTCACGCCACAGGGACCGGGCCACTCCTCGATCGGGACGCGGATCAACCGCCAGGATTATTTCAAAGGCGCGGTGTTCGAGGCCCGCTTCACGCCGCGGGCGCTCCAGCCGGATGAATTCCTGAAGATGCCGCCGGTGGTGAATCCGGACGCGGAGAAATGAATCGGTCCCAAGACGTTTGACCGACGACATCCGTTCCCACCCTAAACGCAAAAAACGCGTTTAGGAGGGGGCAACCGCAGCCGTGACGGTTGGCGCGTTCCATGTTTTGACGAGAGCGACAGTAATGCTGCGTCGCGGTAAGTAACAGCACAACTGTGCTCCAGAGCGTCTTGTTACTCTAGAACTGGTTGCATAAATGCCTCAAGGCGATGATCAGGCAAGCGCAATGAAAAAAGCCCTGAAACACCGTAAGAATGCGGTCATATCGGACCTGGATGCGACGGAAATTCTGCAGCCAGGCGTTGGTGCGTTCGATTTTCCAACGTTTCCGGTAGCGTCGCAGCTTGCGTTTATCCTCAAAGCGCCGGTTGCGGATGTTCTTGCGGTAGGGGACGATCAACTCCGTTCCACGCTGATGAAATCGTTTGCGCAGGGCGTCGGAATCGTATCCGCGGTCGGCAATAACCCGTTTGAGATGGGAGCGCGGCCGTCCTCGTCCTCGACGCGGAACCTTCACCGCCGCGAGCGTGCTTTCGGCCAAGCGGCACTCGGCCAGTTGCGCGGACGCAAGTTGCGCTCCGACAGGTATGCCGTTGCCGTCGACCACCACCATGCACTTCGTACCTTTCCCACGACGGGTTTTGCCGACTGCCGAGCCCCCTTTTTGGCCGTGACAAAGGTGGCGTCCAGAAAGGCTTCTTCCCAATCCAGCAGCCGGCGCTGGTCCAACATCGACAACAGCTTTCGCCACGCCATTTGCCATACGCCTTGTTCCTCCCAGCTACGCAATCGACGCCAACAGGTCGAGCCATCCGGGTACTGCTCGGGCATGTCGCGCCATCGTGCTCCCGTACGCAGAACCCACAGAATGCCTTCTAAGCACTCGCGGTTGGCAGCCCAGGGCCTTCCCCGACCATCCTTACGACGCTTGCGTGCAGGAAACAACGGCTCCAAAATTCTCCACTACTCCTCGCTTAGCAACTCCAGCCGCTTCTTCATAGAAGCAGCTCAACAACTAACCCGCCTCAGACATAAGTCCCTATCTTGAGGCCGAACCATTTATGCAACCAGTTCTAGAGGTTTGGAGGGATTCCCTGAGATGAGTACAGACATGCTCGCAACATCCGCAGGATCAATGCTTCATGCATGGGAGGCGGGCGGCGCGGCGTCAGCCGAGGCGCTAACCGATTGGGTGAGCGCACGCCTGGCCGCTCACGAGAAGGCGTTGGCCGATCTGCTTGAAGTGAAGGGCGAGCGCACTCTCGAGAATTCGCTATTGCTTTTCGACACTGCGATTGAGCAACTGAACCTGGCGGGAGCGCAAGCGGGGATTCTGAATTCCGTTGCTGCGGACAAGGCCGTGCGCGACCAGGCGCAGACCGAAGCACAGCGCGTCGCGATGGCCGGCAGTGCGTTAAGTCTGAACCGCGAGGTGTATGACGCGCTGGTGGCGATCAAGCTGGATGGCGCGAGCGCGCCGACGAAGCACTTTGTAGAGCGAACGCTGCTCGGCTACCGGCTGGCGGGCGTGGATAAGGACCAGGCGACGCGCGATCGGCTGCATGCGCTGCACGACAAAGCGACGATGCTGTCGCTCGGCTTTGGCCGCAACATCCAGGAGGGCGCGAAGACGATCGAAGCCACACCCGGGGAGCTGGAAGGATTGCCCACGGATTACATCGCACGGCATCCAGCAAAAACGGGTGAGGACGGCCAGGAGCGCGTGACGCTAACCACCGATCCGCCGGACATGATGCCGGTGATGACATACGCAGCGAACGCGGCGTTGCGTGAGCGCATGTTTCTCGCGTACAACACGAGGGCGTATCCGGCGAACCGGCAAATTCTTCTCGACCTGCTGGCCACGCGGCAGGAGATCGCCGGCGTCCTGGGTTTTCGCAGTTGGGCCGATCTGGCAACAGCGGACCAGATGATGAAGTCGGCTGCGAATGTGCGGGCCTTTCTCAAAAAGCTGGATGACGCCAGCCGCGAAGGAGCCAAGCTCGAGCACGAGCAGGTGCTGGATTTTGCGCGGCAGCGGCAACCGGAGCTTGACGAGATTGATATCACGAGCCGCGGATACTGGTACGAGCAGTTCCGGAGGACGCGGTTCGATTTCGATTCGCAGTCGGTGCGCCCGTACTTTCCATATGCGCGAGTTGAGGCGGGAGTGCTGGAGACGGCGGCGCGGCTGTTCAAGGTGGAGTTCAAGCCATCAGGCGCGCCGGCATGGGACAAAGCGGTTTCAGTGTACGAGGTCTTCGACGACGGGCGGTTGGTGGGGCGCTTTTATCTCGACATGCATCCGCGCGAAGGCAAGGACAAGTGGTTCTCCGCGGCGCCCGTGGTGACCGGAGTACGCGGGCGCGCAATGCCCGAGGCTGCGCTGATCTGCAATTTTCCGGCCAGCGACGGGAGCGATCCAGGGCTGCTGCAGTATTCCGACGTGGTCACCTTCTTTCATGAATTCGGACACCTGATGCACGCAATTCTGGGCGGGCAGACCGAGTGGGCGGGGCTCTCGGGGTTTGCGACGGAGGGCGATTTCATCGAGGTGCCGTCGCAGATGCTCGAGGAGTTCTTCCGCGACGAAAAGCTGCTGCAGGCTTTTGCGAAGCATTACCAGACGAATGAGGTGCTGCCGGCAGAGCTGATCCGAACGATGAAGCGGGCGGGCGCGTTCGGTCGCGCGGACTGGATCAGAACGCAGCTTTACTACACGACGCTCTCGCTCGATTTGCACGATCAGGATCCTGCGGGCATCGATCCCGACGTAATCACGCGCGAGCTGTACAAACAATTCCAGCCATGGACATGGCTCGAAGGCAACAAGATGTACGCGAGCTTCGGGCATTTGACCGGCTACTCGTCGAACTACTACACGTATATGTTCGACAAGGTGATTGCGCTCGACTTTTTCGCGCAGTTCGATCCCGCGGATCTGCTGGGCGGTGATACGGGCTCGCGATATCGCAAGCTGGTGCTGGAGCAGGGTGGGTCGAAGCCGGGACGCGAGTTGGTGCGCGACTTTCTCGGCCGCGACGAGCAGTATGCCGCATTCAGCAACTGGCTGAATGAAGAATTTGAAGAACAGCCGGCAGTTGGGAGTCGGTAGCTTGCAGCTTTTGGGTTCAGCTACAGGCTACTGGCTACCGGCGCTTGGCTCGTGAGGCACAGCGCGATGAATGCATCTGACTTCAAGCGGATTGCGCTGAGCCTTGAAGGTGCGGAAGAAGGCTCGCACATGGGCGCAGTGGATTTCCGCGTCGGTGGGCGAATCTTTGCGACGCTGGCCAGCGTGAAAGAAGGCTACGGAAATCTGATGCTCACGCCCGGGGTGCAGGCGGAGTTCATCGCTGGGCGGCCCGATTTGTTTTTGCCGGTGCATGGAGGATGGGGCCGCAACGGCGCCACCCATATTCGCCTCGCAGTCGCAGATGAGGATTCTTTGCGCGGCGCGCTGCACTCGGCGTGGAAGTTGCGAGTGGAGAAGAATCAGACGACCAGCAAGTCAGCGAGCCGGCGAGTCGGCAAATCGGCGAAGAGCAGGTGAGACATTCGGCTGCATTATCCCAGGTCCCGGAATCGGGACCCTGGGGCACCCAAAATTTCATTTCATGCGAGCGCGGGTCAGGACGTCTTGACCGCCTGGAAGCCGGCCATAATCTGCGTCATCAGGTCGTTGACCGTTCCGGGTGAGCTGGGCAGCAGGATAGTCGCCGATTTGCCGGAAACGCCGACTTCGCGCATGGTGTCGAAATACTGCGTCATCAGGACCATCGCCATCACGTTCTGCGCGGTCGAGCCCTCCACGGCGCTCTTGAACTCCTCGACGGATGCCTGCAGGCCCTTGATAATCGCCTGGCGCTGCCGCGCGGTGCCTTCGCCCTGCAGAGCCTTCGATTCCGCTTCGGCCTCGGCCTGCTTCACCTTGAGAATCTTGTCGGCTTCGCCGCGGGCCTGGGCGGCGATCTGCTCGCGCTGCGCTGCGTTGATGTCGTTCATGGCTGCCTTCACTTTGGCGTCCGGCACGATGTCAGTGACCAGCGCGCGCAAGATGTTGTAGCCGAAGTTATCCATCACCTCGTCGAGATCTCTTTTGACGGCTCCGGAAATTTGCTGCATCTGCTCGAAGGCCTCGTCGAGCGTGAGCGTTGGAACGTGGCCAAGAATCGAATTGAAAACATAGCTCTCGATCTGGGACTGTGGGTTGCTCAGCTTGTAGTAGGCGTCAAAGACTTTGGCCTCGACCACCTGGTATTGCACCGAGACAGGGATGGTGACGAAGACGTTGTCCTTGGTCTTGGTTTCGACGTTGACCACCGCCTGGCGCACCTGGAGATCGACCGTGCGCACCGTTTCGCAATAGGGCAGCAGAAACTGCAAGCCCGGCTTCGCGACGCGGTTGAATTTGCCGAAGCGCTCCACCACTCCGGCCGAGTACGTTCGCACCGTGTACATGGTCTTGAGAACCGTAACCAGCAGGAAGATGGCGACGACGGCGGCAAGGATGAGGAGCAGCACGAGCGGACCAGAGGTATCCATACGAGGCCTTTCTTGCTCCCGCGGGAGCGGAGAATTGTGGGTCAGACCCGAACGTTTTTTTCAGATGGAGGAATGATACCGCACGCGGATTAACACTGCTGGCCTACACTGGAGGCTGTGGCGGGACGTGGAACAGGAGCGCGCAAGGAAAAGGAACTTCGAGCCGCGGGGCGGCGCCGGCAGGCGCTTGCTCGCGATGCGGTGAAAATGCGCGGAGTGCACGGACCGTTTGACATTGTGGGAGATGTCCACGGCTGCCTGAATGAGCTGCTGCTGTTGCTCGACGCGCTGGGTTACAGCGCGGACAGGCGGGGCGCCGAGTGGGCGGTGACCGCGCCGCGAGGCAGAACGCTGGCGTTTGTGGGCGACCTGGTGGACCGCGGACCTTCGGCGCCTGACGTGTTGCGGCTGGCGATGGGCATGATGCGGGCGGGAACTGCGTTATGCGTTGCCGGAAATCGCGACGTGGAATTGGCACGCGCAATGCGCGGCCGCGATGTGAAAGTGACTCGCGGCATGCGAATCACTCTGAAGCAACTGGAAACGGAGCCCGATGCGTTTTGCGCCGAGGTGGTGCGCTTTTTGCGAAGACTGCCCAGCCACTTGGTTCTGGACGATGGCGCGCTCGTGATTGCCCACGCTGGATTGAAGGAAGCCATGCAGGGCCACGCATCGGCCGCGGCCCGGGCCTTCGCTTTGCACGGTGAGTCAACAGGAGAAATCGATGGGTCAGGCTTGCCGGTGCGCGTGAACTGGGCGAAAGACTATGGCGGGAAGGCCCTGGTAGTGCACGGACACACGCCGGTAACCGAACCAGTGTGGCTGAATAATACGGTCAACATCGACACGGGATGCGTCTACGGCGGTCATTTAACCGCGTTGCGGTATCCCGAGCGGAAGACGGTCTCAGTTCCGGCGAAGGCAATTTACTATCCGCCGCGGAAGCCTTTTCCAGCAAATGGGATGCTGGTTCGCGGGCGCAAATAGCCGAGCGAAAACGCGCAGCGGCTTCTCACCGGGTTCTATTTCTCAGGGGATCCGCTTGCGTTCCCGTCAGTACCGCCTCCCGAATTCTTGCCATGTTCTTTCCTGCTCTTATCGGCAGCAGAGTTCTGCGCGTCAAGGCCGTTGGTCGGATCTTTGTGGAAGAGCTTGCGCGAGATGTCGGGCCAGAATTCCTGGAGTACGCCGCCGAAGGTTCCTTCCGTGGTGACGATCAAGCCATTGTCAATGGTTTGGCCCAATCCGGCGGTCTGAGACGGGTAATAAAGATTGGAAATGGCGCCGGCGATGATGTTGCCGCCCACGTTGGAGTAGTTGGGCTCCCATTTTCCCGTATTGTCGTGCTTGCAGATGTAGCTGGTGGCAATGGCGTAGAAGAGCCGGTGGTGAAAACTGCCGTGACCGAGGCGGAAGTAGCGCGGGTCCTGGTGAAGGAGCGCCGGCAGGAAGCCGTTGCCGATCATAGCGCCGTCGAAGGCGTCGAGATAAGCTGCGCCCGAGCGTTTGAAATAACCTTCCGGACCCCAGCCGAAGCCGGTACCTTCGTCCTGCGCCTCGGAAAAGCCTGCCACAACGAATGCGATCCCAAAGGCGTAGGGATCAACGGCGGAACGAAAGGCGAGGCTGATTTTTTGGCTTGCAGTCATCGAAACGGCGTCGCTGCGATAGGTGACGTTGAACGACGGCAGGATGCCGCCGATGCGCTGCTTTTCCTGCTCCTTGATTTGCGCCGCGGCTTTATCATACTGGGACTGTTGCGCGGCCGGCGGCTGCGCGGAACTCTGCGAACTTGAACTGTTTTGCGGGGCGTTGCCTGACGCCGGAGGTGCGGTCGTGGACGCGGCGGGCGTTTGCGGCGTGCTTTGCGATTGGCTGGATGAATCGGCAGCGGAGGAGGACGCGACCTGAATTTGCGGCGCGGGTGCGTCAGGAAGCGCGGCGGGGATGATAGCCGACGGCGCTGAAGCGATAGCGCCGGAGAAGGCTTTCTGCGCTTTGGATGAAGGCGAACAAACCGCCGGCATAAAGCACGCGATGAAGACGATCAAAGCCGGGTGGGAACGGAATTGCATTCTTTACTCACGTTCTGGCGTTCGGCTTTCGCCGAGAATCAATGATGACGATGGAAGAGATGCTGATTAATGTCGGGCCATAGCTCGCGAAACACGTTGGTTAGAGCGTCGCGGCCCAGAGCATAGGCATATTTCTCGCTGAAACCGGATGCAGTCTGAGTCTGACTAGGATAATACGTGAGCGAAATCGCCTGCGAGATGCCGCGGCCCAGAACCTCAGACGCATTGAAGCTGTTCCTGCCGTGGTAGTTGGGCGTGATGAAGATGCGAGTGGCTGCGTAGACGGAACGATTGATGACTCCTCCCTCGCCCTTGGCGAAGTAGCGCTCGTCCTGCCGGAATGCCGTGGGCATGATCCAGTCGACCCAGTAGTTGCCGTCGGTTTTGTCGAGATAGCCACGCCAGGAATACGCCCAGTAACCGGGGATTCCCTTCCCGAGCTGCGGATGTGCGTTCGTTCCCTCAGCCAGCAACGATGTGATGCCGACGAAGACGAACGATGAGTAATCGAAACTGTTCTCTGTGGCGATCTTGAAGGCTTCGCGCGGGGTGGGAGGGGGTGGAATCGCTCCGGCGCTCACGGCGCGATAGTTGGGCATGATGCCAAGGATGCGTTTCGGCTGTGGAGGTGGTTTGTGCTCGGAGGCAGAATTCGAATCAGGCTTTTGTGAGGGCTGGGGCTGCGCCGGCTGATTCTGGCTTTCAGACGAAGGCGCAGCGGGCGCCTGTGGTGAAGGAGCTTCAGGTAGAGAGGATGACGCCAGCGTTATCGGCAAGTCCGGCTGCTGCGCGGAAGCCGCAGGTGAATATGAAAAGACGATCGAGCAGAGAGGTGCCCAGGAAAAGAGGGACCCTGCAAGCAGATACAACTTGAACCGCATTCGTTCACCTGATGGGGGGATGTCGGCGTTAACCGGCACAACCTGCCGCGAAGGGCGAGGCGGCTCGGGGAGGCCGCATGGATCGATCCGGGTCGCCTGTGTCTGGATTCTCAAGCGCAAGCCGGGTATCGATTCCGGTGATGCATTCACTTTTTCTTTTAGTTAGACGCATTTGGGCGCGTGACGGAGCCACCGAGTGAACACGCACGGCCCTGAATCGTAAGAGCAAAGACCGGAAATGCCGGCCTGGGGCTGATCCTGCTACGTAATTAATTAGAAAGAAGCCACTTATGCCGCGAAATCGATGAATCCGCGCTCCGGATCGGTGGCGACGAGCTTGACCGTGACCCGGTCGCCAACATCCAGACCCTTGCCGCCGCTGACCAGCTTCCCATCGACGTGCGGATCCAGCGCGCGAACGAAGGTTCCGTAGTTGTTCACGCCAGTGACAATGGCGTTGTAGGTTTGGCCGATGTGGGGATGAAGGGCGACCGCCGCAATCCGTTTCTGCATCTCGCGCTCGACCTTGCGTGCAGCGTCTTCCATTTCGGTGCATCTTTGGGCGATGGCATTAAGCTGATCTTCCGAGTAGGGTTGCGGTGCGTGGCTGAGCCATGCCTTGAGCAGGCGCTGCGTGACCATGTCAGGGAAACGCCGGTTGGGCGCGGTGGAGTGCGTGTAGTCCTGTACGGCAAGGCCGAAGTGGCCCGGTGATGGTTCGTTGGGCTTGACCAGGACATACTCGCCGGGTCCCATCAGCTTGATCACAGTCAGAGAGACATCGGGAAAGCGATCGGGATCCTTTTGCTTTAATTCGAGCAGCATATCGTTGAGCGCCTTCGAGTCGGGCTCGGCGGGGAGCGTGTAGCCCTTTTCCTTGGCTAATTCAACAATGCGGTCCCAGCGCTTGGGCGTGCGCACGATGCGTCGGATGGATGGGAGACGCGCATCCTGAAAGGTGCGCGCGATCACGCCGTTGGCCGCCACCATGAACTCCTCGATAAGCGACGTAGCGCGGTTCTTCTGGATAGGCGCGATGCCGACGACCTGATCGGTAATCAGGACCGGCCGCGTTTCGATGGTTTCAAGGTCGAGGGCACCGTGTTGAAAGCGGCTGCCTTCCATACGCTGCGCGGCGGCGTCCTGCAGCTTGAGCTGCGCGGCGAGTTCGGCGCTTGCCGCCACGTTTTCCGGCGGCTGGGCTTTGCCCTCGAGCCAGGCGCCCACGCTGGGGTATGCGAGCTGCGCACGGTTTTTCACCAGCGCACGGTAGGCCTTGCCATCGGAAGCGTTGCCGTCGGCGTCGACGGCAAATTCGGTCACTATCGCGGCGCGGTCTTCATTTTCGTTGAGCGACGATATGCCCTCCGAGAGCTCGGTCGGCAACATGGGAAAAATGGTGACGCCGGCGTAGATGGAGGTGGTCTCGAACTGTGCGTGCTTGTCGATGACCGTTCCGAGATGAACGCGCGCGTCCACGTCGGCCACGCCCACCAGCACGCGAATGCGGCCGTCAGAGAGTTGCTCGGCCCATTCGATCTGGTCGAGATCCTTTGAGGTGTCGTTATCGATGGAGGACCACAGCAGGTTGCGCAAGTCGGTGATGCCGTCGGCGGAAGGAACCGCGGGCTGCGCTTTGATCTGAGCGAGTTCGGTATCGGTTCCGGCAGGAAAATCGGGCTGAAATCCATGCTCGATCATTGAGGCGTGTGCCGCGGCAATCAGATTGAAATGAAGCGGATGGTTGGAATGCATGAAAAGTGCTCCTGACGGCGAAGAGACAGCCTAACACGCGGGATAGCCAAAGAAGTGGTTGTGCGATTTCACCTGGCCGCAAGAAGCGAGGTTAGGATGGGCGATCCCGCGAAAAGGTTGGAGCTGCCTCAGGGGCCGCGGTCAAAACGCTGAGCCGACGGACTGGGCTTGAATACCGAGGTCGGAGAGCACCTTCGGCTTGGCTTCCTCGACGGCGAGCAGGTTGTGGCAGACCGAGCAGTCCTGCGGAATGGTGCTGCCGTCTTTGGCCGTGTGGCTGCCATCGTGGCAGCGGAAGCAGCCGGGATAGCTCATGTGCCCGATGTTGTTGGGATGCGTACCCCAGGTGACCTTCATGAACGGGAACACATTTTGCGAGTAAAGCGTCACCAGCTCCTTACCGGCCGCATCGACCTGCGTGGCTTTTGAGGCCAGCACGTCGGGATTGCTTTGGCGGTAGAAGTTCGTGAGCTCCTGGGGAATCTCGGCGCTCGCCTGCTCCTGGCTCGAATATGTCGCCTTGAGCAACTGCAGACCTTCTTTGTGAATCCAGGGCAGATCGGCACTGATGAGCCCACCCGCCATGGCCTGATTAATGGCGTCTTCCGGAGTGGAAAATGTGTGCGCGGCGCGGTTGTGGCAGTCAATGCAATCCATGACGCGGCGTTGGCCAGCGGGAATGCCGCTGCCCGCGGGCAGAGAGCTATAGGCGGTGAATGAGCCGTTGGGATTCTGGCGCTCGACCCATGGAATCGTGGAGCGCGAGGCGTCGGTGGCCACGTATTCGATGTGGCCGAGGTGAATGCCGTGAATGCCGACGTAGTTTGAGAACGAATCCACGCCGCCGAGATGCAAAATAAGCACGGTCTGGGATTCGGTGTTCTTCTCGTCGTCGGCAAACTCGGATTTCACGAGGAGCTTGTCGCCGTCGAAACGTGTAGGCGTGTGACAGGCCTCGCAGGTGTAGCGCGCCGGACGCAGACTGGTGACAGGCGAAGGAATCGGCGTGGGATAGTTGGGAATAATTTTGGGCGCGAGAGGCGCGAAGGGATGCAGGCTGACTTCGATAAGCTGCTTGGTGCCGTTGACCTTGGCGCTGAAGTAGGCTTCGGCGCCGGAGCCGATGTGACACTCGACGCATGCGACGTGGGAGTGCGCGCCGATTTGGTAGGCAGTGTACTCGGGCTGCATAACGTGGCAGGAGCGGCCGCAGAACTGCGGCGAATCCATGTAACTCGCGCCGCGGTAACTGGCCGTCGCCACCACGAGGAAGTTGACGATCGTGGCCACCAGCACGATGTCGATGCCGTGCCGAAAGACAGGATCGCCGAGATCGACCTTAGGGAATTCGGTGGGAATCAGTCCGGCCTGTTTGAGCTTCTTGCGCCGCAGAAAAATGCCGATGGGGATGAGGGCCAGTCCCAGCAGAAAAAGCCCGGGCATGAAGAGGAAGAAGATGATGCCGACATAAGGGTTGTCGCTTAGATGGCCGGCGAGTTCGGCCACCCAGTAGCTGATCATGGTGACGCCGGACGCAGTTGTGATGGCGCCGCCTGCGAGGCTGATAGGGTTATTGCCGAAAAAAAGCGCTGGGCGAAGCCAGCTTTCGCGAAATCTCTGAATCAACGGCACGATTGCTCAGCCTCCATGTTTTACAGCAATGTCTGAGTTGCTTTGGTCTTGCGGGCTCTTGCGCAAGGTCGCCGCTTCCTGGGGACGCCCGCCCCAACGACGAAGAACCCTCGTTGGGGTCCGGATCGCATCGACTTACGGGTAGCGACTTCGGGTTACAGTGAGTCAGGAATTGCGATCGCGGCCCGCTCGGGGGAAAGCGGGCCCTCTCGTAAACTGTTGCGCAGATTGTAATGCCTACTTGAGGGTCTTGAAGTACGCAGCCACGGCCTTCACTTGTACGTCGCTCAGTCCGGCTATGGGCTTCATCTTGCCCTTGCCTTCCTTCACCGTGCTCTCGATCTGCGCTTCGGAGAGGTCTTTCATGGCAGGATCGGAAACGGGCTTGATGCCCATCATCTTGGCCATGCCGGCGCTGGGCGTGCCGGTGGCTCCGTGGCACATAGCGCATTTCGACTTGTAGATTGCTGCGCCGTCTTCGGCGAAGCACATGGACCCGGCCAGCAACACTGCCGCAGCCAGGACGATTTGGGAACGAAAATTCTTACTCATGGCGAATCTCCTTAAGATCTTTGCCGGCCGTGAGCGCGATCGAGCGCCTGCCGCGTGGTTGAGGTTGACGGTCCGTGCTCTCGGCCCGCGCTTTCGGCCATTCATTCCGCCGTGGGAATGGTAACAGGAACCAGTTGACACAGAACGGCGCGATCGGGGGCTTTCAACCGACGACCGTGCCGGTCAGGTCTTGCACTTACACTTCGTCTTGCTGCAAAAAACTTGCACTTACTTGGCAAGGCTCCGGAAGTATGTCACCGAGTCCTTGATCTGCGCATCAGTGAGTTTGCCTTTGTAGGCCGGCATCTTGCCTTTGCCATCCGTCGTAACTGCGATCATCTGCGCTTCAGTCATGGACTTGACTGCAGGATCGCTGGCCGGTTTAACGCCCATCATCTTCGCGATTCCAGGATTCGGCGTGCCTTCGGCTCCGTGACAGCTTTGGCACTTCGCCTTGTAGGTTTCCGCTCCCGGGCCTTGCGCAAAGACAGGTATCAGTCCAGTAGCCGCCAGCATTGCCGCAACCATGATTCCAGCCCTGATCTTCATTGCACTTTCCTCTTTCTTTTCGTTCATCTCATGTCGATCGTGGAACTGCCGGTCCCACGGTCAGAACTCGTAGTGCACTCCCAAAACCACGTTGTTGGCATGGAAGTTGCGCGGGGCAGTGAACCCGTAAACCGGCGTGCCTGAGGACATCGCGGTATTCGCCACAGAACTGCAAGGACAACCGGCACGGTGCTGCCGGTGGCGCCTATCGCAAGGGCGGGGTTGTCAATGCAATACTGCGCGCCGGACTGCCCGCCCTCGCCGTAGCCGTAGAAGTCGTACTCAGCCTTCCAAATCAAGTCCAGGGTGCATCGTCTATGCAAGATTCACAAAGGGAGACTGATACGTGGACACCAGCGAACCGTTGACGTCCTGGCATCGTTAAAGAACCGGCTGCCGTTGACCGAGCTGATGCGGTAGCCGAGATCGGAGTGAGCCTTCTTGCCGGGACAGCGTACATGAAGCGGCCGAGCCGTACTGCGTCGGGGCGTCAATGAAGTCCCTGGCCGGCCCGAGACGTATGCTGGCTCCGTGGCGTGCTGCGACGGTGCCGCAAAGCGCCCCGCTCTGGCTTGCGGCGCCAGGCACACTGGTGCCGCCCGGCATGAGCGTAGCCGCGCCCTGGAAGCAGACGTTGGTGCCAGTGTACACATCGCTGTAGGAGTAATTGAGATCGAGCCCGTAGCGATCGTTCGGGAACAGCTCGGTGCCGAGGCTGACGACGCGCGAATGATCGACATGATCGAGCGGCCCGAAGTAGGCAGTGGTGTTGCCCGGGAAGCCTGGTTGTTGTTAGTGTTGTTATGCCGCTCCAGATCGTTGAATGCGCCAGAGACCGTGGCCCATGTCTTTGGACGGTAGATGGTGTGCATCCGGTAGTGCTGCGACTGCCGGAATCCCATCGGCAGTGAACGCGTTGTCGTTATACATGGCTTCGACGTGCCGTTGATGTCCCAGTTGCTGGTCGGGCGCAGGGCGGCAGTAAAGATTCCGCCATTTTCGTGAATGGTCACTTCGCCTGAAGTCCGTGTTGTTGGCCGGAACAGGTATGTTGTGACGGCGCCGTTCCCTGGCCCTCGGAGATCAGATGATCCTGATAGCGATAGGTGAGCGAGAAGGTGGAGCGAGGCGTCGCGTCCCAGCTCACGGTGAGGTTGTTGGTCGTGAAACATCTGGCCGAAGTAGCCGGACAGCGGAGCGCCGAATGCGAGGCCGCCTGTCACTCCAGATGGGGTCGGTCAGCCGCGGCGCAGTTGGTCGTCGTGCTCGTTGTGCAGGTCGTCAGCGTGGTGTTGTTGATGGTCTCCTGGCCCGCGTCGTGGGCACCGTCACGGTGGTCCCGCTCGTGAACTCGGCGGTTCCCGGCTGGTGAACGTTGGAGTAATTCATCTGGTCTTCGAGGCTGACGGCTCTTGGTCGGCCTGCCAGACGATGCCATAATCGATGGCCATCACCTCGCGCTTGGCGTTTGCGGAGCCCGCCATATGCGATCGGAGCGGATGCTCCCTGCAGGCCCTGGAACTGATCGTAGTAGTTCGGCAGGTTCATGTTCGCGTCGGTGTAGCGAACGTCGCCGTTCATCGAGAGGTTCTTGATGCTCGAGCTTTGCAGGCGGAGGATCTCGGTTGGGAAGATCTCGCGCGTGGGCTGCGAGCGCAAAGTAGCTGCTGATGACGTTGCACGCCGGATCGATGATCGGCAGGCCGCCGTTGGGATTGGCACAAAGGATCGTGGTGAATTGATCATGCTGGTGGTGTTGCAATTGCTGCTGGTGCAGCTAAACGCGCCGGTGGTGCTGCTGTAGCCGTAGGGCACGAATTCTGGTAGCTGTCCAGCAGGGCAGACCTTGGTTCCGTCCGCCTCCTGCACGGTGAGGTACTGAGGAGCCAGAGTGAAGTAAGAGTCGCCCTTGTAGTGGTCGATCTGCTCCTCAAAGGTCAGCTTGGTGCCTTGAACAGGCTTCCAATCGACTGCTGCCCGTGAAATCGTCGGTGCTGTTGCGCTGGTATTCCTGGAGCAGAACTTCCTGTCCGGCGACCGAGTTGCCGCTCGGGGTCAGGCTCGGTCCCTGGAAGACGTTCTGCGAATACCCGAAGCGGAAGGTCACCGTCGACAGCGGCAGCAGGGTGAGGCTGGTGTCTGTCATGCGGCGCACGGTGTTGAACATGAACGGCGATTGCTTCACCTGCGGCCATGCATAAGCGCCGGTCGGCGCCGTGGAGGGTCCGATCGGAATCGAATAGCCGCTGGGAATACCGGGATTGCCCAGCAGATCGTAATCGAAGTACTGGCGATCGCGGCGGAACATTCCCGAAAACTCGTAGACACTTGCTCTTGGAGAAATCCAGCTTGGCGAAGTTGTTGGGATCGCCGCCGAAGCCGCTGGCAAAGATCTGCATATCGTCGAGCGGAGTGTTCTTTGTGCCCGGCAGTGCATGCAATTCGAAGGTCTCGCCGAGCACGCGCGGACCGGTGTGCAGGTTGACCATGGTGTCGTACATGGCGCCCGCTGCCCGAGATGCCGGCCATGCGCCCGCCGAGATCGACGGACTGATGGATTGAATATCCGACGGGCACGCTCATCGGCGCGGCAGGTTCCGCCGCCGGGGCGGCCGGATTCTGGGCGACCGCGATGCACGCCGCAGCCAGGAACATTGCCACTACGCATCCCCAGGAACATTGCGAAAGATGGCTGTTGATTAAGAAGCCGAGAAAACCAGCCTGCGTTCTTCATATGAAGCCTCACTTGAATCAAACTCGTTGCCGACATTCCTTTGAAACCCCGTGCGAACCTGCTATGGGAGCCGCGCCGCGCCGATGTGAAAGTCGTTCGGGGCACGGCTCCATTACTCCTACCTGAGAAACGCCGCATTCATGTTTGAGCCATGAATGTAGGTGTGGCAGCTTGTGCAGGGCACACTGTCCGACGATCCCTGTCCTTGACCGTGCATCGTGCCCGCAGCTACCGCGCTGTGGCACTGGTTGCAGAGCACATTGATGTTCGGCATGTTCAGCATGCGCGCATTCTGCGAGCCGTGCGGCGAATGGCATGCCAGGCAGGCTTCCGCCTTGACCGGGGCGTGCTCATAGACAAATGGTCCGCGCACATCGGTGTGGCATTTGGTGCAGATCATGTTCTGATCGGCGGTGGATTTCAGGTTGTTGGGCTGGAATGTGCCGTGTACGTCATGGCAGTCGCTGCACTTGACCAGACCTTCGTTCACGGGGTGGTGGAACGGCATATCGAACTGCGGCTTCGTATCGTTATGGCACTGGAAGCAAAGCGTGGGCTGCGGCGCCTTGAGCAGCGTCTCTTCCTTGCTGCTCGTGAATGCTGTGGCAACTGATGCAGCTCACATTCGCCTTCGCGTGCGGGGAGCGCTCGAAATCAGGATGCGCGCCCGCGTGGCAGGACAGACACTTTTCGTCCACTTCCTTCGCCGAAGCCTTGGCGGGATCGAAGATCTTGGTCACGTCGCCTCCGCCGGCTACGTGTTCACTGCCCGCCCCGTGGCAGTTTTCGCAGGTGACGCCATTGGCGTTGCCGTGCATCAGGGCCATCTTGGTATGAGGGTTGTTGGCGAAGCCCTTGGATACTTCTTCGTGGCAAGTGGCGCACGTCTCAGTGCCTACGAAGGTGGCTTGTGCAGCCCCTTTGGCCGGTGCATCGGCGGCCTTGGCTCCTGGCGCTTGAGCGGCCAGCCCTGTTGCGCACATGAGGCCCGCACCCATCAACAACATCAAGAACACTCGCAGCCCCGTCTGCATTCCCTGGGCCGCACCGAACGTCGATCGCGTTACCGGCTTATTCGTATGCATGCAAAAACCGCCTTAAGAAGAACTTCCTGGCACAGTTCAAAACCAACATCTGCCCTAAATGGGCGGGTCAATGCAGTGACTTCTCCCTGCTTGTGAGCGCCGCCACGGAACATATGCTCCCAGAACTGTGTGCGGACGCTTTCAAGTGTGGAGAATCACTACATGCACGACAGATTACGGTTTCGTCATAAGGGTGAGCGGTGATGCCCATCACACGGAGTGATCTGGTCGAATCCATGTGCGTATGCCCTGCTTTTCAGTGGTTTGCGGACTCTGCGATCGGGAGACCCAGCATGCGTCGTCACACGTAGCCACGCGGTGAGGCTGGGGCTCATAAACGTGAGGCCCATCACATCCAAGGTCGTGGTCAATCCAGCAAACTGCTCGTGGATGCCGGTTCCTGCGGATGAGATTTCCGTTCCGTGGGAACTTTTGGGATCTGGTTTCCACCGGGACAGCCGTGGGGCGGCCCAAGAGGCGGAAACGGTGGGGACGACGGGCCGCGTCGGGGAACGAACGGGGCTAGACGATGGCGGACACGCAGATTTCGTTGCAAGAACAGACGAGGCTAAAGCAGTCGAACCGGTCATCGCCGCTCGGTTGTGCTGCCTGCGCGAATCGCCGTCCCGGCTGGTTTTGCTCCCTTGGCAGCGCCGTGCTGGCCGATCTGGAATTGGCCACGAGCACCATCGCGCTTCCCGCGCAGGCTTCTCTCTTCACTGAAGGCGAAGATGCCCGTTGTCTCTACCTGATTTGCAGCGGCTATCTCAAGCTCACGGCAGGCCGGCCTGAAGACCGGCACATGATTGTGCGCGTTGCTGGGCCCGGTTCCATGCTCGGCTTATATGCGGTGCTTTCGCATGGAGTCTACGAAGTGTCCGCGGAGTCGTTGACGCCGGCGCAGTTGCGGCCGGTGGAGCGGGAGCGGTTCCTGAATTTTTTGCGCTTCCATAAGGAAGCGCAACTTCGCGCCGTGCAATGCATCTGCCAGGAGTATCGTTTTGCGTTGCAGGACGCTTGCCGCATCGCACTGGCCGAGACCGTGGCTGCGCGGCTGGCACGCCTGCTCATCGAACTGGCACATCAGATCGGCGATCACACTGAAAACGGCGAATTCCGCTTCCCGCTGCTGCTGACGCACGAGGAGATGGCCTCGATGACGTGCACCACGCGCGAGACCGTGACCCGCACCCTCGGCCAATTCCGCAAGGATGGCTGGATCTCGATTGAGGATTCAATTGTTACCATCCATCATCCTGCGAAACTTCAAGGGCTCTTCTAAAGCTCCTGAGTGTGCGTCCTGGGGAGCCTGGCTGAACACCGGCGGTTTTTCGCTCGCCTCTTGCCAACTTCGGGAGTCCAAAGAGCTAGAATGCTATCTAGCTGGAGCTTTAAATCAGGTATGAATCGCTTTGTTTTCTGTGTTCTTGCTATCCTTTCCCTAAGCTGTGCAGCAGCCGCACAAACTCCATCATCCGATCCCGCGCCGAGTACAGCTCCAGGAGATGTTCCTCTCGGGGTCACCTCGACCGTCAGTCCGGAGATTACGCAGTTCCAGAAGATTGAGGATGGCTGGTCGAATGCTGTGAACCGCCGCGATCAGTTTGGAATGGAACTGGTATTGTCTCCCTTGTTTGTCGGAATCGCCGCAAATGGCGACGTCACAACCCGCAACCAGCAGGTGGCGCAGTTGCTCGGCGGCGATGACAAGACGCTCAATCTGGCACAAAAGGTTGTCACGGTGCGCATGCTGGGCGATATCGCAGTCGCGAACGGCACATACACTTTGCACCACAAGCTCAATTCCGGCGAAGTGGACGAGAAGGGTGTGTTTACGCAGGTGTTTGAGCGGACGCACGGCGGCTGGCTGTGCATCAACTCGCAGCGCACAACACTGCGCGAAGAGGCGAGCGCCAAACAAAAGAAACAGACCGCCCCGGAATCGGCATTCCACTTCCCGCTATTCTCACGGAGCGACAAGGGACCGCAATAACGCCCCCTGCCGAGCTGGGTGAGATTCTCTATCGATAAAGAGTAAAGGGAATGGCTGCGCTTAAAGCGCGGCTACCGCCTCGCCTTCACTGGGGAAGAGACGCGCGTACTTGGTGATACCCACCATCGTAAATACTTTGGTAAAGTGCGCCGACAGGCCGAAGGCGTACACAGTTTGACCGGCGTGCGAAGCTTCGATCATCAGTTGAATCACCAGCGCGATGCCGCTTGAGTTGATGTAATCCACGCGGCTGAAATCCAGAAGGATGAACTTGTTGGTCTCCTTGGGCAGCGCCTGGTAAGCGCCCAGCACGGCATCTTTTGACGTGCTGGCGATATCGCCTTCAAAGCGGAGGACCGTGACCGGAGATCCGGTTGGGGATGTCAGCCGGTCAACGCGCGACTTGGTTTCAGATTGCACTTGTCGATTGCCTCCATGTTTTTGGGGTCCGCAATATCGGACTAGTCAGAGCCTTTGTCCAGTTTGATCACAAGCCGTACGTAGCTGCTTTTGCCGTCGGACCCTGCCACCCATTCGGCTTCGTCAACCAGCGCCTGGATGAGAAACATGCCCATGCCGCGTGGATCTTCCTCGCCGTGCATCTTGCGGTCGATGTCAGGCTTCGGGGGCTGCTTTTTGATTCCGGAGCCGTCGTCGATGACCTTCACTTCGAGCGTGTCGGCGCCGGCATTCAAAACCACGCCCACGGAAAGCTTTTCATTGAGGCGGTTCCCATGTTCGATGGCGTTGATGCACGCCTCCGCTACGGCAGTTTTCAAATCCTCGACGCGGTCCTCGGGGAACCCCATCAACTTGGCCACCGCCGACGCCGTGCTCATGGCCACCTTTTCGTACCCCATCTTGGTGGGCAGCCTGACTTCGACCGTAGTGGACTTCGACTCCCTCATTCCGGCATCTCCCCGCGGTATAGCGCAAGTGCGGTCATGTCGTCGGCTTGCGGGCGGCCCTCGGCAAATGCCTGGATGGCCGTCCACAATGCATCGAGCATACCATTCGCGTTCCGCGCAGGATACGTAGAAAATTCATTCAAAAGCCTTTCCGGACCAAATTCTTCATCTCCCCTGAAGACTTCGGTGAGGCCGTCAGTGTAGAAAAGCAGCCGTGTACCGGGTGCGAAGGAGCGCCGCTCACTGGCATAGCGCATGCCCGGTAGCAGGCCCAGCGGCGTGCCCGCGGCTTCAAACTGATACGTTGCGCCGCCCGGCTCGACCAGGAAACCGGGGTTGTGGCCGGCATTGACGACCTCGATTTCGCCGGATGCAGCATGCAGGCGCAGAAAGATTGCAGTGACGTAGCGACGGCGAGCCTCTTCGCCTTCGGCCCATTGGTGCTGGTTCATGCGCGTGGCTAGCTCGTCGAGCGGCATGCCGGTGGCCGCCATGCCACGGAACGCCGCGCGGAAGCTTGTGGACATGATGGCCGATGCCAGCCCCTTGCCCGCCACGTCAGCCACAGCCATCAAAAGACTACCGTCCGGCTGCTCCACGATGTCGAGATAATCGCCGCCAACTTCGTAGCAGGTATCGGAGCGGAAAGCGACCGAATAGCCGGGAATCTCGGGCAGCGCCTGCGGCAGCAGAGAACGTTGGATCAACCGCGCTGCATCGAGATCCTGCTGCAGACGGGCGAACTCCACATTGCGTTTGTGATTACGCGCGTTTTCAAGCGCCACGGCAGCCTGCAGCGCAAGGCCTTCGAGGAAATCGGCCTCGGAGAGCGTCAGCTCTCGCGAGCCCGGAGAGGCAACCACGAGGTCGGCCAGCTTCTTTCCATCGCGATCGGCCAGCGGGTAAATGAGCAATTGTTCGGCGGCGCCGTTTGTGCCGTCCTGGGGCATATCGCCGTAGGTCATGCCGGAGCCGGGAAAGGCTGCGCCTGCCATCTCCAGCTCGCGCACCACAATGCGCAGCACGGCCTCAAGCACTTCTTCCTCGCTGATGGTTCCGTGGACCTGTCGCGAGGCTTCAAGCAGCGCCTGCAAGCGCGCCACCTGCTGCTGCAGCTCGATGGTTTCGCCCCCCGCCGCGAGTTGTGTATCCGCTGCCATGTTGGCCCCGTGGAATCTCACTCTAGCACGCCAAAGGCGGCGTTGCATTCCTACATCCAGGCGGCTGCGGTGAATAGAGTTACAGGCCAGTCTCTGTGCGCGAGGCGCTGCGCGTGGAAGTGCTTTGGCTCGCGATTTAACCTCATCCTCGATGACCCTATGTTTGCTTTCCGGCCAATGAGGATGACGCCGCTCGGCTACGACTCGGAGATCGGGCAGGTCTACCGGGAGTAACCGGTGTTTGCGCCGCTCGCGGCGCGGCTGGGCATGGCGTAGAAACCTCAATTCGCTTCCAGAAGGGCGACCCCCAATCTCACGCGATCCTTACGCAGCGTGTGCTATCGTCGAACCTAAACCGCCTCGCAGCTTTGCGGAACTCCCCTTCAAGTGTTAATAAGAAACAAGTTGCCTTGAGTTTCAACCCACCCGCTCACGCGGCGCGCTTTCTTTTTTGAGCCGCCGGCGAGCGCCGACACCTGACCCCTCTTTCTCTTGCGAAAGGCGAACGTATCTTAATGAACCCAATGACTGGCCCGACGGAATCCGATTTGGTTTTGACCGCAGATGAGGTCACCAACCTTACCGAAGGGGGTAAGCCCGCCGACACGCTGATGAATTTGGTCGCCCTGATCGCCGCGCGCTTCCGGTCCGACGTCTGCTCGGCCTACCTGCTGGAGCCAGACCGGTCGAACCTTGTGCTCGCTGCCTCACTGGGTTTGCATCCGCGCTGCATAGGCACGTTGCGCATGCCCCTGAATGAAGGCCTCTCCGGGCTCGTCGCCGAACAGGTGCTCCCCGTGGCCGTTGAGGACGCGCGCAAGCACCCCCGCTATAAATACTTCAAAGAGTCAGGCGAAGAAGAATATCACTCGTTCCTCGGTGTGCCCTTGATCGACCGCGGAGTTCTGCAGGGCGTTCTCGTGGTCCAGACCAAAGAGCCGAGGATCTTTCGTGACGATGAAATTCGCATGCTGGTGGAGGCGGCGAACCAGGTCGCGCCGGTGGTGAGCGAGGCGCGAACCCTGGACCGCTTCATTGCCCCCGCGCAGGAAAAGCTATGGGAGCTGGCTCGCAACGTCTGGTGGTGCTGGGACCAGGATTGTGTAGGCTTGTTTCGCGACCTGAACCCGGCGCGCTGGCGGCAGCTCAACCAGAACCCGATCGCGCTGCTCAACGAGATTCCTCTCGGGGAAATCGAGCGCCGAGCGACGGAGTCGGTTCTTCATAGCCGCATCAATTATGCCTACCGGCGGCAGCAGGAATATCTGCTTGACGACCGCACGTGGGGCGCGGGCCATGCAGGAGTGCTGCGGCCGCGGCCTGTGGCGTATTTTTCGGCTGAATTCGGCCTGCACGAATCGTTTCCGATTTACTCCGGCGGCTTGGGCGTGCTGGCCGGCGACCACATCAAGAGCGCCTCAGACCTCGACATCCCGCTGATTGGCGTGGGCCTTTTTTACGGCCAGGGTTACTTTCTGCAACGGCTGGACAAGGATGGCTGGCAGCGCGAAGAGTATCTCGAAACCGATATCGGCCAACTGCCGATGCAGCCGGCGATCGGCGCGAACGGCGAACCGGTGGTGGTGGAGATCGCCACGCGCGGCAGCTCGATTCGCGCCAAAGTGTGGCGCGTCAAGGTGGGCCGCTGCGATCTGCTGCTGCTCGATTCGAACGTTGCCGGGAATGCGCCCGAGGACTTGGAAACCACGTCGCGCCTCTACGGAGGCGACGCCCGCACCCGCATCCGGCAGGAGTTGCTGCTGGGCGTTGGCGGCTATCGCGCGCTGAAGGCCATGGGCATCCGGCCCGGCGTTCTGCATTTGAACGAGGGCCACAGCGGCTTTGCGGTCTTTGAAGCAATCCGCGACCGAATGGAAGAGGAAGGCCTGGATTTCTATTCGGCAGCAAGGCAGATTCCCCGCGAAGTGGTTTTCACCACGCACACTCCTGTACCTGCGGGGCACGACCGCTTCAACGCCGGACTGATTGAAGAACACCTGGGTCCGCTGCGCGATCTATTAGGCATCTCGCACGAGAACCTGATGGGATTCGGCCGCGAACACCCCACCGACAGCGAAGAGTCTTTCTGCATGACGGTGCTGGGCCTGAAGCTGGCACGGCGCGTGAATGCCGTTAGCTCGTTGCACGGCGAAGTTTCGCGGGCCATGTGGCGAGGCCTTTATCCCGACAAGCCGGAAGACGCGGTACCCATCGGCCATGTGACGAATGGGGTGCACGTACCTTCATGGCTGGCGCCTCAGATGCGCCGGCTTTACGATCGCCACCTTGGCGTGGGCTGGCATCGCCAAAGTGGAGCGTCGAACACGTGGGCGTCAATCGAGACGGTCGACGACGGAGAGCTTTGGGAGACGCACCTTAGTTTGAAGGGACAGCTTCTGAATTTCGTGCGACGCCGCGCAGTCCTGCAGGCAGAACGCCGCGAAGAAACTGCTGGAACCTTGAAGCAGCTGGAAAAGGTTCTCTCGCCCGACGCGTTAACCATCGGCTTTGCGCGGCGGTTTGCCACTTACAAGCGCGCCAACCTGCTGCTCACCGATCTCGAAAGGCTTGCGGCAATGGCAAACGACGCCAAGCGGCCAGTGCAGTTTGTGTTTGCCGGAAAAGCGCATCCGCACGACGAGCCGGGCAAGCGAGTTCTGCAACAGATCGCGCAGATGATGCGCAATTCCGATTTCGCCGACAAGCTCGTCTTTATCGAGGACTACGACATCAACGTGGGGCGCTACCTGGTGCAGGGCGTGGACGTGTGGCTGAACAATCCGCGGCGCCCGCTGGAGGCTTCAGGTACGAGCGGAATGAAGGTGGTGCTGAACGGCGGCCTGAACCTTTCGATTCTGGATGGGTGGTGGTCCGAAGCCTATGACGGGCTCAACGGGTTTGCCATCGGAAGGGGAAGAACCCATTCCAATATGGATGTACACGACAAGCGCGATGGCGAGGCGCTGTATCACGTGTTGCTCGACGAAGTGATTCCGCTTTACTACCAGCGCGACCGCGACGGCCTGCCGCGCGGTTGGATCAAGCGCATGAAGCGCACGATCCGCACGCTGGGATGGCGCTTCAATGCCGATCGCATGGTAATGGATTACACATTGAAGTGCTACGTTCCGGCGGCAGGCGGAACCTCGAGCGAGGTGCGCGTTCCGTCGTAGCGCTCGGATTGGCGTGCTTGCCTAGCTCACCAGCTCCATTTCTTTCAACGATTCCGCATATGGCGCACGCATCACGCCGCGCTCAGTGATGATCGCGGTGATGTATTTTGCGGGAGTCACGTCGAAAGCAGGATTGCAGATGCCCACTCCGTTCGGCGTAAGCTGCTTGCCCGCGTGATGCGTCACTTCCTTCGCTGGGCGCTCTTCAATCGGAATCGCATCGCCCGTCGCCGTCGCCAGATCGATGGTGGACCAGGGCGCAGCTACATAAAAAGGAATGCCGTGCTCGCGGGCGAGGATGGCGACATTGTAGGTGCCAATCTTGTTCGCAACATCGCCGTTGGCAGCAATGCGATCGGCGCCAACAACCACCGCCTGAATCTTCCCCTGGCGCATCAGGCTGGCGGCCATGTTGTCGCAGATGACGGTGGTCGGAATGCCATCGGCCATCAGCTCCCAGGCCGTCAACCGCGCACCCTGCAAGAACGGGCGGGTTTCGTCGGCGTAGACGCGAATGTTTTTGCCCTGCTCAACCGCCGCGCGAATGACGCCGAGAGCGGTTCCATAGCCGCAGGTGGCGAGTGCGCCGGCGTTGCAATGCGTGAGGACGCCGCCTTCGTCGGGAAGCAGCGCGGCCCCGTGCGCGCCCATCGTCTTGCACGCGGCGATGTCTTCTTCGTACATGGCATGCGCCTCGGCAAGCAGCCTCTCTTTGATCTGCGCCAGTGGCACGCCCGATTCAGCCAGGTTCGCGAAAAGCGCCTTCATCCGGTCGATCGCCCAGAAGAGGTTGACCGCCGTGGGACGGGTAGCGGCGAGACGTGCGCAGATGCGCTCGAACTCCGGCGCCAATTCGTCCACGGTGTTGGCCTCACTCTGCTTTGCGCCCAGCGCCACGCCGTACGCAGCAGAGACACCGATAGCCGGCGCGCCGCGAACCACCATCGTGACGATGACGTCGGCCACCTGTTCGTAGGTTGTCGCGAGCACGTAGCTCTCTTCGAGCGGGAGCTTGGTCTGGTCGATGAAGCGGACGCCTTCGGCGGTCCAGGTGAGGGTGGGAATCATGCAACTCCAGTGTAAATGGGGAATGGATGCGGGAACAGTGGTCAGTGATCAGAGCACAGGGCCTTCGCGACAACGGGAGTCCGGCGCTTCGTCGATGAAAACATTTTCAATTTCCGCTGGACGCCAAGCCCCGGCCATGCGTAGAGTGGTTGCGATACCAATCAAGTTGCTCTTTGGTGGTGTTGATTGGAGAAAGACCCTCTATGGCTACGCGCTCCAACTCGGCATCTGCGACCAGCGCGCCGAATTACACCGCACCCTTTATCGCAGTCGCCATTCTCTTCGGCATTTTTGGATTCCTGACCAGCCTCAACAATGTGCTGGTGGCCAAGCTGGAGTCGGTTTTCCGGCTTGAGCACGGCCCGGCCATGCTGGCAACCGCGGCATGGTTCTTCGCATATCTTGTTTTCTCAGTTCCGTCGGCCAAAGTGATCGAGATGGTGGGCTACAAGATCACAATGGTCATCTCGCTGTTTGTGATGGTGGGCGGAGCGCTGCTTTTCATTCCCGCAGCCAATATGGTCAGTTTCCCGATGACGCTGTTTGCCATCTTCGTTTTGGCGTCGGGCGTGTGCGGCCTGCAAACTTCGGCGAACCCCTACGTGTCGATCCTGGGGCCTGAGCACAGTGCGCCGGCGCGGTTGACGCTGGCCCAGGCCGTGAACTCGATCGGCTCGCTGCTGGCTCCGTGGGTCGCGGGAATCTTTATTCTGACGAATCCCAACCTTTCGCTGAGCTCGGCTGCCACGGCGCACATGCTGCAGGGACCGTACATTGCGATTGCCGCAGCGCTGCTCGTGCTGGGGTTCACGGTGATGATGCTGCACCTGCCCGCCATTACGATGTCTCACGACTCACAGGTTGTGGCTGACACAACGGGACGCAGCATCTGGAGCTACCGGCACACGGTACTCGGCATGGTGGGTATCTTTTTTTATGTCGGGCTGGAGATCGCGGAAGCATCGATCACGATTCAGTTCTGCCTTACGGAAGGAATGACCAGGGTTGAGACCGCCAGCCTGATGGTCAGCCTGTTTTATCTGGGAATGATGATTGGCCGGCTGCTGGGAAGCTTTGTCATGGTCTGGATCAAGGCGGATAAGCTGCTGGTGGTTCTGGGGGTGCTGGGCGTGGCATTGCTGGCCGCCGCGATGTTCGGCCATGGCACCGCTGCCATTGCATGCCTGGTGCTGACGGGGATCGCCAACTCCATCATGTATCCGACCATCTTTGCTCTGGGCGTGGCGGAATTGGGACCGATGACCGGTAAGGGTTCAGGCGTGCTGACCATCGGCAACGTGGGCGGCGCCGTGATTCCGCCGCTCTTTGGCGCGCTGGCCGACCGATTCACCATCCACTTCGCCTTTGCATTCTTGATGATCGCTTATGTCTATGTGATGTATTACGGCCTCTCGGGCTGTAAGCCCTCGCGCGACGCTGCTCAATAAACCCAGTTGCGACAATTGCAGGTGCGGCCCTCCGCTGCGGCGGAGGGCTCACTATCTTGGCGGCGGATGGAGTCGAGCAGCTCAATAAATTCGCGGGCGGGGATGGCATTTGCGCGGGGTGCGCGCCGCCTGGGGTGGTGCATT
Organism: uncultured Acidobacteriaceae bacterium; assembly: GCA_963802955.1. Classification (GTDB taxonomy): domain Bacteria; phylum Acidobacteriota; class Terriglobia; order Terriglobales; family Acidobacteriaceae; genus Telmatobacter. The sequence goes on from CAWDKT010000005.1 coordinate 131,410, forward strand.
TCGAGACAGGAAACTGTACCGCAGCGGGACAGCGACTGGAGCGCCTCGCAACATAGTTTGGATGGATTCGAGACAACCTGAATCGGCGCGGTACAGAAAGAGTGAGAATCTGCCTTAGAAAAAATAACTAAAGTTATCCCGGCCCAAACCGATGAAGGGTGTGGATGCAATCAAGCCCCATCCAACAATGGCCGCGGCCTTGAGAGAAGAATTGAGGCGGCGCTGGAGATGGCGACAGCAGGCATCCGAGAAGGAGTTGGATCCCATGGCCCTCGGTGTTTTAAACAATCTGTCGGCAATCTACGCTGAGAACAATCTCAATAAGACGAATGCGAGTCTGCAGACCGTATTGGAACAGCTATCCTCCGGCTCACGCATTAACTCTGGCGCCGATGACGCCGCGGGTCTCTCGCTGGTAAATGGCCTGGCGACAAACACGGCTGCGCTCACACAGTCGACGACCAATGCCACGGAAGGCGTGGGTCTGCTGCAGGTAGCCGACGGCGCCTTCTCGCAGGTGACGAGTTTACTCGACCGCGCGGTTACGCTCGCGACCGAGGCCTCAAACGGAACGCTGAACACCTCTCAGGAAGCAGCGGCGAACCAGGAGTACCAATCGATTCTTTCCGAGATTAACAACATCGGATCGACGACCACCTACAACCAGGTCCAGGTCTTTAATGGATCGGTCAACGGCGTCGATATCTATACCGGCGATTCGTCTGCGACCGGCTCCTCCATCGACAGCATCTACTTTGGCACCATGAGTTCGTCCACTCTCGGCGACTCGGGAGGTTCGGTGCAGCAGGATACCGGCGGCGAGTTTGCGGATCTATCGATCGACGCGGCAGGTCCTCCCCTCGCGCTGACCACCGCCGCGAAGACCACTGACGTAATCGCAACCGGCACCGGATTCACTTTTACCACCAAGAATGCCAACGGCACTACCACGACGCAGAACATTGCGGGCGCTGCCGGCGGCACCGTTGCCAACCTGATTGCCGCGATCAACGCAGCGAAGATTCCCGGCGTGACTGCAAGCTTTACCACCGCTGGCGCAGTCGGCAGCTCAAGCGGCACAGTCACTGCGGGCGACACGGGCATTCAGCTCACGAATACAAATCCCAATGTGACCATTGCCTTGGATGGTGTGCTCGCTGATAACGGCGTGGGAGGAACAGCCACAGCCCAAAACGCCGGAGTGACGGCGAACAACGCCGCGACTACAACTATTAGTTACAAATTTGGCGCGAATGGTGACGCCTCAGCCGACCTGGCGCAAACCGATCTTCTGAGCGCGCCCGATGCGCAAACTGCATTGGAGGCGCTCAACCAGGCAGTTACATTCGTGGCGGGACAGGACGGCTACATTGGCGCGCAGATTAACACGCTGAATTCGATCAGCCAAGTAATGAGTACGCAGCAGGAGAATGTGGTTTCGGCGCAGAATGCGATCCAGGCCACCGATTATGCCTCCGCCACTTCAAACATGTCGAAGTATGAAATTCTGAGCCAGACCGGCATCGCCGCGCTCGCGCAGGCCAACCAGGTGCAGCAGGAAGTGACCAAGCTGCTCCAGTAGCTCGGCCCAGAGGATTGATGAGCGAAAAAGTTTAGCAGTTCTGCACCACTTTCAAGACAACCCAGGGACAGGGCGGCGGTGAGGCGCAAGCTTCGCCGCCCATTTTCTTTGCGCCCGTTTTCTTTCTTTGATCGAGGACAAGAATCGGAACCTGACGATTCAGGCGCGGACCGGCGAATTGAAACTTTGTGCGCAATTCATCGTCAGACTGAAGAGAGAAGTAAGCGTGTCTGCTAGTAGTTTTAGGAGTCGCTGGAGCAAAAAAATCTACTCCGAGAGGCAACCCCGGATCGGCAATCGCGCATCAGCTTGCAGCTGGTTTCATGCAAGCGGTAGTGCCCGATCAAGTTTGGTATACGCCGCAGGCGATGATCCCATCGAGGCGATGAGCAGATTGCGAGAGGCTAGATTTCATATTTCGATCAAGACCAGTTAGAAGCGGTTTGAGAAAGTCCGAACCGCCGTAGAACGAAACTTCAATTTTCTACGGTGAAGCGTGATAATTCGATCTTTTTTTTGCCGGGGACGCGCTGCTGCGCGTTTCATGAGCCGAATTGGAATGTGCGCTGCAGTCATTGGTATGACAGTGCTGTTCGCTGCGGCATTCGGGCAGAGCGCAACAGGTAGCATTCAGGGGCACGTGGCAGATCCTACAGGCGCCGTGATCCCCGGTGCCACTGTCGTGGCTGCGACGACATCCGGCAAAGTTGCCGGCACGGCCACTTCGGATGGAGTCGGCGCATACGCGATTCACGGTTTGACGCCCGGCACCTATAGCGTGACGGCAACCGCAAATGGATTTGCTGCATTCGCGGCGCCGGGAATCGTCGTCGCGGCGGCCCAGTCCAAGACTGTGAATGCGAAACTGCAGATCGAGGTGCAGCAGCAGCAGGTGCAGGTGCAGGCGGAGAGCAACACCGTGAGCACCAGCCCCGAGAGCAACGCCAACGCAGTCGTCATCAAAGGCAGTGCGTTGAACGCGCTGTCTGACGATCCTGACGAGCTGCAGAACGAACTGCAAGCGCTTGCTGGGCCGGCGGCAGGACCGAACGGCGGCCAGATCTATATTGATGGATTCACCGGCGGTCAACTGCCGCCGAAATCCTCCATTCGCGAGATTCGCATCAATCAGAATCCGTTTTCAGCGGAGTACGACCGGCTGGGTTACGGGCGCATTGAGATCTTTACCAAGCCGGGCACGGGGGCGATGCACGGTGAGGTCGAAGGCAGCGGCAACGATTCCTCATTCAACACGCAAAACCCGCTGCTGGTGGGCGCCACCGAGCCGCCTTATTCCACATGGGACATGCACGGATCCGTGAGCGGGCCGATCTCGAAGAGCACGTCCTACTTTGTGAGCGCCTTCGCACGCAACCAGCAAAACGAGAATATTGTGGAGGCGATTGATCCGGCGAGCATCACCGCGACGGACCTCAATGGAGCGTCGGTCAACGAGGCATTCGGAAATCCAAGCTCGCGTCTCGATATCAGTCCGCGCATCGATCTGCAGCTCGGAAGTACGAACACGCTGACCATAAGGGAAACTTACAATCGCAGGCACGACACAAACAGCATCGGTTCAAATGGCCTCACACTGCCGGAAGAAGCCACGAATACCGACAACCAGGAAAACGCAGCGCAACTTTGGGATAGCTGGACGTTGAGCAAGAACCTGGTGGATGACATTCGCTTCCAGTACCGGCGGATCCGGGACCAGACCTCGGCAATTTTGAATCTGCCGTCTTTCACTGTCCAGGGACAGTTTTCCGACGGGGGCAATCCCGATCAGACAACGGAAGATCATGAAAACGACTACGAGGTGCAGAACTATTTTTCGGGAGTGGAAGGCGCGCACTCCCTGAGCTTCGGAGCCAGGGCGCGCGTCTACGACGACGTGAACTACACCAATAGCGGCGGCAATGGAGCGTACATCTTCTCGAGCACCCAGTCGTTCCTGGGCTGCTATCAGACGCCGCAAGGCTCACCACCTCCCGCATCGTGCGTTCCGCAGCAATACACCTACACGAAGATCAACAGTCCGGTGGCCAAGGCAACACTGTTTGACGCGGCGCTGTTTTACCAGGATGACTGGAAGGTGAGCCCACGGTTCACATTCAGTTACGGCGTGCGCTGGGAGACGCAGAACTGGATCAGCGATAAAGACGACTGGGCGCCGCGATTGAGCTTTGCCTACGCGCTGGGTGGAGGCAAAGGTACGCAGCCCAGGACAGTTCTGCGCGCCGGATACGGGTGGTTCTATCAGCGTTTCACGGTAGCCAATGGATTCGGCGCCAGCGTGCCTTACGTGATCAACACGATTCACGAGAATGGAAGCAACGAACAACAATTCATTCAGACCTCGGGTATCACCTTCAATCGATACGCAACGACACCAATCTCTTCCAGCTCAGCGGGGACTTCGACAGGACACAACGCTCCGACGTTTTACACCATCGCGCCGAATCTTCACGCGGCCAACGACATGGAGGCCGCGATCGGCGTGGATCGGCAAATCACGAAGTTGATTACGGGAAACGTGACGTACGTTTTTTCGCAGGGAATCCACCAGTACTTTACGGATAACCTGAGCGCGGCCGCGGAGTTTCCGCTGGCGAATGCGCAGAGCGATACCTATCCAACGGCAGCGCCCGCTGCACCGGCAACGAACAATCTGCAGTATCAGTCCGGCGGATTCTACCGCGAGAACCAGATCATGGTGACGGTGCGGGCAGCGATGAGAAAGTTCAGCCTGTTTACCAGCTACACATATTCGAATGCCGAGGGTGACACGAACGGCGTAGGGTCGGTGCCATCGGTGTCGAGCGATCCCGGATTGGATTACGGAAGAACGCAGTTCGATATTCGCAATCGCGTCATGGTGTTCGGGAACTTCATGCTGCCCTGGGCAGTATCGGTGTCGCCCATGTTGGTGGCGAACTCAGGAACTCCGTTCAATATCACGACCGGCAGCGACCTGACCGGTAACAACCAGTTCGATGGGCGGCCCACGAGTGCCGCAAGTTGCTCTGAGCCGAGCGCGATTCAGACGCAATGGGGCTGCTTCGACGCCGAGCCCTACGGAACCGAGAACCCGGCGAGCGGTGCTCCCATTGAGCCTTACGCGGCGAACGAGAAAATTGCGCCATTCGGTCTTGGAACCGGACCGGCGAACGTGAGCATCAATATGCGGCTGGCCAAGGTAATCGGGATCGGGCCGAAGTTGGAGGGCGACGAACGCGGGTCCGGCGGGGGCGGCTTCCGCGGAGGACCCCGGGGGTTGAGCGGAGGATTAACCGGCAGCCGAGGCGGTTTCGGACCCATGAACCAGGCTGTCACGCGCAGGTATAGTCTCACGTTCTCGGCGTGGTGTACGAACCTTCTGAACCATGAGAACTTCGGCACGCCGAATGGAGCGATTTCGCCGACGGTGAATAGCGCCGGTACGCTTGAGCCGCAGAGGTACTTCGGAAGATCACAGACTTTGGCCGGCGGATTCTTTGCGTCACCGACAGCAGGCAACCGGAATCTGTGGCTGGAGGCACGGTTCAGTTTTTAGCGCGATTCCGGGATTGCTCTACCCGTGGCTCATCCTTCACCTTGTCTTCCTGAGCGACGGAGCGCTTTGCCGTCGTGAAGCGACGCAAAGCGGGAGGGAGTCGAAGGATCTGCGGTTGCCTTTTCGCTGCTTGGTGGGTACACCATTTGAGAAATTGCTCTAGAACGGTTGCTCAGGCAGCCCCGGCGCGATGAGGCGGAAATCTAAGCGCAAAGCCTATTCCCACCTTCCCGATTTGAGGTAATCGTCGATGGCCTTCGCCGCTTTGCGGCCCGCGCCCATGGCGAGGATGACGGTGGCGCCGCCGGTGACGATATCGCCACCGGCAAAGACGCCGCGCTTCGACGTGCGCATGGTTTCAGTATCGGCGACGATGTAGTTGCGTTTGTTGGTGGCGAGATCGGGAGTGGTGCTCTGGACGAGCGGATTGGCGGTGGTGCCGACGCCAATGATCGCGACGTTTGCCGGCAGAACAAATTCCGATCCGGCGATCGGGACGGGGCGGCGGCGGCCATCGGCATCGGGCTCGCCCAATTTCATGCGCACGCATCGTGCGCCGTTGAGCCAGCCATTTTCGTCGCCGATGAATTCCACGGGATTGGTCAACATGCGCAGCTCGATGCCCTCTTCGCGGGCGTGCATCACTTCTTCAGCGCGCGCCGGCATCTCGGCTTCTGACCGGCGATAAACGAGCGTCGCCGTCTTCGCACCCAGGCGGCGCGCCGTGCGAACTGCATCCATGGCAGTGTTGCCTCCGCCGACGACGATCACGTCGCGGTTTCGGCAGTCGTAGATGGGCTGGTCGAACTCCGGGAAGCGATAAGCGCGCATCAGATTGGTGCGCGTGAGAAACTCATTGGCCGAGTACACACCATTCAGGTGTTCACCGGGAACGCCGAGAAATACGGGCAGGCCTGCGCCGGTGGCCACAAAGATTGCGTCGTACCCCTCAACGCGCATGAGTTCATCGAGCGTGACGCTTTTGCCGACAACAACGTTCGTTTCGAACTCCACACCCATGCGCCGCAGGTTGTCGACTTCCTCCTTCACGATCGACTTGGGAAGTCGAAACTCGGGAATGCCGTAAACCAGCACACCGCCCAGCTCGTGCAGCGCCTCAAAGACGCGCACGCAATGGCCTTTCTGGATGAGATCGCCGGCAGCGGAGAGGCCTGCCGGGCCGCTGCCGACGACCGCGACGCTCTTGCCGGTGGGTGGCGCAATGGCGGGCAAACCGAGCTGACCGCTCTGGCGTTCGAAATCGGCGATGAAGCGCTCAAGGTTGCCGATGGCGACCGGGCGACCCTTCCTGCCGATCACGCAGCCGCCTTCGCATTGGCTCTCCTGCGGGCAGACGCGGCCGGTGATCGCGGGCAGTGCATTGTCTTCGCGCATCTTGGCCGCGGCGGCGAGAAAATCGCCCGCGTAAATGAGCGCGACGACTTCCTTGATTTTGACGCCGACGGGACAATCCAACTGGCAGCCGGGATTGGCGCAAGCAATGCAGCGCGTGGCTTCAGTCACGGCTCCTGAAGCAGCCAGGCCTTGATTCACTTCTTCGAAGTTGTGCGCGCGCACTTCAGCGTCTAGTTCCGGCATCCTGACGCGCGGAATATGCATACGCTCCTTGAGCGGAAGAAGATTGGCAGGAGGGGCTTCCGAATCAGGCATGCTGCTTATCCCCCTGCGCCTCAAGACGTGCGCGCAATTGCGCGGTCTCTTTCTCTCTGGTGGCCAGCGAGGTGCGCAGCGCGGCGATTTCTTCCTGTTTGTGCAGCTCAAATGTTTTCAGCGACTGGCACTCCTGGCCGCGGTACATCGCGTTGCGCTGCATCAGCACTTCAAAGTTGACCTGCGAGGCATCGAACTCGGGACCGTCTACGCAGGCAAACTTGCTTTGGCTGCCCAGCAGCACGCGGCACCCGCCGCACATGCCCGTGCCGTCGACCATGATCGAGTTGAGGCTAACCATTGTCTTGATTCCGAGCGGCGTGGTGACGTGTGCGACCGCGCGCATCATGGGAACGGGGCCGACAGCAAGAACGAAGTCGAGCTTGCGCCCGTCGGTCAGCAGGGCTTCGAGCTTCGTCGTCACCAGGCCCTGTTCACCATAACTGCCGTCGTCGGTCAGAAAATATGCTTCATGACTCGCAACGCGCACCTCGTCCTCAAAGATCACCATCTCTTTGCTGCGCGCTCCCTCAATGAAGATCACATGATTCCCGGCGTCTTTCAGTGCTTTCGCCGTGGGCAGCGCCATAGCCGTACCCACACTGCCGGCCACGATCGCGGCGATTCCATAATTCCTGATTTCCGAAGGGTGGCCGAGCGGGCCAACCACGTCGAGAATCGAGTCTCCTGTTTCCAGCGCGTTGAGCAGCGAAGTGGTCTTGCCGACCGTCTGCACAACAATGGTGATCGTTCCATCCCTGGGATTGGCGCTCTTGATGGTGAGCGGAATGCGCTCACCCATCTCATGCACGCGCAGAATGACGAACTGCCCCGGGCGCTGCTTGCGCGCAATGCGCGGCGCCTCAATAGTGAATTGCCGGATATTGAGACCCGCGGTTCGGGCTTCTACGATTCTGAACATTTTGAAGTCTCGTTCCCCGGCTCGATCCAGCCGCCTGCGCCCATCCAGGCAGCTTCTGAAAATCCCGCTGGGTTAAGGGACGCCGGTATCCTGGTTCGCAGACCTGGCCTGTATTCCTCGTTCAGCATTGATTATTGAGGAATTAGCGCCGCCAGATTGTGACGCGAGTCACTCGCTCGAAGGCGGCTGCGACAGAACTGAACGCCGGAAATGGCTCAGGCTTGCCGCGCCTTCCAGAGGAGATACAACGTCCAGGCGGCCTGGGTACAGCCATCGCCAATGGATCCGGAAAGCATCCTTTGCTCGAACTCGGCGATCGGCAGCGGGCGCACAGCAATATCGTGTTCTTCAGCGTCCGGATTGTTTTGGGTCATTTTGAGGCCGGCGGCGAGAAAAACGTGATGCCGCTGCCGCGCAAAGCCGTAGGCGATCCAATAGAATCCGATGCGGATCATTTGATCGGCTTCGAGGCCGGTTTCTTCCTTCAGTTCGCCGCGCGCCAGCTCCTCGGGGTTAGCAACGTCTCGCTCCCAACTGCCCTGCGGCAGCTCGAGTACGCGCTCCTGTATGGTGTAGCGAAATTGCTCGACCAGCCAGATGCGGTCGCCTTCGATGGGCAGAATGATGGCGCCGTCGTGTTTCTCGACCACGCCGTAGATTCCGCGCTGGCCGTTGGAGCGCAGGATTTCATCTTCCCGGAGACGCATCCAGCGGTTGCTGTAGACTTCGCGGCTTGAGAGCGTGGTGATTGGCTGGGTCACGTCTGTGCTGGGGTTCCCGTCCCCTGAATGCATAGGCTCTCCTTGAGCGTCATGCGCGCGGCGCTCGATAGATCTGACCTATCAGGAGCAGTTTACCGGCCAGGTCCAAGGCCACGTCAGAGCGCAGTCAAAGGAATCAGCAGTTGAGCATGACCGTCGAGCAGCCAGCCCTCTCAGGTCTCCACTTTGCCAGGAATTCGGTGACCGACGACGACTGCATACGCCCCATCGCCTCAAATTCGCCGTTCCTCTGGCTGTAAAGAAGTGCGCCGTGTTCGCTGAGGACTGCGAGTGCAGGAACACCCTTCTTGAGCGGAATTCCGTATCTTGCGGCCAGGTCCAGATTCAAGTCCAATTGACCGACATTAATGTCCACAAGCACAAAATTCTTGTCGAGAATGGGCTTGTTTCTGGCGTCGTGGAAGTAAATATTCAGAACCTGGCAATCACTGCACCAGTTGCCGCCAAAGTCGAGTAGAACGCGCCTATGGGTCGCCGCGGCCGTTTTTAGCGCGGCCACAACATCGGCTTTTGCACGAGCCGGGCTGGGGTATATGTCACGCTCGACGGAGTCGGCAGCGACGGCTGCGAAAGCGAGCAACGCCACCAGGACGAGCAGTTTGGCTGTTTTCATCGGGGAAGCCCTCCACTGCTGCTACCAGTCTGCCACAATTGGGCCTCAGACCGGCAACCTGGGGCAGCTTCCACGTCAGTTGCGGTTTTGTGCGACAATAAGGGGGTTAAAGAAGCGCGCGGACGAGATTCCGCGCGTGGAGGAGTCATCAATGGGCGATCTATTACAACCTTGGCACATCATTGTGCTGTTGGTTGTCGCGTTTCTGCTGTTCGGCGCCAGACGGTTGCCGGAGCTGGGCAAGGGATTGGGCGAGGGTTTGAAAGGCTTCAAGGAAGGCTTAAAGGGCATTACCGATCCTCCGCCCGCGCCGCCGACGCAGCAGCAGAATACCGCGCCGGCTCCGCCGCCAGCGACCAACGCTCCGGTCGAGCAGAAGTAATTCCGGCTGCGCCTGGCGGCCTTCGCGGGCTCGCGCCGTGTCGTGTGAGATTTGCACCGGCAGAGAAGGCAGCATCCGGCGAAAAACAAAGGCTTGTGCTAACGCCCGGGTCTCAAATTGCTGACGAACCCCATCAATTTGGTGGGGTTTTGTTTTGAGTGGTGGTTTTTTAGATCTGCTCGTCGGTGGAGGCGATTTGCCGATTAGAGCGCAGCAGGCCGGGTCCTGTGCGAACGCACCGGCCTTTGTTTTCCGGGAAAAACGAGGATCGACGGCAGTTACTTGTAATCCTGCGCGGAGGGGTAATAGCCGAGTTTCGCAGCGACGATCACGTTCGGCCGGTCGACGCGCACTTCGATGTTGCGGAATTTGCCGTCATAGATCGACTCGTGGCTCAGGTAGCCCAGCGTGTACTGGTTACGGGCCTCCTCAGCGATCTTTGCGTAGCTCTTTTCCATCCCGTTGGTACCGCCCTCGGCGTACATATCGCCGCCGGTCTGTTGGACGTACTTGTACAGGACGTTGTCGTACATGGTGAATGGCAGGTGGAAGCGGTCGAGCCACCCTTCGCCCCAGCGCGCCGAGTCGCCCACCAGCGTGGCATAAACGGCGATCTTGTTAGTTTCGAGGTAGTGGACGACCTCTTTCCAACTGGCCTTGCTTCCATACTCTTTGCCGTCAGACACGACGTAAATGATGCGGCGCCGCTCCTTGGGACGGGTAGAAAGCTCCTTTGCCGCTTCGAGGATGGCGTCGTTGAGAGTGTGAATCTCCTTGGGGATCTTGATGAAGGTGTCGTTGCCTGTCGAACCCCCGGGCTGGAGCACTGGAGAGACGCAGCTTCCATTCTGCGTGATGTTGCAGCCGGCAAGCGGTCCGGAATTGATTGGCACCATCGGGTCAGTGCCCACATTCTCGGCCAGCGAAAGCACCGCGGGCAGACGCGCACCCTGCGCCCCTGTAAAACCTGTCCACTCCTTGGCGCCGTTGGTATAGGTGAAGACCGCAGCCTCGTCGTAAGGGGCGAGCGCGCCCTGAAACGCTCCGAGAGATTGATTGACCCGCGTCATGACGTCAGAGGGCAGGGTTTGATCGATGACGAAAGCAATCGAAAGGGGCTGCGGATCGACGCTGAACACCCGCAACGGCTCGCGTGTGTTGTTTTCGTAGACCGTAAAGTCCCGCCAGGTGAGGCCGGAGACCAGGTTCCCCTTGGTGTCCTTCACCGTGACCGGCACTTGAACAAAATTTACCTGGACAACAAAGCGGGCCAGTGCCCCGCTGCCGGTTTCGGGAGGGACGGCTTGCGTGTCAACCTTGGGTTGGTCGACGGGCGGCTGACTCGAAGGCGGAGGGGGCTGCTCAGGCTGGGGCTGGCCTGTCGCGGAGGAGGAATTGGGCCCGGAAGGTGTTCCCGTCGCGCCAATTCCGGGTGTGACCGGCCCGTCGACGCTTCCGAGCGAAGGGGGTGGTTGCGGAGTGGGAGCGTCGGGAACCGACTGCTGTTTTTGGGCCAGTGCCCCCCCGCTCAAGATGAGTCCCGAGCTCAGAAGCGCTGCCAGCGCAATGGCCCTTCTTCCCTTCACGGCGATTCGATCCCCCTCAGGCCTGTTCACACAGCCAAGACGAGCCGCCAATCAGGCGACACCTGACAGAGTATCAGACGCGTGCCAGAGGCTTAAGTTGCCTGCCGGCGGAATCGGATTCGGGGTATGCTCTCTTAGAGGTGGACTTTTCGTCTAACCCGCCAGTATGCATCTACGGATCGGAATTGCTGCGCTCGTGGTTGGCCTTCCGGTGTTGGCGCCGGCAGGGTGGGCTCAACTTGCGCCTTCGCCGGACGCGCCACCGGTAAGCACCGCACCCGCCGCTCCGCCGGATGAGACGCCGATGGCCAGCTTCAAACAGACTGTGAACCTGGTGGACCTGTTCTTCACTGTCAAGGACAAGAATGGCAACCTGGTTCCACATCTCACTCGCAACGAGTGTTCAGCGCTTGAAGACAAGGCGCCGCAAACGTGGAAGAGCTTTACGGCCGAAACCGACCTGCCCCTTACGCTGGGCATTCTGCTCGACACTTCCGGAAGCCAGCAGCGCGTGCTTCCGCTCGAGCAGCAGGCCGGGAGCCAGTTCCTTTCGCAGGTCCTTCGCAAACAGGATGAGGCCTTCCTGGTGTCGTTCGACGTGAACGTGGACCTCCTGCAGGACTTTACCAACAGCCCGCATGAGCTCGCGCGCGCCATGGACAAGGCGCAGATCAACACTGCCGGCGGCAACGGTTCGGGAATACCCGGCTTAGGCGGCGGAACCGTTCCAACGGTCGGCGATCCCAAGGGAACGCTGCTCTACGACGCGATCGACCTTGCCGCGAACGAAAAGTTGAACCAGGAGACGGGGCGCAAGGCCATGATCATCCTTACCGATGGCGAGGATGAAGGCAGCCGCACGAAGATTGGCGACGCCATCGCGGCGGCGGAAAGAAACAACATCATTGTCTACGTGATTCTGATGGCCGACCGGGAGATGTACTGGAGCCAGGGCATGGGGTATTACGGGTTCTCCGCGGCAAAGCGCATCTCCGACGAGACCGGCGGCCGACTCATCGATGTCGGCAATAACGGCAACAAGCTGCAGGCGGCCTTTCAGCAGATCCAGGACGAGCTTCGCACCCAGTATTTAGCCAGCTACACTCCCAGCAATACCAGGCAGGATGGCACATTCCGGCACATTTCGATGGAGTGCAAGGGCGACCAGGGCGAGAATCTGAAGGTGCAGGTACGCAGGGGCTATTATGCTCCCGCTCCAGGAACTTAGCCCTCGATTTCAAGGATCGAGGCTTCGAGGATCGAGGGCCGGATGACTTGGCGCCCGGGTTCTGGACATAAATTCCCGCGGCGGGAGAATTTACACTCTCGGGAAGAAATTGCCGTTCTGGATTTCTAAAATGGCTCGATCCGCAAACCATTGAACGGTCTCTGTTTTTTGTCATTCCCCTCCCCTAAGTTGCCCGTAGATCTAAGTTTCCGCCCACTGACGTTCGCCTTCTTTCTCTTCTTTCCTAATTTGGTTCCTAAATTGCCGAAAATGTGGCATCTTACGGCATGTAACAAGCGCGTGTTAGTAGAAGGCGCGAACCGTCTGATGAAGGAGTGCGCGAAATCCCATGCAGGACGTCGGAATCAAGATCGCTATATCCGTTGCGGTGGTCATCGCGGCGCTTACAAGCATCCCCCTGCTGGCGCAAGAAGCAAGCGCCGGTGCGCAGCAGAACACGTCGGTGAATACTGTGGGCGCGCAGACCGAAGATTCGGCGCACGCCCGCGCCTCGACAACCGCCAACTCCGCAGGCGCAAGGGGTGATGGATCGGCAAGCGCTTCCTCTGCCGGGGGTAGGCGGCAAGTTGCAGGCTACGGCGATGAAGCTTCTTCGCATGCATGGGAGATGAGCTCGATCGCGGGTGAACTTGACGGCAAACTCGATTCAAAGACGGCAAAGCCCGGTGACCGCGTCGTGCTTAAGACGATCGAGAAAGTACAAACCTCCGATGGAACCATCATTCCCAAAGGATCGCGCATGATTGGGCACGTGACTCAGGTGCAGGCCTATAGCAAGGAACACGGAGCGGCACTGCTGGGCATCGCCTTCGATGACGTCGAGATGAAGAATGGGCAGAATATCGCGATGTACATGCTGATCCGCGGTGTTAGCCCGATTCCGAGCCCCACGGCAATGAACTCGATGGGCAGCGGTGGAATGATGGACGCGACAATGCAGGGCGGCACGCCCATGGGCGGCGGCGGAATGGTGGGCGATGGAGCGCCGATGGCCGGTGGTGCGCCGATGGCCGGGGGTGCACCGATGGGTGGTGGGCGCGGCGGAGTCGGCGGGCCAATTGGCGGCGTCAACGGAACACTGAACAGAGCAGGCGGAATGGCCGGCGATGCGGCCGGAGGCGCCATCGACAGAACCGGTGAGACTGCATCGTCGATCGGCGATCCCGGGGGAACCGGCCTTGGTTCGACAGAGAATGCGACGGTGCCAACTGCCGGACACGGCGATCTCGATCTTGACACCACCGATGCTCACGCAGCCGCTGCGGCCCGCGCTGTGCCGCGCCCGACGCGAGTTCCTGGCCTGATGCTTTCCGGAAACAGCTCCGCCTCGGGCTTGCTCTCAGGGCCGCGCGGCAATATCGATCTCGAAAGCGGAACCGAGATGCAACTGGGAATTGTGGCGAAAGACTAACGACAGTCTGCCGATTGGCGGAATTGCAGGATGCGATTGCAGAAATTGGCCGGCGCGATCGCAACGCATGCGATGATGTGTGTCAATCCGCTGAGACTGTCCATTTTTCAGACACCATGTTACTGAAGTTGACGAATGCCGTAATCTGGCGCAGATACAGGGCTTTCGCTAATATCGGCAGCAACGGAAGAAACATGAGCCTGCAAATGGAAAAACTGAGGACCTCATGCATCTCCGCCGCGAGGTGTGCCGATGGCCGTTCAATCCGCCGTTCATGAAGGTTTTGAAATCAGTCCGCGTTTCCGGCAGAAGATCGAGGAACGGGTTGCGAGGCTGGAGCAGGATGCCGAGTGCGACGAAGCCAGGATTCACGTGCTGGAAAACATTGACCATATCCGGCGGCAGATGCGTCTCGTGGCGGCACAGCGGGCGGAAGCGTTGCGCATGAGGCTGTTCCTCGATCGTGCCGGAACGCGCCTGCCGAGGCCGCTGATCGCGCTCTGAAAAGCTGCGATCAGAAAGATGCGATCAGAGATCATTCCTCTGCAGGCGAGAATCGGCCGGCGCACTCTGCCTTAGGAAAACCGGATTGCTGATTCGACGAGAACCCTTTCCAGTTCAGGCGTCAACATCCGTTTCCACAGGCACTCCTGTTTCCACAGATGCGCGGCGCTTCGATTCTCCGTACACTGATTCACTTTGGAGGAACACGAAGCATTGCCGAACCTTGATTATTTTGTGGTCGATGTTTTCACAACCGAACCGCTGGCTGGTAATCCGCTGGCTGTGGTGATGAACACCTGCCGACTGACGCCGGAGCGGATGCAGGCAATTGCCCGGGAGTTCAACCTCTCTGAAACGACCTTCGTGGAGCGACGACCAGCCGAGGTGGAACGCGCCGAGGGCGTGCGCGTGCGGATTTTCACGACGCAGGAGGAATTGCCGTTTGCCGGACATCCCACGCTGGGCACGGCGAGCGTACTCAAAATGTTTTTTCCAGAGACGGTGCAGAACGATACCGTGACGTTGGCGCTGAAGGTTGGGCCTTTGCCTGTGCGCTTTGAAGATCGCCCCGGCCAGGGCGCGGCTTTGTTCGGCGAGATGACTCAGCGGGATCCTGAGTTTGGGGAGCTCCTGCCCAAGGCTGCGGTGGCCGCCGTGACAGGACTCGCCGACGAAGACCTGGAACCGAAGCTGATGCCTCAGGTGGTGTCAACCGGCAACGCATTCGCGATCGTGGTTCTGCGATCGCTGGAGGCCCTTGGGCGCCTTAAGGTGGACCACGAGAAAGCAACTGAGTGGCTGCGGCAGCGTGGCGCGCGGTGGTTCTATGTGCTCGCGCCAGATCCGGACCAAGGCGAGAACTGTGCGACGTACCGGGCGAGAATGCAATTTTATGGCGGCGAGGATCCGGCCACAGGCTCGGCGGCAGGCTGCGCGATCAGCTACCTGGTGGCTCACGGAACCGTGACTTCGGACGCGCGCATTCACGTGCGGCAAGGCGTAGAAATTGGCCGGCCGAGCGATCTCTTCCTGGCGGCGAAAAGAGAAACCGGGAAGGTGAGGGATGTACGCGTGGCAGGCAGCACCGTTCTTGTAGCAAATGGACAGCTTTTCCAGCAGTGATACACATGCTTTCAACAGATATTCATCTTCGCAAGTTATGTCCTGCGTTAAAGGTAGGAATTTTCCACTTGTTTCACGCGGATTTTCAGCTGCGCTTTCGCTTCGTCTTCTCTCTTTTCACAGAGCGCCGCGGCTCGTACTCTTCCCATTCATCGGGGACATTTCGCTGGCGCGGTTCCTCGGAGTTCATTGACGCGCCAAAATACCGACTACCTGACCGCGAAGGAAAGCTGACCCGGAAACAATCGCGAGAAGGTTGCCGCCGCGACCTGTGCCGCCACCCTCCGGTTGGAGAGCGGCCGAGGCGCCGGACAATCTGTGTTCCGCGATTTGAATACGAGAAAAGGCCGCACTCACGGGCATTTGGGCCAACAATTCAGCCATACTCACCTGCAGATTTTGCGGCGGAGGATGTTTTGTTTTGGAACGGCCGAAGAATTTGAAGCATTTAAAGTTAGGAGCCATTCTGCGCACCATGCGACCAAAAAAGGTGATTCTCTGTGTAGACGACAACGAACAAGAGCTTTCCGTACTCAAGTTCATGCTGACAACTAACGGTTACCGTGTTCTTTCGGCCAAGAGCGGTCAGGAGGCAATTCATGTTTTTGACTCCGCTCCCCAAATTGACCTGGTCCTGACCGACAACAATATGCCGCAAATGAGCGGAATCCAGCTTGTAGAGCGGCTGAAACGAATCAACGGCCATGTGCCCATGATCGTCCTCGGCGATGCCCAGGCGATGAACGGCCAGATCCACACCGCCGACGCCATGCTGGCCAGGAAAAACTGCTCCACCCTGGAGCTGCTGGAGCGCATTAAGGTGATGAGTGCCCGCAAACGCGGACCGCGCAAAGGCGCCCTCCGAATGCCACAGACCGCAGAGCTGGCTGCCGCTTCATAGGAAAGAGAACGCGGGGAGGACGGCGTGAAAGCCGGAAACGCGGCCGGTTGCCGGGTGTTTTGCGGATGAAGACGGAGACGACCACTTTTGGCACGCAGCCGCTTCTTCTTTGCTAGGTTTCTGACCGCTTAGTTTTGTACCAATGGGGGTGCCCCAGGTCTCGATTTTGAGACCTGGGAACCGCGAAACCGAAGGCACGAATTCATGCGGTCAGAGACCGGGTGGGACCCGATTCAGCCCCTGTTTCCGCTGGCAGAACCCGCCCGTTTCCCACTTTGAATCTTCTCTGCCTCCAGGTTCCCTCTTGACGATAGGAGGCGACAGTGAGCATACTCGGCAACGGTGCAGTGTGCCGGGGGTGAGGCAACTCCCGGTAAAGGTTGGCTCGCATGGACCTCGTACTTTTACGTCTTCTTTTTGTGATTTTGCTTGCCGCGGTTTGTTACTTCCTCCGGCCTTTCGGAATTCAGGCTGGCTGGGAGGGCGCGGCTGTGGGAGCGGCTGCCGCTGGCGCGGTCATCGTATTCGAGCTGCGGGTGCGGGCACTCACGCTGCGGCGGCTGATTGGCGCGGTCGTGGGCAGCGTGCTCGGCATTTTCGGCGCAGCGCTTTTTTGTCTTGTGCTGCGCTCGGCGCCGCTGTCGAACGCGAGCTCCGCGGTGCTGCAGATCTTCGTGCTGCTGCTGATGACTTACGTCGGTCTGTTGGTCGGGGCCAGCAAGGGCGACTTGCTGAATCCCGCCGCCCTGGGCACGGTATTTGCCTCGGACAAGCCGCTTCGCAGGAGCGCGAAAGTGCTCGACACGAGCGTGATTATCGACGGACGCATCGCTGATATTGCTGAGGCCGGCTTCATCGATGGCATGCTGGTGGTGCCGGAGTTCGTGCTGCGCGAACTGCAGGTGGTGGCCGACTCCACCGACGGCTCGAAGCGGCAGCGCGGCCGGCGCGGCCTGGACATGCTGCAGCGCATGCAATCCAACGACAAAATCCAGGTACAGATCGTACCCGACGATTTTCCTTCGATTCGCGAGGTGGACCTGAAGCTGCTCGAGCTGGCCAAGAAGTGGGAGGCCAAGGTCGTCACCAACGATTTCAACCTCAACAAGGTAGCCCACCTGCACCATGTGGATGTCCTGAACATCAACGACCTGGCCAACGCATTGAAGCCAGTGGTTCTGCCTGGCGAGCGTATGAACGTTTTGATCCTGAAGGAAGGCAAGGAGTACAACCAGGGTGTCGGCTACCTGGACGACGGCACAATGGTTGTCGTGGACAATGCGCGCAAGCTCATCGGCCGGTCGGTAGGAATCTCAGTGACCAGCGTGCTGCAGACGGCTAGCGGCAAAATGATCTTTGGCAAAATGGAAGAGAACGGGAGGCCTGCGGCGACCGAGACGGCAGAGAGTGCCCGTTAGCTCGCCCGCTGGGCCTTGCAGGGTAACGAACGATGATCACCGCCTACCCGAACCTGGTGCGCATCGACTGTCCGTGCACCAAGCGCAACTGCCCGAGGCATGGATTTTGCGATGCGTGCCGCGAGTATCACCGGAACGCGAAGCGCCCGAGGCTGCCGTATTGCGAGCGCAAACAAAACTGGCTTCAGCGCTTGTTTACTCGCTCTCCGAAGGTGGGAAGATGATCCTTGGCCAAGCTCGCGATTAGACCGATTCCGGGATTGCTGTACCCATGGCTCATCCTTCACCTTGTCTTCCTGAGCGACGGAGCGCTTTGCCGTCGTGAAGCGACGCAAGGCGGGAGGGAGTCGAAGGATCTGCGGTTGCTTTTTCGCTGCTCGGTGGGTACACCATTTGTGAAATTGCCTTAGAACCGGTTGCATAAATGGCTTTGTAACAAGGGCACGACTTCAGTCGGGCCGCAAAAGGCGCATAAAACGCGGGGCTTTAGCCCCTGAGGAACCCCTTACAGCCGACCCCGAGGATTTATGCAACCAGCTCTAGTGTCCTGAGTCTAAAGTTCGTGCACAGAAGCGTGCGACGGAATCGAGGATTTGGTCGGCGGTCTTGTGCCAGACGAAAGGTTTGGGGTCGCGGTTGTTGCGACCGATATATTCGTGGATTGCGTTTTCCAGTTCGCGTGTGGAGCGATGGACCCCGCGTCGGAGTTGCTTGTCGGTCAGCAGGGCAAACCAGCGTTCCACCAGGTTGAGCCAACTGGCCGAAGTGGGCGTGAAGTGCAGGTGGAATCGCGGCCGCTTCACCAGCCAATCGCGGATCAGTTGCGTTTTGTGAGTGCCGTAGTTGTCCAGGATCAGGTGGATGTCCAGTCCCACCGGGACGTTCTTTTCGATGGTGTCGAGGAAGTTGCGGAACTCCACCGAGCGATGACGGCGCTGCGTTTGGCCGATCAGTTTGCCGCTCTTGGTATTCAACGCGGCGAACAACGTCGTGGTGCCGTGGCGGGCGTAGTCGTGGGTGCGGCGTTCGATCTGTCCAGGACGCATGGGTAACAGCGGCGCGGTTCTGTCCAAGGCCTGTATCTGGCTCTTTTCATCCACGCATAAGACCAGCGCGCGTTCCGGCGGAGCCAGATACAGGCCCACGATATCGCGCACCTTCTCGATGAACAACGGATCCTTAGATAACTTAAACGTCTCGGAGCGATGCGGGGCCAGAGAAAAGGCTCTCCAGATGCGGCTGATCGACGACTGGCTCAATCTACACGCCTTGGCCATGTCGCGGGTCGACCAATGCGTGGCTGTCTCCGGCTGGCTCTCCAAAGTTCGCGCCAAAACACGCTCCACTTGTTCGTCACTTAATTTGCGCGACGTGCCCGGGCGGGGCTCATCCAGCAACCCATCCAGGCCTAGGTCCAGATAGCGCTGGCGCCATTTGCCCACCGTCCTCAGGGTTACAGGCAACTGGCGGGCAATATCGCTGTTGCTCACGCCCCGGCTGGCTAACAGCACAATGCGAGCGCGCACCGCGAGTCCTTGCGCGGTCTTGGGACGCCGACTCCAGGCAGTGAGTTGCACCTGATCCTGGGGATCGACCGTGAGTGGCTTCAAATGCGGGCCTGGCAGCATCGGATTCCTCCTACTCTATCCGATGCTGCAAAGTTGCATATCTATGTATTTATTTCAGACTCATGACACTAGGCCTTTCGGCCGATTACGCCCTTTGCAAACGATCGATGAGCCGGCGTTTCAACTCCGGCCACTCGCTGGCGACGATTGAGTAGCGGTAAGAGTCTCGCGGCGTAAAGTCCGCAGCCATGCGGTGCGCGCGCAAAACTCCTTCGAATCTCCCTCCGATGCGTTCGATGGCGGCCTGTGAGCGTTTGTTTCGCGCATCGGTGTGCAGGCAGATGCGTAGCAAGCCCCAGACCTCGAAGGCGTGCGTAAGCATAAGCAGCTTGGCCTCAGTGTTGGCGCCCGTGCGGATGGCTGAAGCTGTGAGCCAGGTGTAGCCGATCTCGCAGACATCGGGATGCTCACGGCCGTGCCGCGGATGACCGGCGGGCCACGCCCAACTCTCCATATCGAAAAAGCGCGTTGAACCCAGGACAGCCCCGTCGGCATTGCGGACGATCGCGAAGGCATGCGCTTTTCCGGCAGCGCGCCAAGCGAGGGCCGTCTCGATGTAGCAGAGAACTTCCTCGCGGCCAATAGGAACGGCACTCCATCGATACAGCGCGGGATCAGCGGCAGAGGATGAGGAGGACGCGGCAACAAGGCCGTCAAGATGCGACAGTGAGAGCGGTTCGAGCCGCACATCACGACCTTCTAACAGGAGGTTCTCGTTCACTTCTCGCCCACACGGATGGATTACGCCGACGCGATTGCGAATTCAACCAGGTTGCTGATCTGAGCCACCGGCTCAATGTCAGTGAAATCGTGAAGGCCGTGCGATCAATACTTCTGCACCTTGGGGTCGATCTGGTCGGCCCATGCCAGAATGCCGCCCGCGAGGTTCTTGACGTTGGGATAACCCTGACTCGCCAGGAACTCCGCAACGCGCTGACTGCGGCCGCCGGACCGGCACTGCACCACGATCTCGCGGTTGCGATCGATTTCGGCCAGGCGCTGCGGCACATTGTTCATGGGAATCAGCGTGCCGCCGATGTTGGCGATTTGATATTCGTAAGGCTCTCGTACGTCGAGGATGAAGAGATCGTCTCCGGCATCGAGGCGCTGCTTCAGTTCTTTCACATCCATCTGGGGGATTCCGTTTTTCAATTGTTTCTCCTGAGAGATTTCGGGCGCGAGGCCGCAGAATTGCTGGTAGTCAATCAGCTGCGTTACGGTTGGGTGCTCCCCGCAAACCGGGCAAGCAGGGTTTTTCCTTAGCTTGAGTTCGCGAAAGCGCATGGTGAGCGCATCAACCAGCAGCAGCCGGCCAATGAGGGACTCGCCTTTACCCAGGATGAGCTTGATCGCTTCGGTGGCTTGAATGACGCCGATCAGGCCCGGCAGAATGCCCAGCACTCCACCCTCCGCGCAGCTCGGCACAGCGCCGGGCGGGGGCGGCTCGGAATAGAGGCAGCGGTAGCAAGGGCCCTGGCGCGTGGCGAAGACGCTGGCCTGGCCCTCAAAGCGAAAGACGGAGCCGTAGACGTTGGGCTTGCCCAACAGCACGCACGCATCGTTCACCAGGTAGCGCGTGGGAAAATTGTCGGTCCCGTCGGCAATGACGTCATAGTCACGAACGATCTCGAGCGCGTTGGCGCCGGTAAGCATGGTTTCGTGCTTGATGACGTTGAGCGCGGGATTGAGAGCGACAAGTTTTTCTTCGGCGGAGTCGAGCTTCTTGCGGCCGACGTCTTTTGTCGAGTGAAGAATCTGGCGCTGCAGGTTGCTCGCGTCCACCACATCGAAATCGACAAGGCCGAGAGTGCCAACGCCGGCGGCAGACAGGTAGAACGCGAGCGGTGAGCCAAGGCCCCCGGCCCCTACGCAAAGAACGCGCGCAGCTTTCAGCTTCTGCTGGCCCTCCACACCCACCTCGGGCAGGATAATGTGGCGCGCGTAGCGGGCAAGTTCTGAACTGTTGAGCTCAGGCAGCGCGGTTAGGGAAGTGGCAACGCCCATGAATCAAAGACTCCGGTCCTCTTTTAGTTTATCGGGCCGGAGCTGGAAGGTGGGGAAAAGCGGGCGGCTCCATCGCCGTGAATCCGCCCTGGGTGAGTTGAAGGGGACAACAGTTACTGCGCGGGCTTCTTGGCCGCGGCGGGTTTGGCCCCCATCGCAGCGGCGGGATTCGACTTCCAGAACGAAGAATCGCCCTTGATCCAGTCGTCGCTTATATAGCTTTGCTTCGCATTTACGGTGAAGAGCTCGCTATGTGACGAATCGACAGCTTCGCCGAAGAGCTGGTCAAGCTTCTGCATTCCTTCGTCGCCACCCATGGCCTCACGGAATTTCTTGTCCTCGGAGTAGGCAAGGTCGATCACCGACATGGACGGGTCGCCGCTGATCGCGATGTAGGTGCCGTCCTGGGCGCCAAAGGCGATTTCGTACATGCCCCAGTGCGCGCTGGTTCCGGCCTTTTCGTGAGCATCCTTGACCATTTTCACAACGTCATGCCAATCCTTGTCGTGGCCGGGGCGGACGTGGAAGGTTGAGATCTGGTAGACGCGGTGGTCTGTGAGGTCGTTATGCGGGTGATAGCTCAGGTCGGGATCGTACGTGTAGACAACCTGCTCAACCTCGTCCAATAGCGCGCCGTCCGCGATTCCCGCGCGCTCCAGATCGGCAGAGAGGGTCGGGTTGGCATCCTGCATTTTGTCGTACTTTTCCCAGTCCGCGAAGGAGTCGTATCGGGCCATGTAAAGCGCCCGCGATCTACCCGACATGGAGTTCATGGCAATGTAGTAGACGGGGAATTTCGCCTTGGCCTGCGCCAGGACGAATGCGCTCTCCGTCTTGTCGTGCGCGGCTCCTCCTTTATAGGGCTTTGGAAATTCGATGGTAATGGCAAGAACCTTGGGCACCGATGAGCTGGTTGAAGCATCTTGGGCCGCGGCGAACGAACTTCCAATAACCGCGAGGGACAGTCCTAGCAGGGCATGGCCAACGGTCTTCATGTGTACGAATCCTCCTTGATTTGCTCGGAGAAGGCGTGCGATGGGGGAGGGATATGGGAAGCGCTTGCTCTCAGAGGCTGAGTGATTATGCGTTCCATGCACCGGAAAAGTAAAGAAGTTTGTGATTCTCCACAAGATAGGCGCTCAGCAAATCTGAGTTCTGCTCCACATCTGGTGCACGCGTGCGCTGGATCGCGCCCTCGAAGAGGAAAATGGAGGCATGTTGCGTTGCTGAATTCATGCGCCGCGCCGATCTACCAAAGAATCGTTGATCTCGACGGTCTGCGGTTCGAAGCGCTTGTCTTCTTCGCTCGTCCCGACGAGCAGGAATGCGTTCGTCGATGCCGCCTGGCCGCCGGCCACTTCCGTGATCACATAGCAACAGCCGAGCCAGTGGGCGTTGCCAAGATCGGTGGCCGACCACTGCGCGGGATGGTCAGGATGCGAGTGGTAGAAGCCTGCAATTTCAAGCCCGCGGCTGCGGGCGTCGCGCGCAATCATCACCAGTTCAGCAGGAGCGATTTCAAAATGATTTCGCGGCGATTTGACGCTGGCGTTGGCGGCGCGCATCGCAACTTCGATCCGCCATCCGTCTGCGACGGGTCGCCCCAGGAGCGCACCGCAGCATTCGTTTGGATAGGCCTCTTCGCCGTGGGCGCGAACCGTGTCGTAGACGGCGCGAGGCAAACGAAGCGCGGTCACGATTTCCTCCTTGCGGCACCCCGCATTCAGGCCGGGTAAAGAATAACGTGTGACGAGCGGAATTGCGGCCTCGGGTGCGCGTATGCGAGATTGGAGATAAGGGAAACGGTGCCCGTCTCAATCTTCGCAGACCACAGCGGAGCGGGGCCATCTCGACAGGACTGCGATCGTGAAAAGAAAATCCCGCCATCCAAACTTCGACCAGATGCTGGAACTGCTGCGCGCGCATGGATTCGAGATCGCACCCTTTGCCGGTAGTCCCGAGGATAGGTTGGTAAGCAAGCATGGCGTTGGAGCGGTGCTGGCTCCGCCGCAGCGCGGCGCCAACGCGGACGGCGCGGCGGCTATTTTCCCGGTTCCACCCGGAATACTCGTGAAAGGTGAGGTTTCGCGGTTGCTCGATCGCGGGTTCCAGAAGTTCATTAGAACCTCCCAATACGAGCTTCCCGCGACGGCTGCACAATTGCAGGCGATTCACACATTCAGCGAGGAGCTGAAGCAGTTGACCGGGGCCACCAGCCTCTACAACGAGTCGCTGGGCACCACGAGCGATGTCTATCGTTACGACCGACTGATGGGCCGTGAGGTAGAGCAGCCCGAGCCGGGCCAGCCGTGGGAGTTGGGCGACGGGCACTGATCATCGACGTTTGAGGCCAATGTGCCAGAGTTCACGCCAGGTACCGGACTGAAATCAGCTTCCGGGGATAGCTTTCGCGTTCCCGATTATCGTGAGCGCCGGCGGCAGGTTCGCTGCGAGGTCGACGCATCCGCGACCATCTTTCTCATACGTGTTGGATCGATGCTTCGGGGGCGGATTGTGGACCTGAGCCTGGGCGGATGCCGGATTCGCACCGAGGAGCGTTTTCACGTTGGAATCTACACTCGGGTTGAGACGGAATTCTATCTTCGAGGGCTGCCGTTTCGGCTCGGTGGTGTGATCCAGGCGATTTACGATCTCAATTCATTCGGCGTTCGGTTCATCGATTTGAGCGAGCGGAAACGGCAACAGCTTGCAGACTTGATTGCCGAGATGGAGAAGATGGGCGCGCCGAAAAATGCCGCAGACGCTGCCCCGGACGCAGATCCTATTTAACAGAGTTGCGGCGGCGCGCGCGACGCCGATGTGGAGGCTCTAGACCGATTCCGGGATTGCTGTACCCACGGCTCATACTTCACCTTGTCTTCCTGAGCGACGAAGCGCGTTGCCGTCTTGAAGCGACGCAAGGCGGGAGAGAGTCGAAGGATCTGCAGTTGCTTTTTCGCTGCTCGGTGGGTACACCATTTGTGAAATTGCCTTAGCTTCCCTCACTCGGCTCGACTTCGATGTAGTCGAACGCTGCGGGATCGCGGCCGTCGGACGTGCCTTCTACCTGCAGAACATCGCCGGGCTTCAGCTCAACATCCCCCGCCGTATAGCGCGTGGAGTTGTCGCCGTTGGGCCACAACGACGGCAGCTTGGCGTCGGCCGCCCAGGAGGCAATGTCTTTCCCATTCGCGCTGAGCGTGAAATGCGCCACGCCGCCTTGCAGATCGAAGTATTGCACGGCGATGTTGAAGCGGCCGGCGTGTCCGTTGTAGGTCCACTCTGCGGAGCATGTGGAAGGCTTCTCCGGGACGGAAGACTCGGCGCGGCGCTGGGAAAATTCCCGCGACGGCGTAATGACAGGACCGCAGGTCACCGCCTTTCCGCCGGAAGCATCTTCCCACGGATGCACATCGAAGACCTTGAATCCGGTCAGGCGCGCGTCTTCAGCTTCCATGCGGCCGGGATAGTGGCCGGCGCGGCCATGGATGTCTGGGATGCCACTCTCCTTCAGGAAATACTGCACGATAGCATCGCGCCACACGATGGCATGGCCGGCCTGGTACTGGAGTCGTGCGCTTTCATCGGCGAAAAGCGCCGGATCGACCATGCCTTTGAGAGTGGCCCATTCCTCGCCGAGTTCGGCCGCTTCTTCCGCTCCCTTGTAATGGCTGTCGTAGACGTACTGGATCACGGTTTTGCCGTCGTGCAGCTTGTAGGTCCACGGCACGTGATGGAAGAACAGGAGAAGATCGTCGGGACAGGACTTCAACGACTCGTACCTCTTCGCGATCTCAGGGGGATACTGTCCGATGAAGCCGGTGCCCGTGGCCACGGTGCGGTCCATGCCGATGCCGTGGGCATCGTCGCGGTGCCACTGACCCCAGCCGTTGCGCTCGCTCGATTCGATGTTGGGACCATAGTGGCTGCCCGTAATATCCGTGAGCGTCTGCGTGCCAAGGAAGCCGGTGTAATCGACATACGCGGGCCACGATTGCATCAGCATCTTCGTAACTGTCGCTACTACTTGCGAATTGTTATTGATGGTTTGCCGCGTCCACTCCTCGGCAATCTGCTCCGCCGAGAGATTGGGATCCCAGGCCAGCCGGCCGAAGGCGTAAAGATTCGCCATGGCAAGCGGTGCGCCCAGCCAGTCGCGCCCGACGCAGGAGACGCCAATCATGCCGCCCAAGGGCCGATTGAAACTCTTGCCTTCGATAATGTTTTTCACCGGAGTCGCGCGATTATCGGCGCGCAGATCGAAGTCGAGCACCTCTTCCACATGGGCGCGAGATAGACGAGGTGCCGCTGCTGGCCGAGGTACTCCTGCGTGATCTGCAGTTCCATGGCTTCGTCGGTTTTTTGGAGGCCGGCGAAGAGCGGCGAGACCGGCTCGCGCGCCTGAAAATCGATGGGGCCGTCTTTGATCTGCACGATTACGTTCGGCAGCAAACTTGCCGTCGAGAGGGTGGAAGATGTCGTAGGCGGCGCGGGCGCGGTCGGCTTTCAGGTCGTTGTAGTCCAGATGATTGTTGTAGACGAAGGCGCGATAGAGCACCACGCCGCCGTGGGGCGCGAGCGCGTTGGCCAGCATGTTGGCAGCATCGGCAGGGCTGCGGCCGTAGCTCGCCGGGCCGGGCTGGCCTTCGGAATCGGCCTTGACCGTGAAGCCCGCAAGATCGGGAATTTGCCGGTAGATTTCGTTCACCTTTGCCGCCCACCAGGCTTTCACTGCGGGATCGAGTGGATCGAAGGTGTTGAGGCCGCCGATCTTTTGCGGGCTGGCGATGTCAACGCTCATGGCCAGGTGCACGCCCCACGGACGCATGGCGTCGGCAATGCGTGCCAGGCCCTTGATCATGTCGGGTTCCAGAAACGGCGCCGCGCCGTTCACGTTGTTCACGTTGCAGCCGTTGATGCCGACCGAAGCGAGCAAGCGCGCGTATTCGCCCACCTGGCTCAAATCGTCGCGTACGTGGCCGTTTTCAAAAAAGAAGGACGGGCCGCCGTAGCCACGCTCAATGGTGCCGTCTGGCGTTGTCCCACTCCTCGACCCAGCGAATGGCCATGACGGGCCCTTCAGTCACGTTCAGGTGCGTCAGGTCATTGTCTGTTGCAATCCGGCGCAGCAGGTCGAAGGCGCCGAAGAGCGCGCCGTGCGGGTTGGAGCCGGCGACGATGAAAAGCGGATGCCCGTGCCACATAGTCCGATCAAGCCAGAATCCGTGAGGCGCAAGATGTGCGGGGATCGCGAGTGGTGGAAAGGCTTTGCGCACTTCGTCCAGTGTTCCCACAACGGTTTCGCCCTTCGCGCCGTCTCCGGCTTCAGCGCCCGTCATGCCGGTGATGCCGCGCTCGAGTTCCTGCACGGCCGACTCTTCGAGGGGATCATTGCCGAGAGCGCGAACCGAAGCAGGAACCGCTGCGCGATGCCCGCCTGTGTAGTGCAGCCAGGCTTGGTCCGCCGTTTGACCGTGTGCGGCCAATGTGGCTGCCAAAAATGCACCGGCGGTGAACAACGTGGCGAAATCGATTTTCTTATGCTGCGCAGCCCACCTGTATGCCATTTCATCTCCCCTACAACGTTCTACCACGCCAGGAGGAGCAGGGACCGAGGGAACGAGGGACCAGGGGACTAGCTCTTTGTCAATCCCTCCGTCATAACGGAACCATCCCAATCCCCTGATTCCACGCGCATTTTGCTCGAGGCCGGTTCTGCAGATTATTTCCCCGAAATCGCTAAGCTTAGACCAGAGAAGTTCCTGCGATGAGCGAAACCAAAGAAGACGCGCATTGGGCCCAACAGCAGGTCAAAATTGTTGTAGACAATCCGCATCATTCGCGCGGACTGCCGAATGCGAACTTTTTACTTTTTGCGAATAC
Organism: uncultured Acidobacteriaceae bacterium; assembly: GCA_963802955.1. Taxonomy (GTDB): domain Bacteria; phylum Acidobacteriota; class Terriglobia; order Terriglobales; family Acidobacteriaceae; genus Telmatobacter. Next base: position 158,624 of record CAWDKT010000005.1, read on the forward strand.
ATTTTTCAACTCGAACTGTTGTGGAATCAATAGTCGATCCGAAGAAACACGGTCAAAAACCGGAACGCAGAATTTTTTTATCGCCCAAGAGGGCCATTTTCAACGATAACTGACTTAGAATCAACAAACCGATCCGAAAACCGCGGTCAAAAAAGAGCAAAAACGTAAGCAATTGAGCGCAGAGATCGAGTGCCCTGGGCATGCCGATCGAGAGAAATCGCTCCGTCGATCACCAGTCGATTGTCACTCGGCGCAGACCACGCACGGCGTTGGTGATGTAGACGGCGTCAGCGGCGCGGAGGTCGTCGAGAGTCACCACGCACTCCTCGATGTCGGGGCGGGTTTCGAGCAGGTGACGGCGATAGACACCGGAAAGCAGACCGCACTCGATCGGGGGAGTGAACCAGCGGCCTTTTTTCTCGATGAACACATTGCCGATGGCGCCTTCCGTGACTTCGCCGCGCAGGTTGAGGAAGAGCACATCGTCGTAGCCCTGCGCTGCGGATTGCGAATATTCCAGCGCATAGAGCGGGCGCTGCGTGGTCTTGTGGTAGAGCGTGGGATCGGCAGAATCGGTGCGATGCCGGGAGATGCGCACGCGGCCGATTCGATTCGGATCGCCGTCCGTCGCGAGTCGTTCGCTGTTGATCCCGCAATTGCCATCGGCGTCGATGAGGAGCAGGCGGACTTTGCGATCGGCCTGATCGGTGAATTGTTGGGCATGCTCTTCGAGCGCGGCGCGAATCTCCGCGCGATTGCAGGCAAAGCCGAAATAGTCCGCTGAGTCTTCGAGCCGGTCAAGATGCATTTCAAGGAAAGGATAGGAGCCATTCCAAAGCATGGTTTCGATCAGGAAAAATTTGTCGGGCTGGCCGAGCATCTGAGGCGCCGACATTCGGTGTGCGGGACCAGTAAGAAACAATGCTTTCAGCATGCACTCGCGGAATTCTTCGGCTGGATCGGAGTCAATGACAATGCCGCTGCCGGCGCCGAAGCTGCCCTGGCCGTCTGTTAGCGTGAGGGTGCGGATGGCAACGTTGAAAACCGTCTGCCGCGGCGAAAAGTAGCCGATAGCCCCCGTGTAGACTCCGCGCGGCGCTTCTTCGATCTCCGCAATCAGCTGCATCGCGCGCACTTTGGGCGCGCCGGTGATTGAGCCGCAGGGAAAGAGCGCGCGGAAGATGTCGTGAAAACCGATCTCGCTCCGCAATTCGGCGGTGACGGTCGATGTCATCTGCCAGAGTGTTGGGTAGCGCTCGACTGAAAACAGATTTTCTGTGCGCACGCTGCCAAATTCGGCGATGCGGCCCAGATCGTTGCGCAGCAGATCGACGATCATCACATTCTCGCTGCGGTTTTTCGCGTCGTTGTGCAGCCAATCGGCGATCCAGCGGTCTTCGCTTGTCGTGCGGCCGCGCGGTGCAGTGCCTTTCATGGGACGCGTCACGATGCGGCGGCTCTTGCCGTCACGCGCAACGCGAAAAAACAGCTCTGGCGAAAACGAAAGAATGTAGCGGCCCCGTTGCCAGTGAATGAAGGCTCCGTAATCGACCGGCTGGCGCGCGCGTAGAACCTCGTACTGTGCAGCAACGCTGCCTCGCATTTCAACCCGGAAGGGGGCTGTGAAGTTGAGCTGATAGACGTCACCGGCGCGAATCCATTCGTGGATAGCGGCGATGCGCTGCGCGTATTCGGCCTCGGTGAGCGGGAATTCGGCGCGGATCTCCGGAGCAGCGGCTAGAGCTCCAGTTGCGTTTTGCGCACCTTCGGCGCGATCAACGTCGTGCCCCTTCAAAGTATCGCGTTCCGCGTTTGTGGACGAGTGGGCGGCGCGGAACCGGTCCAACTCCGGCGGCTCGCCTCCAACGAATCTTCCCGTCGCGTGGTCGAACGCGTAGCTGCGTTCGTAAATTCCGAACCAGGCCAGCGGCCACCCTTCGCGCGGCGGCCGAGTGGCGGCCTTCGGCTCAAAGTAGCTTCCGCACTCGTAGCTGAAAAACCCCGCTGCGAACTTCGCTTCGCTGACAGCATGCTCGATTTGAGCAAAGAGCTTTGGAATTTCATCCGCCGTGCTGGCCGAGCACACTCGCTCTGGCGTCATGAACAGTTGCGTCCACGCCTCCGCATCGGATTTGGCGGAATGCGGTTTACGGCCTTCCAGCAGCACCGCGGCCGGCGAATGCTCCACCAGCGCATAGACATCCGCGGGAAGGGGGCGCCAGCGCATCATGCAGGCAGTTTACGGCCTTACGCTCGTGTGCGGGCGCGATGAGATTTTATTGAACCGTCAACACCATGGTGGTGGAGTTGGTGATGGCGGTAACGCCATTGCTCGACTGGCCCGTGACCGTAATCGTAAACGTGCCTGTCGGCGTAGAGGGCGTGGTGGGCGGCCCGTGATTGTAGTAGTAGTAGAGCGGATTACATGCCGCGGTTCCAAGGGTGGTAACAAGACCCAGCAGGGCCACGAGTGTGAGACGGCTTAGCCACTTGCGACGCCGCGCGCCCCATGCCAGCCCCCCAAGCCCCAGCATGCCGGGCAGCAGAATGGCCCATGCGACGGGGTTGTTTCCACGTCCCAGCTTCGCTGGCGGCATAACCTGCGTAGTTCCCTGGCGCTGCGTTTGAATCAGCATGGAACTGACAGGAGGGCAAGCCGATGGTGCCGATCCCGCCGTGCAACTGGCCGGTGTGGTCGGCAAAATCTCGACAGACTCCGGTGTAAATGCGCACGAGGCCAGACTGGGCAGCCCCGAACAGGAGAGCGTGACGAACATGGGCGCCGTGAGAGTTGCGTTGTCCTGGGGTGTGAGGGTGATAGCGACAGTGCCGGAACCGCCATTGGCGATGGTGAGCGGCAAAGTGGAAGGCGCAACGGCCGACAGGGAAAGTGCAAAGTTCGGCGTCGCGCTGCTTTGCCCGGTGACGTTACTTGTGCCAGAGATCGAGCCCAGGTGTGACGCGTCGCCCGCATACACCGCGTGCAGGGCGTGGTCCCCGGCCGGCAGCGAAACATCAGAAGTCGCTTGCCCATTTTTGTTGAGCACAGCTTCAGCCAGGTGGCGGCCGCTTTCTTCCAGGATCACCGTGCCGCCGGCAGGCGTGCCGTCAACTCCCGCAACGGTAATCGAGGCTGTCGCTTGCGTGCGCCCACTCTGGTCGTGGGTCTCAACATTCAGGGTGGTTTGTGTCGCAATGCCCGGCGCAGCGGCGGCCGAAAGAGCGGGGAGCGCCAACGCCAAGCTCAATCCCACTGCAAATTTAAGCCGCAAACCGCGGCAGTCCATGCCTCTCACTTGCACCTGCTCCAACTCTCCAGAACCATTGCGCACTGACCCTCGACCGCTTGGCCGTTTCCCTCTGGGTAGAAAACTATTGTATCCGGCGAGGGCGCACTCCGGCCAACCCGCCTGGCCGTTCAAAAACCTTCCCATGCTTGCTCTGATCCGATTGATTCCTGCGCTTGTTTGACGGTGGCGGCGTGAAATCGGAAGTTGCGGCCAAAGGCGAACCTTCGACAAATCCACGGCATCGAAGTGGATGATGCTGAGAAGCGCTCTTGCCGGACTCGAACTTGCAGAAAAACACGGGCCTCCACCGGTTGAGCCTCCACCACTGCCGGTAACGTCGCCGCCCAATCCGCATCCCACGCCCGGGCCCGATCCGCAGCCGCCCGGAGCGCCGGCGCCGATGCCCGATCCCGCACCGCCGCCCCTGCCCGCACCGATCCCGGCCTAGGTTGTATCGACATGCACGCCGGGTTTAACAAGCAAAGTGCGGATCGAAGATTGTTCCCGGCGGTCCAGCCTTATGGGCAAACGATCCAAGCCAGGGCCCGGTTCAATGCTCCATCTCCTCCGGTTTTGCGGCGCGGCGGCGACGGCCGCTGAGCAGATAGATGGCAGCGCGCAATTCCAGTAGAGGATCGGCCGACGGATCGATGCCCTCTACGCGCGGGATGGGGTCGAAGATGATCTGCTTCTGCTCCGCAGCATTGTCCCCAACCGGGCCGGTGAGCTCGAGGGTTCCAAGCTCCGCCAACTCGCGGCTTTCGGGCCAATGCACCGTGGCGTCGTCGGTTGTGTCCTGGGGCGCGGCCACCTGCACCAGAATCTTGAACCGGATGGGGCCTCTGGCCACGCGAGCAAGAAGTTCCTCGTAGTGATAGTTGGGCGCGAGGGCGGCTGCGTCCGCATCGGTGAAAAAATCCGTGCCCCGCTCGGGAAGGATGCGGTAGCGCCCGAATTTCTTCTCTCCCGATGCATTCGTAAAAGCAAACGCAGTCACGCCGAAGTAAGCCTCCTGCGCCAGGCTCTTGGGAAACGGCTTGGGAGCCTGGACAAAGGCCAGCGCGGCCGGATGAGCGCCGAGAAACTTTTCGACGGGCTTGGGCGACGGAATGTCTGGTCCGCTGGCGGCTGCGGCTCTGAGGAACTCGAGAAACTCGTAGCCGTCGCGGGTGGGGAACGCGTCGATCGAGTGGGCCACGATGTCGGTGTGCACATGCTCGGCCAGGTTGAAGCGGATGGCCATCCCGCGCGGGTTAGCATCCGGCGCAGAATCGGGAATGAGCGGGAGGCCGGTTGAATTGGAGAAGCGCACAGTCACAGGTGTGATTTCTCGGGCGATGTGCGGAGCGCGCGTGAGCCGCTGTGCGCCGGCCGCCGGTGTGAAACTCCCGGTAAGCATCATTCCTTTCGCGTGCGCCGCACGATAGCCGGGGTGCACACCAAAGAGCTGACCGAATACCTGGAGCAGATCGTTGGCAAGCGCGACAACGCGCTCGTCGTTGGGCAATGGCATGTGCGGACCTCCTCAGCGTAGTTGCAGTCTAATTCAGCCGGGTTTCGCTGCCTGTTAAATCCTGTGAATCATCCTGTCGCGCTATCCTTCTGGGGATAGGTTATATCGCCATGACAGAAGTTGCTTCTCGCCCCCAACTTGCGCATTTGACCCAGGTTCTCGACGAGCTTCGCGCCAAGGGGACACATTTCAGGCTTCGCGTGCTGGACGATCAGCAGGCCCCGGTGTGCCACTACGATGGCCGCGAGGTCATCAACCTGGCCAGCAACAACTACCTCGGGCTGGCCAACCACCCGAAGCTCATCGAGGCCGCAATCGCCGCCACGCGCAAGTTCGGCGTGGGCTCGGGCGCGGTGCGCACCATCGCCGGAACCATGCATATCCACATGGAGCTCGAGGAAAAGATCGCGCGCTTCAAGAACGTTGAGGCTTGCGTGGTCTTCCAGAGCGGCTTTGCGGCCAACGCAGGCACGGTGAGCGCCATTCTGGGCAAAGAGGACTTCATCCTCAGTGACGAGCTGAACCACGCCAGCATCATTGACGGCGCACGGCTCTCGCGCGCGACGATCAAGGTCTTCCGTCACAAGGACGCGGCGCACTGCGAAGAACTGCTGCAGCAGCTTGCCGACGAACCAGGAAAAAAGCTCGTGATCACCGACGGTGTCTTTTCGATGGATGGCGACATTGGACCGGTGGACAAGCTGGCCGATCTGGCCGAGAAGTACGGCGCCATCATGATGGTCGACGACGCGCACGCCTCGGGTGTGCTGGGACGCAATGGGCGCGGATCGGTTGACCACTTCGGCATGCACGGTAAGGTGGATGTGCAGGTGGGAACGCTTTCGAAGGCCATTGGCGCGTTAGGCGGCTATGTGTGCGGTTCGAAGGATTTGATTGACTATCTTTATCACCGCGCGCGGCCGTTTCTGTTTTCGACGTCGCATCCGCCGAGCGTTGCGGCCACATGCATTGCGGCTTTCGACATTCTGGAGAAAGAACCGGAGCGAATTCTGCGCCTCTGGTCGAACACGCGGTATTTTCAAGGCGAGCTCAAGCGCATCGGGTTCAATATCGGCGGCGTGAACACCCCGGCCACGGAGACGCCGATTACTCCGATCATTGTGGGCGAGGGACGCGCTGCGATGGATTTCAGCCGGGCGCTCTTCGACGAGGGCGTGATGGCGACGGGGATTGCATTTCCGACGGTGCCCGAGGGCAAGGCGCGCATCCGCGCCATTCTAACCAGCGAGCATACGCGCGCGCAGTTGGCCCAGGCACTGGAAAAGATGGAGCGCGTGGCGAAGCAGATGGAGATTCTACAATAGGCAGAAATGATCGCTCACCTGCGCGGCAAGCTCATTTTCAAACAGCCCGGCCAGGCCATTGTGGAGGCTGGAGGCGTTGGCTACGACGTCGCTATCTCCGTGCCCACGTTTACGGCGTTGCCCTCGGTCGGCGCAGAAGCGGCGCTGCACATTCACACCCAGGTGAGCGATGACCAGATTGCGCTCTTCGGCTTTCTCGATCGCGAAGAGAAGCGGCTTTTCGAGCGGCTGATCACTGTGGGTGGCGTGGGGCCGAAGCTGGCAATCAAGATGCTCAGCGGGCTGTCGCCGGAGCGAACGATGCAGGCCATTCGCGGCCACGATCACGCGCAGCTCACGCGCATTCCCGGCGTGGGCAAAAAGCTGGCCGAGCGCCTGGTGGTGGAGCTCAAGGACAAGCTGGACGACTTTGCTGTTGCGCCCGCGCAGCCCTCCGTGCAAGGCCCAGCCGTGGACGACGTGCTCTCCGCGCTGACCAACCTCGGCTACCAGCGCGCGGCATCAGAGAAGGCCATCGAACAGGCCATCGCAAAAGATAAGGCGCTCGCTGCAGACTTCGATGGCCTGTTCCGCGGGGCGCTCAAGTTGATCCGGTAAAATAGCAGCTTTTAGCCGTTCGCTGTTCGCTCTCAGTCTCGGTTCTTATCCTGACTGGCTCCTTTCAGTTTGTGCTGGCGGCTGATTCTTCTCTGCAGCAGGTAGAAAGCGGGCTAAATCGAAGATCTTTGACTCTTTGAGGCGTGGCGGAGTCAATTTGTAAACGCAAACTGGACGATCCCGTTTAATCTATACAGACCGCTCATTCGCAATTTCAGGGAGCGACAGCTTTCCCCATTTGCAAGAAAGGTCTGCGTGCGTTTGATTCTCGCCATTGTCGGCTTTGGAGTCATCTCGGGCGTCCCTGTCGGGGCCATGCCCGTTCCGGATACGACCCGTCTGGCTAGCCTGCTGCCCGCCTATGTGAATGTACCCGAAGCAAGCACTGCGGATCGCGATCCCTGCGCTTTTGCAGGGGCTTTCCCCGCCGATCCGGAACTGATGCCGGAATCCGAGCCGATCGGCGCTGCCCAGACCGCGACCGACGCCAACTCAAAGGACCAGCAAGCCGGCGCACCATCCGCTCAGGACTCTAAAACTCCAGTCGACTCTGACGGCAACCCTATTCCGCTGGAGCGTCAGCAGCCGCAGCGTATTCTGGGATTCATGCCCAACTTCCGGTCCGTCTCCAGCGGAGCCAAGCCTCACCCGCTGGGCTGGAAGTACAACTTCACCGTCGCAACCCATCAGGCAACGGATTACTCCTCATTCATATTTCTAGGCTTGACTTCGCTTACAGCCGAAGGCTTGAATATGCACGCGGCTCTCGGCAAGGGCGTGAACGGCTTCTACGCGTACTCGTGGCGCGGATTCCTCGACAAGTCAGACAATACGTATTTGTCGGCGTGGCTTCTGCCGTCCATGCTGCATGAGGATACACGCTTTTACGCGCTCGGCAACGAATATAGCATCCCGGTTCGCGCGCTGTACGTGATCAGCCGTCAGGGTGTGGCCCGCACCTATGGCGGACGGCAGACGCCCAACATCGCCGGGCTCGGCGGCAAGGTGCTGGCGCAAGTGGTGTCGCGGGCCTATTACCCGCCCAGTGCTACCAGCTTTGCCGTGCTGGCGACCAAGTTCGGCTATTCGGTGATGCGCGACGTAATCTTCTCGTCGATTCGCGAGTTTTACCCTGACGCGGCAGCGCACTTTGTGCGTAAACACCATGAGAAGATGGCGGCGAAGGCCGCGGCGGATGCTGCGAACGACGGGGCAAAGAACTAGAACCGAAATGCGATGACGCGCGTCCAGATTGCGCGCCATCGCGTGGTCTACGGTGCAAGGGAAGGGCGATTCGATAGACTGGTTGCGTTATGGCTCGCCCTTCGAAAACCGCAAGCGTTCCTGCCACTGCTCTCCCCTACTTCCGCCCCGAAGCCCTGACCTTCCTCCGAAACCTCGCGAAGCACAACGACCGTGCGTGGTTCCAGCCGCGCAAGGCGCAGTTCGAAGCGGAGCTGCGCGAGCCCATGCTGGCCATCGTGCGCAAAATTACCGACGCGATGGCGGACTTTGCGCCTAATCACGTGCGGCCTGCCGAAAAATCGCTCTTCCGCATCTATCGCGACACGCGCTTCAGCTCTGACAAGCGACCCTACAAAACACACGTGGCCGCGTGGTGGACGCACATGGGGCTTGAGAAAACGTCCGGCGCAGGCTACTACTTTCACGTGAGCGCGAAGGAAGTGATTATCGCCGCCGGCTCCTATATGCCAGAGAAGGAACAATTGGCTGCAATCCGCCACTGGCTGCTCGATCATCACGCGGAATTTAGAAAGCTACTTAAGCGGCCAACCGTGTGCAAGCTCTACGATGAGTTTGAAGGCAATGCGCTGACCCGTCCGCCGAAGGGTTTTCCGGCGGAGCATCCGGGCATGGATCTGATCCGCTGCCGCCAGTGGGGACTTGCTGCGGAGCTGCCGGCGAAGGCCGCTCTCAAGAAGGACATCGCCGACGTGGTCGTCCGCTACTTCAAAGTGGCCGCACCGATTGTGGATGCGCTGAACACGCCCATCGCCGCGGCCCAGGCTCCGAAGAAGAAGGTACTCTTCGGGCTGCACTAAGCGATCCCGCAATTCTTCCGAAGCGCCGGTTTCCGACCTACTTGTGGAACCGGCCAACGACGACGCCTTTGCCCAGGACGTGTCCATTCATTGCTGAGATGAGGTCGTCACGCGTGGCATCAGGCCCAAGCGTGAGCTTGGTATCGAGAGCGAAGAGCTGGAACGTGTAATGGTGATATGGGCCCGCGGCAGGAGCACCCGGTCCCCGAAAGCCAGGAATTCCGCCTGTGTTTTTCCCCTGGATCGACCCATCGGGGAGCTGTGCCACATTGGGCACGCCTTCCGGCAGCGAAGTGCTGGAGCCTGGAATGTTGAAGATCAACCAGTGCAGCACTTCGGATGTAGTTTTGTGGAGCGCGGTATCAGGATCGTCGACAATGATCGCAAAGCTGACCGTGCCCGCGGGAACATGGGACCACTGCAAAGGCGGCGAAATCGGCGAACTCGCGTCCGCCGTGTACTGGTTGGGGATGATGCCGCCATCCTCGAATGCCGTGGTCGTCAGGGTGAGCCCTGGGCCAGCCGGGCTTTGGGCAAATGCCGGCGCCACAATCAACGCCGGCACAAGAAGAAAACCTGCGAGGAGCTTCTTCATTTTCTTTTCTCCCTAGGCGATTGCCTACTTCCGGTAAAAGACGCGCCAGATCTTTCCGTGCTGGCTCTCAGTAATGTAGAGCGAACCATCGGGCGCCTGCGCCAGGCCATCAGGACGTGCCGTGGCGTCATTCGGCTGCTTCAGTGTTTCCGCGCCCTTAAAGCCATCGGCGAAGACTTCCCAGTGGCCGGAAGGCTGTTCGCCTTTGAATGGCTGAAAAACCACGTTGTAGCCGGCCTGCGGCAGTGGAGCACGGTTCCACGAACCATGGAACGCTATGAACGCCCCCCCGCGGTACTGCTCAGGGAATTGAGTGCCGCTGTAGAACATTACGTCCACGGGCGCCCAATGCGCGGGAAAAGAGGCAATGGGCAGCTTGTATTGGTCGCAGCGGCCCACTTCTTTGCCGTCACCGCCGTATTCCGGAGCCAGGAACACCTTCTGCGTTACGTAGTTGAAGATGCAATACGGCCAGCCAAAATTGTCGCCCTTGGTGGCACGGTACATGGGCTCGGCCGGCCAGGTGGCGTTCTCTTCGGCCGTGAAATGTTGCGGCCATAGCGTGTCAAGCTGATCGCGATTGTTCATCACGATGTAGATAGCGCCGTCGTGCCAGGTGAGCGCAGGAAACTGGCGCAGGCCGGTAGCAAAGTGCACGCCCTCAGACTGGGTCTGCCCGAGTTTATCGGCGTCGAACATCCACACGCCGCCGTGCTCTTCGAGGATGGGGCAGGGATCCATGCCGGGAACGCCGGGCCGGCGGTCGCGCGTCTGGCACGCATTCGACGGAGCGCCGACATTGATATAGAGATGGCCGCTTTCATCGAAAGTCAACCCCTTGTCTTGATGTTCAAATTGAACAGGCAGATCTTTCACGACAACTTCGGCCGCACTATTTGGCTTTAGCTGGCCGGGCGACCATTTGTAGCGTTCAACCGCTGTTGGTGTTGCGAAGTAAAGATATCCGTCGTGAAAACCGATTCCGGTGACGCTTCCTTCGCCGAAGTGTTCTTTCACGTCGAAACGGCCGTTGCCGGTGGAGTCGTGCAGGCCGACGATGCCGCCATTCTGCAGCGCGACGAAAAGATCGCCGTTTGCAGCAGCCACTGCGTGGCGCGCCGCACCAAGATTGTCGGCAGCAACAAGGGCGCAAAAACCCGTCGGCAGCTTAATTCCACCATTGTCACTGTCGCAGGCAGGGGAAGCGGCAGCCGATGCAGAAAGGCTTGCGGTCAGGAAAGCGGCCGCAACGCATCCAATCATCAGGTGCCGGTTTGTGACACTCATTACAAGGTACCTCCGCACTCCCTTTATACAAGAGAGGCGCTTGATCTTTTAGGATTGAGAAGGAACATTTGATGCAACGGAGAGGTTGAATTGTTGAATTACAAACTCACGACGTGCCTGATGTTGATGCTCGGCATTACGTTTACTGCCGTTCTACTTGCCCAGTCCGCCGGGTCAACGCGTGACGGGGTCTACTCCCATGCGCAGGCGGAGCAAGGCCACGCGCTGTATACCCAGCAATGCGTGATGTGCCACGGTGCGCAACTCGAGGGATCGGGCCAGAATCCACCGCTCACGGGTCAGGCCTTCCAGCAGAATTGGAAGGGGCAGACGCTGGCCGACTTGTATACGCAAATCCAAAGCACCATGCCTGCCACGAAGCCGGGCTCGCTCCAACCCGACCAAGTGTCGCAACTTATTGCGTACATTTTGAGTGCCAACTCGTTTCCGGCGGGGACGACTGACCTGCCCGATTCGTCCGACAAACTGAAGGCGATTCAGTTCGATTTGCCTGCCCAAAGTGCGCCATAATCTGCCTGGCAAAAATCCGGGGAAACTCGCGAAAACTCGTGTCGGCACTGGACGTCCGGCCGGTTGATGCTAAGCCAGATTCACGCGCGAAAGCGCCCTCAAAGCACCCAAAAGACCGGAAAAACCAGTAAATATAGGTGTTTTGAGCACAAAAACCCAAGATTCCTGTGGAAATTCGGTGTTTTCTTCTTGACTTTGGTCGGGAGAAAGCCGCATTGTAACCATCGGCAGGGTACTTCGTAGCCGCATGAATACAGGGGTTTCCGCGCACTGCGCCTTTGATCCCGCCCCCTCCATGCGGTAAGTATTTCCGCGGCAGAAGCCCCTCAAAACCGGCAGCCCGCAGGGGCTCGCCCACAAGGAGAAAAATACCCATGGCAGCTGGACTGACAAAGACCGCATTGACTCGGCATATGGCCGAGAAGCTCGAACTGACCAACAAGCAATCCGCAGCCTTCCTGGACCTGCTGGCGGAAACCGCCATCAAGGAGACCAAGAAGAACGGCGTGTTCGTGATCCCTGGCATCGGCCGACTGGTGAAGGCCGAGCGCAAGGCGCGCATGGGCCGTAACCCCCAGACTGGCGAGGCGATCAAGATCAAGGCCAAGACCGTGGTGAAGTTCCGCGTCGCCAAGGCTGCCAAGGACGTGATCGCACCCCCGAAGAAGTAGTTTCTTCACCGGGCAATGAACCATCGAGCGAAAAGGGAGAGCTTCGCGCTCTCCCTTTTTCGCGTGCGGCCATTCTCGTGAGGGCGGATTTTCTGCACTCTGGCGCATTCCGATGTCATCCTATGGTGCATGGCATCGATTTCTTCAACCATTGAGCCAACGGGCGCCGTGAGAACGGGCGACTCTTCCGTTCTGCTTTTACTGCGCCTTGAAGGACTGGCCGCTGCAGCAGTTTCCGCAGCGCTCTACGCACGTACCGGAGCGAACTGGTGGCTATTTGCGGCGTTGTGGCTTGCGCCGGACCTCTCGATGCTTGGCTATCTTGGTAGCCGGCCGTGCCGGGCTGCGCGGATTTACAACGCCTTCCACACATACACCGTGCCTGTGGTGCTGGCGCTGGCGGCACTCCTGCTGCACGCCCACACTCCTATGCCGGTGGCGCTCATCTGGGTGAACCACATCGGCGTCGATCGCCTGCTCGGCTACGGACTCAAGTACGCCGACGGCTTCAAATGGACGCACCTTGGACGCATGGGAGCGGGCGGGCAGTGATCAGGCAGCGTCAGCTTTGATTTCTTCGCGCGGCATGAAGGCGCGCACCACGAGAGAGATACCAAAACTGATCAGGACTGCCTTGATCATCAGCAGATTGTCGTAAGTCCACCCCAGAGCCGCTATCACGATGAAGATCCCAATGGCGTTCACCTCTGTCACGAGGGCCACCATCCAGTGCGGCTGCACCGCCGCGCGAGGCAGCTTTGAACGCAGGCGCGGCCAAAGCCTGGGAACCACGTTCAGGAATTCGCGATATGGCTCGCCGATCTTTGCCGAAAGGAATGCCTCTTCACCCACAATGAGGCGAACGTAAAACAGTGTCACCAGAACCATGGTGAACAGCGCGCCCGTGGGCGGCATGAGGAGCGAAATGGCAGCCATCATGAACCAGCCGCCGAGATAGAGCGGGTTGCGCACGAAGCGATAAGGCCCCGCCGCCATGACCCGGCCGGCCTGCATCTGCCCGTGGTGGACGACGTCGTAGCCAAGAAAAGCCGCCCCCCAAACCCGCAACACCGCGCCCAGGCCAGCGGCGAGAGCGCCGGCTACGATCACGATGGGAGCGGCAAAGGTAAAGCGCACCATTCCAGTCCGACTAATCTGCAGGGCCAGCCACTCCAGCGTAGAAATGCGGCGGCCAAGATCGAGAGACCCAATCCACGGCGCCCAGAACCCGATAAAGACGATCACAATCTGGATGATCATCCGCAGACGAAACTCGATCGAGCTTGCACGCATCTGTCTGTCTCCGTGGCCGCGCGTTTTCTGTCGGTCCTGGTTGGCGATCGCAGGAGGGTTCGCTATTTGAGTTCGCGGATTTTCGCGCCGTCAGGGATCTTCACTTCGAACTGGGTGGTAGGCAGATTCACGTTTTCCTCAACTCGTACGACGTCGAGCACAAGCTGGATTCCTTCCTGCGGACGCCGGATGACTACCCTCGATGGATATTTTCCAGCACTGAATTCCACGTAATTGCTGTAGTAGATGAGCGTCTCGGGATTTCCCTGATCGTCGTAGATCGTCTGGTCATAGGGAAGGAGGTCATTGCGATGAAAGGTGATGACGCGAACCGGCAGCTTTTCTGCGCCCGATTTTGGCCGCATGATGTTTAGGATGTATTCCGGTATCGAGAGCAAATGTTTTTTCGAAGCGTCCTCAACCGTCTCTGTATCGTTGGTAACCATGAAGTCTTCGCCTGGCTCCAACCCCCGTACCGCGAGAGCATCCAGAAAGAAACCGGGACGCAGGTTTTCCAACGGGTTCGGTGACTTCTGGGTGACGGTATTCGGCCCTTCGATCACAGTGTTCTTGGTTGGGAGCACGAGGGTGAAATGACTCCCGTCGCTTGCCATATTGAAGATTGGCACGCCAAAGTAGGTTCCGAATACGCGTAGCATCTTCGGCTTGCGCATCAGGATAAATCCGCGGCAGGAAGGAAAATCCTTCTCCAGGCCCTGCGAAGTTTTCAATTCGGTGGCGGAGATCTCGACGGTGGCCGTGAGGGTGCTCATTGCCTCCCAGCGCTGGTTTACCTGATTCACGAGTTCCTGGGGAGTGAGGTTTTGGACAAGAGCCGGAGCCTTGGGAACAGGCAATCGCCGAGTCGTGGGAAATACATTGCAGCCGGCAATGAAGATCGGCAGTAACAGAGCTGCTGCGCGCATGAGATGCCGGGCTGAATTCATCGTTCACCAGCCTTCTTCTGCGCCCGGCGGTAGAGTTCGACGTTGCGATTGTGCTCGTCGAGTGTACTCGCGAAACGCGAGTGGCCTTGCGCATCAAGGCTGGCAGCCACGAAATAAAGATAGTCTGTCTTAGCCGGATCCATGGCCGCACGCAACGACGCAATGCCGGGGTTGGCCACGGGGCCCGGCGGCAGTCCAGTATGCAGATAGGTGTTGTACGGCGTATCGCGCGTCAGATCGCTCTCGAAAATCGTTCCCCGCCACCCGCCTTTCAGCTCCAGCCCGTAGATGACTGAGGGATCGGTGCGCAACGGCATGTTTTTTGCTAGCCGGTTCTCAAAGACACTCGCCACCAGCGGACGGTCGGAATTCACGGCAGTCTCGCGCTCGATGAGCGAAGCCAATGTGACGATGCGATGCGTGTTCTGCTTCAATCCCAACTGGGCGGCAACCTGCCGGAAGCGCCTTACCATGACGGTGACCATTTGCACCGCTGAGGTGGTGGGTGAAAAGCGATACGTATCGGGAAACAAGTAGCCCTCAAGGCTCGATGCTCTGGGATCCAGATCTGCGATCAGACTCGTCTGGCTTTCGACCGCATCGAGCAACTGCTGTCGCGTGCCGAGGCCGTCCTGTTCGACACGTGCGGCGATATCGAAGACGTTCGCACCCTCCGGCACCACGAGGGCGATGGTAAACACGTCGCCGTGAGCGATGCGTTCATACACCGTTGTGGCCGGTTCCGGATGGTCAAAGCGGTACATGCCTGCCTCAAGCGTTCCCATGTGGAACCAACGTAGCAAATCGAAGACGAATCGGCTGCGCACGATTCCGGCCGATTCGAGTTTGCGGCCGATGGCCGACACAGAGGATCCCGGCGTGATGTTCACGAAGGTCTCCGAATCGGGCCCGTAGGGAGAGAGATCGACCCACGCAGCCCCGGCCACAACCAATGCAGTAACCAGCAGAATTCCAAGCAGGACGCCCGCCGCGCCGGAACTCTTTCGTCTCCCGCCTGTCCTTTTGCGCCGCGCCATTCTGCCCACGTGGACCCATCTTCAAACGATTAGAGCGTGAAGAATCCCTTAGGGATTTCCTTCTCCTTCGATTGTATCGGTTGCGTGCCGCCGCTTGTGGGCGGGTGGAAGCCGTAAGCTGATATTGAGGAGTGACATAGTGGGATCGACCCTGCGCTATCTCGGCCTCGATGTCGGCAGCCGGCGTATCGGTGTGGCAGTGTCTGATGAATTGGGCCTTACGGCGCAACCGGTGCTGACGCTCGAGCGCGGCGGCAGCCCGCGAGACGTTCTTCGTTCTCTGGCGCGACTTTGCCGGCGCTTCGGCGTGGCGGGGATCGTTGTTGGAAACCCTCTTCATCTTTCGGGCGAGTTGAGCCCGCGCGCGGAGAAAACTCAGGCCTTTGCAGCGCAGCTCGGCGAGCTGGCAGGTTTGCCGATTTACATGTGGGATGAGCGTCTCACGACACTCGACGCTCACCAGATTCTTTACCAGGCCGGGCAACCACGGCAGAATCATCGCAAGCTTGTGGATCAGGTAGCCGCAACGCTCATTCTGCAGTCGTTCCTTGATCGAAACTCTGACGAGGTTGCGGCGAAGCCCCGAGATGCGACGATGGCAGTTGCAGACCGGGCGCGCCGCACACGGTAAGCTGGCACTTCCCGACTCGGCGCCGAACCGTTGCCTGCTATAGCAAAAACCAGAATCGCAGTGTCGTGGTTTGCCCGGTTCAAGGTCGCCTCTGCCGGTTGGTTGCCCCAACTTGGCGTGAGTGGCTTCGAGATATACCCACTCTGGCTTTGCGTCAGCGCTTTTTCCTTGAGGCGCGGCGGGCAGCAATCTCGTGCATTTCCTTGCCCCAGTGCGAGCGGTTGATGCCGATCTGCATGATCAGCATGATCACGTTGCCCGTACACCAGTAGAGCGCCAGCCCTGAGGCGTAATGCAACAGCATGAACCCGAAGAAAATCGGCATGATGAATGCCATCATGCGCCGTTGCGCGGGATCCATCCCAGGCGACGGCGTAATGTACTGCGTGAAAAACATCGAGATAATGATGAGGATGGGCAGAATATAAGTTGGGTCCGGCTGTGAAAGATCGGGCAGCCACATCCAGTGAGCCTGGCGCAGTTCGAATGCGTATTGCAAGACGCGAAAGTACGGCCACAGGAGAATCAACGGCACCAGCATGGGCAGACAACTGCCGTACATGTTCACGCCCTCGGTCTTGTAGAGCGCCATCATCTCGGTGTTCATCTCCTGCTTCTTCGGGTCGTTCATCTTGAGGTTCGCGTAACGCTTCTTGATGGCATCGATCTTGGGCTGGATGCGCATGGTCTTCAAGGACGACTTCATGGCCGCGATGCGCGTGGGCAGAAGAGCCACGTTAAAGACCACGGTGGAGATGATGATGGCCCAGCCCCAGTTGCCGATGCCGTGCTTTACCATCCAGCGCAACAGCAGGTACAGCGGCTTGGCGATAAAAGACCAAAAGCCAAACTCGATGAGGGGTTCGAGGGATGGACCGTCCGGCTTACCGTCAGCGCCGATAGCATGGATCGATGACAGGACCGCAGTGGATTTGGGCCCAGCGAAGAGCCGCAGCTTCGTATCTCCGCTGGTATCGCCAACAGCGAGACCGATCACATTGACCTGAGTTTTTTTGCCGTTCGGGTCGCTGGAGTTGCTGGACAGTTCGATGGCGTTATGAAGTGTGACCAAGGTGGTACGATCGGGGTCCTCGGGGAGAAAGGCCGCGGCAAAATATACATCCATCACCGACGCGTACTGGTATGGTTCGTCGATCGTATTGTTCCCGCTCACCTTGGCAGCGGGCTGCGAACTCTCCTTGCCGTCGAGCGACCACGCGAAGTAAGACGGCGTGGGCACCGACCCTCCATAGATGGAGCCCTGGTGGAGCTCTTCCATGTCGCCAAGTCCGGCGGGCCACTCAACCAAAGCGCGAACCGGCTCGCCATTGCGCTTCACCTTGGTTTCGATGGTCACCACATAGCTGGAATTGAATTGGATGGTCTTTACAACATCGACGCCGTTCGCCGCGTAATGATAGGTAAGAGTAGCGGGAGCCACGACGAGGCCTGTTGACGAGGGTTGCGCACCGGTGACGGTCGCCTGGTACAGCGCGTCGTTCAATTGTGTAGTGAGCGCCGGCTCATACGTAAAGAGCGAAAGCGGCAGCCCGAAGCGAGCCGCAGCTTCGGGCTGCACTAGGTCCAGAGGTTTGCCCTTCGAATCAAAGTTCTTTTTCAAAAACCAATGCTTGATTCGAGCCCCGCGATTGGTAAGGACGATTCTGTAAACTTCGTTCTCGACCGTGAACTCGCTTTCCTGCGAGGCAGAAATGGCTGGCGTTGCCACGGCAGGGCGCGCGGCTGCCGCAACCGGATGGGGTTGATCCGGCGTGGCCGGAGCAGGCGATGCAGCGCTCTGCGATTGTGCAGGCTCCGAGGGCCGCTCCTGGGGTTTTGGCTTGGCAAAGAAATACTGGTAGCCGAGAATGGCGGCAAAAACCACCAACATGAAGGCCATCGTGGAGCGGAAATCGCCGCCACCACCGCCGCCGCCGGAACCCTGCGTTTGCAAATTGGGATTTTGAACTTCGGGCAAAGGATGCTTTCCTATCGTTCGGAAGGGCGGGCTGCTGGGCTGCCGCTCTTCTTATGGTAAAGGTTCATGGGGAACCGTCGCTCCGCCGCGACTCACTCCGGGTATTGGGACCGGATCGAATCCCCCGCGAGTGAAAGGATGGCAGCGTAATAATCGCCAGGCCGCCAGCGCGAATCCGCGCAGCGGGCCGTGGATCGAAATCGCTGTTGCCGCATACTCCGAACAGGTTGGATGAAACTTGCACCCTCCCGGACTGATCGCATGGATAGCAGGCGAAAGCCAACGGCGGTAGAAGGCGATGATGGCAAGCAAGAAGCGTGTCATGATGCGGATGTACCCGGAGCAACAGGCGCCGCAAGAGTTTGCCTTGCGCTGCGGACGGCCTCACTTCCGGCTACCTCCAGAATACGCACAATCTCCGCCTCAAGTTTCGAAAAATCAGCGGTCAGAACGTTGCGCCGGGGATGGAAGATGAGATCGAAACCGACAGGCAGCAAATCGATGTGGCGACGCAGAGCCTCGCGCATGCGGCGCTTAATGCGATTCCTTTCGTGGGCTTTGCCCAAAACTTTGCTCACTGTGAGGCCGACGCGCGCCGGACCCGACACGGTCGCGCCATCTTTGCTTTGCGGCGCCAGGAACCAGCTCATGCTCGCGGATTGATGTTTGCGTCCTGCTGCGTAGGCACGCAGATAGTCGGAATGCTTCGACAGGCGCGAAGTCACCAGGGTCTGGCGGCGCGCAGGGTTAGAAGGTGGCTTCATGAGGAAGACTCAGTCCGAAGAATCTCGCGCCAAGCAACGACGACTGCGAATTCCGGACGAAATGCACTCGGAAGGATTAGTCGCGGTGCCCCGCGCTCACTGAGACGCGCTTGCGGCCAGTTGCGCGGCGGCGGCTGAGAACCGCTGCACCGGCATTCGTCTTCATGCGCGACCGGAATCCGTGCTTCTTTAAACGGCTGCGGCGATTGGGTTGGAAAGTACGCTTGGGCATGTGGACCCGCTCCTGCTTCTTAAAGAGAATCTGCGCGTTAGCAACAGGTTCGAGTATACAGGAGGGCGGGTTTTGAATCCAGCCGGAGCACGCGTCACGATGCGGCACCGCACGAGCTTTTTCTCGAGTATGCTGAAAAAGCGCTCTTGCGAAATCCTGGAGTGCGAGCATGGTGTGCGCTCGGCCACACTCACGCTGGTCAATGGAAGACGAAGTTTCACCATCCTTGGTGCAACTGATCGAGACGTCAGAAAACTTATGTGAAAGAGGGATTGCAACGGCCTCGAGATGTGCTACTATCGGGACCGTTCAAGAAATTTCAAAACGAGATTTCGAGCATCCTGCATCACGGACTTTTCGCTCAACGCCCCGGAGCAGAAACTTGAATGGGGCAGACCAGCGGCACACGGGTATTTGGTCGACTTTGGAGTGCGAAGAAGCTTTTGCTTCGCGCTCACCGGTAGATCGTTGTCTTGATTCCGCAAAAGAACCGTCGGGCGCTCCGCCGGCGGAAGAAGTAAGGATCGACGATGGCATTTGCGACTACGCCAACTTCGGCACTCAATCCCTGGCTCCAGATACTTGCCGCTTTAGAGAAGAAAGTCATCCGGCAGTCATTCGAGACCTGGTTAAAGCCCACCCGATTCAGTCACGCCGCCGGGCGCAAGCTCTTTGTGCGCGTCCCCTCGCCGGAGTTCCAGCACATCGGCGATAAGTACGGCGACCTGATTCAGGAAGCCATCGATCTCTATTCTCTGGAGTTTGATGATGTTTGCTTCGTCACCCCGGAAGACGATCCTTCCATTCCTCCGCAGCGGAGAGATGGTGGTTTTGGTCCCGTGGGCACGCATGCCCCAACGGCGCCGCCGCTGAATTCGGCGCGGACGCCCGAACAGGGACGATTCGACTGGTCAACCGCGGCGCAGCTCAATCCTCGCTACACGTTCGACGCCTTCGTGATTGGCAACGGCAACCAGTTTGCGCGCGCCGCTGCGCTGGCCGTGGCCGAGCGCCCCTCGCGCGCATACAATCCACTCTTCCTCTATGGCGGCGTGGGCATGGGCAAGACGCACCTGATGCACGCCATCGGGCATGAGGTGAAGCGGAGACAGCCCGCGGCGAATATCTGCTATGTTTCGGCGGAGAAGTTCACTAACGAGATGATCAACTCGATTCGCAACGATCGCATGACCAGTTTCCGCGACCGTTTCCGCACGGTCGACGTGCTGCTCATCGACGACATCCAGTTCATCTCGCAGAAAGAGCGCACGCAGGAGGAGTTCTTCCATACCTTCAACGCCCTGCACGAGGCCATGAAGCAAGTGGTCATCGCGTCGGATCGTCCGCCCAAGGAACTTACGGAGATTGAGGAGCGCCTGCGCTCGCGCTTCGAGTGGGGATTGATCGCCGATATTCAGCCGCCCGATCTCGAAACCAAGGTCGCCATTCTGCTCAAGAAAGCAGAGAGCGAGCAGGTGCAACTGCCGACCGACGTTGCGCTGTTTATCGCATCGAACGTGCGCACCAACGTGCGTGAGCTCGAGGGCGCACTGGTGCGGCTGATTGCCTGGTGCCAGGTGAACCGCATGGAGATCACGCTGACGACTACGCAACAATGCCTCAAGCAGTTCATCGACATGCAGGTGCGCAAGATCACCATTGAGGCGATTCAGCGCGCCGTCGCCGAACAGTTTGGCATGCGGGTCGCCGATCTGAAGCAGAAGAACAACTCGCGCAACGTGGTTGTTCCGCGCCAGATTGCAATGTACCTGGCCAAGCAGATGACCGAGGCGAGCCTGCCGGAGATCGGCCGCCAGTTCGGCAACAAGCATCACACAACGGTGATGCACTCCATCGGCAAGATCGACGAGCAGCGACGCACGGATAAGGATCTGCATCGAACCTTGACCAAGCTGCAGGACGTGCTGAACTGCTAAAGGCTGGAACCAAGCTGGGCCGCCCGCCATCATAGCTGTGAGATGCAGCGTTGAAGCGATGGGCGGTTCTTTCCATTTCGGACGAACGATCCGCGTCCGGCCGCGCCGTTCTGCTTGGACGAGACCTCAGCGATCCACGATGCGCAAAGCCCGTGAGAGACAAGCTGTCCCAGTGGATCTATGTTCCCTATCCCCACGAAAACTATGATTTGAATAGGTTGGGCGATGCCGCGGATTTCGGTGCGAATCTGAGACCGGATTGAATGTGGCCACGGAAGCGCCAATTCTCACCCGATGGAGTGCATCGAAAGCGTTATGGAATACAGACTGTTGGGAGGCTCTGGCCTCAAAGTATCTGCACTGAGTTTTGGCACTGCAACGTTTGGCGGCGCCAACGAGTTCTTCAAAGGCTTCGGCGAAACGGAAGCCGAAGAAGCGCGGCGGCTGATCGACATCTGCTTCGAAGCCGGCGTGAACCTGTTCGATACGGCCGAGGGCTACTCCGACGGCCGCTCCGAAGAGATTCTGGGAAAGGCTCTCACAGGCAAACGAGGCGAGGCGCTCATCTCCACGAAGTCGGGGTTCCCCTCAGGACCGGGGCCGAACGACGAGGGATCCAGCCGCTATCATCTGCGACGCGCGCTCGAGGGCAGCCTGCGCCGGCTGGGCACCGACTACATCGACATCTATCACCTGCATTGCTTCGATGCCTTGACGCCGATTGAAGAGGTGCAGTACACGCTGAATCAGTTTGTCCGCGAAGGCAAAGTGCGCTACATCGCGTGCTCGAATTTTTCGGGCTGGCACCTGATGAAGTCACTTGCCGTTGCCGATCGCCACGGCTGGACCCGATTTGTTGCGCACCAGGTGTACTATTCGCTGATCGGCCGCGAATACGAGTGGGAGCTGATGCCGCTGGGCCTCGATCAAAAGGTAGGCGCGCTTGTTTGGAGCCCGCTGGGCTGGGGCCGCCTCACCGGCAAGATCCGCCGCGGGCATTCATTACCTGATGTGAGCCGTTTGCATACGATCGCCGGCGCCGGGCCGCAGATGCCGGACGAGTATCTCTACACGGTGGTCGACGCCCTCGATAAGGTCGCCGCAGAAACAGGACGGACCGTTCCGCAAATCGCGCTGAACTGGCTGCTGCAGCGACCGACGGTTTCGTCGGTAATTGTGGGTGCACGCAATGAAGAGCAGTTACGCCAGAACCTGGCCGCGGTTGGCTGGAATCTGACTGCGGATCAGGTAGTGGTTCTGGACAAGGCAAGCGATCGTGAGCCCGTTTATCCCTACTGGCATCAGAGGAAGTTTTTCTCGGGCAGGAATCCGCTTCCGGTGTGAGAAATGCAAAGACCAAAGGAACAAGGGCGAGAGGACAAGAGGGCAAGGATGCGGCCTAGTTTCGCGCAAAGATGACGAGCTTGTCATTCCTGCGCATTCACTCTGTTCCAGATGCCTTGATCCCGCATGAGTCACGTGCTTGACTGAACTCGTACCGCGTTACCCTTGCGTCACCTCTCGCGGAGGATTCTTCAAGTAAAGGTCCATGTAGTCGAGATAATTCTGCGCGTATTCGCGGATGAGTGCACGGTCCTTATCGGCGAGTTCGCGGCGAAGCTTGGCAGGTACACCAGCCCACAGCGTGCGCGGCGGGACGACAGTGTTTTCTGGGACGACGGAGCCCGCTGCGATGATGCACCCTTCGCCGACGTGGCTGTTGTTGAGTACTCGCGCTCCCATGCCAATGACGCACATATCCTCGACCACGCAGCCGTGCACGGTGGCGTTGTGGCCGATGGTTACCCAATCGCCGACGATCACGGGATAGAGGTTGCGCTGGCCGTGGAGAACCGCGCAGTCCTGGACGTTGGAGAACGACCCCACTCGGATTGAATTGACGTCTCCCCGAAGGACGGCGTTCATCCACACCGAAGATCGCTCGCCGAGCACAACGTCGCCGAGGATCTGGGCCGAGGGGTCGATATAGCAGCTTGAAGGAATGCGGGGCGTATGGTCCAGGTAGGTTCTGATCATTGCGAGCTCTCTTGGAAAATTTTACCCGGAAAAGGTGGTGCCGGCGGGTGGATTCGGAGGCTAAAACGGCAGGCGGGAAGGAGTTCCGAGACCATTCCGCGTGAGGCATCCATAAAGAAAACAAGAGCTTGGCTACCGATGTTGAGTCAGGTATGATATGTGGAGCCTTAAAGGCGAGTTTGGAGGTGGATACCGTTGGCGGAGGTTCGCGTTCAGGAAGGCGAACCGCTCGAAAATGCGCTACGCCGTTTCAAGCGGAAGGTGCAGCAGGAGGACATTATCAAGGAAGTGAAGCGTCACTCCTACTACCTGAAGCCGGGTGAAAAGCGCCGCGTCAAAGCAGCTTTGGCGCGCAAGCGGAATCGTAAGAAGGCTCGCAAAGAGCAGGATTAATTGACAAACCCGCCGCGTTAGGCGCCATTCCCGAAGCTCCCGCTGCACGGTAACGGAAGCCGACGGAAAGCCCCAGGTTCGAGGGCCGGAACAGCAAGCGCGGCGGCGTAATTCACTGAAGCGTTTCTCCAGTTTCTGTCGATCGAATTCGTCGCAGCTCTTCGGTATGTGCCCTAAGAGAAGTTTTTTAGCGCCGAGCTGCAACCCCGTACAGAAACCTCAGAAATGCGATCAATCGCTCTACGCGCGACTGGCGCGCAGAGTTGCAAGTCCCCGGGATTTCTCCGGGGGAAAGTTCGAATGCCGCCTTATTTTAAGTGCGGTCCGGGCCCTTGCTGTGCTAGACGAACGAATACAGGGAACCGGGACCGGCAAGTTTGGTTGGAGCCGTGGCCGATTTCGGACGTGTTCCCTGTGAGGGAAGCCGGCCATGGAATTCACCGATCGAGTCCTCAAGTGTGTCGACTGCGGCGCCGAATTCATTTTCACAGCAGGCGAGCAGGTCTTCTTCTACGATAAACAATTCAAGAACGACCCGAAGCACTGCAAGCAATGCAAGGCCAAGCGCGCCAAGGGAAGCCAAAGGGTTCGCCCCGAAACGCGGACAACTTGCTCCGAATGCGGTGCGGAAACAACAGTCCCATTCAAGCCAACTCAGGGCAGGCCGGTGCTTTGCCGTTCATGCTTCCAGAAACTGCCCGTGAAGCCCCAACCGACTCCGGAACCTAGCGCAGCGCAGGACTAAACAGCAAATCACCGCGGAACGTGGAAGGAAACCCGGCGTTGCGGACGAGCGTCGCCAATTGTGCCCAATGACGCTGGCTGTGAAACAGCGCGTGCGCCGCGATCTTTCGCCGCGACACCAGTCGCTGATCCGGAGGAACCCAGTCGAATTTGAGCTCGTATAGGCCGCTCCAGCTCGCATCCGGTGCTGCCAGCAGCGTGCGGAAGATGTTGACCGCCTGGCGATGCAGATCAAAGAGCGGATCAAGAGGTCCGGTAGGAGTTTGTTCGCGGGGCATCTCCGGAACCCCTGCAAGGCGTTGCGCCCAGCGCAATTCGGCGCCCCAGATGTGGCGGACCAGTTCCTGCACGGTGGCAGCGCCGCCGATGCCACAGGGCAGCTCGAGCAGGTTCGGGTTGTCTTCGAGGTGGGTCTTCCAATAGTCGGCTGCATGCTCGTTCCATGCCACCAATTCTTCCAGGGATATTCCTGCGCTCATCGTGACCTCCGTTCTTGTGGATGAATGATGGGCACCGCCGGCTGAGATTTATTTGGCCGCCCGCAGCGCTCGATGGCCGATGTCGCGCCGATAGTAGATCCCTTCAAACGAAATCTCCGCCATCGCCTGATATGCACGCGAAAGAGCGTGCTCAAGAGAGTCTGCGGCAGCGGTAACGCCTAGGACGCGGCCGCCGGCGGTGAGCATTTGCCCGCCAACCAGAGTCGTGCCGGCGTGGAAGATGTGGACTCCGGCAACGTGGGCCGCGGCGCCGAGTCCGTTCATCGGGAAGCCGGTCTTATAGCTGCCCGGATAACCGCCGGAGCTGGCAACCACGCAGACTGAGGCGCCGGGAGCCCAGCGAAGCTGGGTGTTAGCGAGCCGCCCGTCAAGGCAGGCCTCGAGTGCCTCGACAAGATCGCTATCGAGCCGCACCAGGATAGCCTGTGTCTCCGGATCACCGAAGCGCGCGTTGAATTCAAGTACTTGAGGTCCGCGCGCGGTCATCATCAACCCGCAGTAAAGGACGCCCACGAAGGGTGTTTCTTCCGCGGCCATGCCGTGAATGGTGGGCTGGGCAATGTGGTGCAGAATCCATTCCGTCATTGCGGGATCGAGAAGTGAATCGGTGGAGTAGACGCCCATTCCTCCAGTGTTGGGGCCGGTGTCGCCTTCGCCAATGCGCTTGTGATCCTGCGATGGAACGAGCGGAACCACATGCTGCCCGTCGCTTAGACAAAGAAAGCTAATTTCGTCGCCTTCGAGGAACTCCTCGATAACGACCTGGCGCTCGGCCGCGCCCAGCAGCGCGCCGGAAAACAGGCCGTGAGCAGCCTCGGCCGCGATGTGGCGCGAATCGCATAGGATGACCCCCTTGCCCGCTGCCAGTCCATCGGCTTTGACCACCATCGGCGCATGAAACTTGTCGATCGCCTTTTCCACCTCGGCCGCAGTGGCGCAGACCGCGTAGTTAGCGGTGGGGATGTTGTGCCGTTGTAGGAAGCGTTTGGCGAAGCCTTTGCTGGTTTCGAGCATTCCTGCGCTCTGCGTGGGGCCGAACACGCGCAAGCCGCGCTCCTGGAGGGCATCGACGATGCCGAGCGAAAGTGGCAGTTCGGGGCCAACGATCGTGAGATCGGGCTTCTCCGCTTGGGCCAGGCGAATCATGGCAGCCAGATCTTTGAGGTCAACAGGGATGCAGCGGGCGATCTGCGCCATGCCGCCATTGCCGGGAGCGCAGACGATCTCGGAAACGCGCGGGCTGCGCGCCACTGCCCAGGCCAGAGCATGCTCGCGGCCTCCGGAACCAAGGATGAGGACTTTCATTCAGCCGAACCTTTCGGGGCTTTCTTCCAAAGCCAGAAAAACAATGGTCGGCAATGGGGGTAGGGGAAGTCAAACGCACGCCCAAAACAAAACGGCGCGCATGCATTCTCCTATACTGAGGCGGGATGTGCGGTTCACGCCGGCATGCCGTCAGGAGTAAAAATTCCGTGGTAGATGCGCGTATTAAGCCGTATCTCGAGCAGCAGGCTGAAAAGGCGCGGCGTGAAGAGCAGCGGCGCGTCTACCGGCGCAACCAGGTGTTCGGCTTGTTGATACTCGCGGCCGCGATCTGTGCGTGGTGGCTCTTCCATACCAATCCAAAGTGGATCTTTCCGCCGGGCTGGTGGCGGCCATAGAAACGGCCGTTAGTGATCAGTGGACAGTCGTCTCTGGTCGGGAATGCAGTGAATGAGTGAACAAGTGAAAGCAGGGTTCGAGTTGCAGTGAACGGTGACGCCAACGAAACGAATATGCTGCCGCTGGCCCTGATCCTTCTCGGCCCGACGGGGAGCGGAAAGACGGCGCTTTCGCTTGCGCTGGCCGAGCGGTTTAGCGGCGAGATCGTCAGTTGTGATTCGGTGGCCGTCTATCGCGGCATGGAGATCGGCACGGCCAAGCCCACGCGTGAGGAACGGGCGCGCGCGCCGCATCATTTGATCGACGCGGCCGAGCCGGATGAGCCATTTACCGCGGGCGAGTACAGCAGACGAGCCCGCGCTGCATTACACGAAATTGCCGCGCGTGAACGGCTGCCGATTGTGACGGGAGGGACGGGACTCTATCTGCGCGCACTGACGGAAGGGCTGTCTGCCGCGCCGGCGCGGCGCGAGGATCTGCGGCTGCGTTTGCGTCGGAGCGCAGAGAGGCGCGGTGCAGGGTGGCTGCATCGATTGTTGAGAAAGATCGATACAGCGACGGCAGAGCGCATCCACGCGAACGACACGGCGAAGCTGATTCGCGCCATTGAGGTGTGCGTGACGGCGCGAAGACCAATGTCGCAAATTCTTCGAGAGGACGCCATGGCGCGCGATTCTCTAACTGGGTTTAAGCTGCTGCGCATCGGGCTGAATCCGCCTCGGGCCGCGCTGTATGACCGGTTGAACCAGCGCTGTGCCGCGATGTTTGCTGCCGGGCTCGTAGAGGAAACGCGCAGTCTGCTCGCCCGCTACGGGCCGGCGAAGGCGCTCGATTCGCTCGGCTATAAGCAAGCGCGCAGCGTCCTGGACGGCTCGCTAGGCATGGAGGCCGCGATTGCAGCCGCGCAGCAGGGGCATCGCAACTTTGCTAAGCGGCAGATGACGTGGTTCCGGCGCGAGCCCGAAGTGCACTGGATTGCGGGATTTGGCGATCAGCCAGAGACGATCAGGCAGGCTGAGGAGATGATGGCGGCAAGTGCTCAGTCGGCGTCTATCTATTAGGCGATGCGCCCAACGACGGTACTGGATTTGTGGGCGGCGTCATATCTACGATCTTGTAGCCCTCGGGAATCTCAAAGAACGCTGCGTCGGGTTCTCCACGCTTGATGTTGGAGAACACGACCGTTTGCTCGCCAGTGCGCGGATCGTTGTGCATAAGCAGGACATCGACGTGCAAGTCCGGCGAGTAGCAGTATTTGTCGACCACCGTAATCGGCGCGCCTGTGCTGTTGACCTGCGCTGGAATGACGACGGTCCGGCGCGTGCACCTGACATCGATGTCTTCGAGGGTTGTTGGCCCCAGGTCCTCAACCGTCGCTCCGGTGACTGCCGGGCCGGCAAAATTCATATTTTCACGCGGTTGGCTCTGGTGCTGACGCGTGGCGATGCGGGTTGCGGGGTAATAGACGATTTTCGTGTCCGTTTGCGGGTCGAAAAGATGAACCTCAATGAGAGCCGGTTCGTCGCTCGAAGAGGCAGGAACCCGCCTGCGCATCTCTCCATGCGTCCGCCCACGGGAATCGCGGCCGACCAGATTGATGTTGCGCGAGACCGCAACGGAGCCGTCGGGCATGGCCTGTTTGTTCTCGATCATCGCCGTTGCCGAGAAGGGTAAGCCGGGGATTGGCGGCACGGAGATGGTGCTCATGCGGATCGTGGTTGGGCGGTAAAGAGGATTGGCGTCGTTCGATATCTGCTGGGCTGGAACCATCAGCGCGATTGGGGTGAGCAAAGCCGCGCTTAAAAGGAGCGTGCGCTTCATGGGAAGCCTCCTCGCCTGCGCGGCCAGCATAGCACAGCTCGGCAACTGGTGCTGTGACGGCGCGGCATGCAATTTAGACTAGGCATGTAGATGCCGCGCCTGCGCAGAAGCGGGCGCGCGGAACGGAGCTTCCCTTGCCGGAAACGAATGCAGAGACGATTTACGACGTGGCAGTGATCGGCGGCGGGCCGGCCGGGTATACGGCGGCGATTCGCGGAGCAGAATACGGGCTGAAAGTCGCTCTCATTGACGCAAGCCCGAAGCTGGGCGGGACGTGCCTCCACGTGGGCTGCATTCCGACCAAAACGCTGCTGTTTAATGCAGAGCTTTGGGATTACCTGAAAGAGGCCGACGATTTCGGCATCACCGGCGTTGAGACGCGAAGCCTGAACTGGGCCGCTGTGCTGGCGCGCAAAAACGCCGTCATCACGAAACATGTGAAGGGCCTCGAGTTCCTGATGAAGAAGCATAAAATCGCTGTGATTTCTGGCTTCGGAAGGTTGACCGGGCCGGCGCAAAGCGGTGTGCACACAGTGGAAGTTGAAGCCGGCGGTCAGAAGAATCCGGTGAAGGCGAAGAACGTGATGCTGGCTTGCGGGTCTGAGGCGAAACTGCTGCCGGGGCTGAAGGCCGACAGCACGATCCTGACCAATATCGAGATTCTCGATCTCAGCGCGCCGCCGAAGTCGCTTATCGTGATCGGAGCAGGCGCAGTGGGAGTGGAGTTTGCATCGATCTTCCGCAGTTTCGGAACCGAAGTGACGATTCTCGAATTCCTGCCGCGGCTGGTTCCGGTCGAGGACGAAGAGATTTCGAAAGAGCTGGCGCGTGTGTTTCGCAAGCGCGGTATCGAATCGAACACCGGCGCGAAGGTGGAGAAGGTGGAAAAGACTGCCGCGGGCGTCAAGGTCAGCTACACCGACGCGAGCGGCAAGCCGCAGGTGAAAGAAGCCGAGAAGGTGTTGGTGGCCGTTGGCCGTGGTCCGCTCACACGCGACATTGGCTTGGAGAAGACGAAAGTCGAGCTGGATCGCGGGTTCGTGAAGGTGAATCAAGTGCAGGAGACGGCCGAGCCGGGCTTGTTTGCGATTGGCGACATTGTCGCCGGGCTGCCGCAATTGGCGCACGTGGGCGCGATGAGCGGCATGGTGGCGATGGCGAAGATCGCGGGCCGCAAATACAGGCCGGTGCGGCGCGATCGCATTCCAAGCTGCACCTATACCGAGCCGCAGATCGGCAGTGCCGGGCTCACCGAGGTGCAGGCCAAAGAGAAAGGCTTCGAGCTGAAGATCGGCAAATTTCCGTTTGCCGGCAACTCGAAGGCGACCATTGTCGACAGCCACGACGGCTTTGTGAAGATTGTTGCCGATGCGAAGTATGGCGAGATTCTGGGCGTGCATATCATCGGGCCGCAGGCCACGGAACTGATCGCGGAGGCCGTCGCTGTGATGGAACTCGAAGGCACGGTGGACGAGCTGATGTTCACCATCCACGCGCACCCCACGCTGAGCGAAGCGATGCTGGACGGCTACGGTGCGGTGGAGGGCATGGCGATTAACGCGTGAGGATCTGCACCGAGGAATGCGTTTGCGTTCGAAGGCGGCGGTATGCGTAAATCGCAGATCGAAGGAAAAATCGAAATGAAGAAAGTTCACCGGGGAATTTATCCCGTCTCTAATCCAAGTGGCCACGGATGTGTGGAATGCCTGGCCTCGCCGGAACGTTGGTGGTTTCATCTCCGTCGGTGTGCCTAGGGTGGGCACATCGGATGCTGTGCGCCGGCGTTTCTGGCCGCACCTTGATTGATCGACAACAGGAGGCACTGCATGAATCTACCTGACGCGCCGATTGCACATGAAGGCTTCTTCGCAACTCACTTCTTTACCGTAAGGGACCAGGAAAAATCGAGGGACTTCTATGTCCGAATTCTTGGCGGAAAATTGATCAAGCCGGAAAATCCCTGCTACATCAAGCTGGCGAATTCGTGGATCATTCTCAATAGCGGCGGCGGCCCGACTCCCGACAAGCCAGAGGTCCTTCTTGAAACACCGTCGGATCTAAACAGAGTGAGTAGCTTTCTCAATCTGCGCGTCGCGGACATCTGGGCCTGCTACAAGGAATGGGGCGACAAAGGAGCGTTCTTTATTACCGAGCCGTTACCCAATCCCGACGGCTGGGAATGGCGCTGTTACATGCGCGATCCCGACGGCTACCTCATAGAGGTAGGCCAATATACTCAACTCGCCCTCGACTGGTTCAACAGCCACAGTTAGTTCGGCGAGAGGTCAATAAACGGACGTTCGAAGCTTTCCATGCTCATTCTCTAAAGCTCGGTTGATTGCGTCGCGACCAGCCCTTTCGCTTTCGCAATGAATTCCGCCAGCGGCATGGAGGCTTGCTCCTGCTTGGCGCGAGTGCGCACATTCACCGCACCGGCCGATTCTTCCTTGTCGCCGAAGACGAGAATGAAAGGCGTTTTCTGCAGCGCGAAGTCGCGAATCTTGGCGTTCATTTTTTCGTTGCGCGCATCGGTTTCGACGCGAAGGCCAGCGGCTTTGAGCTCGGCTTCCACCTTGGCTGCGTAGGCTGTGTGCTTCTCGCTGATAGGCACGAGGCCCACTTGCACTGGCGCGAGCCAGAGCGGAAACGCTCCGGCGTAGTGCTCGATGAGGACGCCGAAGAATCTCTCCACCGATCCGAACAGCGCGCGGTGCACCATCACCGGCTGGTGGCGCTCGCCATCTTCGCCGACGTACTCAAGCTCGAAGCGCGCAGGAAGGTTGAAGTCAAACTGAACAGTCGACAGCTGCCAGAGGCGGCCGAGGACGTCGACGAGTTTGACGTCGATCTTGGGACCGTAGAATGCGGCTTCGCCGGGAAAGGTTTTGAAGCTGAGCCCGCGGTCGGTGAGTACTTTCTTGAGCGCTCCTTCGGCGTGGGACCAGTTTTCCTCGGTGCCCATAAATTCGCCGCCCTTCAGCGGATCGCGCGTGGAGAGTTCAACACGATACTCCTTGAATCCGAAGGTCTTCAACACGGCTCCGGCAAAGTCGAGGCAGGCGATGACCTCGCCTTCAATCTGCTGGGGCGTGCAGAAAATGTGCGCGTCGTCTTGAGTAAAGCCACGCACTCGCAGCAGACCATGCATGGTTCCTGATCGCTCATAGCGGTAGACATTGCCGAATTCGGCGTAGCGCTGCGGCAGATCGCGATAACTCTTGGGAGAGTTTTTGTAGATGAGAATGTGGCCGGGGCAGTTCATCGGCTTGAGTCGGTACTCGGCGTCGTCCAGTTTCATGGGCGGAAACATGTCTTTGGAATAAACGCCGTCGTGACCGGAGACCTTCCACAGGTCGCGGCGCATCACGTGCGGTGTATAGACCAAAAGATAGCCGCGGCGCAAGCACTCCTCGCGCATCCAGTCTTCCATCATCTTGCGAATCATGGCGCCCTTCGGATGCCAGAAGATGAGGCCCGACCCGGCGAGCTCCTGGATACTGAAGAGATCGAGCTGCTTGCCAAGGACGCGGTGATCGCGCCGCGCGGCTTCTTCGAGGCGCGCGAAGTGCGCTTCAAGATCTTTTTGGGAGAAGAACGCGGTACCGTAGATGCGCTGGAGTTGGGGATTCTTTTCGTCTCCGAGCCAGTACGCACCGGCTAGACTCGTCACTTTGACGGCTTTCACGCGGCCCGTTGAAGGAACATGCGGGCCGCGGCAGAAGTCGACGAACCCGCCATTGCGATAGAAGCTGACCTGGGAACCGGGTTCAGTGAATCGGGTCACGAAGTGAGTCTTCATGAAGTCGCCGTCTTTTTCGAACTCGGTGAGAGCCTGCTCACGCGGCTCATACTCGCGGACAAACTTTTCGTCGCGCGCCACAACCTCGGCCATCTTCTTTTCGATGGCGGTCAGGTCCTCCGGCGTGAACGGCTTCTCGCGATAGAAGTCGTAGAAAAAGCCGGAGTCGGTTGCGGGACCGTGGCCGAGCTTGGTCTCCGGGAAGAGCTCCAGTACCGCAGTCGCCAGCACATGCGCGGCAGAGTGCCGCAACACTTTGAGCGCGTCGGGATCGCTCTCCTTGATCAGATCCAGCTTCACATTGTCAGTAAGCGGCGCCGAGAGATCGACGAGGCGCGGAGCGGCGGCATCCTCGGCGGCGTACATGGCGGCCTCTAGGGGCTCTTCGCCAGACGCCTGGCGATTTGGCCGGCCGTTTGCGGCTGAGTCTTGCCCGGACGTCGCTGTGATGGGAGTAATTCGAGCAACGACACTGGCTGCGGCAAGGCGCGGCGAGATGGAGTTGGCGATTTCGAGAGGCGTTGTGCCGGAGAGAACCTCGCGAACGGCTCCGTCAGGCAGATGTACGGCGATGGTCTTCGTGCTCATGATTTGCTGGGTTCCATGGTAGCCACTGGTTGAAAAAAAGAGCAGCCAACTCTTGAGGATAGAGGTTTAAAGGGCGCGAAGTCGAGCGTCCGCGAAGTCTGGCGCCGTTCGCCGTCCTGCCTTGGATGCTCCACTCCCACAAATTGGGAATGAGATTCTGCCCCATTCGGCCGATGGAACTGCATGGATGGGGCATGTTCAACATCGCGTCTGGTTGACTATGTTGACCCGCGGGACCTGTAGCAGATTCGGAGACAGCATCGCCGGATCTGCCGATCAGCATCGGGCAGGAATGAGGTCAAACGGTGAAGGTCTTTTGCAAAAGCACCAGCGGCAACGCCGAATTTCATTGCAGTGTATGCGGCCAGGGTTTCGTTCTGTTTTGGGAGCGGCATCCGCGCACTGAGCGGTTCGCAGTCTTGAGCGAAATTCAGCAGACAATGCGCAGACACCATCGCCAGGCTCCAGGGCCAGAGGCGCACCCGCCCGGCGGGTTTCTGGCGCCCGATTGGGGTGACGCAAACGACCTTGCCGAGGCTGCCCTGAGCGGTAGCAACCGGGTGCTGGATCTATAAAGAGACAAGCCGGCGCATTGCAGTGCATGATTGAACCCTGACGGTGTACGACATGCGCTTGATAAGCCTGTTTTTCTCGTTTGTGCTTTGCTTTGCCGTCGCGGGCATCGGTGGTGCATGGTCGACTGGCGAAGTTTCCGGCTGGTATCGAACTTTGAGGCGGCCTGCCATCGCGCCGCCCGACTGGGTCTTCGCGCCGGCGTGGACCTTGCTCTACGCACTGATGTCGATCGCGCTTTGGCGTGTCTGGCTTGCTCCGCCGTCGAGCACACGTTCCTGGGCCCTTGCGATCTTCGCCGTGCAGCTCACGCTCAATCTGACGTGGTCGTGGATTTTTTTTCGCCAACATGCCATCGGCGCCGCGTTGGCGGAGGTCGTGGGGCTATGGATTGCGATTGCGACGTCTGTGGTGTTGTTTGCCAGGGTGGCGCCTGCCGCCGCGTGGCTGATGGTCCCCTACCTGGCCTGGGTCACCTTTGCGACAGCGCTTAACGCGGCATTCTGGCGGCTGAACTGAACAGCGCTCTTCTCAGTTGGGGTTGGGTTTCAGCCATAACGAACCCGGATTCTGCGAGGTGCGCCTAGGCCGCCGAGGTCCGGAATCCGAAAAGACTCACGACCCTCTTCCGGCTTCGAAAAAGGCGCACGGCAGCTCTTGACAGGCAAGCTGCGGTCACCTGTCGTCCCGTCAGAATCGCTCAATTGGCGGCGGTCCGGGGGAATACGTGAAGGGGCCGGCGATCCCCGGCCCCTTACGATCTTGCTGCTAGATTCTGCCGGAATCCGGCCGGTCAGGTTTAGAGAGGCTGTACGTCAGCAGCCTGCCATCCCTTGGGGCCCTTTACGACGTTAAACTGCACGGCTTGACCTTCTTGCAAACTCTTGAATCCACTGGTGTTGATTGCAGAGTAGTGCACGAACACATCTTCGCCGTTCTGGCGCGAAATAAAGCCGAAGCCCTTCGCGTCATTGAACCACTTCACGGTACCTTGTTCCATAACTTTTACGTGTTTCCTGGATTGAATTGCGCTGGATGAATCGGAGCGACCACTGGCAGAATCTTGCTTGGTTCCGGCATTCTAGGAAATCAATCTCGTTGGGCCTTCGTGCAAAGCCGCCGCCTCTTGATGGTCGCGCCGGCTATGCGTTTGTGGCCTCTGAAAACTAAATCCCCAAAACGCGTTGGGCGAGTACTGCTCACGCCCGGTTCGGTTCTAACGCTGACATTAGTCTACCATTTTCGTCGAAAGATTGTGCAGGAAAAGTGTGCCGGATCACAGCGCGCGGTGCGACGCTATGTACACTATTGATTTAGCAGGCTTTAACGACGCACCGCGACCCGTGGTAAGGTGAGAGGTCGCCATGCACGATTCCGTACCCGAGTTGCTGGCTCGCGCCACTGAGCTGCTTGAGGCGGAGTTCGGGACGCTGCCGAGATTCGAATCTGAGTCAAGCGCGACTGCGGAGAAGATCGCCGGAGTTCTCAACGAGGCAGCGCTTCGCCTGGGCGACAATTATCCCTACTTCCATCCCTTATACGCAGGCCAGATGCTCAAGCCGCCGCATCCTGTGGCTCGGGCAGCATACGCTCTGGCGATGAAAATCAATCCCAACAACCACGCGAGAGACGGCGGCCGGGCCACTTCTGAGATGGAAGTGGAGGCGGTGCGGGAGATTGCCGGGATGTATGGGTGGACGGAGTTTTTGGGCCATTTGACCTCGAGCGGCACCTTCGCCAACCTTGAGGCGCTTTGGATGGCGGGGCAGTTAGCGCCGGGGCGACGTGGGTACCGTGGTCGCGACGCTGGGCACGACAGCGCTGGGCGCGGTGGATCCGCTCGAAGAGATTCTGGCGTTGCGCGAGCACTACAAGTTCCGCGTGCATGTGGACGCGGCGTATGGTGGATACTTTGCCCTGATTCTCGAAGATCTGGACGAGCCGGCTCGGCGCTCCTATGCAGCTATGGTCAAGGCCGATTCAATTGTGATCGATCCCCACAAACATGGACTGCAGCCGTACGGATGTGGATGCGTCTTGTTCCGGGATCCATCTGTGGGGCGGTACTATAAACACGATTCGCCATACACCTACTTCACATCGAAGCAGCTTCACCTTGGCGAAATTAGCCTGGAGTGTTCTCGTGCGGGAGCTGCGGCGGTGGCGCTATGGGCGACGCAACGATTGCTGCCGCTTGTTCCAGGAGGCGAGTTTGCGCGAGGTTTGGCAAAAGGCCGCCGCGCCGCACTGGAGCTTGATCGGCGGTTGCGCAAGGACGCCCGGTTTGTGGCGCTGGCCTGCGGGACCGCCGGAACTGGACATTGTGGTGTGGGCACTGGCATTGCATGCAGGGGATCTTCGGAAAGCCTCAGACCAGGCGCGAAGTGTCTTCGAGAGGTGCGCGGCGCGAGGCTTGCACCTGGCTCTTGTACAATTGCCGGGGTCATGGTTTGAGGAAAGCAGCCCCGAAGGGAAAGAGAGCGGCTCGATGACTTGCTTGCGTTCCGTCCTGATGAAGCCAGAGCATGAGGCATGGCTGGGCGAAATCTGGGAACGGCTAAGCGCGGCCTGCGACGAAATTGAGAGAGGCTGAAAAAGCAGGTCCGAGGCGTTCGAACTTCGGCTGAAAAGAAAACGTTGTCAATGGTACGCGATTGAGTTTGTGATCTTTTTAAAGACCAGGAGAGGTTGAGAGATGCACGACCCTGCGGAGTTTCGTTCCATGCACCGCGAACGCTTTCATGCGGAGCCGGCAATATTTGTTGGGCCTGGACGCGTGAACCTGATCGGTGAGCATACCGACTACGCCGAAGGCTTTGTGATGCCGGCGGCAATCAACTTTGCCACGCTCGCCGGGATTTCGCCGCGCGCGGACGGTAAAATCGCCATCTACTCCGAGAACCAGGCTGAGGAAAGGGTCTTCGACGGGGTTCAGGCGAAGCGGAGCCAGCACTGGACCGACTATCCGATGGGCGTGGTGTCAATCCTCGCCGGCGAGGGCCACAAGATTCCCGGCTTCGACTTCAGCATCTGGAGCGATGTGCCGCTGGCCTCCGGGCTATCAAGCTCGGCGGCGCTGGAAGTGGCGACGGCTCTGGCGGTGCTTTCGCTGGTTGGGACCAGTTATCCGGGACCAGTGCTGGCGCGGCTCTGCCAGCGGGCTGAGAATGAGTTTGTCGGCGCCAACTGCGGCATCATGGACCAGTTCATCAGCCTCAATGCCAAGGCCGACCATGCCCTGCTGCTCGATTGCCGCGATTTGAGCTACAAGCTGGCTCCTATTCCGGACCATGTGGCGCTGGTGATTGCCAACACGATGGTCAAGCACTCGGTGGCGGGAGGCGATTATCCGACGAGACGGCGCGAGTCGGAGGCCGCGTGCGCGGTGATTGCGAGCCACCGCCACGGCGTCAAGTTTCTGCGGGATTGCTCGCTCGATGACCTGGAGAAGTGGGGTCATGAGATGGAGCCCAAGAGCCTGATGCGCGCCAGGCATGTGATCAGCGAAAACCTACGGACGGTAGCCGCATGCGAGGCATTATTGAATGGCAATATGAAGGAGTTAGGTCGCTTGATGACGGAAGCGCACAGGAGTTATAGCAAAGATTTTGAAGGCAGTTGCGTTGAGGCAGATGCGATGGTAGCTCTGGCACAAGATTTGCCCGGCCTCATCGGAGCGCGGCTGACCGGCGGAGGATTTGGCGGGTGCACGATCAACCTGGTGGAGCAGACCGAGGCTGCAGGGTTTGCCGAGAAGTTGGGAGCGTGCTACACGGAACAGATCGGAATTACTCCCCAGATTCACATCTGCCACGCATCGGGCGGCGCGCACGGGCTGAAGTAGAGCGAGAGCGGGCTAATCCGCACGCAATTCTGCCCGGCCGGGAGGCCCGAAAGCGAATCGGATTCACACAGAACATGCTGGCCGCACTGGCGGGAGTGCATCCAATCAATCATGGAAAGTTGATTTTCCGTTGCATACTGGACCGCGAGCTCCTGACACAAAAGAACCACTTCGGAACCGGGCGGGACCATTGTGCAGATCGGTTTACTTGTTAAACTTGTGAGGTGTTTTGCCGCGTTGATTTTGTCCCGGCGCCGGCTCGGGCTGACGAGTTGAGCGGCTCTGCGGTTTCGCCCCGGAAGGATAGCCGATAACAAATAAGTATATGGAACCTACATCCCCGAAAACGTCATTGCACGAAACTATCCCTCAGACCGGCCAGGTGGCTTACTTCTCCATGGAGATCGCCATTCACCCGTCAATGCCGACGTACTCGGGGGGGCTGGGCGTGCTTGCCGGCGACACTCTGCGTTCAGCCGCGGACCTTGGCGTGCCGCTTGTGGCATTCTCGCTGTTGCACCGCAAAGGGTATTTCCAGCAGCATCTCAGTCCCACGGGCTTGCAGACTGAGGACGTGCAGCCTTGGAATCCGGTGGATTTCTGCACGGAGGAGCCGGCGCGGGTGACGGTCTCTGTCGAAGGCCGCACAGTGACTGTGCGCGCATGGCGTTACGACCTGGTTGGCCAGTTCGGACATGTGGTGCCGATCTATCTGCTGGATACAGACCTGGATGAGAACTCCGGTTGGGATCGCGGCCTCACCGATCACCTCTATGGCGGAGATACCAACTACCGGTTGCAGCAGGAAATTGTGCTTGGGATGGGCGGCGTCCGTATGGCGAACGCCCTCGGAATGCAGGTAAACGTATTCCACATGAACGAAGGCCACGCAGCGCTGCTCACTCTCGCGCTGCTCGAACGCCAACTCGGCGGCGGACCGCAGAGCGGCTACACAGAATCGGACATCGAAGCTGTGCGCCGGATGTGTGTGTTTACCACGCACACGCCGGTTCCCGCGGGGCACGACCGATTCTCCACCGAGCAGGCAATTCGCATTCTGGGCAGCGAAAGGACGGCGCGCCTGG
Source organism: uncultured Acidobacteriaceae bacterium (assembly GCA_963802955.1). Classification (GTDB taxonomy): domain Bacteria; phylum Acidobacteriota; class Terriglobia; order Terriglobales; family Acidobacteriaceae; genus Telmatobacter. The sequence continues at coordinate 196,361 of CAWDKT010000005.1, forward strand.
AAGCCCTGGGCTGTTTCCGCGAAGGCTTGCTCAACATGACCCTGTTGGCCCTCAGGTTCTCGCGCCACGCGAACGGCGTATCCATGCAGCATGGCAAAGTCTCGCGCGCGATGTTCCCGGAGTTCACTATCGGCACCATCACCAACGGCGTGCATGCCCCGACATGGATGAGCGAGCCCCTGCAAAAGATGCTCGACGACCAGATTCCTGCATGGCGGCGCGACAACCTCTATCTGCGCAACGCGATCGACCTGCCCGAGTCACTGATGCTCGCAACGCACAAACGCGCCAAGGAGGAGTTGCTGGCCGAGGTGGGTTCGCGAACCGGGTTGGTGCTCGATCCCAAGGTGCTCACTCTGGGTTTTGCGCGCCGCGCCGCAACCTATAAGCGCGCCACGCTGATGTTCACCGATCCCGAGCGGCTTAAACAGATTGCCGCCCAGGCGGGAGGATTGCAAATCATTTATGCCGGCAAGGCTCATCCGCAGGACGAGCCCGGGAAGGCGCTCATCCAGCAGGTCGTTGAGGATGCGGCCAGACTTTCGAACGACAGTTTGCGGATTGTCTACCTGGAAAACTACGCGTGGGACCTGGGCGCACGGCTGACGGCCGGCGTGGATGTGTGGGTGAATACTCCGCGGCGTCCGTACGAAGCCTCGGGCACAAGCGGGATGAAGGCGGCGATGAACGGCGTTCCCAGCCTCTCGATTCTGGATGGATGGTGGATTGAAGGGTGCATCGAAGGCGTGACGGGGTGGGCGATTGAGGATGGAGCAAACGATCAGGAGGAAGCGCGCTCTCTCTATACCAAGCTGGAAACCGCGGTGGCGCCGCTTTTCCGCGACGCGCCTGAAAAATGGGCGCGCCTGATGCGCACCACGCTCGCGTTCAATGGATCGTACTTCAACACCAATCGCATGGTGAAGCAATACGCGCGCAATGCGTATTATCCTGAGCGGCTGCCGCAAACGGCTAAGGTTGAAGAAGCGGCTTACGCCGATTGAGGAACAGCTACCCAGTTCCGCTTTTCTGCTTTCATTCTCCGCGAGTGCCCCCTCTGCGCTCCGTGCCGATGAAGGCTATTAAGCCTATAATTTTTCCTGTTGTGATTCCCAAATTTTCATTGCGCTTGCATGCGTTGAGGAAGCTCGCCACCGTCACGGCTATTGCAGCTTTGTGGGGCTTCTTATTCGCCGTTCGAGCGCCTGGCCAGGCGCCTGCGGATATCGTGGACGGCGGAGAATCGGCAAGTTCCATGGCGGGTCACGGCCACGTGATCTTGGTGCTGCCCTTTGACAATCGATCGGGACAGCCGAACCTCGAATGGATTCGCGAGGCCGCAGCGGAGATCCTGAGCACGCGCTTCGCTTCAGCGGGATTCCAGCCCACAAGCCGAGCCGACCGGGTGTATGCGCTGGATCATCTTGGTTTGCCGCAAGGGTTTCAGCCCTCTCGCGCGAGTTCGATCAAGTTGGCGCAGACGCTGGACGCCGATTCAATCGTGGTGGGCAGCTTCACAACGGATGGAACTTCGATTTTGGCGCAGGCGGAGCTTGTGGATGTGCCGCATCTGCGCATGTTGCCGGAGGTGAGCGTACGAGGCCAGATGCGCGATATGATCGCCATCTTTGGCACCCTGGCCTGGAAACTGACGAAGGAACTTGATCCGGCGTTCAGCGTGGCCGAGGAGACTTTTGCGGCGGCGGGGAAAGGGATGCGGCTGGACGCCTTTGAGCAGTACATCCGCGGCATCACGGAACCAGACCAGGCGGAGCGGCTGCGGCATCTGCAGATGGCCGTAAAGTTGAGCCCTGAATTTAGCCCTGCCTGGATGGCCCTGGGCCGAGAGGACTACGGAGCGCAGCAGTATCAGCAGGCGGCCGACGCCTTTGCGAAAGTGGATCGCAACGGGCCGGACGGGCTTGAAGCAGGATTTTACCGGGGCCTGTCGCTGCTTTTTTCGGGCGATTACGCTCATGCGAAAGAGGCGTTTGCCGATGTGGCGAAAGTGTTGCCGCTGGCCGAGGTGGTCAACAATGAAGGTGTGGCGATGAGCCGCCAGGGCCTCGACGCGACGTCGCTTTTTATTCAGGCGGCGGCTGCCGATCCCAATACAGCCGACTACCACTTCAATCTCGCGGTGAGCCTGAAGCGGCACGGTAACGCGGCTGGCGCGCTGAATGAGCTGGCGCAGTGCCTCAAGCTGCGTCCCACCGACAGTGAGGCTCAATCGCTGGTCGACGCCTGGAAGAAGCCGGCTGCACCGGCGAACTCATCGGCAGCCGCAGATCCCAGCGCGGCGCCCGATCCGCTGGAGCGAATTGTCCGCACCTTCGATGAAGCTGCCTTTAAGCAGGCGGCGGCGATGCTCGATGAGGTGGATGAACAGCGGCTGGCGGCCTTGCCGGCCCCAGAAAGAGCGAAGAATCTCTGCGCGCAGGCGAAGGGCTACTTGGACCGCGGCCTGCTGCTTGAAGCCGAACGGCTTTACCAGGCAGCCGAAGCAGCCGACGGCAAGAACGCGAAGGCGCACGCTGGGCTGGCCGAAGTCAGGGAACGGAGCGGTGACGCTGAGTCGGCGCGCAAGGAGGCGCATGCCGCTCTGGAACTTGGCCCCTCGGCCGATGCATACATGGTGCTGGCAGAGCTGGATCTCACCGCTGGGTCTCTGACCGAAGCCAACGCGGAAGCGGGCGATGCGCTGAAACTGGAGCCTGCGAATCCGGCCATCCAGGAGTTGGTGCGACAGATTCAAGCCAAGACGGGGAAGCGGTAAGCGGCGTGTGGCACTGCCGGGTTTCAAGATGCCAGCCTGGCGGCACGGGCGACAGCGCTGCAAGGCTGGAATCCCCAAGTTCTAGTTCCTGCGGGAAAGGGGCGAGCCATGGGACGGACTTTTCGAAAGCATTGGGTAAGCTTCGGGCCGATTGTGGCGGCTTTATGGATTGCTGTTGGATTCACCTTCAATCTCCATGCCGACAGCTCGCAGCCGGTCGTTGACAAACTGGTGCTGGATGACACCATCCAGCCGGTCAGCGCGGATGAGCTGGCGCGTGCGATTAAAGGCGCCGCCACAGACGGAGCCAGCGCTCTGCTGATTCAAATGGACACTCCCGGCGGCCTGGTGGATTCAATGCGCGCCATGGTCGCTGCGATTCTCGCTTCGCATGTTCCCGTCATCGTCTATGTCTCTCCGTCCGGTGCACGCGCGGGCTCGGCCGGATTCTTCATTCTGGAATCGGCGGATGTCGCAGCCATGGCGCCAGGTACTGAAGCAGGTGCGGCCCATGTGGTCTTTGAGATGGGCAAGCCCGACGCCACCGAAGAAGAAAAAGTGGAGAACGATGCCGAAGCATTTCTGCGCTCTTATGTGACGCGGCGCGGCCGCAATACCGACGCGGCGGTGGCAGCCGTGAAATTGTCGCATTCGTATACGGCAGAGGAGGCTTTGAACCAGCACCTGATCGATCTCGTGGCCAACAATGACACCGACTTGTTGAACGCGCTGAACGGCCGCGAGATCACGCGCATCGACGGATCGAAGATGACGCTTCATCTGGCCGGTGCGCGCATCCGGCTGCTACGGGTCTCACTGCGCGATGAATTGCTGGGATGGCTCGTCGATCCCAATATCGCGCTGCTCTTCCTCGTGGGCGGGGCGCTGCTGATTTATCTCGAATTCAATTCTCCAGGCACTATTGTCCCTGGCGCGCTGGGCACGCTGATGGTGTTGCTCGCTGTGTTCGCTCTCAATCTGCTGCCCATCCGCTACACCGCCGTTCTGTTGCTCGTTGCTGCGATGGTGCTGCTGGTGCTCGAGGCCAAGGTGGGCGGGCACGGCGCGCTCGCGATTGCGGGCATTGTCTGCCTGACCTTCGGCATGCTCACGCTGGTTGCCGCGCCGGTACCGGAGATGGGCGTCAGCCCGTTAGTCGCATTCGGTATTAGCGCGGCCTTTGGCACGATTACCGTGTTCCTCGTGCGCCTGGTGGTTCGCGCGCGCAAACGAAAGGCGCTGATTGGCGCCGATGCCATGGTCGGCTGCCCGGCCACCGCTATGGAATCGCTTGCGCCCCAAGGCCATGTGCTGGTTGAGGGGGAGATCTGGCGTGCTGAAGCGAGCGTGCCGGTGGCTGCTGGAGCCGTTGTTCGGGTCGTCGGCCACGACCAAATGCTCTTGCAGGTGGCGCCGGTTGAGGCATTCAAAACGCCTGGGACCGCAGCCTAGAGCTCAATCGGGTCCCAACCCCAGTCGCAAAAACAAAGGCGCGGCGAGGGCGGGGCACGTGTGGCCCCCGAACATCCAGCCTAACGGCGTTGGAGTACAATCCCTGCTGAGTAAGGAAAGGGAAGTCTCATGTCCATCGGTGATATGTCCATTCCAACGCTGATCGTAATCGCCATTGTCATCCTCTACCTGCTGAACTCCATCAAAATCCTGCGCGAATACGAGCGCGGGGTGATCTTCAGGCTGGGCCGTGTCCTGGGAACGCCCAAGGGTCCCGGGATCATCCTCGTGTTCCGGCCCATTGACCAGATGGTGCGCCTCAGCCTGCGGCAGGAGGTGCTTGAGGTTCCGCCCCAGGACATCATCACCCGCGATAACGTCACGCTCAAGGTGAATGCCGTCGTCACGCTGTACGTTGTCAATCCCAACGACGCAGCCATCAAGGTAGCCAACTATGTGTACCAGACCTCGCAGTTTGCGCAGACCACACTACGGTCGGTATTGGGCGAGGTGGAACTGGACGAACTGCTGAGCCATCGCGACAAGCTCAATTTGCGCATCCAAAGCATTATCGACCTGCGCACCGAGCCGTTCGGCGTGAAAGTGGTCTCGGTGGAAGTCAAACAGGTAGATCTACCCGAACAGATGTTGCGCGCGATTGCAAAACAGGCCGAGGCAGAGCGCGAGAAGCGCTCCAAGATCATCCATGCGGAAGGTGAATTTGCCGCTGCCCAGAGGTTGGTGGATGCTGCCACATTGATGGCCACCCAGCCAATGACACTGCAATTGCGTTATCTGCAGACATTGGCGGACATCGGGGTGGAAAAGAATACAACCATTGTTTTCCCATTGCCACTTGAAATGATGACGCTGCTCAACAAGGCTTCGGCCGCGTTGAAGCCGGCGTCAGACCAACCGTAAGAGCGGCTCGGCAGTTCTGAATCAGTACGAAGGCGGTGCATGCGGGGATATTTTGAAGACGAACAACGCGAGCTTGAGGAGCCTCAGCACGACACGGAAGTGACGCTCAGCCCATTGGCTGTGGCAGGAATTGTGCTGGCACTTCTGGTGCTCGGCGGGGTGTGCTTCGGCCTTGGATATTGGATGGGACACCGCACTGCGGGGCGGGGCCAAGCCGTCGCCACGCAGTCCCTCAGCCAGACTGCAGCTCCTGACGAAGAACCGCTGCAGGGGAGCGGCTCGATTCCCAAGCCTTCAGCGGAAGCTCAGGTTCCCGTGACGCCGCCGGCGCAGGCGAGCGACGGATCGCAGCCGCAGCCCTCCTCCGCCACTCCACCGAATCCGCCGGAAGGCACCGCGACGCAAGGTCAAAGTACACCGGCGCCGGTTACATCAGCGTCCGGGCCAGCTCAGTCTCAATCGCCGGTTCGGCCCGCCATGCCTTCCACGCCGGGAGCGGCACAAACGCCTGGGGCAGGCGCAGCGCAAACGGTACATCCGGCCCTGCCAAGCGCCAATGTGCTGATGGTGCAGGTGGCCGCGGTTTCGCACCAGGAAGACGCCTCAGTCCTCGTAAATGCACTGCGCCAGCACGGTTACGCAGCGAGCGCACAGCAGGATCCCTCCGACGGCCTGATCCATGTGCGCATCGGCCCCTTCAAAACCCGTGAGGAGGCGAACCGCATGGCCAGACGGTTGCTGGACGATGGCTATAACGCGATGGTTCAGCCGTAGATTCGGCAGTCCCTAAAGCACGCCATCCCACAGCCGCAATTCGGCCTCCTCGGGCTTGGCTTCAACGCGGCTCTGTGCATCGAAAATCATCGTGCGTCGCTCTTCGAGCGTGTAGCGGGGCCAATCGGGCAGTCCGGCGGCTGCGGGTGCGTCACCGCGCAGGAAGGCGCACCACGCCTCATGCATCTGACGAGCCAGCACTGCCTCTGCGGCGGCGTTCTCCACTGTCTTCGAAGGGTGCTCCCATACCATGCGCAGTTCCAGAGAGTGGTGGGAAAATGGCCCCAGCCATCCACTGCCTTCGCGGAAATCGAGGCGGTACATCCAGGCCTCACCGCCGCCCTTGACGTGCGACTCTGTGACCCGCACTGAGGGCAGCAAATACTCCTCCGCTGTCACGGCGCGGATGCGCCGCTGTTCCGCGGTCATATCCGGGTAAATCTCCTTGTACTTGTCGTAGACCTCAAGGAATTGAGCCGGCCGAGTGTTGCCGAGGTCGGCCCCATCGGGGTCCTGCTCCGGATAAGGACCGATGAAGCTCGCGCTTTCATCGCGATTGGTTCCGATGAGCAGCCGCTTTCCGCGCGTGGACCCGGCAGCAATGGTCTCCACCGGCAGTCGCGGTAGGAGTGAGCCTTCAATCTCCATGCGCAGCGGAAAATGATGCGGCCATTGCTGCGTCAACTGCTTCTGCACCGGGATCAGCGACACGGCCGGTGCAGTAGCCAGCGACGAGAGCGGATTGCCGGTGCCGTACTGCCATAATTTGCCGAAAGCTTCACTTACGGCTGCGCTCTGTTCGGTTGTCGAAACACGCTCCGCACCGCCGCTTTCAGAGATCGCCTGGTGAAAGAGCGGGCGCGCCGCGGGAACACCCATCAGTACATCTGTGAGCTTGGCGCCGGCAGATTGGCCTCCGACTGTAACGCGCGAGGGATCGCCTCCGAAACGCCTCGATATTCTGCTGTACCCAGCTCAGAGCGGCGATCAGATCGCGCATGCCGTTGTTCGCGCTGCTTGCATATTCGGGACCAAGCAGCGGGGCAACGTCGAGGAATCCGAAAACGCCCAGCCGGTACGCCACCGTGACGCACACAATGCCCTCCCGCGCCAGCATGGTTCCGTCAAAGATGGGCGCGAAGGAGTAGCCGCCGGTAAAGCCGCCGCCGTGGATCCAGACGTATACCGGATGTGGGCCTTTGTCAGCCGGCGCCCAGACGTTCAGATAGAGACAGTCCTCGCTCTGAGCGAGGTCCGGCTCAACCGGCTGCAGTGCGGCGGCCGCGAAGCGAGTGGCATCGCGCGCAGCGGTCCATGGTTTCGCAGCGACTGTCGGGCGAAAACGCAGCGGGCCGACGGGCGGCTCGGCAAATGGCACTCCACGAAAGACGCGCACGCCGCCGGCTTCCTCGCCCTGAAGCGGCCCCAGATGCGTGCGCAGTATGGTTGGCGCGGCAGTTGCGAGCGCGTGCAGGTTGCGAGTGCGCAACGCAACAGCGGACAGCGCGGCGCTCGAGAGAAAGGCGCGGCGCGAGAGAACCTGAAGGGGCATGTGGATTGTTCCCGCGGTGCAGAATTGTTTCTCCGCAACTATACGTCAAGGATCGAACGATATGGGATGAAAATGCATGGGCGGGTCGGTGTGGCTTGATCAGTTGCGCATCTTTTCGGGCAGCGCCGAGGCAATGATGGCGCGGACGGCGTCTGAGAGATCGTCGCGAGTCGCGTAATCAGCCGGATCGATGGGCGGATGAAAGATAACATGCGCCGTACCCGGGTGGATGCGAATGCTTCCCCAGGGAATAATCTTCTCCGTTCCGTAGATTGTGATCGGGATACAGGGCGCGCCGGAGTTCTTGGCGAGATAGAACGGTCCCTTTTTAAAGGACAGGAGACGCGCATCGGGCGAGCGCATGCCCTCGACAAACGTGGTGATGTGCAGTCCCGAGGCCAGCACGCGCTGCGCCTCCACGACGGCTTGCTGCGCGGTCTCCACCTGGCCGTCGCGATCGACAGGGATGAATCCGCCGAATTTGAAGGCGTAGCCGAGTATCGGAATCTTCATGAGCGGGCGTTTGAGGAAGACTGAAGTGCGGCCGGGAAGATTGGCGATCAGTGCCGGTGCATCGAGATTTGACAAATGGTTTGCCATGAAAATGCAGGCGCGGCCGGCAGGAATGTGCTCGCGGCCCTCAATGTGCACGCGGATGCCGGCTACGCGGATGGCAAAGCGGGCGATCCAGCATCCGGTGGAATACAGCGGGCCTACGTTGCCGGTGATCAGCGTGAACGGAATGAGGACCATCGCCGCGGGAAGGGCCAGCGCGACGACGGTGACAATCACGAGGAGCGAAACGATCATGCGGGGCGAGCCAATCCGTTCATGGCTGAGTATCGCACTCGCGGGTGTCAGGTGCGCATCCACTCGGGAAGACCGGAGGCAATGGAGGCCCGTACGGCTTGCATCAGGTCCTCTCGCGTTGTAAATCCACCAGGATCGATGGGCGGATGAAAGGTCACATGCGCAATGCCGGGATGAATTCGCTGGCTACCCTTGGGCAACATTGCCTCGGTTCCGTGGATGGAGATGGGAACGCACGGCGCGCCGGAGGCCATGGCAAGAAAGAACGGTCCTTTCTTGAAGGGCAGCATGCGGCCGTCAGGCGAGCGCGTACCTTCAACAAACGTAGTGATGTGGGTTCCCTTGGCCAAAACGCGCTGCCCCTCCGCCACGCTGCGCTGCGCGTCGGCGCGGCTGCCGGAGCGGTCGACGGCAATGAACTCACCTTGCCGGAACCCGGTGCCGAGGATCGGCAGATTCATCAGCGAACGCTTCATGAACGCCGACGTGCGCCCGGGAATGATTGCGATCAGCGCCGGCGGGTCGAGATTCGACACGTGGTTTGACATGAAGATGCAAGCGCTGCCGCGCGGCACATTCTCCAAGCCGTGTACGCGCATGCGCACGCCCGCCAGGCGGCAACTCGACGAAAGCATGAAGCGCGTGGCCTGGTAGAGCGGCATCACACTGCCCGTCAGCCAGCACCAGGGAATAAAGAGGAGCGCCGAGGGGATCCCCAGCACGGCCATGTTGGTGATGAAGATGAGCGACCAGATCATGCGAGACTCGTGCGACTAGGCGCTTTGAGTGAAGGGGTGAAGTTCGCGGAGGCGAGCGGGAAGTTTCTCGTAGATTCCATCGAAGCCGCCGTTCGAGAGAATCGCGACCACATCGCCTGCAGCGAGTTGTGGTGCGATCGCACTGACAATTGCGTTCGCGTCGGGCAAAAGCTCCGCAGGCGTACCCGCGCTCTGGAGCGCGCCCACAACTTCTTCGGGATGCAGCCGCTCCGGCTCGGGGATGCGCTGATGCTGGTAGACGCCCGCGAGAACGACGCGATCCGCCAGGCGCAGGCTAGCGACCAGATCCGGCGCGAGCACCTTGCGCCGCAGCGTGTTGGAACGCGGCTCAAGCACTGCCCACATGCGCCTGCCGGGATAAACGGTCCGCAAGGTACGTAGCGTCTCGCGAATCGCCGTGGGATGGTGCGCAAAGTCTTCCACGATCGTGATGCCGCCGACCTCGGCGCGGACCTCAAGGCGTCGTTTTACGCTTTTGAAGCTGGATAGCGCATCGACGATCGCGCCTTTCGGAATGCCCTGTCCCGCGGCAAGGGCGGCGGCGGCCGTCGCGTTGAGTGCGTTGTGCTCACCCGCCATTTGCATCCCGAGCGCGGCCCACAATGTGCCCGCACGCCACACCTCCCAGTGCATGCGGCCGTTTTCATAGTGTAGATTTCGAATCTGCCAGTCGGCCTTCTCGCTAAACCCATACCGCTCGACGGGGCAAAAAGCGCGGCTCACGCATTCAGTTACATTTTCGCTGCCGTCGTACGCCACAATGACTCCGCGCCGCGGAACAAGGTTCACGAGGAGCTTGAACGCGCGCTTCACGGCTTCGAGATCGGAATAGATGTCGGCGTGATCGAACTCCACGTGTGTCAGAATCAGCGCGTCAGGAAAGTAGTGAAGAAACTTCGGCCCCTTGTCGTAGAAAACCGTGTCGTATTCGTCGCCCTCGACGATGAAGTTCCGCGTGGCGCGCAGTTGGAAGCTGGTTCCGAAGTTCTCCGCTACCCCTCCGATCAGAAACGACGGCTCAAGCGCGGGATTTTGTCGCGCGGCCACCTGGTAAATCCATGCCAGCATGCTGGTGGTCGTTGTCTTGCCATGCGTCCCGGCAACAACCAGCGGCGACCGGCCCTTCAGGAACTCGTCGTGAAGCAGCGCCGCCATCGATGTGAAGGGCATGCGCTCGTCGAGCACGCGTTCCACTTCCGGGTTCCCACGCGACAACGCATTGCCAATGACGACAAGGTCAGGCACGGGTGTGAGATTTGATTCGGCGTAAGGCGAAAGAATCGGAATGCCGAGTGACTGCAGCAGGTCGCTCATCGGCGGATAGGAGGCGCTGTCGGAACCCGTGATGCGATGGCCCTGCAACTGCAGCAGCCCGGCCAGCGAGGCCATCGCAGTTCCGCAAATCCCAATCAGATGAATATGGCGCGGGCTTGGGGTCACGCTTGCACCGCCGGTTCCAGCAGATGAAGGCGCGGCTCGTCCTTAGCCGTCAATTCGGCTTCCACGCCGAAGGTGAGCGTCACATTCCCCCGCGAAACATGGCCGCTGCGCAGGCCGATGGCGATGGGTCCATCGAACCCGTCGAGCGCGTTCAGGATCGCCTGGTCCAGCAATTCGGGGTTGGAGCCGGGAGGCACGCAATCGAGCATTTCCCCGAAGATGATACCGCGCACGCCCTCGAGCTTCCTGGCCTGACGCAGTTGCCAGATCAGGCGATCGATCTGGTAGGGCTTCACGGCGCGATCTTCAAGAAACAGCAGCGTGCCCTCGGTGCACGGCTCCCAGGGCGTACCGAGCAGCGAAACAATGATGCTGAGGCAACCGCCGTAAAGTGTGCCACCAGCGATGGACGACTTCGCTCCCGGCTTAAGCGTGCGGAGACCTTCTTCGACGCCCACGACATAAAGCTCGCCTGCCAGCGCTGCGCGAAAGCTGTTTAAGTGAACGCCGTTATTCAAGTAGAAATCCGCGGCAAGCATCGGACCATGAAATGCGGGCAAGCCCAACACGTCGAGCAGGCGCAGTTGAATGCCGGTCAAATCGCTGTAAGCGAAAAACGGCTTTGGGTGCGATCCAATGGTCTCCAGGTTCAGGTCTTCAAGCAGGTAATTCGATCCGTAGCCGCCGCGCAGGCACATCACTGCGCCGGTATTCGCATCGGCGAAAGCCGCATGCAGATCGTCGATCCGCTGCTCGGGTGATCCGGCGAAATACAGCGGACCGGATGCCAGGGCATTGGCCGCGAGCCTTGCGGTAAATCCAAGTTCGGTCAAAGCTGCCAGCCCGCGCTCGGTGCGTTCGGTCTGCGCGTACGAGGCCGGCGCCACAATGCTAATGGCCGCGTCCGCTGCGACCGGCGACAATTTCATCAAGGCCGCCATTTCACCATGCCTCTCCGCGGGCGACAAGCGATGCCGGCCCGGTCAAATAAAGTTCCAGGCCCGGCCCTCCCCAAGCCACCACCTGTGAACCGCCGGGGGCGATCACCGTCAGCGGCGAAACGCAGCGCCGAAGTGCAAGCGCTGCCGTCGCAGCGGCCGAAGTGCCTGTTCCGGAAGAAGTGGTTGGCCCCACTCCGCGCTCAAAGATGCGAATCTCGATCTCGTGTTCGCTCATGATGCGTACAAATTCGGCATTCGTCTGGTTTGGAAAATCGCGATGGACGCAGATTTCGGCGCCGACGGTTTGCCAGGCTTTGCCCGCAGCACTGAAATTGGCATCCTCAACCAGAACGACGAAATGCGGATTACCGACAGAGACTTCCAAGCCGACGAGCTCGGAGCCATCGGTCAGCTTGATGGTGTGCGGCATGAACTTCGGCACGCCCATATCGGTGGTCACTTCAGCGAAGTAGCCCGGCTCCGTTCTGACGCTGTCAATGCGGCAGATGCGCAGGCCGGCATCGGTGGTGATCGCCATTTCGTCGCCCTGCTCAGCATCCAGGCTCTCCGCCATCCACGCCGCGACGCAGCGCGTCCCATTGCCGCTGATTTCGGCAGTGGAACCATCGGAGTTGCGCAGATGAATGCGGCCCGACTTCGGACCGGTCCACGAGAAAAACTCGACGCCGTCGGCGCCAATCCCCGTGTTGCGCCGGCAAAGCTGCTGCGCCACATTAGCGGGATCGTGGCCCGCCACGGCTTCTTCGCTCACAATCAGGAAATCGTTGCCACAAGCGTGGGCCTTGGTAAAGGGAATCAATCTACCTCCGAATTGCGAAGAACAAGAATTACGCCGATGGCATATTCGCTCAGTGGAAGAACTATGTGAGGGCGCATGTCAGCGTGGTTCGCCAATACCCTTTGATGCAGGTGGCACGCGCGAAGCGGACACGGAATTTGAGCGGCGACCAAGCTCATGCGCATTCCTTGCCCGATGCTATCACCGCGGATACGAAGTTGTTGAGCGGCAGGCATTATTTCGAAAGGCCTTCAATTCTCACTGGCCTTTTTCTGACGAAGCCTGTGACTGCGCCTGCCGCAGTGGTGCGTGATGCATCCACCACGAGGACACATAGACGATCGCCGTTGGCTGCCCCGGCGCCATAAACTGTCCGGCGGCATCGAGGCCCTCAGGGTGCTCTTTCACTGCCCGGTCAACGTCGTCACCGTCAAAGGTCACCACGATGGCGGCATGCGTCGAAGGCGCATCCAACGCGGTCTTGAAAACGCCCAGGTCGCTTTCGTTGATGGTCTCACGCAGCGGAATTCCAGTCATCGCCACGATTTCAGGATAGGCGGACGTGTTCATGAGCACTGGAGCATGCGGAAAACGCGCGAGCAGTTGCCGGAGAAGCAGAGGGATGGCATTGTCGTAGGGCAACCTCGCATCGAGATTCTTCGTGCTCTCGACGTAGACCACCGGATCTTCGCGCAAGAGCGTCACTGCGTTCAGCCCGGCCAGCGCGAAGAACACAATGAAAGCTCCAATGGGCACCCACCGCTGCTTGCGGATGGATTTCTGAAATCGCGGAGTGAATTGCGACAAATTGAGCCGGCAGAGTGCATTTACGGCTGCTTGTGCTGCCAGTCCCAGGCCCAGGGCGAGCGCTGGCAGCATCTCCAACCCATAGCGCGTGTTGTACCAGGTATAGGGCCACCACGCAGGAAAAAAAATGGGCACCGATCCGTAGGCAACAGACCATGTATAAAACGGAACCGGCAGCCAAAGCAGCAGGAGCCACGCAACTGCGTGACGGCGCGGCGCTGTTTTTTCGGCGAACCACGCAACCACTGTACCCAGCGCGGCGATCGCGAGCGCGACGTTGCCCCAGGCCGCGGCGGCAAAGTCCAGCTCTGAAACTTTGACGTAGTAAAGCAGTGCAACCCACGAATTATGCCAACCGGGATGCGGCGGCCAGCCCGGCGCAGTCGCCGCGGTGCGAAGTTCGATGGCACTGGCGGAAAATGGGCCCCGCGCGAAATAGAGCCAGTCGCCGAAGCCCACAGAGTTGTAGATGAACCATGCGACGGGCGCGGCAACAATCGCAACGCACGGCAGCCAGAATGCGGCAAAGGACAAGCGTCCGCGCTCGCCGCTCGTCGCGCGCCGAAGCAGAGTAAGGCCAACGCCGCTCAAGGCAAGGAAAGCAATGATCCAGCCGTCGTAGCGCGTGAAGATGGCCGCAACAAGAGCAGCGGCGATCGCGATCTGCAGTCGGCGGGCCTTCTTTGCATCGTGGTCAAGACAAGAGTGCCACTCAACCATCCAGTGCACGATCCAAATGACTTCGCAGAGAAAAAGCGGCTCGGTCATGGCGGTGGTCTGCATGTAAAGCAGGTTGGGATTGAGCGCGAAAAATGCCAGCGTGATCGCGGCCGCCGCCGGATTGAGCCAGTGCCGCGCCAGGCGATAGATTCCGGCGCACGAAGCGAGGTATGCGAGCGCAGAGGGAATGACTCCGGCGAGCCCGGTGGCCCACCATTGATAGTTCTGGACAAAAGGAATAAGGAGAATGTGCGGCAGCGGGAGCCACACCGAGCCCAACTGCGTGAAGCGCGGGGTGCGCGAATCAAGAACGCGCCGGGCGATATGCAGATGCGCCACCGCATCGCCGTAGTTGAGCATCGCATCGTGTCGCCAGCTCCAGACGACGGCGGCCATGGAGACCGCTGTGCAGAAGGCGATGACGGCCCAGCGCTCGGCGTGCGAGATGCGCCGGTCAGTCGAGATGCGTGATCTCGCGGAAGACATTGAATCGCTCGTCGATTTCTTGACGCGAGAGCTGTTGCAGCCGCTCCGTGCCGAAACGTTCGCAGGCATAGGAGCCCATGACGCTGCCGTAAAACATGGCGTGCCGCCAGGAGGCCGGGCGTGAGCTCCGGCTGCGAGGCCAGATAGCCGAAGAAGCCGCCGGCAAAGCTGTCGCCCGCGCCGGTGGGATCGATGACCTCTTCGAGCGGGAGTGCCGGAGCTCTGAAAGTCCGGAGCTCCGTCCCCCACGCTTTGGGGTGATTTCGTGGAACAAAGTCGCGCCGTACTCGCCGTGCTTGACCACCAGCGCACGCGGGCCGAGAGCCATGACACCGCGCGCGGCCTGGACTAGATTGTTGTTGCCGGCCAGCATGCGCGCTTCTGTGTCGTTGATCAGCAAAACGTCAAGTCCCTTGAGAACTTCAAGAAGCGCCGGGCGATGATCCTTGATCCAGTAATTCATGGTGTCGCCGGCCACCAGCTTCACGCCGGGCATCGCATCGCGAACGCGGCGCTGCAGCACGGGATCGATGTTGGCAAGGAAGAGAAAGTCGGAATCGCGATAAACGTCGGGAATCTTGGGTTCGAACGCGGCAAAGACGTTGAGCTCAGTGTTGTGAGTCTTGGCTTCGTTGATGTTTTCGAGATAGGAGCCTTCCCAGAAGAAGCTTTTGCCGGCGGTGTGCTCAATGCCGCGCGTGTCGATGTTGCGGGCTTTGAAAACGGCTTCCTGCTCGGGGCCGAAGTCCTCGCCCACCACGGCGATGACACGGACCTTGGTGAAGAAGCTGGCGGCGAGCGAAAAGTAGGTGGCAGCGCCCGCGAGCTTGCGCTCATAGCGCCCTGCGGGGGTTTCGACGGAATCGTAGGCTACGCTGCCGACGACGGTAATTGACATGAGGGCCTCTTTCAAGAGTGTAAGGTGAGCAAGCCAGCGAGTTGGCGGCGTTACCAGCCATGATATTTGCCAAAGAGCAGCTTCAACTTTTCTTTCGCCTCGGCGGGAATCGCATCCGGCTGCGTGAGCACCGCGAACTTTGCGGCGGAAGCGCAGGCGCAGTCGCGATCTCGCGGCAAAGCCGCAACGGCGGCTTTCACCACTTTGCACGCATTGTCCGCATTCTTGTGCAGCACTGCCACGATCTCCTCGATGGTGACGGAGTCGTGGCCCTCGCGCCAGCAATCGTAATCGGTGACCATGGCGATGGTCGCGTAGCAGATCTCGGCCTCGCGAGCCAGCTTGGCCTCCTGCAGGTTGGTCATGCCGATTACGTCCGCGCCCCAACTTCGGTAGAGATTTGACTCAGCCCTGGTGGAGAACTGCGGGCCTTCCATGCAGACGTACGTCCCGCCCGGCTTGCCGACGACGCCGACGTTCGCGCACGCGTCAGCAGCGGCTTTCGCCACCGTCGCGCAGACAGGATCGCCGAAGGCCACATGGCCCACGATGCCGTCGCCGAAGAATGTCGACACGCGATGAAATGTGCGGTCGATGAACTGGTCGGGGATGACGAAATCGGTGGGCTTGTGCTCTTCCTTCAGCGAGCCCACAGCAGAAACCGAAACGATGCGCTCGACGCCGAGCTTTTTCATCGCGTAAATATTGGCGCGGAAGTTCAGCTCCGACGGCAGGATGCGATGGCCGCGGCCATGGCGCGCGAGAAAGGCGACCTTGCGGCCTTCGAGCTCGCCCATGACGAAGGCATCAGAGGGCGAACCGAAGGGCGTTTCGACGCGCTCCTCATGAACGCTGGTGAATCCGGGCATGGAGTAGAGCCCGCTGCCGCCGATGATGCCGATCTCCGCTTGTGACACTTTCAATTACCTCGTCCCGATTCTGTTGTCGGTTCTGAGCCTGTAGCCGGTAGCCCGCAGCTACAAGCCACACGCTGCACGCTCCGAGCTTCAATTCATCGTTCATCGATCAGGCGAATCGACTCCATGAAGACATCGCCGTCGATGGTCAAACTGTGTGCGCTGATCTTATCCATCGTATCCTGCGCAGTGTGGTGATAGCTGTTGTTCGGGCCGTAATCGAGGTCGATGATGTCGATGGAAGGCACGCCGCGCTCCACAAAGGGCAGGTGATCGTCTTCCACATCCATCTGCTGCTGAAAAAAGTACTCCCCGTAGCCGAACTTCTTCGCCGCTTCAGCCACAAGCGAAACCAGCCAGGGTGTGGAATTCATTTCGCGCTGAATATCGAGGCTCTTGTCGCCGATCATGTCGGCCAGCAGAAAGGCCTTGATCTGGCCGAGCGTTCCATCGCCTCCCCACTTCGCCGCCAGATGCCGGCTGCCATAGGTGGAATCGGAGCGCGACCAGGTCTGGAACGCCTCCTCGCCGTCGAAAAACACCAGCCACACCGAGTACCCGTCGAGCTTCTTGCCGGGCGAACGATCCGCCTCCTCGCGCAGACGGTCTGCGATGGCCATCAGCAGGCCCGTCGTCGATCCGCCGTCGTTGGCTCCAACGAAATTGATGTTGCGCAGAGGATAGTTGGTTTCGTAATGGGTGCCCAGAACAATGATGCCCGGCTTGCGGCCCGGGAAACGCACGATGAAGTTGCACAGGGGCACTGACCCGATCGGCGTGTCGGCGGTGAATTTATCTTCTTCAAGCTGATCGTGGTCGCGGAGAAAATGGTCGCGCAGGAAGGCCTGAGCCTTTACGTGCCCGGGACCGGTGGGCCAGCGCGGACCGATGGCCACGAATTCGCGGGCGTATTCGTAGGCCTTGGAGCCGTCAAAGTGCTGGGCGAGTGCATTCAGCGGACCCGCGAGCACGAGAAAAGAAAGGACGAGGAGGGCGCGCCGGAACCAGCCCGATCGAAAAGCAACCGCAGATCCTTCGACTCCGCGTGGCGCAGAAATCCGCCATGTTCCACTCAGGATGACAGAGTATCGGGATCGGAAAAGCCTCGTCCGGGACCAGAAAAAACTCATCCCGCGGCCTCCTTGGCCTTTCTCTTGCGCGAGGGGTGCACCCACCAGGCCACGCCGATTCCGACAACATA
Organism: uncultured Acidobacteriaceae bacterium; assembly: GCA_963802955.1. Lineage (GTDB taxonomy): Bacteria > Acidobacteriota > Terriglobia > Terriglobales > Acidobacteriaceae > Telmatobacter. Next base: position 213,634 of record CAWDKT010000005.1, read on the forward strand.
AAGCGCCAGCATGGGGACGGCGTAGATGCACATGGTGCCCGGATCGGGGCTGGGGCAGATGATGGCAGCCACCAGGAACACCGCGAGAATCGCGTAACGGATGTTCTTCCACAAGAACTTCGGGCTCACGATGCCGAAGAGCGCGAGAAAGAAGATGAGGATCGGCAGCTCGAAGCTGACGCCCAGACCGAGAATGATCGACAGAAAGAATCCTGTGTAGTCCTCGATCGAAATCACCGGATTGAACCTGCTGCCAAAGCCGAGTATGAGGATTTTGAGCGCGCCGGGCAGCACAAAAAAGTAGCCAAAGCTCGCACCCGCCAGGAATAGCCCCATCGTCGCCGCCATGAACGGGATTACAAAGCGCTTCTCCTTCTGGTAGAGCCCCGGAGCGATGAAGAGCCACACCTGATAAAGGATGAAAGGCGAAGCAAGGATGGCTCCGCCGATGAGACCCACCTGGATGTAGAGGTTCATCGCATCCATGGGATGGAAGAAGTTGAGCTTGTTGATCGGCATGTGGAGCTTTGTGAGCGGAGCCTGCACGATGCCGTAAAGCTGCTCGCGAAAATAGAACGCCACGAAGAAGCCCACACCTAGATAAATCGCGGAGTGGACGATGCGCTTGCGCAGCTCCTCCAGATGCTCCATCAGGCTCATGCCGGGGAGCTCAGCACGTTCGGTCACGGCCTTCTTGGCTTTTTCGATTGCGTCGCCTGGATCAACCATGGTGGGCTGCGGGCTCCGATCTTTCGGTTTCAGGAGTCACGCTTTCAGAGGCGCTTCCGGCATCCCCTGGGAAGAGATCTTGCTGCTGTGGCTGCGTGCCGGGCCGTTCCGCGGCAACCTTTTCCCCCGTGGAGGGCGGCTGAACGCGTAGGCTGCCCTCCTTCGCGACCGGCTCAGGCGATTCTTGCGCCGTCGGCTCCGGACTCTCGTTGGCCGCTGATTGACTGTTCTCTGCGGGGCTTGCGTCCTCCGGCGCGAAGTCAGGATAGCGCGAGGGCGACGGTTCGTAGGTGTAGGGATCAGGGTCGGGCGTGACAGGAAGCTCCGATTCGGCGGGCGGCACAGGCTCTGCGGCTTTCGTTGTGCTCTGTTCGAGTTGCGGCGCCGGAGGAGCAGCGGCCAGCGCGCGCTTGCGTTCCTCTTCCTCTTTCTGCCGCCGGTCGGATTCTTCGGATTGGCGTAACTCCTCTTCCATCTGGAATTTGAAGTCGTTCGAAGCTTTGCGGAACTCGTACATGAGCTTGCCCAACTGCCGGCCGATCTTAGGCAGGCGCCGCGGCCCGAAGACGACCAGGGCCAACACCATCAGGATCAGCGTGTCGGGCATGCTAATGGTGTCGAGATAGATTGGCGGCGGAATTCCCATGAAGAATCATGATAACTGGCCGCAAGTGGCGCTAACAAACGGAATGCGGCGGGGTCATTGCCACCGTGGGGTTAAACCCGTGCAACCCTGGCGTTAAAATAAGTGAATAGGGTTGCGAGCAACGGGCCGACGAATCAGCATCGGCCGTCGTTTCAAAGCATCCTATCGGTGGGGACTGCAACAGCCCCGTGAGTGGTTTTTTCATTATTTTGGCCAGTGCTTCCTTGGAGTCCGGCCAGGAAAGACGCATTCACTGCAGCCCCGTAAGAGAGCTTTCAACATCCCCGTCCACTTTTGGACTGAAGGCGGAATATTGTGACCCTGGTTCTTGACGAAATGACAGTGCCTGCGGCGCAGGCGGGTGAAACCTGTTCCCTTGAAAACTACCTGGCGATGCCGGACCATTCGATGGACCAGCGCATTTCCGGCGCTCGTGCGCGGTTAGGCAAAACGACCGTGATTCTCGGCCATCACTACCAGCGCGATGAGGTGGTGCGTTTCGCCGATTTTACGGGGGACAGCTTCAAGTTGTCGAAAATCGCGGCGGCGAGCGATGCCAAATATATCGTCTTCTGCGGCGTGCATTTTATGGCGGAGAGCGCGGATGTATTGGCGCGTGAGGGCCAGCAGGTGATTCTGCCCGATCTGAATGCAGGCTGCTCGATGGCCGATATGGCAGAGATCTCGCAGGTAGAAGATTGCTGGGATGCACTGGAGCGCGCAGATCTGGCAGGTGACACGATTCCTGTTACCTACATCAACTCCACAGCAGCGATCAAGGCATTCTGCGGCGAACACGGCGGCCTGGTGTGCACCTCGTCGAGTGCGCGCTGTGCAATGGAATGGGCTTTTAAGCACGGAAAGCGAATCTTATTTCTGCCTGATCAGCATCTGGGGCGGAACACCGGGCACGCGATGGGGATTCCGCTGGAAGAAATGGCGGTGTGGGATCCGTGGGCAGTTCAGATCGGATCGTTCTGGGGTGGGCAGACGCGAGAGCGCCTCGTCGCGAGTCAGATTCTGCTCTGGAAAGGCCACTGCGCCGTCCATCAGCGTTTCCTTCCTTCGCACGTGGACCAGGTGCGCGCGAAGTATCCCGGAATCCAGGTCGTCGTGCACCCGGAGTGCCGCTACGAGGTGTGCCAAAAGGCCGATGCGCTGGGATCGACCGAGCAGCTAATTGCGCTGGTCGAAAAGGCGCCTGCGGGATCGATGTTCGCCATCGGCACCGAGATTCACCTGGTGAACCGCCTGGCCAAGCAGTTTGCGCCCGCAGGCAAAAAGATCATTACGCTCGACGATACGGGATGCCTGTGCACCACGATGTATCGCATCACCCCGCAGCATCTGGCGTGGGCGCTTGAGAACCTCGTCGAGGGTCGCGTCGTAAATCGCGTGCAGGTGAAGCCCGCTGTGAAGTACTGGGCGCGCGTGGCGCTGGATCGCATGCTTGCAGCGCGGCGCTCGTAGCTGGTAGCTTGCAGCCCCTGCCCCTCCGAAACCTAACACCTGTAGAATTGCCGTGTCTGTTGAGGAGAGGCGAGATGACGCGATACCGGATTGCGCTGGTGCCTGGAGACGGGATTGGAAAGGAAGTAGTTCCAGCGGGACGGCAGGTGCTGGACGCGCTGGCCGCGGCAGAGCCCGAACTCGCATTTGAGTTTGAAAGCTTCGCGTGGGGCGGAGACTACTATCGAGCGCACGACGCGATGATGCCGGCCGACGGCCTGGAAACGCTGAAGAAAACGGATGCGATTCTTTTCGGATCGGCCGGCGATCCCGATATTCCCGATCACATCACGCTTTGGGGATTGCGGCTCAAGATATGCCAGGGCCTGGATCAGTACGCCAATGTGCGTCCGGCGCGAATTCTGCCCGGGATCGATGCACCGCTGAAGCGCTGCGCGCCGAAGGATCTGGACTGGGTAATCGTTCGCGAGAACAGCGAGGGCGAGTACTCGGGTGCTGGCGGGCGCGTGCACCAGGGATTTCCGATGGAAGTGGCGGCCGAGGTTTCGATTTTGACGCGCGCGGCGGTGGTGCGTATCCAGCGTTACGCCTTTCGGCTTGCCCAATCGCGGCCACGCAAGTTGCTGACCGTGGTGACCAAGAGCAACGCGCAGCGCCACGGCATGGTGATGTGGGATGAGATTGCCGCGGAGGTAGCTAAGGACTTCCCCGACGTGCGCTGGGACAAAGAGATGGTAGACGCGATGGCGGCGCGGATGGTGAACCGGCCAGCGTCGATCGATACGGTGGTGGCAACGAATCTGCACGCGGATATACTCAGCGACCTTGCGGCAGCGTTGGCCGGTAGCCTCGGCATCGCTCCCACCGCGAACCTCAATCCTGAGCGAGCGTTTCCCTCCATGTTCGAACCGATTCACGGGTCGGCGTTCGACATCATGGGCAAAGGGATCGCCAATCCTATGGGAACATTCTGGACAGCAGCGCTGATGCTCGATCACCTGGGCGAATCCGAACCGGCGCGTCGCCTCATGCAAGCCATCGAAAGCGTGACAGCGAATCCCAAACTGCATACGCGGGACCTGGGGGGCACGGCAACAACGGCTGACGTGACGGAGGCAGTTTGCGCTGCAGTCGCAGCTGCCGCCAAGCGTCCGCTGGCGACTGCGTGACCTCTCCTACTGAGAATCCGGGCATCGAGCTCCGCGTGGCGCGAAAACTGCAGGTGCGCATTCTTCCCTTCGTAATGCTGCTCTACCTGGTGAGCTTTTTAGACCGCGTCAATGTGGGGTTTGCCGCGTTCAGCATGAATAAGGCGATTGGGCTCACGCCCACCATGTTCGGCTTTGGCGGCGGCATCTTCTTTGTCGGATATATCGCGTTCCAGGTACCGTCGAACCTGATGATGCTGCGAGTGGGCGCGCGCGGCTGGATTGCACGCGTGGTGGTGGTGTGGGGCATCGTGTCGATGGCTTCGGCGTTCGTGGTGGGGCCGCACAGTTTCTATGCCATGCGCTTTTTGCTCGGCCTTGCCGAAGCAGGTTTCTTTCCGGGAACGCTCTTGTATTTGAGCCTGTGGTTCCCAGCGCGGCAACGGGCGGTGGCAATTGCGGCATTCATGGCTGCGGCGCCCTTGTCGACAGTTGTGGGTTCGCCGATTTCCGGAGCATTGATGGAACTGCCGCGAATTGCCGGGCTCGCCGACTGGCAGTGGCTGTACATCATCGAAGGGTTCCCGGCAATCGTTCTGGGATTGCTCACGTTGAAGGTGCTGACCGACAGTCCGGAGCAGGCGACATGGCTCGATGCAGACGAACGGGGTTGGCTGCTTGACACGCTGAAGGCGGAGCGCGCGCAGAGCACGACCCATCGAAGCAGCGCGGCTGCGGTGTGGGCTGTTTTGCGCGATCCCCGTGTGCTGGCTCTGGCGTTCGTCTACTCAGGTACTTCGGCAGGTCTGTATGCAATTGGATTTTGGTCGCCGTTGCTGATCAAGCAGTTCGGGTATTCCGCGCTCACGGTCGGCTGGCTGAATGCACTGCCGAGTGTAGTGGCAATCGTGGGCATGATGGCGTGGGCCCGGCATTCTGACCGCACCTTGGAACGGATCTGGCATGTGACCATTCCCTGCCTGCTCGGCTGTGCGGGGCTGGTGTGGGCGGGGTACGCCGAAGCTGCGCTGGCCGTGATTCTGGCTCTCGCCGTGGCAAGTTTTGGAGTGAACGCATCCAAGCCTCCGCTATGGGCCATGCCAAGCCTGTTTCTATCTGGCGCGAGTGCAGCCGCTGGAATTGCGCTGATCAACTCGCTGGGTAATCTTGGAGGATTTATCGGCCCGCTGGCGATCGGCTGGATGAAAGACCGTTGGGGAAGCTACTCGGCCGGCTTGTCGGCCGTGGGTGCGATGATGGTTTTGTCGGCGGTGGTCATGCTTGCCATGCGGCGCCGCATCTAACCAACGTGAGGTCGATTCCGCTGGCGGTTAAAGAAAGCGTTCGCATACCCGAATCCCCGGTTCCACCTTTCAGCTCAGGAGCTACCACCCGCTCGATCGAATGACGATGCGCTTCAAACACCTTCGAATCGTCGCACTTCTCGTACTGCTGCCGCTTTTGCGGCCGCGACATGCGGCCGCCTATTCCCTGCTCACCCATGAACAGATCATCGACCTAACCTGGCAGGATTCGATCGTCCCGCTGCTTAAAAGCCGCTATCCCAATCTCACTCCTGCACAGTTGAATCGCGCTCGCTCCTACGCCTATGGCGGCTGCGTCATCCAGGACATCGGATACTATCCTTTCGGCGATCAATTCTTCTCCGATCTCACTCACTACGTCCGCTCCGGCGATTTTGTTCTCGCGCTTTTTCGCAACGCGCACAATGCCGATGAGCTGGCCTTCGCCATCGGCGCGCTCTCGCATTACGTTGGCGATTCGTACGGCCACTCCGAGGCCACCAACCTCGCCGTTGCCAAACAGTTTCCCAAGCTCGAAAAGCGTTACGGGCCGAGCGTGAGCTACGGTGAAGGCAAGCACCAGCACGTCCAAGTGGAGTTTGCTTTCGACATTGACCAGATCGTGCAACACCACCTTGCCCCGCTGGGCTATATGCGGCACATCGGCCTCCGTGTTCCTCAGCGCCAGGTCGCCCTTGCTTTCTACCAGACTTACGGCCTCACCGAACACTTCGACGGCAACCGGGACCGGCAATTCATCAACGTCAGCGCCTACAACATGGCCACGCGGAACCTCATTCCGCACGTCGCCTATGCACTCACTCTGCTGCACCGCAGCCACGAGCCAATCGAACCGGATACTTCCGATGCTGCTGAAATCGAGAGAGAATCTGCCTCTGTTGCCAAGAACTGCAATTGGGATGTTTATCGCAAGAAGACCGGCTTGGAGACACGGCTCATCGCGGCACTCATCTTCGTGCTCCCGAAGTTTGGTCCCCTCGCGCTGGTCAACATTAAAGGCCCCACGCCCGCTGCCGAGACCGACTACTACGAGAGCTTGGCGGCGGCTACCTCGGGGATGCGTGCTCGTCTCGCCCGCTTCACTCCGTTGCAGGCGCGGTTTCATCCTGGCCCCGGTTCCACGATCCCGATCGCGACGCTCGAGCCGCTCAACCCCGAGAATCCCCTGCCAAATCGTGACCTCGACACCGGCCAGGTGGTGAAGCCCGGCGGCTATCGCCTCACTGACTCTACTTACGCCAAGCTCCTTCACCGCCTCGTCAGCAAGCCCACGCGCCCCCTTCCTCCCGGCATCAAGAGCGACGTCAAGGCATACTACGCCGATCCCAACTCCCCCATTTCGACCAAAAAGGATCATGACAAATGGGCACAGGTGCAGGCCGATCTGAAAACACTCGCTGCCATGCCCACCAGCGCCGCAGCTGTTCCTTATCCCACCTATGGCGAATCGATCCCGTCTGCCAACCCGTCGCAGCCATCCGATTCGCCCACTCCGTCCGGCTCCTCGAAATAACCGACTCCCTCCCCCGCGTTGCCGCGGCCAGAGTATTATCCTGTCTCCTCTCGCGATTCAGATATTTGTCCCGCTCCTGGACGCTTTCATCCCTGGCGCTGCGCGGCTTTCGCCCAGGAACGACCCCCGTTTTTGAGCAAACGGGCTCCGCTGCAATTTCACTGGAGCGGCACAACTTCGATTCGCGATGGAACGGAGTTTTGCTGTGAATACGACCTTCTGTCCCGATCAGCTTGTGATCGTGGCGGCCGGCGATCGAGCTAAAATCCAACCCGCCCTCACGGATGCAGGCCTGGGACCGGTCGAAGTACGCGACATCAGCGGAAAGCTGGTGACGGATCAAAAGTAGTTGGCCAATGGAATCGCGTGCCCATACTTTCTCCGCTTCGGCTGAAGCGGACGGGGTACGCGCATTACGCGTAATAGGAGAAGTCTAGGCTGGACCATTCTGCCTGACATCGGCCACGGCAGGCTTGAGCGCTGACGCCGGCACGGGGGGACGCACCGCGGAGGAAGTTGCAGGCCTGAGGGCCGGCTGCTGGCCTGTCGCCGGCTGGTGCATGGTCACAATGATCGCTTCAGCCGACCTGTTTCCCGCGCACCGGTACGAGTGCGGCGTTGCCGCGTCGAAATAGACAGCATCGCCCTGCGTCAGCATTGCTTCTTGGTCCCCGTGCCTGATCGCCAGCTCGCCAGCCACTACGTACAAAAATTCAAATCCCGTGTGCATGTGCGATTTCGGCTCAATCTGCTCCGCGAGCGGAACAAACTCCGCGAAATAGGGATCCATGTGCCGGTCCGGTACCATGTAGCCCAGACTTTCAAAGGTATAGCTGGGCTGTTCAACACCGGTTTGCGGCATGCGCACGCGATCTTTCCTGCGGTGAACGCGGAAAACTGCGGCGGGCTCCGTCTCAAAAAAGTAGGAAAGGTCTTTCGAGAAGACCATCGCGATGCGCGCCAGGTTGCGAAGCGTCGGCACCACGCGGCCGGTTTCCAGTTGTGAAAGAAAGCTGGCCGAAAGTCCGGTGTGCCGGCCAAGATCCACAAGCCCCATCGACTTCTTCAGGCGCAGCCGCCGGATCCGTTCGCCAATGTGCTTTTCGGTAATGAAGCGCTCGGCGGTATCGGCATCCGCTAAAGTCTTATGCATCTCCTTGCCGTTTGCTTCGCCCCGCTCGGTCATGTGCACTCCTCATCACATAGGATGCGCTTCCCGGTGATTTGTCGTCTAGATCAAAAAAAATTCGCGTGCCACCAAATCGATTGCCCGCACTCCCCGTCGCCAGTTCCTCCATCCAACGCCTTGGTCCAACAAGCGTTATTCTGGAAAGTTCCGGTCCTCCCCAACCGCAAAGGAAGCACAATGCCCGAAGAAGTTGCTCCCGCTGCACAAGAAGCCGCCAAACCGGCGCCGCCGGTTGCCACCATTGCCGATATTGGACGGCACGAGGGGCAGTCCGTAACCCTCCGCGGATGGCTCTACAATTCGCGCGAAAGCGGCAAACTGCTGTTTCCGATCTTTCGTGACGGCACCGGATCCATCCAGGGAGTTGCGCACGTCAAGAGCGTTTCCCCCGAAGTTTTCGACGCGCTGAAAAACCTCACCCAGGAGTCGTCGGTGATCGTCACGGGCAAAGTGCGGGCTGACAAACGTGCGCCGGGCGGCTATGAGCTCGATGTCGAGGGTGTGCAGGTGGTGCAGCGCGTGCCCGAGTCGGACCCGTATCCGATCACACTAAAAGAGCACGGCGTTGACTTTCTCCAGGAGCGGCGCCACCTCTGGGTACGCAGTCCCCGGCAGTCGGCCATCTTGCGCATCCGTGCCGAGATCATGCGCGCCGCTGCGGAGTACTTCGACTCGAACGGCTTTATCCGCACCGATCCGCCGATTCTGACTCCGGCCGCGTGCGAAGGCACCTCAACGCTGTTTCCCGTCGACTACTTCGGCGATCCCGCTTACCTTACGCAAAGCGGGCAGCTCTATGTGGAGTCGACGGCGCTTGCGCTGGGCAAGGTCTACAGCTTCGGGCCGACGTTTCGCGCGGAAAAATCGAAGACGCGGCGTCATCTGACGGAGTTCTGGATGGTCGAGCCTGAAGTCGCCTACATGGACCTCGACGGGCTGATGGATCTGGCTGAGAATTACATCTCGCACATTGTGCAAAGTGTGCTGAAGTACCGCGCCCCTGAGCTGCAGGTAATCGGACGCGATACGGAGAAGCTCAAGAACGTGATTCCGCCGTTCCCGCGGCTGCGTTACGACGAAGCGGCTGAGAAGCTCAACCAGGCGCACAAAGACGGACATCTTGAAGCGCCATTCGAGTACGGCAACGACTTCGGCTCGCCCGATGAGACGTGGCTGAGTTCGCAGTACGATCGCCCGGTGATGGTGCACCGTTATCCGGCGGATGTGAAGGCGTTTTACATGGAACCCGACCCGAAGGATCCTAAGTATGCGCTGTGCGTCGACGTCCTGGCTCCCGAGGGCTACGGCGAAATCATCGGAGGATCGCAGCGCGTTTCAAGCTATGAGCTGCTGAGCGCGCGCATCGATCAGCACAAGCTGCCGCGCGATGCGTTCGAGTGGTACCTCGATTTGCGCCGCTACGGCAGCGTGCCGCACGCGGGCTTCGGCATGGGCATTGAACGCGTGGTGTCCTGGGTGTGCGCCCTCGATCACGTGCGGGAGACGATTCCATTTCCGCGCATGCTGAATCGCATGTACCCGTAGAGCGACAGTTCGCCTTCAGCCGCCGGATCTCGGTGAAATGAGATTGTGCCGGGGAGAGGCCTGCTGACGGTTCGCTTTTATACGGAACGAACCGAAAGGCAGAGGCCTGGGCATCGCGATCAGCGACGCGACCTCCGCCGCTTCAATTCATTTTGAAGAGACGTTTTCCTTCTTCTTTCCCTGATTCAGCACGCGCAGGTTGTCGGTCACGGAGAAGACGTTCGGGACCCCATTCGCCCTTGTGCGAATCAGCGTGTCGTCGAATTGGTTATCGACTACACCCGTCAGTGTCACGTGCCCGTTGTCGACAATGATGTGAATCGACGGCAGAGCCTGATCGCCGTAGCGCATTCCGATCTCGGAATCGCCGTAAATGGCTTTCTGTTCCGCCCGCCGTATTTGCCAGTCCATCGGAGACAGCGGCAACAGCTTGATGTTGTTGATGACTTGGGTGACGCCCTTGACCCGCTTCACCGCAGCTTCTGCATCCGATTTAATGTCCCACGGAGGATCAGGGGGGCATGCTCCCTGCAAGGTGACAACACTGCCGTTCAAGCTGAAGGACAATTCGTCGAAGATCGAGTAGTACGGCAACATCAACAGGGCATGGCGCACCTGTTGCGCCAGCTCCGGTTCACTTGTTGGCCCTGGCATGAAAACTTGGCCCTGTGGGGGATTCTGCTGCGGTTTCTGCTGGGCCAGGGCGGCAGCCGGAACCAAAAGTGCAGCGCTTACAATCCCTAGGAACTTGCGCATTGATGAACCTCCTCCTGACCATCTTGGATGTAGAAAACCCGAGAGATGTGCCGGTTGATCCATATTTTTTTGAGGGGCGATTGCGGGTCTGGCTGGCGCTGTGCGAGAAAGTCCCAGCGTGATGGAGGCTCTGGACTCTAGCTCAACCCGCCACCGATCTCGCTGCAAGAGAGGCTCTTAGCCGCGCAAGCAAATTGATCTCGACCGAATGGCTGCTGCCTATCCGGATCCTGCATCTTGCTGACTGGCGGAACCGCGATCACCTGGCCGCGATAGAGTGGAGTGTGAAGGCAATCCACCGTTGAACCCCACAACTCCACGCCGGAAAACTGCACCGCACAGGGCTGGAACTGCGCATCCCGCGCGCCGGCGGAAACGCAGCCGGCTGGGCTGGATTGGGCGGTCGGTTGCAGTCTGCGCCGCGCTGATCCTGGGGCTCGTCGCGTGGGCGGCGATTGCGCGAAACCTCGCGCCCAAGGAGAATACGGCGCAGGACCGGTTTGATGTCCTGATTGTGCTCGGCTATCATGCGGATGCCGATGGGAATCCGAGTCCGACGGAGATGGCGCGCGTCTCCGAGGCGGTACGCGAATACGAGCGTGGCGTCGCCCCACGGATGATCATGACTGGTGGCGCCGTGCATAACCGCTTTGTGGAAGCGCAGGTGATGGCGCGCGTAGCCGAGGCGCAGGGAATTCCAGCGGACGTGATTGTCGAAGATCGGGCAGCACAGAACACCATCGAGAATGCCTGTGACTCATTGCGGATCATGCGCAGCCGAGGTTGGCAATCGGCGGAAGTGATTTCGAGCTCGAGCCATCTTCCCAGAGCTGCGATGATCCTGAGCCGGCTCCCGCTCAAATGGCGGGTGCATGCGGCTCGGCCGGTCGAACCAGAGACAGAAGCGGACTCGATGACTGGCTCCATTGTTGAGATCTTGAAGACCGTCCATTACCTGGTGTGGTCCCGTGAAATAGATCCTTGTAACTTGTAGTTTCTGCTCACACATCTGGCAGCAAACCGAGTCTAAAGGGAAATGCCGCAACGCTTCGTTGTCCGTTATCGGGGGGGTCCTGTAAGCTGTTTGGTGATGCATCTCCCAGGAAAGTTAACAGCCCTTTTTGCCGCGGTTTTCGCCCTTTGTGCGTGCGCGGCGGTCCATTTGCATGCTCAGGAGTCGAGTTCCCAAACCCAAACGAGCCAGGCGCCTCCCCCGCCCGTCTACGTCTCCGTCAATCCCCTGGAAAACGTACGCTACGACAACCGCTACGATATGTCGCTGGGGATGGCCTACGACCACATGAAGGCGGGACCGAGTTTACTGCAAGGGTCAAACCTCGGCGGGTTGAATATGGAGGGCTCCTACTGGCTCACACGGAACTGGGGGATCCAGGCAACAGGGCGCGCGTATGTGGGAACCAGCGGCACCGCTCCCAACGCGCCAAACAACGTCAGGGGTCCGATGGTGAAGCAGTACTTCTTTGTGGGCGGAGCGGAATGGCTGGGACCGCACAACAGGCATGGCGACCTGATTGCGCACGCCATGTTTGGCGGTGTGTACGGCAATTTCCAGAAAGACCTGCTGGGGCAGCCGCCCGCGAAGTTCGATTTTTACTATAACCAGATCGCACCGGCGGCCATCGTCGGCGGGGAAATAGATCTGAACCGCTCGGAGCACTGGGTCTTCCGCATCACACCGGATGCCGTAATGACGCACTACAACTTCAACGACGCACCGTATTCTTCGGGCTCGTATTCACAATTCGACGTGAATTTCGCCATCTCAGTGGGCATGGAGTACAAGTTCACCAGGTTCAAGCGGTCGACTAACAAAAAGAAGAACTGGGTCTCGGGGTGGTAACACAAACTCTCGCCTCACGCGACAACCGCTGTGCCCGAATCGTCCCATGTACGCAAGCTGGAAACTCCTCGCGGTGCCCCGCCTGAATCGATCTTCGGAGGCGTTCCGGCAACTCCCGGTCGGCTTGAGACATGCAATTCTTTTCAGCTCTCGGTCTTCGTCAATCGGAGCAGCGGCTGTCAACCCTTTCGCGCGTGTGGTATTCTCCTGCGTTCAGGGCGGCTGAAGCAAAGTGCCGCCAGTAAGTATGCAGTTCCGGATAGCGGCACTCCTCCGCCGCACCGCAGCACAAGGGGCCGGCAGTCAATTGAGAGCGGGAGTCTTATGGATATGAAAGACACTCTGGGCGTATTGCTCGCGGGCGGAGCAGGAGAGCGGTTGTTTCCACTGACCCGGGATCGTGCCAAGCCGGCGGTTCCGTTTGGCGGCCATTACCGCATTATCGACATCACGCTTTCGAACTGCATCAACTCGGGACTGCGGCGGGTGTATATCCTCACGCAGTACAAAGCGCTCAGCCTGAATCGCCATATCCGCGAGGGATGGACGGGGATCGTAGCACAGGAATTGGGCGAGTTTTTTGAGCTGATGCCGCCCATGCAGCGAACCGGCGGCAACTGGTATATGGGAACGGCGGACGCTGTCTATCAGAACATCTACTCGATCGGCAGTGAGCAGCCAAAGCATGTCATCGTTCTCGCCGGCGACCACATTTACAAAATGGACTACAGCAGGATGCTGACTTACCACAACGAGACCAATGCCGAAGTGACGATGGCCACGCTGCCCGTCGCACCAGAAGAGGTATCGCGCTTCGGAGTCGTGGAGGTGAGCCGGACGGGAGAAGTGATGGGCTTTCAGGAGAAGCCGGCAACGACAACTTTCCGTTCGCCGTTTAATCCCGACGCAGTGGATGCATCCATGGGGGTTTATATCTTCGACACCGAAACGCTGCTCAAGGCCCTCATCGCCGACGCCGACGATCCCGGCTCCAAGCACGATTTCGGCCACAACATCCTTCCCAATCTGCTGGGCAACAAAAAAATGATGGCCTACAGTTTCGTCGACGAGAACCGCAAAGAGGCGCTTTACTGGCGCGATGTAGGCACGCTCGATGCCTACTACGAAGCCAACATGGATCTTTGTTCGGTGTCGCCGGTATTCAATCTCTACGACAAGAGTTGGCCCATTCGCACCCGAACTCGGCAATACCCGCCGGCGAAGTTTGTCTTTGGCGAACCGGGACGGTCCGGAATGGCAGTGAACTCGATCATCACTGCCGGCGTGATCATCTCCGGCGCCTCGGTGTACAACTCGGTGCTCTCCCAGGATGTGCGCGTCAACTCCTACTCCGACGTGGACGCCAGCATCGTCTTTTCCCACGTGAACATCGGGCGCCACTGCCGCATCCGGCGCGCCATCATCGACCGCGACGTGCATATCCCAGAAGGCACCGTGATTGGCTACGATCCGGTCGAGGACAAGCGCCGTTACTTCGTCACACCATCGGGGCTAACCATAGTGACCCGCGACGCATCGCTCTTCGAGAACCCCGTCGATCCCGAATTCGGCCACCACTATTGAGCGGGGCTCGACGACCCGGCCGCCGATAACGAAACAAGTCCTGTTACGGAACTGGGACCCTTGCTTCTGCGTATACCCCACCATGCAGTGCGCGGGTACATTAAGCTGGAGCATGGTGGGGATCATACCCCAGCGACCGAGACCTAGCGGTCCCAACAGGCGAAGCCAAAACTGCTTCCCGGGGAATCGGGTCGCTCGAGGTTCTCAGTTGTTGGCGCCTGCAGTGGCGCCTGTGTTACGGCAGACCCCTTCAGCTCGGGGAAGCCTTAATTCCAGAGATGGGGCTTCCGGACAGCCCACGGTCCGGGAACACTCCGCTGGGGCCGCAGCGCTGCCGCCGGCGGCCAACACAGCGCGCGTGGAGGTGAGACCGCTGGAGCAAGACTGGTCCCAGATCGTCCGCCGCTGCCTAGACGGGGATTCCGGCGCATGGGCTGAGATGGTCCGTACGCATCAGAGACGTGTGTACGGACTGTGCTATCGCTTTACAGGGAATCCGGCGGACGCCGAAGACCTGACTCAGGACGTATTCCTCAAAATCTATTCGAATCTGGGCGCGTTTGACGCTTCGCGCGGCAGTTTTCCCGTTTGGATCACAACCATGACACGGAATCTGCTGGTGGACAACTTCAGGCGTTCACGCCACCAGCGCGTAACAGATTCGCTCGATGACGGCTGGGATCAGGCGGAAGAGCTGAAGCCGGCCGACCGGCTGGCGGCGAAGGGGCCGACGCCGCATGAATCAGCTGCTCGAAATGAGCTGGCCAGGATGGTGCAAAAGGCTCTGGCACGCGTTTCAGTCGAGCTGCGTGAGGCAGTGATTCTACGGGATTTGCAAGACCTTGATTACAAAGAGATTGCACAGGTTTTAGGCATCCCCGAAGGGACCGTCAAGTCTCGCATCAGCCGCGGCCGGGCGGAACTGGCGCGGCTTCTCGAACGTAATCAACGGGAGGTGATGTAGCCATGGCAGAGCGCACACACATTCCGAGTTCTCCCGAATGCGGCGAGTGGGAGACGCTTTTGACCGATGCGCTGGACGGCCTATTGAAGCCCGAGGACGAAACCAGGTTCGCGGCGCACAAAGCCATCTGCCCAGCCTGCGCAGCCCTGTATGAAGAAGCTCGGCAAGGCCGCGAATGGCTCGAATTCCTCTCTCCCGAGCCGGAGGTGCCCGCTGGTCTGCTGGAAAAGATCCTCGCCAAGACGGGGTCGGGCCACGCGGCGGCGCCCGGCTGGGCAGTGGGTGCTGCATTGCCTGCGGCCGCCGGATCCTCCACAGTCCCAGTATTTGTTCCGCCGGTTTGGCAGCAACCGGGCTTTTTCACGCGGATTGGTAACGCTGTTCAGCCCAGATTGATGATGACCGCGGCGATGGCGTTCTTTTCCATTGCGCTGACGCTGAACCTGGCCGGGGTGCGGCTGACAAGCCTGCATCTTGCCGATCTGCGGCCGAAGGCAGTCCGTTCGTACATGGAGCGCCAGTTGACTATGGCTTCGGTGCCGATCGTGCGTTATTACGATCACCTGCGGTTCGTTTACGAGGTGGAATCCCGAGTGCGCGCGCTGCGCGGGCAGGCCGACAGTCAGGGAAATGGCGAGCCGCAACCCAACGAAACGCAGCCCCTCACTCCCGGCGAGACACGTCAGAATCCTGGGCAGAGTCCCGGCCGCAACGACGGAGGATTGCGTGTGGACCCTCAACACAGGCCGGACCATCCAGCCGTGGAACCGGTGGGCGACCCGGCAAGTGATTTCGTAGATGCATCCCTTAGATTGCAAAACAAAACCCTCACCCCATTGACCGCTTTTCGCCGGTGGGGACACGGGTCCGTGCAGTCCGGCGGCTCCGCACTGAGAGCGTGGGAAAGGAGCAGAGTATGGATTGCGTAAACCACAGTGGTGTAACGGCAGCGGCGTTCTGCCAGAGTTGCGGCAAGCCGCTCTGCCAGGCATGCGTGCGCAGTGGGCCCGCGGGGCAAATCTTCTGCGAGCCATGCTGGATGGCATGGCAGGGAACGCAGACTCCCTTTGTAACGCCGCCCCCGGGTGTTCCAAGTCCCGGCCTGGCGGCTGTCCTCGGATTGATTCCCGGCGTGGGTGCGATGTACAACGGCCAGTTCATCAAAGGCCTGGTGCACGTGGTCATTTTTGCAGTGCTGGTGAGCGCCGCCCATGTATATGGGATCTTCGGTCTCTTCATTGCAGGCTGGGTCTTCTACCAGGTTTTCGAGGCGTATCACACCGCAAAGGCGCGGCGGGACGGCGATCCATTACCCGATCCACTCGGCCTGAATGAGATTGGAACCTGGTTTGTTGCGGGAGGGCGCGGACCGTTCGGACACAGCTCTGGAGTTGCAGGGGGAGCCGCTCCAGGCCAGGCCGGCGCGTATCCGCCGCCCGATCAGAGTGCAAATCAAGCTCAATATCAACCCCCTTATCAGGCGCCCTATCAACCTCCGTATCAGGGACCCTACGCCCCGCCTGCCGCAGGCTTCACCGACCCGGGCATTCCTCCTGTCCCGCCGGTTCCACCTGTTCCGCCCATTCATTGGCGCCGCCGGGAGCCGATTGGCGCCATCATTTTGATCGCCCTGGGAGTTCTGTTTCTGCTGGGGCAATTCAATTGGTTTTCAGGGCGGATGTTTGAGATGAGCTGGCCCATTATCTTGATTGGCTTGGGTGTCTGGCTCATCGTGCGCCGCATGCAGGATTCGCGGGGGAATTCGCAAGGAGGTCCCAAATGAGCCGTTACATCATGATTCGCCGCTTACGCGGGCCGGCGATTTTGCTGCTGATCGGAGTCTTGGCGCTGCTGCATCAGATGGGCGTACTCCCGCGTTTCTGGCACCTGTTCTGGCCGCTGCTGCTCATCCTGATCGGCTTGTTGATGCTTGCCGAGCGCGCGGCGCTCGCCACAGAAGGCTATCCGATGTTTTCCGGATGGCCATGGCAAAGCCCGCCGAACTCCGGCGAAGGATGGCGCGGCGGCTGGAAAGAGACTACTCACGCGGCAGGACAAAGCGGAACGCAGTCGACGGAGACGGCGATTGTTCCTTCGCAACCCCATGACCTCGCGAACCGTTCGGATGGAGGGCAATCATGAGCACGACTCCTCCAGGGATGCCGCCCGGGGGCGGCGTACCGCCTCCATACGATCCCAAGATGCAGTGGCGAGCGTACCGCGAACAACAGAAGGCTTCTTGGCGCGCGCAGCGCGATGCTTGGCGGGCACAGCGGCACGCCTGGAAAGCTGGCTACATGGGCCCCTACGGGCCGCGCGTTCCTTCGATGGTGGGTCCGTTGATTCTGGTCACCATTGGCGTGGTGGCGCTGCTGGTAATGACCGGCCATATCAGTGCGAGCGGTTTCTGGGCGTGGTACGGGCAGTGGTGGCCGGCGCTCTTGATCGTGGCAGGTCTGGCGCTGCTCGGCGAATGGTTTCTCGACATGCGGCGCGAGACCCCGGTACGGCGCAGCGGAAGCTTTGTGGGGATCCTGCTTCTGATTGCATTTCTGGGTATCTTGGCGACCGGATGGAATCACCTGGGCTCGTTTGCGAATTCATGGAACGGCAACAACGACTTTTTCAATTTCTTCGGTTTGCCGGAACATGACTTTGACCAGCCGGTGGAGACTCGTCCGATCCCCGCCAACGCGTCGCTTCAGATTGTCGATCCTCGCGGTGACGTGAGCATCACCGCCGCCGACCAGCCAAACATCGAAGTGCAGGCGCACGAAACGGCCTACGCGAGCTCCGATTCGGATGCAAAGAAGATCTTCGATTCCGAGGCCGCCAAGGTGACGGTCAGCGGAACTGCCGTGGTGGTGCAATCAGACGGTGATGATCATGGCAGGGTAAACCTGACGGTAACGGTACCGCGCACAGCGCAGCTCACGGTAAATGCGGGCAGAGGAGACGTGGCAGCATCGGGACTTGGTGCGGGCATCAATGTGACTGCGCCCCATGGAGACGTGCATCTGAATACAATCGCGGGGCCCGTGACGGCGCGCCTCGCCAAGGGTGAGTTCTCGGTGCATGATCTGCAGGGCGACCTGAGCAGCAACGGGCCATGCACCGATGTCACTGTTTCCGATATTAAAGGCGGCGCGAACCTCAATTGCGAATACTTCGGTCAGATCCATCTGGAGCATGTTTCAGGCCCGGTCCACCTCCATTCCCAGTCGGATATACAAGTGGCGCAACTCGATGGTGACCTCACGCTCACCGACGACTCGCTCAACGTCTCCCAGGCGAAAGGACCTGTGCATGTGGTCACTCACTCGCGAGACGTTGATTTGAGCGATATCACCGGCGACACCTTTGTGCAGGATCGTGACGGCACAATCAGCATCGAGCCTGCGGGCCCATTTAGCGTGGACGCAAGGAACGACAAAGGCGACATAGAGCTGACGCTGCCGCCCAATGCCTCGGCCACGGTGGATGGCCACACCCACAACGGCGATATCGTCACCGATTACCCGCTGGCCGTGAGCGGCGAAGAGGACAAAACGGTGAGCGGTCGTATCGGATCGGGAGCGGCGCACATCCAGTTGAGCGCGGACAACGGCGACCTGCACATCAAGAAGGGTTCGGCCTTTCCGCCCGCGGCATCGGAGCCTCAGAACGCGCCTGCGACGTCCAAAGCACCGCATCTGAAGAGCTCTAAACCTCTGCCCCCACAACCGGTTGCACAGTAACCTGGCCAGATTCGGCAATCGCGCAACGGGCGCGGGACGTCATGACTTCCGCGCCTTCTGTTTTATTTTTAGCCCGAGGAGTTGTATGCTGCATTCCGAGGGATTCACTCCCCAGGGGGTCAAGCAGCGACATGGTGCATGGGCCGATCAACGTGATCACAGTGGAGCGGGAGTACGGGTCGCACGGCGGAGAATTTGCGCACGATCTGGCTGCTCATCTGGGGTGGCGGCTGCTCGATTCAGAGCTCGTGACCGGCGCAGCACATATGGCCGGCGTGGATCCGAAGCTGGCCGCTAAGTTCGATGAACGCCTCGATCCCTGGTATTACCGCTACGGAAAAATCTTCTGGCAGGATCCGGTCTATGCGCCGGCGACCACAGAGGATGAGAAAATATTCGACTCGCAGCGCATGCTGGAGCTGATCAATCAGGAGATTCTGCAAGCTGCGAAGCACGGCAATTGCGTCCTGGTGGGCCGCGGGTCCGCCTGTGCGCTCGCTGGAAAGCCGGGATGCTTCCACGTCTTTGTGTATGCCACATCGAGCGCCAAGAAAGATTGGTTTGCGCGTGCATTTCCTGAGCGAGCCCAGCACGCGGAGCAGGATCTGCAGGCATTCGACCGGCGCCGCGCGGCCGTGATTCGCAAGTTCTATCAGCAGGAGTGGTGCTCGCGGGGCCTTTACCACATGATGCTCAACTCCTGTGTCGGTAGACGCGCGATGATTGACGCGGTGCAGTGCGCCGCGGGCCTTTGCGCCGCAACGCCGGAATCTGTGGCGAAATAATCGCTTCCGGCAGTCGCGCGCCTATACCGCTACGCGGGCGACCCGCGCGCTTATGCGAGTAAAGATCTCCCAGGGAATGGTTCCGGCAACATCGGCCTGATCGAATGCGCCGATCGCTTCGCTGCCTTGCTCCCCGAGAATGACAACCTCATCACCCGCCTGAACGCCGGAAATCTCCGTGACATCGAGTACTGTTTGATCCATGCTGATGCGGCCCACAAGCGGCGCGCGCTGGCCGCGCACAAGGAGATCGAAGCGGTTTCCAAGCTTTCGATCCAGGCCGTCAGCGTAGCCGGCGGAGACGAGCGCCAGGCACATGGGCTCCGAGGCGACAAAGATCGCGTTGTAACCGACCGTTGCGCCCGCAGGTACCGATCGAACACCAACAACCGAAGCTTTCCATGTGAGCACGGGCCGGAGCGCAGTGCGCGCGGCGGCTAGCGATGGCGGTTCCTGTTCCGGGGCGAAGTTCGGATCGAAGCGCGGAACCAGGCCGTAGAGTGCGAGGCCGGGGCGAAGCAGCGCCTTCATTCCGTGACGCGCGGCTAGTTCGCCGATCACGCGAGCCTGCCCCGCGAGCAGAGCGGCGGAGTTGCCCACGTTCAGCCACTCGGCAAAAAGACCGGCCGCCGAGATGCGGCCGACAACTTCGTCGAGACAGGCGAGCTGGCCTTGCGTCATCTGTCCATCGGCTTCGTCGGCGGCGAAAAGGTGGGTCATCACGCCTTCAAGACGAAGCGGCGACCCCGGCGCGAATCGGGTGAAAACGGTGGCCAGTTCGTTGGGACCGACGCCCTGGCGGCTCATGCCGGTGTCGATCTCAAGATGGATGGGCACGGAGCCGGCTTGCGCTCCTGCGGCGCGTGCGGCGGACTCAAGCTCGTCGAGCTGCCACGGCTCCCATGCGACCGGCGTGAGGTTGAAATCGATGGCGGCGCGGGCCTGGCCGCCGAAGACACCGCCGATGACCAGCACGCGTGCGTCAGGGCATAGAGCTCGTGCAACGATGCCTTCTTCCACGCTGGTGACGCCCAGCCAGCGCGCTCCCGCGCGAACCACCGCCGGCGCGCAGAGAGCGAGCGAGTGGCCGTAGGCGTTGGCCTTCACGATGGCCAGCAATTCTGCGTGCGGAGCGGCCAGCCCGGCGAGAAAGCGGTAGTTGTCTTCCAGGGTGCGGGTCCGAATCTCGACCCAGCAGGGACGCGTTGGCATGGAGGGCTGCAAAGATCAGTTTATCGCGCGATGCGCTGAAACCAACTCACGGCAGCAGCGCAAAAGCAACCACAGTTTCGGCGCTGGAGCCGATCTGATCGAGCAACTCGGCTTCGAGCGAATGTGGGACTGGCATTTCGCAGGCGGCAACTTGTTCTGCTGTTGCGCCAACGAAGCAGAGCTCGCAATGGCCGAGACCCTCGACGCCGTCGTCGCCCACAGCGCGGACGGGCGGCCCGAAGACGCGGCATGTCATGGGGCGCCAAGCGTAGACGTCGCAACGGCCGGTGGCGGGATCGAGCGCGGGGCAAGGTGCATCATCGGCGAACTCTTCGAAACGAGCCTGCTCTTCGCGGGATATACCGAGAGCGCCGGTGATGGGATCGCCGGGATAGTCTGTCTCATGCTCGGCGATCCAGGCGCGGGCGCGGCGCTCGATAGCGGCAGCAAGTGCAGAATCCATCACACGCAACTCAGCCATTCCAGTGCGCAGTCGCGCGGCGTCGAGGGCGTTGATGGCAAAAGCCCCGTGGCAGCATTGCGTGCAGCCGATGCGGCAGGCAAGCAATGGTCCGGCATGGCGAGCGGCATCGGCGAGCGAGGCATCGACGATCTGCACGAGGTCCGCATCGCAGGCAGGGATCTGCATGGGTGCAAGGATAGCGGATTAGCCCGAGGTCGAATTGCCCGTTGGAACTATCGCGAGTTACTCTTGCCGCGGAGGCTTCGCCATGGCTGAATCGCGCAGCACTGTCATGCCTACGCTCCGTTATCGCAATGCTCCCGCAGCCATCGACTGGCTGTCGAAGGTGTTCGGATTTGCGCGCCACGCAGTTCACACCATGCCCGATGGAACCGTCGCCCATGCGGAGCTGAAGCTGGGCGGCGGCATGATCATGCTCGGTTCGGCCCGCGACGACGAGTATGGGCGCGGGTTCAAATCTCCCGGCGAACTGGGCGGCGTGGAAACACGCAGCTCCTACATTGTCGCGGTGGATGTGGAAGCGATCTATAAGCGCGCGCAGGAGGCTGGCGCGAAAATTGTGCGGCCATTAAGGGACACGGGCTACGGCAGCCGCGAATTCACTGTAAAATATCTCGAAGGGCACTCCTGGAGCGTGGGAACGTACGATCCTTGGACTCCACATCCACCGGGCTCGTAGCATATAGTCATTGGGTAGCGCGGAGGTCCCCGTTGAAGGTTTTTGCGTTGATAGGTTCTGCGACCGTAGTGTCGCTGGCGGTGGGTATGGTTCAGGCGCAGCAGGCGCGATTGTTGGTGGATCAAAAGGGCGATCGCAGCCTTGCGATCGTAGACCCAGTTCAAGGAAAAGTGATTGCCGATGTGGCCGAGGGCGGCGTGACCGGGCACGAGGTTGCAGCGTCGCCGCAGGGAAGGCTCGCGTTTGTGCCGATCTATGGAAATAGCGGCGTGGGCCAGCCGGGTACCGACGGCACAAAGATCGTGGTGATCGACGTGACCGCGCACAAGGTTGTCGGCGAGATCGATTTCGACCACGGCGTGCGGCCGCACTGCCCGGTCTTCGGTCCGAAGGACAGGTTACTTTACGTGACCACTGAACTCGAGCACTCGATCACGATCATCGATCCCAAGACGCTGAAGATCGTGGGCTCGATCCCGACCGGACAGCCGCAGAGCCACATGTTCACGATCTCGCATGACGGATCGCGCGGCTACACGGCGAATGTCGGGCCGGGCACAGTGAGCGTGCTCGACATAAAAGCGCGCAAGACGCTGAAGATTATTCCCGTCTCGGGCAACACGCAGCGTATCGCGGTTTCGAACGACGATCGCTGGGTGTTTACCGCCGACCAGACCGCGCCACGCATGGCCGTAATCGACACCGCGACAGACACCGTGAAGACCTGGGTTAAGCTGGACGGCACAGGTTACGGCAGCGCGCCAACCAAAGACGGACGCTGGCTGCTGATGGCGATTCCAGACCAGAACGCAGTAGACGTGATCGATTTGAAGTCGATGACCCTGGCACGCAAGGTTGAGGTCGGGAAAAGTCCGCAGGAGGTTCTGGTGCGGCCCGATGGCAAGGCGGCGTATGTGTCCTGCGCCGGCAGCAACCAGGTGGCGGAGATCGATCTGGCAACGTGGAAGGTGTCGCGGATGATCGCCACGGGCAAAGGCACGGACGGACTGGGCTGGGCGCGGTAAAGCAGGGTCCAAGAGAACAAGGGAACGAAAAGCGGGGGACTGAGAGACTAGGGATTAGGGAACACGAAGCACGCGGCAACTCGCGCAAGGAGGTTTGAGATGGCAGCAGCTTGCACGCATGTGGGAACGATCAAGAAGGGCGTGAAACCGCGCACCAAGGGTTGCGAGGAGTGCCTGAAGACGGGCGATACGTGGGTACATCTGCGGATGTGCCTGGAGTGCGGGCATGTGGGCTGTTGCGACTCCTCGAAGAACCGGCATGCACGTGCGCATTTCCACGCGGCGCAGCACCCGCTGATCCAGAGCGCCGAGCGCGGCGAGGACTGGAAGTGGTGCTACGTGGATGAGACTTATCTGTAGGGGCAAGTCAGCAGGTTAGCGAGTCGGCAAGTCAGCGTGTTTATGCGGGAGGCAGGAACGTAGGAAACCGTTGCTCCCAACCCGCAGACGGGTGCTAACCTTGCCGGCCGCGTTAGCTGATATTATTCTGCTGGCGCGGATTGCTCCAAGCCGGCGCGAACAGGCTCTTGCGGCCTGGTTCGGCCTCTTCGGGGTTACCCCGGGGGAACATGAGTAATGCGACAATCCATCGCATGAGCGGCGCTGCGCTCCCGCGCAGACCAGCTCACGCAAAACCAGACTCGTTGGAGCATTCCGCTGCCGCGTGATCGCGCAAATCCGGCAGTGCTTTCGGAGCTGGCACGCGCGTTTCTTGCCGCCGAGCTCAATTTGGAAGACATGATGATGCGGTCGAGTGAAGCGCTGGGAAAGCCCTGGCGCTGGATTCGGCCGGTCGCCCGCCGGTATATCGAGAGATACGGCGATCGTTCACGTCCGCGCCTTCGAGAGGTAGAACGCTTTCTTCTGAGCGATCCAAGTTTTCATCGGGCCACGGCGAAGCACGCGACTGAATTGCGGGTTGTTGCCCGGGTGATTGCTGAACCGCGGATGCGACCGGTTTCTGCTGCGAAAAACTGGAAGGTTCCGGAGATTCTTACCGAGCACGATCTAGCTGCATGGCTGCGCGTGCGAGAAAACGAGCTGGAGTGGTTTGCCGACCTGAGGTACCTGGGCGCGAAAACTGCCGACACACGATTGCAGCATTACAATTATCGCGTCCTGGCAAAGCCGAATGGGGCCATGCGACTGATTGAGGCGCCAAAAGGCCGGTTGAAGGTGATGCAGCGGACGATTCTCACGCAAATCCTGGAGAAAATTCCGGCGCATCCCGCCGTGCACGGATTTGTGAAGAGCAGGTCGATCAAAACCTTTGCCGAACCGCACGCGGGCAAGCATGTCCTGTTGCGGATGGACCTGAAAGACTTTTTTCCGACGCTGGGAAGAGCGCAGATTCAAGCGCTCTGCCGGACGGCCGGTTATCCCGAGCGAGTCGCTGACCTGCTGGGCGGAATCTGCACGAATTCCACACCTCGTTCGGTTTGGGCATTGCTTGATTCAAGGTCCGCGCCATTCGCCGCCTTTGCTTCGCATCAACTCTACGGCAAACCGCACCCGCCACAAGGGGCGCCGACTTCCCCGGCGCTGGCCAATCTCTGCATGTATCGTGCCGATTGCCGCTTGAGTGCATTAGCGCATGCGGCCGGCGCAACCTACACGCGTTATGCGGATGATCTGGCGTTTTCGGGCGATGAGCAGTTCGAGAAAGGCGTGGACCGGTTTGCCGCCCGCGTTGCCGCGATTCTGCGGGAAGAGGGATTCGCAGTACATTACCGAAAAACGCGGATCATGCGGCGCGGTGTCCGGCAGCATCTTGCCGGTGTCGTTACCAATGAGCACGTAAACGTCGTGCGCGGGGAGTTTGATCGGTTGAAGGCCACATTGACCAATTGTGCGCGTCACGGACCGGCAACGCAGAATCGTAACGAACATCCTGCCTTCCGTTCGCACCTGGAGGGACGCGTCGCGTTTGTAGAAATGATCAATCCGCGGAAAGGCGCGCGGCTGCGCAGAATCTTCGAGAAAATTCACTGGGAATGAGCGGTGCTCGCAGATTCGTCACGCCAACTCCACTTCGATCTTCTTGGAGTCGGGAGTCAGCTTCACAATTTTGAAATTGCGGATTTGTCCTGCGGCAAGAGGCTCGGGTGCGGCGGAAGCCGGTGGCGCGTTGCCTTTCCAGCGAGCTTTCAACATCGACGAGAGCTGCGAGAGATCGGGCTTGGCCTGACTTGCTCCGGACACGGCGGGTTTCTGAGACGTTGCTGACGACGCCGAAGGCGGATCGCCCGCACGGCCAGTGCCCGATGACGCGGCTGCAGTGCGGCACGCCGCCCGGATGCCTTCGCCGAGTTCGACAACTACCCCCGAAGCAGTAATCTCGACAATGCGGCCGGAGACGCGATCACCTGGTTTGTGCTCCGCGATGTATTCGTCGATGCTGGTGGGAATCAACTGCCTCATCGAAAGCTTGATCTGGCGCTTTTCCGAATCAATGGCGAGGACGAGAGCCTGAACCCGCTGGCCCTCGCGCAGCACATCGCGGGGATGATTGATGCGGCGGTCGGCGACAATTTCGCTGACGTGGACGAGGCCGTCAATACCTTCGGCAATCTGCACGAAGGCGCCGAAGTTCATGATCTTGGTGACGGGGCCTTCAACCTGCGAGCCCACGGGAAACTTACGCTCAACGTCGAGCCACGGATCGGCGAGCGTTTGCCTGAGGCCGAGAGAGATGCGGCCTTGCTCAGAGCCTTCGGGCGGCTTGACGGAGAGGATGACCGTGTCGACTCGGTCGCCTTGCTTGAGCAGGTCGGAGGGGTGGCGCACCTTTTTCGCCCACGACATCTCGGAGATATGAATGAGGCCCTCGAGGCCGGGTTCGAGCTCGACGAACGCGCCGAAATCCGTGAGCCGAGTGACGTCGCCGGAGACGCGCGCCCCCGCCACGTAGCGCTCCGCAGCAGTCTCCCATGGCTCGGGCTGGAGCTGCTTGAGTCCGAGAGAAATTTTGCCGGTGCCGGGATCGACCTTGAGGATGCGAAGGGTAAGCTGGTCGCCGACAGAAAGCACATCGTCGGGTTTGGCAATGTGCGCGCGTGAGATGTCGCTGATGTGGAGCAGGCCGTCGATGCCCGGCTCGATCTCAACAAACGCGCCGTAGGGCATGATGGTGCGCACCGTGCCGGTGACGGTGACGCCGGGTTCGAGCGTGGCGCGACGAGACTCGAGGCCGGCGCGGGCCTGCTCTTCGAGGACGACGCGGCGATCGACGACGACGTCTTCGTCGGTGACGTCGAGCTTGGTGATGCGGCAGGTGATCTGCTGGCCGACGAGTGCTTCAAGCTCGGCAGCGTCGCGCGTGCCGCTGCGGCTGGCGGGCATGAAGGCGCGGACACCGACATCGACGCTGAGGCCGCCTTTGATGACTGCGGTGACTGTGCCGGCGACAGCAACTTTGTCGTTGAAAGCGCGTTCGAGGGCAGACCAATCGTGCGGTTGCGCAACGCGAAAACGCGAGAGTTGGTAGTAGCCCTCCTCGTTGCGTCCGGTGATGGAGACGGGGAACGCATCGCCGGGCTTGACCCCCTCGGCGTTGTCAGGGAAGGCCGAGCGCGGCAAAACGCCTTCCATCTTGTAGCCGATGTCGAGGACAACCTGATCGGGGGAGAGGGAGACGACCGTGCCCTGAAGCTGGCGGGAATCGGTGCGGTGCGTATGCTCGTGCTCAAAGGCGGAAAGCGCGTCGGCGAACGAAGACTGGCCATCCAGGTCCTGGTTTTCTTCAAGTTCGGGAGCTTCGGCCAGCGCA
This sequence comes from uncultured Acidobacteriaceae bacterium, assembly GCA_963802955.1. GTDB lineage: Bacteria > Acidobacteriota > Terriglobia > Terriglobales > Acidobacteriaceae > Telmatobacter. The sequence goes on from CAWDKT010000005.1 coordinate 240,055, forward strand.
AGAGTGGATTGATCCGCTTGTGCGGACGCGATGAGTTCTTCAGGCTGAGCCGAAACGGATCCCGAAGTTGGCTCTGGTGGGACGGAAGTTGGTTCAGTTGGCGGGAGAGTTTCGTCGGTCGTGGCAAGGGACTGGCCGTCCAGGGGTTGGTCTTGGACTTGTTCGATGGCAGGGGGTTGGTCGGTCATAGCGGATACCGGACCATTGTTTCATGGCGGGGCAACGGTGAAGAGTGCGAAGGACCGAGGAAACGAGCAGACGAACGGTCAGTGGTCAGAAGATTTATGCAGGCGCCGTATCCCCTTAGGCAAGGGCACCCCAGCGATTTTGTCGGCGCGGCCGCGGCTACATGCGGCGGCGATGACGATCCGCCGTTGTACCCTGAAAGCAGCCCATGGGCCCATCTTCCCCACAACCCCGCCGCGGTCTGGAGGCGTTTGCCTACCGTGACTTCAGGCGGTACCAACTGGCACGCGTGGCGGTCGTCCTTGGCGCCGAAGCGCAGGCGGTTGCGGTTGCGTGGCAGGTCTATTCCATCACGCATCGCGCCATCGACCTTGGCTATACGGGGCTGGCGCTGTTTTTGCCGGGACTGCTCTTCCTTTTGCCCGCCGGACATGTAGCCGATCGCTTCGACCGGCGGCGCGTTATTCTTACGTGCTACTCGTTGCAAATGCTGTGTACCGGCTCGCTGGTGTGGCTGGCACGGAACGACACGCAAAACATTCTGGCGATTTATGCGGTGTTGTTCTTCATCGGAACGGGTCGCGCGTTTTCGGGTCCGGCGAGTTCCGCGCTGATTCCGCACCTTGTGCCTGAGACGCATTTTGTCAACGCGGTCACGTGGGGCGGAGCCATCTTTCAATTGGCCAACATTACCGGGCCGGCACTGGGAGGGCTGCTGTTCACCTTCCCCCTCGCGCACTTTGTGCCGCATGCGCGGCTTGAGGGTGCCGGAATCGTTTATGTATTCACGCTGGGAACGCTGGTTTGGTACCTGGTGCTGGTGAGCACTCTGCACGTGCGGCCTGGACGGATGGAGCATCGCGATTTTTCGTTGCAGGTGGTGCTGGCGGGCTTCCGCTACGTGTGGCGGGCGCAGATGTTGCTGGGATCGTTTTCGCTGGACCTGTTTGTGGTGCTGCTGGGCGGGGCTACGGCACTGATGCCGATTTTCGCGCACGACATTCTGCACCAGGGGCCTCGTGGGCTGGGCATGCTGCGCGCGGCTCCGGCCGTGGGAGCAGTAGCAATGTCTCTGATCATGGCTCGGTTTCCCTTGCGCCGGCGCGCCGGACGATGGCTGTTTATCTGCGTATCAATCTTCGGAGCATTCACGGTGATCTTCGGATTTTCGCGAAGCTTGTGGCTGTCGATGGTCGCGCTGGCCATTGCGGGAGCGGCCGACACAATCAGCGTGATCATTCGCGGATCGCTGCTGCAACTGGCCACGCCTCCGGCGATGCGCGGCCGGGTGAGCGCGGTGAATTCGCTGTTTGTGGGCGCATCGAACGAGTTGGGCGAGTTTGAGAGCGGCCTCACCGCACAGTGGTGGGGCGCCGTGCGGGCCACAGTGATTGGCGGGATCGGCTCCCTAGCCGTGGCGGGTTTGTGGACGGTGGTATTTCCCGATTTGCGCAAGACGGATGAGCTGACGGCGGAGAGTTTGCGCCAGTATGTGCCCGACGCGCACGAGGTGCTTTCGGGGTTGTGAACAAGGTTTCTAACGTCGAGAATTCGCGCGTAAGGCTTGGAGTTTTTAGTATCCCACTCTAAACGCAAAATGCGCGTTTAGGATGGGGCATTCCAGTTCGTGCACCCCGGTTGGTGGTAGACATCTGGTTACTGCGCGCGATTGCGGGAATGGGCGGAGCGATTGCGCTCGAAGAGAATGCGCAGGCCATCGAGTGTAAGCAGGTCGTCGATCTCCTGGATGTAGCGCGAGTCGGGGGCAATTAGACGCGCGAGACCGCCGCTGGCAACGATGCGCGGCTTGCCCTGGTCCGGGCCGAGCTCGGCGAGAATGCGTTCGATGATGCCGTCGACGAGCCCGATATAGCCGAAATAGATGCCGCTTTGCAGATGGCCAATGGTGTTGGTGCCGATGACCTTGGCGGGGCGCTTGATGTCGACGCGGTAAAGACGGGCGGCGCGGTTGAAAAGCGCGTCGGCGCTCAAGCCCAGGCCGGGAGCGATCGCCCCGCCGAGATACTCGCCGCGCGCAGAGATGACTTCGAACTTGGTGGCCGTGCCGAAGTCGACCACAATGCATGGGCCGCCGTAGCGCTCAAAGGCGGCGATGCAATCGGCGATGCGATCGGCGCCAAGCTCAGTAGGATTGTCGACGAGCATCTTCATGCCTGTCTTGATGCCCGGTTCGACGAACATCGGCTCGACGTGGAAATAGGTTTCGCAAACCTGGCGCAATGTGGAATCGACCGGCGGCACAACGGAGGCGATGATGATGTCGGTTACCTGGCTGGGCTTCATGCCGTGCATCTCGAAAAGATTCACGAAAAAGACGCCATACTCGTCGACGGTCTGTGTGCGGTGCGAAGTGACGCGCCAGTTCGCGGCGAGCTCAGGCTTTGTGCCATCGAGATTGTAGAGGCCGAGGGTCGTGTTGGTGTTGCCGACATCGAGAGCGAGCAGCATGTTTTCTTCGAGCTCCTGGCTGCGGGCTTCCAGGTTTCTGACCGCTTAGTGTTGTACCAATGGGGGTGCCCCAGGTCTCGATTTTGAGACCTGGGAACCGCGAAACTGATGGTACGAACTCAGTGCGGTCAGAGACCTGGTTCCCAGCATTATTTGCACGAGAACCGAGACTGATTATTCATCTTCATAAAAGCTGGAAGCTAGTGGCTAGCAGCTAGTCCTTCTCTGCGGCGCGAAGACCGCCGGTCTGCACGGTAACAAGCCCATTCGCAGTTGCGACGCGAAGGAATCCATTCGCATCAAGGCCGGCCGTAATGCCCTGACAGGACTGCGGTCCGTGCACAACCACACTCCTGCCGCGCACCCAGGTGGAAGCCTGCTCCATCCGCTGCAAAAGCGCGTCTGCTGCAGCCGGATCGAGCAGAGCGGAGGCCTCGCGCTCAAGAGATTTTAGCAGGGCAACGAGGAGGGATTGGCGTGAGATGCGACGGCCGGCCTCCAAATTGAGAGAAGTGGCGGGAGTGGCGAGATCGGGAGGGAACTCGCGCTGATGAACGTTGATGCCGATGCCGGCCACGGCGGCGTGGGGCGGCCCTTTGGACTCAATGTTTGCCTCAACCAGGATGCCGCCGGTCTTGCGCTCGCCGATCAGCAAGTCGTTGGGCCAGCGCAGATCGGCTGCAAGCCCCGTCGAAGTGCGGATCGCATCGGCAGCTGCGAGTCCAGTAGCGAGCGGGAGAAGGGGCAGTCGTACTGCAGGAATGGGCAGGCGGAGCAGGACGCTGACATAAAGGCCCTCGCCGGCAGCGGAGTGCCAGTAGTGGTTCCCGCGGCCGCGCCCAGCCGTTTGCTCATCGGCGAGATAGATGGAGCCGGACGGGGCGCCGCGACGTGCGGCAGCCATGGCGTCTGAATTTGTGGAGCCCGTGGTTGGCGAGAATTGGAGCTTGCCCGCGAAAACGGTGCCGGTGAGAGCGAATTCGAGGGCGGCTAAATCGTACATGGTGTGGAAGGACTGTGCGTGCGCCTGGATTGCGAGTTGCATCCTGTGCTCTCCCACTCTAAACGCAAACAGCGCGTTTAGGATGGGGCACCCCATTTCGGTTTATCTAAGCGCCGTTCAAAGCTTAGCCGTTCTCCGCGGCGATGGACATGGATATGTCGGCGGCGCGGGCGGAGTGGGTGAGCGCGCCCACGCTGATAAAGTCCACGCCGGTTTCGGCGTAAGCGCGAATGTTCTCAAGCACGATTCCGCCTGAAGCTTCGGTGGGAATCCAGCGGCCGGTTTCCTGCTTGATGCGTTCGATCGACGTACGAACTTGGGCGGGCGACATGTTATCGAGGAGGATGGCCTCGGCGCCGTTGGCAAGAGCTTCGTCGAGCTCCCGCGGGTTGCGTACTTCTACCTGCACACGCTGCCCAGGCTTGCGCTGTTCGATTGCGCGCTTGAGCACGGTGGGAATGCCACCGCCCAGCGCAATGTGATTGTTTTTGATGAGAATGCCGGAGGCGAGATCGATGCGGTGATTGGTTCCCCCGCCGCAGAGGACCGCGTATTTTTCGAGGGCGCGCATGCCGGGGACAGTCTTGCGCGTGTCGAGTACGCGAGCGCGGGTGCCCTGGATCGCATCAGCGTATCTACGCGTGAGCGTGGCGATGCCGCTGAGATGCTGCAGCAGGTTGAGGATCACTCGTTCGCAACTGAGCAGAACGCGCGCGTTATGGCGGATGACGGCGAGCACCTGGCCGGCATGGGCGCGCACACCGTCGAAGATTTCGGGGTGGCTGACGACCTCAAATCGAGTTTGCGCCTGGGGACGCCGATCGAGCCGGGCGTAAATCTCAAAGAAGCGCGGGATGGCGCCGAGTCCGGCGACGACGAGATCTTCACGAGCGATGATGGAGCCGTCGGCGCGCAGGCTGGGATCGATGGTGAGGCTGGTGGTGGCGTCGTGGGCAGCCTGATCCTCCACGAGGGCCTGCTCCAGCAATGCGTCGATGCGGTGGCTCTTCCAATCCATAAAAACAGTGGTCAGTGATCAGTGAACGGCGGTCAGTTCTCAGATCACGGCTCTCAGTAAACAGCAGCCAGTAGTTCGCCCTCAATCCCCCGAAACCTGTGATCTCGGATTCATCCGCCGGGGCAGAGGCGAAAGCGAAGGATCTGCGGTTGCTTTTCGTTACCTTCGTCATTCCTTCGGCAGTGCCTCAAGCGCAGCCTTTGCCTTCTCAAGCAGCAGTCTGCGTCTCGGCTTCCTGCTTCTTCAAGTCCTTCAACGACGTGCGCGGGGGCTTTGGCGAGAAAGCCTTCGTTACCCAGTTGGCGGTCGGCGGCTGCCAAGCCTTTTTCATACCTGGCGATATCTTTTGTCAAGCGTTCGCGTTCGGCAGCGACGTCGATAGTCGCTTCATGTAACAGGGCGATATCCAGTTGGTCCAATGGTGGACCAGGGAAGATTCTCATATTTTCCACCCGCGTCATAGTCAGCGAGTCCGACGAATTCAAGATCAGAGCTTCGGCTTAACCTCATTACAATATCGGGATTGTCCTCCGCCAATTGCGAGCCGCCAAGCGCCCCGGCCCAAATGAGCACCTTGACAGGCGTCTCCTGCCTTTCAGGAACTCCAAGTTCTTTTCGGCGGGTGCGGATGCCGGTGATCAGAATTTGGAGCGCGGACATCTGAGCTCTGATTTGATTGTCATAGGGATTCACTGGTGTCCACGGATACCGCGTTAGCGCAATCGACTTGGCCGGAGGGCTCCCCTCGTAGACCGCGTGCCAAAGCTCCTCGGTAAGGAAGGGCATGAAAGGCGAGAGCAGCCGCAGAGCGCACTCGAAGACTTGAACCAGAGTTGTGAGGGCGGCTTTCGTGGCACCTTTGTTGGCCGAGTCTGAGAAATCGAGGCGAAGCTTGACGATTTCAAGGTACCAGTCGCAGAAGCTGCCCCAGAAGAAATGGTAAACGATGTTCGCTGCCTCGTCGAAGCGGTAGTTTTCAAGCGATTCGTTCACTTTCGCTGCCGTCGCATGCAACTCCGCGACAATCCAACGCGCTTCGAGCGGCGCGTCTTCTGCGACCGTGGGCATGGAGCCGAGGACGGAGAGATCGACGGTGATTCCAACCTCAGCCGCTCTGTCCACATTCATAAAGATGAAGCGCGCGGCGTTCCAGATTTTGTTGGCAAACGCGCGGTAGCCCTCGGTGCGCGCCACGTTGAATGCAATGTCCGTTCCCGGCGAGGCCATGCTAGCCAGAGTGAAGCGCACGGCATCGGTCCCGTACTGCCTCACGATCTCGATGGGGTCGATGACGTTGCCCTTGGTCTTGGACATCTTTTCGCGGTTCGCGTCGCGAACGAGGGCGTGGATGTAGACCTCGCGGAAGGGTACGGATTCGGCGAGCGGGCGCGGGCTGCCGTCGGGCATGGGAACATCGGCCGAGAACCAGCAGCCGAGCATGATCATGCGCGCGACCCAGAAGAAGAGAATGTCGAAGCCTGTGACGAGGAGCGAGGTGGGATAGAACGCGTCGAAATCGGCGCGTGTTTCCTTCGTCAGATTCGGCCAGCCGAAGACGGACACCGGCAGCAACCCGGAGGAGAACCATGTGTCGAGGACGTCGGTTTCCTGCGTGATCGTCTCTTTGCCGCAGTGATCGCAGAACTCCGGATCGTCCTTGACTCCAATTTCCGGCACCGTGATCTGATGGCACTCCGCACAGTGCCACGCCGGGATGCGATGGCCCCACCAGAGCTGGCGCGAGATGCACCAATCGTGGATGTTCGTCATCCACTCGAGGTAGATCTTTTCGTAGTTTTCCGGCGTAAACTGGATCGCTTTTTTGCCGCCGGAGCCAGGCTGGTGCACTGCTCCGATGGCCATTTCAGCCATTGAGGCGCGCCCGTCGTTCGCCTTCTTGTTGACCGCGATGAACCACTGCGTGGAGAGGCGCGGCTCGACCACGGTTTTGCAGCGGTCGCAGTGGCCCACGTTGTTGGTGTAATCCTTCACACCCGCCAGCAGCCCTTGCTCTTCGAGGTCGGCGACGATCTTCTTGCGCGCGACATAGCGATCGAGTCCAGCGTAGGCGCCGCCGTGCTCATTGATGTGGGCGCGATCGTCCATCACATTGATCGACGGCAGATGATGGCGCTCGCCGATCGCAAAGTCGTTGGGATCGTGCGCGGGTGTGACCTTAACGGCGCCGGTGCCGAACTCGCGGCTCACCCAGGGATCGACCACGATGGGAATCTCACGATTCATCAGCGGCAGCCGTAGCTTTTTGCCGTGCAGGTGCAAATAGCGTTCGTCCTCGGGATGAACGGCCACGGCGGTGTCGCCGAGCATGGTCTCCGGGCGCGTCGTCGCCACGGTGACGAATTCGCCGGTCGGCTTGGCGCCATCGCCGAGCACGGGATAGCGAATCTCCCAGAGATGGCCCTTCTGCTCCTGGTGCACGACTTCGAGATCGCTGATAGCGGTTTGGCAGCGCGGGCACCAGTTCACGATGTATGCGCCGCGGTAGATGAGGCCCTGGTGATACAGGCGGACGAAGGCTTCCCTGACTGCAATCGACAGGCGCTCATCCATGGTGAAGTACTCGCGGCTCCAGTCCACGGAGACGCCGAGGCGCTTCATCTGCTCCAGGATGGCACCGCCGTAATGACGCCGCCATTCCCACACTCTCTCGACGAAGGCCTCCCGGCCGAGTTTCTGGCGGGACGTGCCTTCTTCGGCCAACTGGCGCTCGACCATCATTTGCGTGGCAATGCCCGCGTGGTCTGTGCCCGGAACCCACAACGCAAGCCGTCCGCTCATGCGCCGCCAGCGAGTGAGAATGTCCATCTCGGTCTGGTTGAGCATGTGGCCCATGTGAAGGCGGCCGGTGACGTTGGGCGGGGGTAAAAGGATCGTAAACGGCTGGCCGCCGAGGGACTGGCCTTCGGAGCCCTCGTTTTCGGCATGCGATGTGGGCGTAGAAACGGCGAAGAGCTTTTCGCGGACCCAATAGCCGGCCCACTGATCTTCAACGGCTGTAGGGTCGTAGGCTTTGGGCAGGTCGTGAGGCATTTCTTCGCTTGGAAGTCCCCAGGAATGTGCGCGAAACCCCATCGCAGCAAGGGCTTTTGAGCAAAGGGACTGCTACTCCACAGGTTAGCAGATGCAGGCGTGCGCCCGGCGATTCAGCCACGCCGTTACAGCGATAAAAAAGAAAGGCCGCACGAGAGCGGCCTTTCAACATTCGATTCGATCCGCGGCCGAGACTCAGAACGGATTGAGCTTATCCAAGCCCTTCTTCTTTTTCTTCTTGCTGGAAGATTCGTCGCTCAAATTCGCCTTGGGCTTTTTGGTCTTGCCGTTTTCCTTGGTTTGGGTCACAGGTTGAGCGGGGTTCTCGCCGGGCTTGATGTCGTTTATCTGCATGGGCGCCTCGGCCGGCTTCTCAGCCGCTGGCAACAGGGTGTTGGTCGGTCCCACGGCCTTGACGACGGCGTTGGGATCGGACTGGGCCGGGCTGTTCGGCGCATTCACCACCTCAACACCAACGCCGGTGCCGCCTTCAGGAGCCTGCATCTGCAGCGGGGCGGAAGAAGGTTGATCGCTGCGCGGCGGTTCGTTCGGGCCCGTGGGCGTGACGGCCTGCGCCGGCACCGCTGGCTTGCCTACATTCACAGCATCCTGAAGGTCGACCCGGTTTTGCTTGGTCACGTCGGTTGCCAAGACACGCTGTGGATCATCGAGAGTGGGCTCGCCCACATGCACCGCTTCAACCACCGTGGGACCGCGCTTGATGATGTCGAGAGTCTTGTCGGTAAAGTGCAGAGGCTGGCGGCTTCGTTCTTCGGCATCGCTCTCGGCGATGGCCGCTTCAGTCGGCTCCGGGACCGGGCGATTCATGGCTACCAAACGGTCGCGTGCGTCCTCAACGTGCGGCGCCATGGGATAGCGCGTGATCACCTTGTCGTAGGCCTCGGCGGCCTTGTCCTGGTAGATAGAGCGCAAACGTTCTCTTATGGCGCCGGGAACGCCGGGCCTAATCGCCCACAAGTGCGCCTCGCCTGCATAGGCGTCGCCGATGTCGATGAGCACCTGGTCGCTCTTGGAGTAGAGGGGATAGGTGTCGGCCACGGTCTCAAGGCGGGCGATGGCAGCCGGGTAGTCTTCGCGGCTCTCGTAGTAGCTGCCGATCTGGAATTCGCGCTCCGCCAGAACTTCCTGCACATCGCGCAGCCGCTGCTTGGCGCGCGGCACCAGCGATGAATCCGGAAACATGTTGATCATCTCCCGGTATTCACGTTCGGCCTGCTGTGCGTTAGTGTAGTCGCGGTCGGGCTTCTCCATCTGCTGGTAATAAATGTCGGCCACCTTCATCTTGGCTTCGGCGGCCTCGGGAGCATTGGGGAAGAAGGTGATGAAGTCCTCGTATTCGGCTTCGGCCTGGGTGAGGGCTGCCGATCCACCTTCTTTGAACCACGTATCGCCCACCGACAGCTTGGCGCGCATACGGTATTCCGACTCCGGATAGGTGTTCAGCAGGGTTTGCAGGTCGAGCCGTGCCACGTCGTAGCGGCCCTTCTTCATGGCCACCATGGCTTTGTCGTAGAGTTCCTTGTCAGGCTGCTTTGACTGCACATTGGCCAGTGGGTTGGCGTTCAGGTTATAGGGCTTCTTTTGCTTTTTCTGGCCTGCGGCGACCGCCGAAATCCCGCCTAGAAACAACGCGACAAGCGCGACAGCCGCAATCTTGAAAGACAACCGGTTCATACCACCTCATCCGAAGACAGCCCGGGGGAGGGCCATCGGCTCGATGCATGCGCATTTCCAGCACATCCTGGACCATCTATCCATCGTTCAGGCGCCGACTCGACGGGTTTTTCCTGACGAAAAAACTACCCGGCGTTCGCGACTTATCTGCGATCGATCCAAGAAATCCTGTTCAGTGAATTCTACTCTTCCCGACCGCGGCTTTTCTCGCGGTCAACTGGTCTTCCGCCTCGCGAGCCGCCGCCAGCAGGGCACGTGCATCGCGTTCCGGATGGCCTGCCCCGAATACGGCATTCCCCGCAACCAGCAATTCGGCACCAGCTTGGACGACCGCAGCCACCGTGTCGTGAGCCACGCCACCATCCACTTCGATTTTAAATTCCAGGCCCATTTCCCTCCGGATCCCGGACAAATAACGGATCTTGCCGACTGAAAACGGGATAAACTCCTGGCCACCGAAGCCGGGATTCACGCTCATGATGAGCACATGGTGGACCATGGGGAGAATATCGATGATCAGGTCAACCCGGGTAGCCGGGTTGAGCACCACACCCGGCTTCATGCCATGGTGAATGATCATCTCGAGCGACCGGTGCAGATGGGGGCAGGCCTCGTAGTGGACGCTGAGCCAGTTGGCCCCGGCCTCGGCGAATGCGGCAATGTAATCATTGGGGTTATCGATCATCAGGTGGCAGTCGAGCGGTAGCCGGGTGACCTTGCGGAGGCTTGCGACCACGGGCGGGCCAATCGTCAAGTTCGGCACAAAGTGGCCGTCCATGATGTCAACGTGGATGGCGCTGGCGCCGCCGCGCTCGGCCTCGGCAATCTGGTCGGCCAAATGGGCAAAATCCGCAGAGAGGATGGATGGCAACAGCTCGACCATGGGCAGCACATCTCCCTGAGCACGAGTTTATCAGCGCCGGAACGCCGTGCCCCGCGGCCAGATAAAGTCCCTCGACGTTTTTCGATTCACCGCCTAAGGCAGCTTCGCTCTGTGGCAGAGATTGCGTCAGGCGGACGAAGAAGGTCGCCGAAAGGCTGCGGGACGCACCACTGTAGCCGCGCGCAGCCAATGGCGGCGCCGGTAAGAGATCACGATCACTCGTGTGCACAAAGCGATGGCGCCGCCCAGCGCGGTGGAGACGGTGCGGTGGATCGCGATGGTGGGACCGGGAACCTGGTTGAGCGCAAGAAGAAAGACGATATAACCGGTGATGGCCATGGAAAAAAGAGCGTAGTTTACGTTCACCAATCCATAGGAAAGCCACGCGAAGACTACGGTGAACACTGCCAGTGCGATGTTGCCCGGATTCATGTGAGCGAGGATGAAGCTAAGGACGATGGCTCCGCACATGGTGCCGAGGACGCGGGCAATGGCGCGGCTGACGGTGTCAGTCAACCCCGGCTTAAGCACCAGCAATGCCGTCATGGGAATCCAGTAGCCGCTGGGGTAATGCAGGCGGCGATAGATTTCGGTGGAGAGCCCGACGGTGGCGGCCAGGCGCAGCGCATAGGGCATGGCGGAATTAAGGAAGCGACGCTGGCGCACCGATTCCGCGGTTTCGGCGAGCGCGGCAACAAAAGCGGTCCGTTCATCGCGAACGTAACAGGCAAGCTGGAAGAGATGGTCACGGAGCCTGTGAAAGACGCGCAGCAGCAGGGATGAGAGCACGAGTTGCAGCGCTCCGCCTGCAAGCAGCAACAGTCCGCGCGCTGCGGCAACGTTGAGCGGCGCGGGAAATGCCGAAGTCACCAGAAAAGTGATGACGCATTGCTGGCCGACCCAAGCGTATCCCTCCGGCCGCGCCGTGAGCATACCGTAACCGAAGGCCCACGCTGCCGCCGCGAAGGGGAGCAGATAACTCTCATGACCGAGCAGGGCACCCACAAATCCAGAAAAGGCCATGCCGAGGGTGACGAAGAGCATCGGTACAAGCTCGGAGCCGTCGATGCGATGCTTCTGGCCGAATCCCGTGTTCACAGCGCCGCCGGCTGCGATCAGTCCGACTCCGGGATGGCCGATGCCAAGGCCAATCGCAAGGCAGAGCGCGATAGGAAGCGTGAAGATGAGATCGGCGCGAAGCGTCAGATTGCGCCACTGAAACACCGTGCTGTCGCGAAGGAACTGGTGAACTGCCGGTGACCGGGGAACGGGCGTCGACATGGAATCAAGGATGCCACAGGGTGCGCGGAGGATACGCGGGGCTATTTGTGCTCAGGCATAGACATTGCCTTTGCCGCGATGCGGCCGACTCCGCGGAGGATGACTCTGATAGGCCAGTGGTCTTCGGCATCGGGAAAAAAGATTTCGCCCACGCGGCGCGTTTCCGGGCGATAGTACCAGCGCTTGAGCAGCGCGAGATGGCCTTGGCGCACGGTCGATGAGGGCGGGCCGGTGGGCTCTGCGAGTGAGGCGAGGACGGCTTCAAGGCGGGATTCGAGCAGGCTGCGGGAGAGCTTAACTGGCTGGCCGATTGCCGATCCTGATGTTTGCGCGACCGATGTTTCAGGGGCTAAAGACCCTGGACTTTTTTGCAGATCGATAGCGGCACGGCTAAAGTCGTGCCCTTTCAAAGCTTCTTCAGGTGAACCTTGGCAGGCTTTTATTCCGTGTTCCCCAGTCCCTGGTCCCTGTATCTCTTCTCCCTTATTCCCTTGGTCCCTGGTTCCCTCTTTCTCTTCTGATCCCTGATCCCTGTCCCCTGGTCCCTGTTCTTCCAGCACCGGCTCAATGGCGAGCGGTTGTGCGAAGAGCGACGTTGAGCCGGACTGCTCGTTCTGGATGCGCATGCCGAGCGTCGAGAAGGCAACGGGACCGCGCAGGCGGCCATGCTCAAAAAGAAATACGGCTACTTCGCCAGGATTTGCGGAGGCCTGCAGAATGATGGCGCGAAGACGACTCAAAGGGCGCACGATTTCGGCGGCTAGGGAACGCACATCTTCCACGCGCTGTATTTGCGAATGGAATCCGGCGGCAGATTCAAATTCCAGGTTCGCAGAAGCCTCGTCGCGCAGGGCGCGGAGCTTGACCAGCCGGCTTTCGCCGCGCGTAGCAAGGAAATGCTCAACGGCCGTGGACTCTTCGGCGTAGCGCTCATCTGTGCAGCCCTTGTAGCATGGCGCGAGACACATCTTCATCTCGGAATAAACGCAGCCGGGATAGCTTGGGTCAGGGCTGAGATCGAAGGTGCAGCGGCGCAGAAGAAAGAGCTTCAGCGCCTCTTCTGAAAATCTTTCGGCCGCCCCGCGCGACGGAAATGGGCCGTAAGCCCAATCGGCTTCACGCAGACTGGGCCGGTAGGTGACAGTGACGCGCGGGTAGGGATTGCCGCCAAGAAAGCGCACGAACGCGGGATGGCGCAGATGCATGCGCTCCAAAGCTTTTGCCCCGAAGAACCCTTCCAAGAGTGAAAACTGCGCGAGCAGCGATTCGAACTCGGAGCCGGTGAGCTGCCATTCGATGCGGCGAACCATGCCGGCAAGTTGCAGGCGGCGCGGATGACGGGGCGAGGGCTGCAAGAGGCGCTCGAGCCGGCCGCGCAGATTCGGCGTGCGCCCAATGTAGGGCTCGGCGCGGGAGTCATCGCCATAAAGCGCGAAGACCGCCGGCGCTTGAGGCAGCACGGAGAGAGCCGCTTTAGGATCGGCCGGGTCGAAACGAATGGTCTGGAGCTCGGGCGGCAAAGGCCGGTATCACCTCGTGTGATGAGAGTGATTGTACGGCGACGCGAGTGTCGAAGAAGGCGCGTGAATGGCTTTGCCGCAACGCGGCAAAACTGCTATGCTGCGGGCGCGGAGAAAACCGATTTATGGCCGTTGCAGAGTAGCGTTACACGTCGACATCGCTGCTCGCAGGCGGTCGCATCGACATAAGCGTAGCGGCTCCGGAGTTCCCTAACCCTGGAATCGCGGTCAGCAAGGGGGAAAGCAAGTTATGTGGTTCCTGGGCATGGATGTGGGAACTGGTGGCACGCGGGCAGTGATTGTGAATGAGGCGGGAAAGCTGCTGGGCACGGCATCGTGTGAGCACGCGCCGTTTCGCGCCGAGCATCCGGGTTGGGCCGAGCAGGACCCTGAGGATTGGTGGCACGCGTCGCAGGAGGCGATCCGCGGTGCAATTGCAACTACTCTTGAGCCGCGCGAGCCGATTGCGGCCATCGCCTTGACGGGGCAGATGCACGGGGCGGTGATGCTCGATGAGGCCGGCGCGGTGCTGCGGCCGGCGCTTATCTGGTGCGACACGCGCACCCAGCCCGAGTGCGATTGGCTCACGGAAAAGATCGGCTACGAGAGGCTGATCGAGCTCACGTGCAATCCAGCGTTGCCCAACTTTACGTTGACTAAGCTGCTCTGGGTGAAGACCCACCAGCCGGAGATCTTCGCCAAGATCAGGCACGTGATGTGCCCTAAGGATTATGTGCGCTACCGCTTGACGGGCGAGTTTGCGATCGACGTGCAGGAAGCCAGCGGCACCCTCCTGCTGGACGTGGCGCACCGGCGTTGGTCGCGCGAGGTAGCCGAGGCGGCGGGGATCGACATGAGCTGGCTGCCCACGGTCTACGAATCGCCGGAGATTTGCGCGCGCATCAGCGAAAAGGCGGCGGGGTTGACCGGACTCACTGCGGGCACGCCGGTGGCGGCAGGCGCGGGCGACCAGGGCGCGGGCGCGGTGGGCATGGGCATTCTGCAACCGGGCAGTGTATCGGCCACCATCGGGACCTCTGGCGTGGTGTTTGCGGCCACCGCGGAGCCCACAAAAGATCCGAAAGGGCGTATGCACACGTTCTGCCACGCGGTTCCGGGCCGTTGGCACGTGATGGGCGTGACGCAGGGCGCCGGGCTCAGCCTGAACTGGCTGCGCGGAACGTTTTTCCCCGGGCAAAGCTACGACGCGTTGAGCGATGCTGCCGCAAAAGTTCCAGCCGGCTGCGAGGGCTTGGAATGGGCGCCGTATCTGCTGGGCGAGCGCACGCCGCATCTCGATCCATACGTGCGCGCGGCGTTTACCGGGATCGGCGTGCAGCATACGGCGGCGCACTTTGTGCGCGCCGTGCAAGAGGGTGTGGCCTATTCATTGCAAGACACGTTCACGCTGTTCCACGATCTGGGGATTCCGATCACTGCCATCCGGCTGGGCGGCGGCGGGGCGCGGGGCACTCTGTGGCGGAAGATTCAGGCGGGAATCTACGGGCAGGCCGTGGAAGTGCTCACCGCCGAAGAAGGCGGCGCGTTTGGCTGCGCACTGATGGCCGGCGTGGGAGCAGGACACTGGAAAGATCTCGACGAGGCGTGTGCTCACGCAATCAAGGTCGCCGAACGCATCGAGCCGGATGCAGCCGATCTGGAAACTTACAAGGCCGGCTACGCGAAGTGGAGAAAAGTGTATCCGGCGCTGAAAACGCTCGAAAACTAGGGAAATGAGGGACAAAGAGAACGAGAACGCGCAAGTACAAGGCTGCTCAAAAGAGGCTCAAGCGTGACGGACGAATTGGATCATCGCGAAAAGCTAAGGTCAGCATCAAAGGGGCTTCTTATAGCCGGCGTGGTGAGCTTCGCAATCATGCTCGGCTTGGAAGTTTATTTCTGGGACACCTGCCCCACGGTCCGCGACGTCGCCTCCGGCAGCGCAATCGCCGAATTCGACAAGCTTCACGATCGATATGTTTATCTCCCGAAGATGCAGCACGGCAGTTTCTTGGCCTTTTCTTTCGTCGCCTGCATTTGCATTGCTTCCTCTGTTATCGTGGCCCTTGCCTTGGAGAAGCTGGAGGCTCGGTCAAAGCAGAGGCTGGATCGGGAGGGGCAACGAAGACTAGGTCGCAAAATGAACGAGCACACGTTCTAACTTTGAACTACCCGACCGCCAATTGCGGCACCCCGGCATCAAGGCAACGCTTATATCGAAATCAAGTGATAGGGTTGCGAAATCCCCCTTCCCGGGAGGCAGTGACGCCTGTTGGATCACTAATCGGCCGCTCGGTATCTCTTCTACGATACCATCTACACGCATATAAGAAGAATTTATTGAGCGCAATGACCCGTCCGCGTTAGGAGGTAGTTCTGGGTAGATAGTTAGATAATTCTCTA
Source organism: uncultured Acidobacteriaceae bacterium (assembly GCA_963802955.1). Taxonomy (GTDB): domain Bacteria; phylum Acidobacteriota; class Terriglobia; order Terriglobales; family Acidobacteriaceae; genus Telmatobacter. The sequence goes on from CAWDKT010000005.1 coordinate 255,564, forward strand.
ACGGGGTTTTGAGCGGAATATCAATGCGGTTGATATATCGTAGCCCCCAGCGAGTGATCAGCTGTTCGCTAGCAACATCTCTATAAATCTTCCAAAGACGTTTGGCTTCGTCTCGAAAACTTTGCCAACGTTCATAAGGTGGTAGGCGGCTGAAACTGAAGCCATTGCGTCGAAACACGGCGAGCTGTCTTTTATCGGCACTAATGTGTTTCCGTCCAAACAATGCATCTTGAAGGATTGGCTGTTGCGTAGCCATGTGATCCGTCTTCGGTCCGATCTGGAAGCCAATTTGGAATTGAACCTGTCCCAGCGGTTCCGAATCAGGATAATCGCTTTTGATAGTCTCTAATCGGACATCAGCCGGGCCATCTGGCCATCATCCAGCGCCGGTGCGACGTCGAGCGCGATTATCGCTTCCGCGATCGGGGCTTTTTCAAAATGAAGATTGTCGTAGTCCACTGCGGTCGTCACTGGGATGAGATTATACGTCGTAAGCAGAAAGTCTGTAAACGTGAACCCATCGCGCGTGACAATCTCTCCGGTTTCAATCGGCAACGGCGCCGAGAACATCGGCCCTGCATACACGCAGGTGTGAAATTCACCGCGTTCGCCGCATGGATCCGCAGCCGGGGGAAGTTCGCGCAATAAATCTTCATCGAATTCGCGGCCCGCGAAGCCGGCCGCGATCTGTTTTGTGTCGACGCAGGAGATGCGAGCGCGCAGGCCGCCTGCGATCATCTCGCGTGCGAGCGCGTCGGTCGGAATCTGCCACAGCGGAAAGAGCGGCTCGAGGCCCGTCGGCGCGAGCTGCCTGACGCGATAAGCGCGGACATCTTCAAGAAACAAATCGCCGAAGGCCACTGCGTCGATGCGCTCGTTGATGGCGCGTTGGCACGCCTCGGCCATGCGCTGCTCATAGACCTCGTTCGGGCAGGGCCACGGCAGCGGAACAATCCACAAAGGTAATCCAGCGGCGGCGGCCTGGGCTTCGAGAACTGTGCGGCGCACACCGTGCATGGCCACGCGATCGAACTGCGTGTTGAGTGTGGTGAGCAAACCGCAGATCTCGATAGTCGGATCGCGGCGGAGGACGTGTAGACTCCAGGCGCCGTCTTTGCCGCTGCTCCAGGAAAGAAGAACGCGCTTCATAGGCCGATGATAGCGTGCGGCTCTCACGCACGTCCTGCGAATTGCATCTAAACCGTAGGTGGCGCATTGGTTGGCTTCTTACGTTGGCCGGCCGCGTTGAGGAGGGCAATTCATGGTCTGGTGGGTGTTGCTCGCAGGCATAGTCCTGCTGGGGGCCTGTGTGCCCGCAAGCAGCCAGGATGCAAAACAGATTGTGCAGAAGGCGGTGCGGACAGAGCTGGCAGCCGACGCGTCCGATCACACGCACTGGCTCTACTACGAGGTGGACAACAAACCGGGCATGGACATAAAGCAGTGGGTCGCAGACACCGACATCGGAGACCTCAAGCGCGTGATTGAGAAAAATAGAGTCACTTTCTCAAAAGCGCAGCAACGCCAGAGCATCAACGCCTACATCGGCGATTCCTCGGCGCAGGCGAAGCAGCGTAAGTCCGGTCAGCATGACGACCGGCAGGCAACGCAAATGCTCAGCATGTTGCCGAAGGCGTTTGTGTGGACGAAGGCCGGTGAGCGGGGAAACGACACGATTTTGCGCTTCAGGCCCGATCCGAACTTCAACCCGCCTACGTGGGAGTCGCGCGTCTTCGCAGCCATGGCCGGTGAGATGGCAGTCGACAACTCGCAGCATCGCATCGTGAGCTTGAAGGGCCGCATGATCCACGACGTCAAATTCTGGGGCGGGCTGCTGGGTAGTCTGCAGTCCGGAGGCAGCTTCGATGTCGAACGGCGCCAGGTGGGCGGCGGCGAGTGGTCTATTACGGAGACGCACGTGCACATCCAGGGACACGCGCTGATCTTCAAGTCGATCTCGGAACAGGAAGACGATGTGAAGTCGCGATTCAAGGAGCTATCGGCCCATCAATCGCCGGCAGCCGCTGAGAACATGCTTCTCGCGCAGAACGGATAAACTGAAGCCGCTGGTGCGGCCCGCAGCCGCGAGCGGCACAGCACGAGCCACAGCCTACCGGGATACCGTTCATTTGCTGAAGGCCGAGAGATCAATGCTGTCACCCATCGCCTTATAGCCTGCGTCGTTGGGATGCAGATGATCGCCGGAGTCGTACGCCGGGTTGAAGTGCGTGGGGTTCTGCGGATCCTGCGTCGCCTTATCGAAATCGAAAACGCCGTCGAACGTGCCGCTCGAGCGAATCCAGTCATTCACGGCTTCGCGCACCTGCTCGCCCTTATCGGAGTAATAATTCGCTCCGCCATACGGAGTCAGGGTTGCGCCGATGACCTTGATGCCGTGCTCATGCGCAGCATCGACGATCTGTGTGAGGCCGTGCTCAAGCTGAGCCGCGGTCACGTCGTCCCACGGCACCTGGACGTGCGCGAGACGCCCGATGTCGTTGATGCTTTCGAGAATCACGAGATAGCGCACATCGCTTTGCGCCAGCACATCGCGATCGACGCGCGAGAGCGCGCTCGGACCGGCTCCCTCGTTCAGCACGCGGTTGCCGCCGATGCCCTCATTCAGGACCGAGATGTTATTCGTCGGTCTATTAATCAGCCGGTCAGCGAGAACGTCGGGCCAGCGGCGATTGGCATTGAGCGTGGAGTGCGCGCCGTCGGTGATGGAGTCGCCAAGCGCGACGATGGCGAACGAACCCTGGCCCTCGTGGACATCGATGCCGTCAAAAAAGTACCAGGAGGTGAAGGTCGTGGCGTTGGCCAGTTGTTGCGCGGCCGGCGAATCGCCTTCGACCACATAGTTATCCTGGTCGGCGAAGGCGTGAAACGTTTCGGCGCGCATGATCTGCGGCGGAAGGTAGAAACTAACTGCTACGTCGGCGAGGGGAGCGATTTCGATCGACACTGGGTCAGAGAACATTGCAGCGCCGGGAGGAATATTCACTGAGGTTGCGCCGCCAAATGTAATCGCGTGATCGCTGCCAGGCTGAATGGCTCCGCCGCCTGCGCTTAACGCAACATGTGCGTCGCTGACAGTGAGAGGATCAAGCCCGAACTCGTTGGTGAAGCGGATGCGGACCTGCTGCCCTCCGACGGAGATGTGCGCAATCTCGCGCAGCGTCACGCCCTCGAGCATGCGAAGGTTGAAGCCCTCGGCAACCATCGGAGATGTGGCCCAGGTTCCTACCCATTGCGGTGGCGGCGTGGATTGGCCTCGCGACGGCGCAGTGAACGCGAACAAGAGCGCAACGAAGGCAAACATGGGGAAGCAACGTCTGAACATGGATGGAATCTCCTTTTCTTCAGAAATGGTTTAGGTAAACGAACGATCAATGCAGATCGATGGCGGCATCGAGCGGCGTGTGCTCACTGGAGTCGCCGACGCGAATCACAAACTTGCCGGGATCGATGATCCATTTGTGCGCGGACTCATCCCAGAAGCTGAAGGCGCGCGCATCGAGTGACAGAGTCACGTGTTGCGTTGCGCCAGGCGCGAGTCGAACTTTTTCAAAGCCCTTTAATTCGCGCTCAGGCCGGTCGACCTGGGCCGATGGATCGGAGACGTAGAGTTGCGCCACTTCCGCTCCAGCCACGCTGCCGGAGTTGGTCACATCGAAGCTGACTGGGACGGTGGAACCGGATTTCGCTGTGGCGGGCACAACCAGATTCGAGAACTTGAACGTCGTGTAGCTCAAGCCGAAGCCGAACGGGAAGAGCGGCTTCTTGCCGGTGGTGGTCCAGTAACGATAGCCGACCATCAGCTTGTCGCCGTATTTCACGTGCTCGATGGTGTAGTCCTTGGGCTGGCCGTCCGCGCCGATAGTATGCAGGATCGTGTTGTCTTTGGGGTCGCCGTTGTACCAGCTGAAAGATGGATTCGACTCCCAGCTGCGGTCAAAGGTGACGGGCAATTTGCCTTCCGGATCGTGTTTTCCGAACAGGATTTGCGCGACCGCCGAGCCGCCCTCCTGGCCGGGATACCAGAGCTGCATGAAGACGGGAACCTTGTCGAGCCAGCGGCTGGTATCGACACCGCCGCCCGCAGTGAGAAGCACGATGGTGTGCGGATTGGCTGCTACTGCTTCCTCGATCAGGGCATCCTGGCCGGGCGGCAAGGTAAACGTGCGATCATGCCCTTCGCCTTCCGTTTTCTGATCGAAGCCCACAGCGACAACCGCCACGTCAGCCTGCTCGACAGCCTTCTTCTGATCCGGCGAGTCGGGCATTCCTGCGCTGTAGAAGACATGCGCATCCGGTCCGAGCAAGTTGGCGATGCCGGTAAGAATGCTGACCGGCTCGAAGGCTTGTGCATGGGAGGAACCGCCGCCGCCGGGGACTGCGGGCCAGGCGTCAGGACCGATGATGGCGATATTTTTCACTTTCGCCGGATCGAGCGGCAGCAGATGGCCCTCGTTTTTGAGGAGGGTAATGCTTTCAAGAGCTCCCTGCAACGCAACAGCGCGGTCGGCCACGGAGTAGGTTGAGTCCGCGGGATCGAATTGAGGACGCGTAGTAAAACCGTAGCGCAGCTCGGTGCGGAAGAGACGCAGAACGTGGTCGTCGATGGTCGCCTCTTTCACCGAGCCGCTTTGCACAGCAGGCATGAGGTTTTTCGCGTTCATGAACTTCGGACTGGGCATTTCGAGATCGAGTCCGTTGTTGCAGGCAGCGACACCGTCGTAGGTTGCGTCCCAGTCGGACATGAGAACGCCCTGGAATCCCCACTCGCCTTTGAGCACCTTGACGTTGAGGAAATCATTCTGCGTGGAATGGGCTCCGTTGACGAGGTTGTAGGAATCCATCACGGCATCGACGTGCGCCTTGGTGACGGCCGCCTCAAACGCCGGGAGGTAGATTTCGCGCATGGTGCGCTCGTCTACTTCGGCATCGATGTTGTGCCGGTTGTACTCGGAGTTGTTGAGGTCGTAGTGCTTGACGGTGGCGACGACTCCCTGCGATTGCACGCCCTCGATGAAGGGCACGACGAGCGTTGCGTTCAAAAACGGATCTTCAGACAGGTATTCGAAGTTGCGCCCGTTGACGGGTGAGCGGGAGATGTTGACGCCGGGGCCGAGAAGGAAGTTCACGCTGCGGGCGCGGGCATCGCGGCCCAGGCTTTCGCCGATTTTGCGCGCGAGATCGGGATCCCAACTTCCAGCCAGAGCGACTCCACCGGCATAGGCCGTTGTCGGACCCCAGGTGCGCACGCCAACCGAAGCGTCGGACATTTTGAAGCTGGGCAGATCGATCACCGGCATCGGGCGAGTGAACATGCTGTCGATGCCGCCGAGCAATTCGATCTTTTGTTCCAGGGTAAGTTTGGCGAGCATGGCGTGGGCTTGTTCTTCGATTGCAGGTGAGTCGGGTGCGGGCGCCTGCGCTGCGGTGGAAAGATTGCCGAGCCAGAGCGTAATTGCTGCCAGGGCGATAGATAAAAGCGGAAAACGAGGGCGATTCGTGACCTTTTTCATGACGCGCCAACGGTAACGCATTTGGCCGTTCGGTGTACAGAGCTTGGCAGGTGTTTCCGTGCAGCATTTGTGCTGAATTGCGGCAGAATATGCCGCCGCCGCAACTCCGGTATTCCCTGAGAACTATCACGTTGTGGGCGAAGGGCTGGCGCTGGATTTTCTTGTCGGGAGCCGTGATCCGCTTCGACTGAAGGGTGACCACCGGTTTGGTATCGGACGACCTGGCGGCGCCAACATCGCTGAAAATGTTCACCGCCAAAAAGGAATCCCACGCCGGTCAGCTTGGGGCGGCCTCGGTCCAGCGGAAATCGCCAAGAAATGCTCCCGCAACGAGCAATTGACCGGAACATGAAACATTCCTAGTTCCTCAACGGAATCAGGATCTTGCCGGTTGTGACTCGAATCACATGGGGGGGTGAATGAGGTCACTGCTTCGCTTCGCTCTCAAAGCGCACAATCAATTTCCAAGGGACGTCTGCGGAAGGATCGCAGCGGGGAGTGCACCATGGGCTTTGAACAAGGCTTGAAGACCATCGTGGTCGCGACTGACCTCGAGGGCCAAGCGGAGGCGGCTCTGGAATATGCTCGCAAGCTCGCCGTGAGCTACGGAGCGCGAATCGTACTGGCCCACGGACTTGATCCGATGGAGTACGCCGCACTGGACGCGCTTCCCGGTGCGGTTGTGAACCACCTGACCGAAAGGGCGCGCAGGGCGCTCGACAAGTTGGCGGCCGGACTGCTGCGGGAGGGGATTCACAACCACTCCGAGGTTCGCCAAGGCGCGGTGGCCGAGATGCTGGTGGACGTGGCGCGGCAATACAAGGCCGGGCTGATCGTGATTGGGACGAAGGGCATGGAAGGCGCTGGGCCGGTGGTGGTTGGGGCCATTGCCGAACAACTGGTGCGGCTCGCGCCATGCCCGGTGCTGGCCGTGGCTGCAGACTGGAATGCCGGACCGAATAGGCCCACGCCCGGCGGGCCTGTGTTGCTGGCGATGGATCGGAACGATGCCACTGCAGCTGCCGCAGCGACGGCGTATTCGCTGGCTGAAACCTTTGATCGGCCACTCTTTGTGCTGCACGTGCGTACCCCCGGCGAAGCAGCTTCGGCGAATCCGTGCGCAGCCAGTCTGGAAGACTTTGGGATCCGGCTGCAAGGTACCGCGCCGGTGCATTGCCTGGTGAAGGACGGAAGCCCAGCCGATGCCATTGCTGAAGCAATTGCTGAGAAGCACCCTTGCATCCTTGTTGCGGGGGTGAAACGCGCGAGCGGGATGCCTGGTCCGCATGGCACCGCGTTTGCCCTGTTATCCGCCTCGCGGGTGCCGGTTCTTTGTGTTCCGCCGAACAATGAGCGCGTTGAATCGGAGCGCGAGGTGGCTGTTCCTATGGTCACCGCGTAATCGAGAGGCAATCGCCTCGCGCAGGGCCAATTCGCTTCAAAAAAGGGGACGACGGGCGGGCGAAAGGAGAAACCGCACCGTTTTGTCCGACCAAATTCAATTGCAAATCGGAATGTCAGGGGGGTGGGGCATGCGGCCGCTTGCGAAACGCGGTTCGCCACACGTTCGTGCGACGCGTTGGCCGGATTCATAACGAGGACACAACAAGAAGAGCGAGAAATTGCAGAGGCAGTCACGAGGCCATACACATGGGAGACAAGACCGCGCAACCCGACACTCCCTTTAAGCGATTCGCGGCCGTAGCGGCGCATCCGCTCGCCGAGTTGTTGGAGTGCCCACTGGAAGCTGGAAAGCTGCTGACGAATGCTTCGCGGAGTGTCGATTGCGACACCGGACATGTGGTCTTTCGGCAGCACGGGCCGTGCCATGGGCTCTACGTCGTGGTATCAGGTGATTTCGTACGCAAGGCGGAACGGCTTGAGATGCGGGTGACTCTGGGATCGACGCGCCCCGGAGACCTCGTAGAACTGGCCGCGGCCCTGGGAAACGGAATCCACACCTACACTCTGACTGCGGTCACTCCGGGTACGCTGCTGGAGCTGCCGATCGAAGCGCTTCATCAGGCGTTTGAGAGCTACCCGCCGCTGCGCATGCGTCTTCTTGAAGAATTGGCGCGTGAGGTCTCTCGCGCCTATGTTACCTGCTGCATGACGCGGGTGATGCCGGCACGTCGGCGCAGCAACGGTGTGCATCAGGGTTAGAAACCTAGCCGCGCCCTGGGTTTGAGGATTGAGGATATTTCAGGACAAAAACGCCCGGGCCAGAGGGTTCGCGATGCGAGATGGGGATTTGCGCTATACTTTTCTTAACGTTTAGCCCCAATGGTTGAAGTATGGCTGTAATCCATTCCCATCACCCTCCGGAAGATTGCCTCAATTGCGAGCATCGCCATCTGCGGATGTTCTGCAATCTCACACCGGAGGCGCTGACCGATTATGACCAGATCGGGATCATGATGAGCCATGCCCGCGGGGCCAAGCTGTTCTCAGAAGGCGATCCGGCGCGCAACGTCTTCGTCATCTGCTTCGGGCAGGTAAAGATCTCGTCCACCTCGCGCGACGGCAAGACCATGATTCTGAAGATTGCCGGGCCGGGCGATGTGATGGGCCTCAGCGCCGTGCTGGCTAACGTCCCCCACGAGGTGACGGCGGAAGCCATCGAGCCCTGCCAGGTAAAAACCGTGCGCAAACAGGAGTTCGTCGAATTCCTGGGCCGGCACGGCATCGCATCGATGCACGCGGCGCAGGCACTGTCGGGCGAATACCTCACGGTGTTCCACGACGCCAAGAGATTGGCGCTTTCCGGTTCCGCGGCAGGGCGATTGGCGCGCCTGCTGCTGGATTGGGGACACGATGCAGCCAACGGCAAGCCGGAGATCCGCTTTACGATGGCGCTGACGCACGAGGAGATTGCCAACATGGCCGGCACCTCGCGCGAAACGGTTACCCGGCTGCTGAATCAGTTCCGCCGCGATCAGTGGATCACCATCAAGGGCACCAGCCTGACCATCGTCAAGCCAGAACAGCTCGAACGGCTGACCGCGTAGAACGCCTTTCCTTCGCTAACCTGACTTCGCATCGGATCGTGGCCAGAAAGCTACGCGATGAAGATCGCTCGTTCCATTTTCCGGGCAAGAGACAAAATTCGCCGGACATGTCTGAATGTTGCTGTTAGCGCTGAAATAACAAGAAAGTAACTGACGGATCGGCGACAATGCACTCGTGACCCTGCCAGAGGGCGTGCTGGTAACCCAGTTTCTAAGCAAATGGCGGATTCTTCAACAGTCGCTAACTTCGAGGGACTACTTACGAAGTTTGCTTACGCCTCACTCAATGAAGGCTGGCGAGGAATGAGTTCATCTCGGTGACAACCTGAACTTCATTGCTGAGGTATACGTAATGATCGGCGTTCGGGATCATGACGATGCGCGCACTTGGTACTCCGTGCTTGAAGTTATCGGCCCAGGCGGCGCAGCGTGCTTTATCGTCCGCGATCAGAGCAGCCTTCCGTCCTGCCCCGTCATCAGGCAAACGGTCCCAGTTGTGCGGGCATGCGTAGATGGCGAGAGCGGGAACAGGGATACTCGTATACTTCTGCATCCCAAAATTCATCGCGGCTCCGATTGGCGAGCGCGGCGGCAACGGGGGCATATTCGCCGCTGCCAAGTTGCTCTGATGAAGAACGGCCTCGAACCTTGCGACGGCGCCCTCGAGTTCTAATAGCTTCTTCTGCTCATCTACCCCACCCGCTTCAATCTCATCAATGCGTTTCTTGATGTCGTTCATCTCGATTTCTATTGGCGGGTGCGCGGGATCGTAGAAAGCGAAGCCGGTCGCAGCGTCGAGATAGATGAGCCCGGAGACTTTCTCGGGAAAGCGGCTGCCAATGGAACTTAGTTCCTGACCCGCAATGGAATGTCCAACGAGCACGGGGCGGTCGATATGAAGCGCTTTCATCACCGCAAGCACGTCATCCCCTAAATGATCCGCCGAGTAATTGCCGTTGGCCGGCGCGGGTTTGCTGGATGCGCCTGTTCCTCTCCGCGTGATCCCGTATACATGATGATGGGCTGTGAACTGTGGAGCGAAGCCGTCGAAGCGATGGGCAGTGTCTCCGGCGCCAGCCAGGAAGATGAGGGGCCTGCCGGAGCCGCCCCAATCCAGTACTTCAAGCTGAACACCCTCCTCGACGGTCACAAATTGAACCTCGTGTGGCGAGGAATCCGTCTCTGCGGACGTTTTCAGAGAAAGTATGAACAATGCAATCAAGATAAAAAAACAGTTCCTCACTTTAGGCACAAGACTCTCCTGAAACAACGGTCGCTACAAGTTTGACACAGGTCAAAAGGATGGGTTTCCATAGCGGGCTTCGCGCCAATGAACGGTGCCCAAGAGGCGCGCCGCGCCAGAGAACGGGGTAAAGGCCTGTATTACTGTCTACCCGGAAGTTGCCATTTAGTAATCCTTTCGACCGGGCCGGCGCCAGTGGAATATTGAAACCGGAACAGGTTTCGTCGCAAGGTTCCGGCGAGTTGGCGACATTCTGCGCAGAATGAGCCATGACCATGCAACCGGGATCACCGCCGCATTTGATAGCTTGGAACCATGCCCGACACCGCCGCACAGCGCAATGACGGCCCAACAACCGAAGCCGCTTTAGATCTCCAATCTCTTGTTGCCGACGTCGTCGCGCTGGCTTTGAAGGCAGGCGCCAGCGACGCGGAAGCTGCGGCGCGCGAAGGCGACGAGTTCAGCGTCAACGTCCGCATGGGCGAGGTGGAGACGCTGAAGGAATCGGGCTCGCGCGGCCTGGGGTTACGCGTTTTCCTCGGCAATCGCTCGGCATCGGCCTCCACCAGCGACCTGACCGCTGAAGGGATTCGCCAGCTCGTGGATGGAGCATTAGCGCTGGTGAAGTTTACGGAAGAGGATCCATTCGCCGGCCTGCCGGAGGCAGATGAGTTCGGCTCGATCGCGACCGATCTGCACCTTTTCTTTGACGATGTGTATTCGCTTCCTGGGCCGGAGCGCATTGATTGGGCGCGACGGGCCGAGGCGGCGGCTCTGGCTGCCGATGCGCGCATCTCGAACTCCGATGGAGGCAGCTTCAACGCCGCGACAGGATCGAAGGCGCTGGCCAATTCGCGTGGATTTGTTGGCAGCTACCGCACCAGCTACGCAGGCGTTGCGGCGGCGCCGTTGGCCAAAGACGCTGATGGCAAAATGCAGCGCGACGGATGGTGGTCGAGCGCCCGGCGGATGGGCGATCTGGAATCGCCTGAAGCTGTGGGCGCGGAAGCGGCCAGACGCACGCTACGCCGGCTGGGAGCCCGACGGGTACCTACGCAGCAGGCGCCCATCGTTTTTGCACCCGAGACAGCACGGACGCTGATTGGCTCGGTCTTCGATGCCGCGTCGGGTGATGCCATCTGGCGCGGCGCATCGTTTCTTGCCGGACGGCTCAACGAAACCATCGCCGCGTCCGAACTGACCATCCTCGATGACGGCACCATGCTGCTGCCTGCAGGCGTGGGAGGCTTCGGCACTTCGCCATTCGACGATGAAGGCCTGCCGTCGCGCCGCACCGTTGTCGTGGAGAATGGCATCCTGCGCAACTACCTGCTCAACACCTACACGGCGCGCAAGCTGGGTATGAAGTCCACCCACAATGCGGCGCGCGGATTGGCAGGCGCGCCGGGGACCGGCTGCGGCAATCTCTTTCTTGTGCCGGGGAAGCTCGCCCCTGAGCAGATCATCGGCAGCGTTTCGGCGGGACTGTACGTGACAAGCCTGATGGGGTTCGGCACAAATCTGGTGACGGGCGACTACTCGCGCGGCGCAACCGGCTTGTGGATTGAGAACGGCCAACTCACCCACGCCGTTGAAGAGATCACGATCGCCGGCAACCTCGCGGAGATGTTGCGCGGCGTGACCGCCATCGGCAGCGACCTGGTTTTTCGCGGCTCGGTGGCCTCGCCCACTTTGAGAATCGATGGCATGACGATTGCGGGAATATGACCTTCAGGCGCCCTGCCGGCCCTGGGCGGGATGCAATGTAATCAGGCTGATCTCGGGCGGGCAATCGAGACGGAACGGAAGGCCGACTGTGCCGAGACCGCGATTGACGTGAAACAGAAGATTATTCAAACGGAACCAGCCCTCGACATACCTTCGACCGAAGGGGGGAAGATAGAGGGGGCCAACGATGGGGAAGCGAATCTGGCCGCCATGAGTGTGGCCGGAAAACATGAGGCTGACCGCTGGTCCCGCGGGATGGTGGAAGAGATTGTTCGCCCAATCGGGCGCATGGCAAAGCAGGACGATGGGCTCGTTGGCAATGAAACGTATGGATTCGGGGATGGCCTTGTCAGGTTCAGGAACGCCTTCGACTGGATCGTCTACCGCGCTGAGCCAGAACCTGCTCCCGTTGCGTTCGATCGGGAGATAAGCATTGTCGAGCACAGGGATACCGTTGGAGGTGAGCGCCTCAGTCACCTTTTCACGTCCGACTCGAATGTCGTGGTTTCCGAGAGCGGCATTGCGCAGCGGGCATTTGAGCTCTTTGAGCAGGTTTGCGCACTGCCATTCGGAACCCTGCGCAAAGGTGTTTGAAAAAGACCCGTACGTGACGTAATCGCCGGTGAGAATGACCATATCCGGATTCAGGCTGTTCACACGATTGACTGCATCGCGGACAAAGAACGGCTCAGTGAATTCGTCGAGATGAATGTCGCTAAGCTGCGCGATGCGGAAACCGTCAAACGCCTCGGAAAGGCCAGGAACGAACACGTCTCGATGCGAAATCTGGATCCAATGGCGCTCAATCTCGCCTGAATAGACGGCCAGTGCAACTCCGGCGCACGCCCCTGCAGCAAGGAAGCGGCGGCGTGTGATGTGTGGTGTGAGAGGCGGGCGATGATCCACTTTCATCTTTAATGCTAACTGATCCTGACCCGCGGCCTTTTGATCTAGCGACAACTCCTGCCGGGGAAGCCGTTCGGCGACACCATGTGCTGCATTTTCTTCATTTGAAAGACGCAAATATGAAGCCATACGGGTTTAGATGCACTTGCCTGACGGTTTGAACATTCAGCTCTGAGCGAGAACGGCGGCGAAGTATCCTGCCACTTCGCCCCAGTTGTTCACGCGCACGAAGCCGGTCGCGCTCAAATTATGAGGCGCGGTATAGAGCAGGCCCTGGCCTTCAAAGCGCAAGAGATTCTTCGGCTGGTCGTCGATCAGGTAGTCGGCACGGAGGATTCTCTTGTCACCGCAGAACACGTAGTGCGTGGGCGGGATGAAAGGAAAGTGGCGCTGCAGCCAGCGGTACTTTGGCCCCAGCGAGTTGGGTACGGCCATGGCTTGCGTGGCGATGAAAATCTCAAAGCGCGCGGAAAGATCGTTGAGGACCGGTTGCGCGTCGGGCATCAGCGGCAGGTCCTCGAAGAAGTCTTCGGCGTCGAGAAAAGCGCGGAGCTGCGCCTGGCGGTCGAGCGGAGTAATCTCCCACAGGCCCTTTCCGGCAAGATCGTCCGGCGTTACAGTCTCGTCGAAGGTCTGGTTGTAACGGCGAATGTGCTCGGAGAGCGTGTCGGCCATGACCTCGTCCATATCGACGCAAATCCGTTGCATGGCAGACACTCCTTGAAAATCGCCTCCATGAAAAGGGTAGCAGGGCAAGCGTACGAAGCTACGCGGCACTTAAGCGCTTTCGATGCGGCCGCTCGATGGGTCAGCAGAGTTGAACGCAGTTTCTCTCCCAGGGCCTAGTGAGGTGACCCAGAAGCTCATGGCAGAATTCGCAAGGAGCAACCGCAGATCCTTCGCCTCCGTTTTCCGCAAAAAGCGGCAAGCTTCGCTCAGCGACTGTCTGGATTGTCAAGGGCGGGTTGATGGAAAAGCGGAAAACGATGGTGCCGTTTTCCTCTTTCCCACAATCTCGACTACGGCTGCTGACTAGCTAACCTTCTCAGTTGTGAGGGCACGCCCTGTTGGCGAACCTCGCGGGCTTTGGCGTTGAGGCGGACGAGCAACTTGTGGGCCACGGCGATGCGAACGACTTTGGGTGGCTTGCCGGCGGCGCGCAGGCGCTGCTGGAAGGCGGTGAAGTCGGGCTCGTAACGAGCGACCACGCTGCCCACCAGGAACAGGATGTCTCGGACTGTGGCGCGGCCTCCTCGCACCGCGCGTTTGCCCTGATGTTTGCCTGAGTCGTTGGCCAGAGGCGCCAGTCCTGCAAGTTTGGAGATGGTCTTGTTGGAGAGCGTGCCGATCTCCGGCATCTCGGCCATGATGCGGGCCACGGTGCGATCGGCGACGCCCTTGATGGTGCGGAAGGCCTGATTCAGTTCGCGCCACAAGGGGTCGGCTTGGATCAGCGCAGCGATGGCCTGCTGGAGTTCTTCGATCTGCTCGGCGAGGAACTTGAGTATCGCGCGGAAGCTGTTCTGAATCGCGGGATTGGTGACCAGACGTTGCTGGTTCAGCTGCGCGGTGCGAACCTCGGTGAGCTGGCGCAGACGCGTGACGCGGGCACGCAACTCGAGCTGGGTCGGCGGGGCCAGGCATTGCGGCTGAGACTTCTTTGTCTGTGCGTACCAGGCGATCATGCCGGCATCGATCGCGTCGGTCTTCTCCAGCCAACCCATGCTCTGCGCGAACTGGCGCACGGCGCGCGGGTTGACTACCGCCACCGGCAGACCGTGTTCGGACAGTTGCGCAAAGGCCCGCTGTTCGTAGCCGCCGGTGGCTTCCATGGCGACCAGTGCAACTTGATGGGTCTCACAGAAGGCAGCCAACTCTGCGATGCCTTCCGGGCTGTTGGCGAAGCTGGCCGCGACGCCGTCCTGTCCGATGCGCGCGGCTAAAGAAGATGAACCAATATCCACTCCACAAATAATCCGTGTCACGGTAACCTGCCTTGTATGTTCGACTGAGATCGTGCGACTGTTCGGTCGTACGTGACTTGGGCAGCGGTCGCCTGTGCTGAGCGTCGGTCGTTGAGACCGCAGGATGAACGGGAGCCGTCCGCCCGCGGGGGAGCCGATGCCTCGACTCCCCCACTCCAACAGTTTCACCGAAACTGTTCCTCCTTTAGAGATACAAGGATGACAGCTTTAGCCATGGCTCGAATTTCAGGGGCAGCACACCAGGTTGTATCGAGATTGAAACTAGAAAGTGGTGGTGAGCCGCAACATGACGTTCCTGGACGGGCCGATGGCGTTGCCCGAAAATAAGCCGCCAAAATCGAGCAATTCAAGCGTATTGCCTAGGTTTTCTCCGTCGGCCTGCAAGCGTACCGAGAGCTTCTCCCGATGGTAGAGTTCGGCGTTCACGGAAGCATTTTGCGTGAAGTATGGATGGACGCGACCGCGATCGAAGTTGAGATGGCTAATCACCACTTGACCGTACTCTGTGGCGTATTGCTGCGGGGTCAGATCGGCCTGGAACGGCAATCCGCTGTTGTAATCGCTTCCCACTGCAAACCAAAGGCGCGGGGCAACCTGATAGCGGATGCGGTCGCGTACCGTGTTTCGCTGGTCCTGGGAATCGGGGAAATGTCCCGTGAGCTGCGTCGTCGCGCCCGCGGCGTCATTTCCGAGGAACAGGCCGCCTGTCACGGGGTACCAGGCATTCCCCACGATGTATGAGTAACTGGCGAATCCTGAGAACCGCCCCCATTGTTCAACTTCCAGCTTGCCCTCTGCGCCATAGAGAATTGCTTTCCTGAATGCGATG
Source organism: uncultured Acidobacteriaceae bacterium (assembly GCA_963802955.1). GTDB lineage: Bacteria > Acidobacteriota > Terriglobia > Terriglobales > Acidobacteriaceae > Telmatobacter. Next base: position 270,794 of record CAWDKT010000005.1, read on the forward strand.
GGGAAGCTAATTCCCGTACTCAAAACCTGAGAGTCATCGGCGTAATTGTTCACGTCGCGGCGGAACATGTTCGTATCAAGGCGCAGTTTGCCGAAGAGTGCTTTTGTGGCTCCGAGCTCGTAATAGCTTCCGTGAGAAGGCTGGACCGGCAGCTGCACCGCGGAGACGCTGGTATCGAGGGCCTCCGCAGCGGGAGAGCTGGACAAGAGGATGTTTTCGAAGGATGGCGTCTGGAAAATCCGGTCGTAGGAGCCGTGGACTTTCACCCCGGCAGAGGGAAAGTAGCGCGAGACAGCGACACGAGGACTCACCGCATTCTCGTTCACCAGGAGCTGGTAGTGATCCCAACGGAGCCCCGCATCGATTGACCAATGGCCAAGCTGGATGGCGTCTTGCAAATAGGCCGATTGTTCCAGATCCGGACGGCTGGCGGTAAAGGCAAAGGTTGTTGCAGCGGCGTCAAGGATCCCGAGATTGATCGGGCATTGCGGATCTGACGGATCGGCACAATCGGGGATCATGTAGCTAAAGGCTTCGTTCAGGAACTTGGAGTCGGATTCGACACCTGCCTTCCATTCCTGGTTGCGATGATCAATGGAGACGCTGCCGTTGAAAAAGATCTCTTTGAAGTCGTTGCGCTGGGTTGCAATGACGGGCCAGGAAGATGGGTTGGAAGAAAAGTCGCTCTGGTTATCACGAGCCATTCCTCCCAGCTCGCCGAGTGCATCGGCAGAAAAAATATGCTGGTAGGAGACGCTCCCCATGGTTTCAAAGTTGCCGCTGGTCTGGAGCTGCCCCCCAGGAACGAAAACGCAATCGTCTGGCTCCTGGCTGGCGGGAACCGGCGGGCAGCCAGTGTCGTTATCTGCGTTCGGCAGATAGTCTCCGTTCTGCTGCACCAGTTCGTTGGGGATCGCGTACCGCGCAAGTTCGTGGCGGACGATCATCGTGAGACGGTCTTCGGGCGTGAACTGGCGCTCGTAGCTGAGCGAAAAATTGCCTACGGTGCCGTTGTTGGTGTAATTCTCAGGGACGACCGGGTTGAGATAGTGGTCCGTCATCTCTCCTGAGGCGCTTACGCCAAGCGTATTCCCCTTCCATGTGTATTGGTCCTGGGTATCAATGCCGCCCGTGGCATAGGAGCCGCCGAAAAGGGTGAGTTGGCCGTGAAATCCAGGCACCTCATTTCTGACCGTATTCACCACCACGACGCCACCCAGCTTGAGGCCGTACTCGGCGGGAATACCGGCGGTAAAAATGCTCATGGACTGGACGTCGTCGGCTTCGATCTCGGGGCCAAAACCGGGAGAACGGTTGTCGGTGAGCGGTATACCGTCCACCACAAACTGAGTCTGGTATTCCGAACCGCGCGGGTGAAGGACTGCGTCCCCTTCGTAGAGCCAGCCCGGCTCTGAATTGACAAGGTCCTGGATGGAGCGGCCGGGCAGCGAGGTCAACCGGTTTTGAATCGTCTGCGAGCCCAACTGATTCACCGACCCTGCGCGATAAGGATCGATCAACGTACCCGATGCGTGGACGGTTACCGACTGAGAAACTGGAGCCACTTTCAGCTGGACGGCGCGATCCACCGGGAGCGCGGAGCGGATAGCGATCGATTCCGAGACCTGGGCAAACGTTGGCGCCTGAATCTGGACCTGATAGATCCCATACGGCAACCGCCTGGCATCCAGGCTACCCTGACTGTCTGTCGTGAAGCTGTCGCGATACTGATTGGCCTCGCTGACGAGCTGAACCTGGGCCCGGACGGCCTGACCGGAGGGATCGGTAACGGTCAGGCGCAATTCGCCGCTGTTGCTTTGAGAAAAAACAGGAATTGCAATTAAAACTAACAGGGCGATATATCGTCGCAAAGGCTTGACCTCAGGAATTACTGGCTTTTTGAGTTTTGTGACGTTATTTTGAATGAGCGGAGATACAGGACAAGCCCCTTCATCCTGGATATTCCTAGCGCCCCGATTCTGTTCAGGGTTTCTTGCGAGCGCGCTCAGACGCAAAAAAGGCTGAACAGTTTCAGAAGGAAACGAATGTACAGATGATGGGATCAGGGCAACGCCCCCCTGCAGAGCTGGCCTGTGAGTTGCCGCTTTTGGCTTCATTGCCAGAGGCGCGGCTTGGCGCGGCTGAAATTCAGGCAGAAGTCATGACTCTGTTCGAGCAATATCGGACGCCTCTCCTGCGGTACGCAGTTTCACTCGGCGTACCGGTAGCGGATGCAGAAGAGATTATTCAGGAGGTGTTTCTTTCTCTGTTCCGGCATTTGCAGTTGGAACGGTCGCGGCGGAATCTACGCGGCTGGATTTTTCGCGTAGCGCACAATCTGACACTTAAACGGCGCCACGCCCACAAGCTGCTGCCATTAGCTACGGAAGAGGAGGCGGGCTTCGCAGTTCAATGTCCCGATCCGGGACTGAGCCCGGAAGATGCCTGCCAGGAGGCGCAGCGTCAACAGCGGCTGCTTGCCGTTGTCCGGGCGTTGCCGGCCTTGGACCAGAGTTGTCTGCGGATGCGGGCGGAAGGTCTGCGCTACAGGGAAATTGCGGGAGCGCTGGGAATCTCGCTGGGAAGCGTTTCGATGTCGCTAGCGCGATCGCTGGGGAAACTGATCAGCGCGGATCGGAGGTAGCAGGATGCGCGACCAGGAACAACACGTTTCCGATGAAGAATTGCTGCTGGCTGCGGATGGTGAACTTGGTGCGCGGGCCAGCCGGGTACAGACGCATATGAAGGCCTGCGCTTGCTGCAGGACGAGAGCGGCGCAGATGACGAGCGTTCTTGCTGAAGTCGCGCAGGCCGAGAGAAACACATTCGAGGCCGAGCTGCCGTCGATCGCGGGGCCTGGGGCGACGCTGCGTAAACGCCTGGCCGAGTTGTCGGAGGAGGGACCGAGCTTCGTTCCCCTTCATCGCATTTCCGGGAGTTTCCTCGGCCGCACATTGGGCGTCGCCGCACTCGCGGCTGTGATGGTCGTCGCGTGCGTGCTCACCTTTCGGCATTCCATAGCGACGGGCGGAGGTCTTCCCCTCGTGTCGTCGAATCGCGGCGTTCTGCCGAACCCGGCTCTCACCCCAGGAGCCGCGCAACAAGCTTCACTCGAACAGGTTTGCTCACTGCCGCATGAAGAGGTCAACAAGGCAGTCTCGGCGGCGGAGAGGGAGAGAGTATTTGCGGAATACGGGATATCGGGAGCTCAAGCAGGTCAGTATGAGGTGGATTACCTGATCACGCCGGGACTGGGAGGCAAGGATGACATCAGAAATCTCTGGCCCGAACCCTACTCATCGGCAAAGTGGAATGCTCTTGTAAAGGATGCACTGGAAGAGCGGCTGCACGAGATGGTTTGCTCTCACGAACTGGATCTGTCGGTCGCGCAGGCAGCGATTGCCACAAACTGGATAGCGGCTTACCGGAAATATGTTGAGGTCGTTCCGTCGTCGCACGCTGGCGATCTACATGCCGTTAGCCAATGCCGCTCACAACCTTCTTCCGTGGCTGGCATTGGTTGCAGCTCTATATCGTAAGACTCCGCTCGCCATTTTGTTTAGCGGTGCCAGCGCGGGGAAGAGCCTCACGAATTCCGTTAGGCGCCGGCCTGTCGGGGTTTGCGCGGGGCACGTCCGGAGCCGGGCATCAGCTCAGGTTGCGGCTCTTTGGGAACAGGCTGGAGCGCCGGATCCCAGTAGAGGAAGCGGTTGCAACTGTCACAGGTGAGTAACTCACCCTCGCGCAGTTGATTCCACATTTGCGGGCGCACGCCCATGCGGCAACCGGTGCATTGCTGATTCTCGGCGCGGGCCACGGCGGTGCCCCGCGCGGAGGCGATGCGGTCGAAGCGCGCCACCCAATCCGGATCGATGGCAGCGCGGACGGCTTCACGCTCTGAATCGAGAGCAGCCATCTCGGCGGCGATTTCCTTCTGGCGCGCGTCCACGCGGGCGCGGACCCCTTCAAGCACATCGGCAAGCGATTCGACCTGGGCTCGGGTCTGGGCCAGCGCGGCTTCGTGGGCTTCCGTCCGCTCCAGGCTCGCGTACTCCTCGTTTTCCAGGCGGTCAGCCTCGGTAGTCTCAAACTGAATCTCATGCTCGATCGCGGCTGCCTGTTCTGGCGTGTTTACCGAGTCCAGTTGCTCGCGAAAGCGCGCCGCCTTCTTGCGATGGGCGTCGATCTCCCGATCCAGCTTTGTGCGCAACGAATCTTCGCGGCTCAGCGCCGCCGAAAAATCAGCGGACTTGCGTTCCACAGCGGCAAGCTCAGCTTGTGCCTTCGCAATCTCGGCGGGAAGCGCTCGCAGATCCTGCGTGCGGCGGCCGCGGTCGAGTTCGATAGCCTGAAGTTTTACGAGGTTTTCAATCAGCGCTTGCATCCGTGATATGAAGTCTACGGCATGAGGGGAGGCGGGACCAAGGAATCAGCCGAATCGATAGGAACGGCTAACGAGCATCTAATTCTCGCAGCAGGCGTTTGCCGATTCCGTTTCCCGGGCCGATTCCGTCAAAAAAACACACGGCCGTGCGATTCCGGCGCAAAGCGAGCCTGCGAGAATGGAGGCGAGGCTCGATCGTGGCAAGAAAGCGCACGGGATTCTGGCGCAGGCATAGGCGCTTGAAGTGGCTAGTCATCGCCTCGCTTCTCGTCATCGCAGCAGTCGGCGTCGCCATTTCCGTCATGATGCACCGGGCCGAGCCCATGCTGCGTGAACTCATCGTCGATAAACTGCAGGAACACTTTCACGCGCGCGTCAAGCTCGCAAGCTTTCATGTCTCGCTCGTAAATGGATTGCGAGCCGAGGGAAAGGGGCTCGAGATCTGGCCGCCGTCAGAGGTGGTGGGAGTCACAGTCCCAGGCGAAGCGAGTTCTCCGCCGCCCTTGATCCGGCTCGCGGAGTTCCGGTTTCGTGCGCCGCTCCACTACAAGCCGGGAAAGCCGATCAGGATTTCGGTGGTTGAACTGAAAGGGCTGGAGGTGGACGTGCCGCCGAAGTCGCATTTCACGCACCTTGCGAAGGATTCCTCACCGGGCAGCGTGTCAGAACCGGCGGGCTCGCCGCTTCTGCATATTGAATTGAACAGCATTGAATGCGAAGATGCGCACCTGACGCTGGAGACGAGCAAGCCCGGGAAGCTGCCGCTTGAGTTTGCCATCGGCCACGTCAAGCTGACTGGTGTAAACACCGGCGGAGCGATGCACTTCGAGGCATTGCTAACCAACCCGCGGCCTGCCGGAATCATTCACTCTTCGGGGGAGATCGGGCCGTGGGTGGTCGAGGACCCCGGCGAGACGCCGGTGGCGGGCAGCTACCGTTTTGACCACGCGGATCTGGGTGTTTTCAAAGACATTGCGGGGATTCTCCGCTCTACAGGCAAGTACAGCGGCGTCCTTCGCGATCTGGAAGTCGACGGGCAGACGGATACGCCGGATTTTCGGCTGAAGAAATATGGAACAGCGGTGCCGTTGACCACGCGCTTCCACGCCCACGTAGACGGCACGAACGGCGACACCTGGCTGCAGCCGGTAGACGCTATGCTCGGGCAATCGCACTTCACGGTCACGGGACAGATTGTAAGGCAAAAGGCAATGACGCTGAAGAACGGGCAAACCCAGCCGGGCGGGCACGATATCGCGCTGATGGTCAACGTGGATCGCGGGAGGATTGTGGATTTTCTGCGGCTGGCGAGCCATTCAGCGTCGCCAATGCTGACGGGCGATCTGGCCCTCCAGACATCGTTCCATATTCCTCCGGGAACCGGCTCAGTGCTCGATCGGATGCGGTTGGATGGGAAGTTCTCGCTCGAGAACGCCGCGTTCACAAGCACCAAGATTCAGGATTCGGTGGATCAACTGAGCTTGCGCGGCCAGGGCAAACCGAAGGAGGCCAAAGACGCCAAGGGCAGCAGCGTGGACGTACGATCGGCGATGCAAGGCAACTTCAAGTTGGCGAACGGGGTGGTGACGCTGCCGAATTTGAAATACACCGTACCCGGAGCGGAGATTGACCTGAAGGGTACCTATCACATCGACGGCGGGGCTCTGGACTTTTCGGGAATCGCCCGCACCGACGCCACCGTTTCAAAAATGGTGGGCGGCTGGAAGGGGGCTTTGCTAAAGCTTGCGGATCCTTTATTCAAGAAAGATGGGGCAGGAGCGCAAATCCCTATTCACGTGAGTGGAACGCGTGACGATCCGAAGTTTGGAGTCGACATTGGCAAGATCGGGCACAGTTCACCGCAGGCACCGGGGCAACCGCAGTAAATGATGATCATTTTGCATCGGATTCCGTTACGGCCATAAGAAGTTTAGATCGGCGTGGCGCAATTAGCGGCCCAATCGTTTTTCATCCGGGGTGCCAGGATTGCGCACCGCGCGTAAAATGACATCATCATAAGAGACACAAAGAGTTAGAGGATCGGCTATGAACGTCACGCCGAAGCAAGATTCGACCGACAGGAGCCGGCAGCATCGCGATGCGCAATTTGCCATGCTGCTGTCGTTGATCGTCGGCGTGCTGATGCTTGCGGGCAAGGTGACCGCTTACCTCACCACCAATTCGGTGGCGGTCTTTTCTGACGCGGCCGAATCCGTTGTTCATGTCATGGCGGTGGGCTTCGCCGTTTTCAGCCTGTGGCTTGGCGGCCGGCCTGCTGTGCCCCGCTTCCAGTATGGATTCGAGCGCATCAACTTCTTCTCTGCCGGATTCGAAGGCGCCATGATCGTGCTCGCCGCAGGAAGCATTATCTACACCACCACTGTGCGGTGGAGTCATGGCCTGGCGCTCGACAACCTGGGCCGCGGTGTCATTCTCATCGTCTGCGCTGGATTGCTGAATGCGGCATTAGGTTGGTATTTGCTGCGCATTGGCCGGCGTAACCACTCGCTGATTCTCGAGGCGGACGGAAGGCACGTTCTCACCGATAGCTGGACCAGCTTTGGGGTTGTTGCAGGATTGATGCTGGTGATGGCCACGGGCTGGAAGCCATTCGATCCGTTGATTGCGTACGGCGTGGCCGCCAACATTCTTTTCACCGGCGGCCGGCTGCTTTGGAGGTCAATCAATGGGTTACTCGATTACTCCGATCCAACCGTGGGCCACAAGATTCGCGCGCGCCTCGACGCCGTTTGCCAGGAACTCGGGATCGAATATCACGGAGTGCGCTTCAGGACCACGGGCTATCGGCAGTTCATCGAGATTCATCTTTTGTTTCCCGACCAGATGCGCCTCGGCGCTGCTCATCGGTTGGCCACCGAAGTGGAAGAACGGTTGACTCACGATCTGGAGATGCCTGCGGAAGTGACCACGCATTTAGAGTCGCTTGAGGATCACGCCGAGGTTCATCATTCGGCGCACTACACTGGCAGGCCCGATTAATAGAGAATTAAAGTGCGTCTCTCGTTCAATTGAAATCATATCTTTTCGCGTTGAAATCGAAAGCACTGCAATCTAAAGTCATCAGGTTCCCTTCTGGCTCCGCAACTCAATGCCGGGTAGGTCGTCTAAGGCTAAAGTGGTATTTCCCGCGGAAGCGGCCTTCTGCTGGAATAACTTCAACCTCGGGCCGGAGGCGATCTGATCTCAGCGAAAGCCAACCATCACCGCTTGCCGCAAGGCAGGCTCCGCCCAGGTCCACGCTGGGCCCGGCTGTCTGCGCTTGCGCTGTTACTCGCGGCCGCGGGTTGCGCATGGACCCAGCAGAGCGCAGCGCATGCTGCGCCGAATCCCATCCAACCCCAAACTGTCGCAGCAAGCATCTTTGGCGTGGTCACCAGCGCGGAGGGCGCGGTCTACGAAGGAGCGCGCGTCGAGTTGGAGCTGAGCGGCCGGGATGCGCCTCCTGCTGCCATCCTGCTGACCGACAGCGACGGTGCGTTCCACTTCACGAATCTTCCTCCCGGACCGTTTGCACTCACGGTGTCGTCGCCCGGCTTTGTGACACAGGAGATCCGCGGCATTCTGCATGCAGGTGAGGCACGCGATACGCGAACGATTGTTCTGCCGGTTGCGGGCGCGGCCAGCGACGTTGTGGTTTCGGCCGGATCGCAGGCCGAGATCGCGCAGGAACAGCTGAACTTTGAAGAAAGGCAGCGCGTGCTGGGCGTGTTTCCCAATTATTACGTGAGCTACGACCACGAAGCCGTTCCGCTGACGGCGCGGCAGAAGTTCCAACTGGCTTGGAAGACATCCATTGATCCGGTGACGTGGATGATGACGGGCGCGGTCGCGGGCTTTGAGCAGGCCAGCAACGCATTCTCGGAATACGGCCAGGGCACGCAGGGATACGCGAAGCGATTCGGAGCGAACTACGCCGATGGCTTCTTCGGCAACATGATTGGCGGTGCGGTTCTGCCGGCGGTCTTCAAGCAAGATCCGCGCTACTTCTACAAGGGTACGGGCAGCGTAAGGTCGCGGGCCATGTACGCCATCGCCAATGCGGTCATCTGCAAAGGTGACAACGGGCATTGGCAGGCGAACTACTCCGCCATTCTCGGCGGAATTGCGGCGGGCGGTATCTCAAATCTCTATTACCCCGACAACAACCGCAATGGCGTGGAACTCACGTTTAACAGTGCACTCGTCGGCACTGCGGAGACCGCAATACAGAACCTGTTTCAGGAATTCCTGGTCCGGCGGCTGACACCGAAGCTTCCCGTTTACCCTTCGACGGTGACGCAGAAATAGGCACTGCTAGACCGGCTTCGGAAATACTGTGGCCGATCAGGGCGGAATCCAGAGTTGTCGCTCCTTGGGATCGCGACAACTTAGCGGTGAGGAATGCTGATATAACATTTCCGAAACCGCTTTACCCCATCGACTCGACCAGCCCATGCATTCTTTCTTCCTGCCGTTCAATCGACTCCACCAGCTTGAATTGCGCACGACAACGGTCGAGGTTGTGCCCTGCACGATGCACCTTAAAGTAGATATCGCCGTCCAGATAATCGGTGAGGAAACGCATACCGAGTTCAAACGTAATAATTTTGCCGGAGAAGGCGATATGCCTTTTTTCTGCTGCGGTCAGGAATCCGCCGGCTGCTTGAAGATAGCCGCGCACCAGCGCCTCGAACATCGGAAACTGCATCGTCACCTTCGATAGATCCCGTTCATCCTCGTCAGCAGGGCTTGTGGTGGTGCGCACCATGTCGCCGAAGTCGTAAAGCGCGAGGCCTGGCATCACCGTATCGAGGTCGATGACGCAGATGGCTTCGTGCGTGGTCGAGTCGAGCAGGACGTTATTGAATTTAGTGTCGTTATGCGTGATGCGTTCGGGAAGGCCGGCATCGAGCAGTACGTTCGCGATCGCCCGGCGCGACAGCACAAACTCGATTTCGGGCCTGACGCGCGCGGCGCGGCCCGCCGCGTCTGCGACGATCGATTGCTCCAGTGCCGCAAAACGTTTTGGTGTGTGATGAAAGTCTGGAATCGTGTCGTGCAGGCGCGGCGGCGGTAAGTCGGCAAGCTGCTGCTGAAAGCGCCCGAAAGCCAGCGCGGCCTGAAAGGCCTGCTCCGCTGAGGTTGCAGTATCGTACGTGCGCGCGTTCTCGATGAAGCAATAGGCGCGCCATGTTTCCCCTTGCGCATCCACATGCCAGTTGCGTCCATCGCGTGCAGGGATCAGTTGGAGAGCGCGGCGGGCTCCGTCGGGCTCACCCGCTGTTTGCGCGGCAAGATGCGCCGTGACGCGCTCGATATTCTGCATCACTGCGGCCGGATCGCGGAAGACGTTGCGGTTAATGTGCTGCAGAATGTAGCGGGCGGGCAGGCCGGTTCCGCTGCATGTAACGAGGTATGTGTCGTTGATGTGGCCGTTGCCGTGCGGTGCCAGCCCCAGGATCTCGCCGCGAAATTGGAATTGCTCTGCGACCGCCGGAACATCGAGAGAATTGCTCATGACCAGAGTCGTTCAGGGTACTGGCCGTTCGCGATCAGCCGGCGAACGCTCTCGATCACGCGCGGCCGGTCTTCGCGATAGGTTACGCCGAACCAGGAATCGTGCGAGTGCAACACCTTCACACGGGCCTTGCCGGCCTTGACGAGTTCGCCTACCGTGTTGGGAATGTAGCATTCAGCTTTCAGGTCAGTGGCGTTTTGCTCAAGAAATTTTTCGAAATTCTCCCGCAATTGGTCAAAGACGCGCGGGCTAAATCCCCAATAATTCATCGAAACCGGCTCGTCCCCTGAAAGCTTCGTAACCTTCCCGGCGGGATCGGTATTCCGGCCCCCGTTGCCGTCGCGTTCGATCTTGGTCATCTCGACGATGCTCTCGAGATAGCCGTCGGCAGACACCTGGCAAATGCCGCGCGCCACCGAACCGAAGTCGGAGAGCGTATTTCGCAAAACGAAGCCCACCATCGCGTAATCCTGCGAGCCGGAAGTGAGATGGCCCGCAAGCTCGCGATAACTTTCGGCTCCGTAAAAATCGTCGGCGTTAATGGCGGCAAAGGGCTCATGAATCACGCTTTCAGCCAGCAGAATGGCCTGCGTGGTGCCCCATGGCTTGGTGCGGCCCGCAGGCACGCTGAAGCGCGGCGGAATGTCTTCAAGCGACTGGAAGACGTACTCGACTGGAACGCGCTTTTCAAAGCGCGCGCCGACGGTTTCACGGAAGGCTTCCTCAATGTCCTTGCGGATGATGAAGACCAGCTTGCCGAAGCCGGCGCGGAGCGCGTCGTAAATGGAGTAATCGATAATGGTTTCGCCGGCGGGGCCTACGGGATCGATTTGCTTGAGGCCGCCGTAGCGGCTGCCCATTCCAGCGGCAAGAACGAGAAGTGTGGGGGACGTTGTTGGGGTCATCAAAAATGGCTTTCTTCAAAGGCTTGGATTCAATCGAATGGTACAACACGGCAGGTGCAGGGCGCATCGCGCGCTGTGCAACCTGCACAAGAGTTGGGAATCGATCTTCACGCCCGGGACCTGCAGTGACGCTCTCAACGTGGGACGCCGATCTGCTAAAGTGGGTTGCCATGAGAATTTCCGATCTTCGTCACTCGATCCGATTGATTCCGATCCTCGCCGCACTAACGCTTTGCGGTGCAGCTTTGATGCTGCATGCTCAGTCGTCATCAGGGCAAAACCAGCAGGTTCCGGTCGCCCCGGAGTGGGCGCAGCCTGGTTCCGCAACACAGACGCAGGTCGCGCCGCCGCCCGACTTTCACCGGCCCAGCCGTAACTTCGACACTCCCATCGGAATCTTCGACGGGCAGTCGGACGTTGGCGCAGCGCTGGTGCCAGGCAGCGCCAGCTACGATGCAGCGACGGGCCAATACACGATCCATTCGGCGGGATACAACATCTGGTACTCGCGCGACGAGTTTCGTTACCTCTGGAAGCGCATGTCGGGCGATGTTTCGCTCGCGGCCGATATCGATTTTCCCGATCCCAATGGCTACGGCGATCGCAAAGCCGTGCTGATGATCCGGCAGAGCCTTGATGATGACTCCAAAGACGCGGTGGTGGCGGAGCACGGCGCGGGGATGATCCACCTTGCATGGCGGCCTGAACGCGACGAACGTACCACCGATATGGAGTTCCGCATCGGCGGCCGGGGGCGGCCCGGCGGCGCGACGCCGGACAGCCTGGTGACAATTCACGCGAAACGGATCGGAATCGAGAAACGGGGCGACGAGATTTCGCTGTGGGTGAGCCTCGACGGCGAGCCCATGCACCAGTTCGGCCCACCGATCAAGCTGCACTTCGACGCGCCGTTTTATGTGGGGATCGGGTTCGTGTCGCACCTGCCGACGACGGTGGACACTGCCGTCTTGGGCAACGTAGTGCTGGAGAATGCGGCAGGCAAGGTGAGGTAGGAGGCGATCTGGCGACAGAATCTTAAATCACACAACAGCGCTCGTGGCCGCAGAAGTTGAAATGGTTTGATTTCTCGATCCCTCGCACCGGTAGCCCAGATCCTTTAACTTGCCAGAAACTCCTGCAGCGCTTCGCGATTGGGTTCGAGGCCGAGGCCCGGGTCTTCGGTCAGAGTCACGTTGCCTTTCACCGGCTGCGGAGGATTCCGGTAAATGATATTGCCGGTCATCCACATCAGGTAGTGGAATTCGACGCGCCAGCCGTTCGAAGCAGCGGCCTGAAGGTGCATGTTATGGTGCGGCCAGCCGCCGCCGTCGGCGATGTTGATGTTGTAGGCTTGGGCCAGGGCCGCGACTTTCATTCCCTCGGTGTATCCGCCGACGTAGACGACGTTGGGTTGCAGAATGTCGACGGCGGCGTGCTGCAGCAGTTCGAGGTGGCGATAGCGGAAGCCCTCGTTCTGGCCTGCGGAGATGGGCACCGAGCAACGCTGGCGCAACTGCGCGAGTAGCCGGGCGTCGTTGCCGTAGATGGGTTCTTCAAACCAGGTGAGATTGTAAGGCTCAACGTGCTTGGCAAGCTGCAAGGCGCGGTTCATTGAAAACAGGTAGTTGCCGTCGATCATCAGGTCGCGGTCGGGGCCGATGGCTTCACGAACGGCGCCGACGCGGGCCGCGTCTTCGGCTACATTTTCACCGTTATCGATGGCGACGACCATTTTGAATTTGTCCTGCCCGTCGGCGAGAAATTGACGGGCGAACTCGACGAGCTGATCGCGATCGAACTGGAGCAGGCCAAAGGTGATGTAGGCGGGCACCGTTTTTTTGGCGCCGCCCAGGAGCCGCCAGACGGGTTGGTTCAGGTGCTTGCCCTTGATGTCCCAGAGCGCAATGTCGACGGCGCTGACTGCGGAACTGAAGGCGCCGGTCTGGTAGCGCGGATTGAAAGTGAGGAACATCTCCTGCCAGCGCGCCTCGGTGTCCAAGGCGCTCTTGCCTTTGAGGAAGGGCGCAAGCTGCTGGTTGATGAACTCGCAGACGCCGGAGACTTGCAGGTCTCCGGTGAGGCCGTAGCCGGTGATGCCCACGTCTGTGGCGATCTCGACGAAGACGATGGGATTCGTCATCGTCTTGTTGAGCAGCGGCACTTTTACCGGCACGTTGTGAATGCTGGCTTTGACAGAGGCTATTTTGACGTCCGCGCCACCTGAGCCCTGTGCGGCCGCTGCCGCAGCCTGCATCATCATGCCTGCGCCGACCATTCCGGCCGATCCGAGCAAGCCTCTGCGTGTGAGCTTGGCGACTGTGGCGCCACTGTCTTCGCTTTCCATGTTTCCCTCCAGGAAGATGATTTACGGTTTCGCCAGATTGTGCGCAACGTGGAAAAGACGCTCAGGCCGCAGCCGGCACAAGCCTTGCAGTTGCAAGTTGCGATCGGCTAAGAGCACGATTGCGCGAACATCGGGGATTTTAGCACTGAAACTGGACAACTGGATGCTGCCTTGCTCGTTTGCCGCCGGTCGTGTTTGACTGAAGGCCGAAAGCAGAGGACCCGATGCATGGCGTACGTTCTTGCGCTGGACCAGGGAACCACGAGTTCCCGCGCGATTTTGTTTGACGAGGCCGGAACGATTGCCGCCGTGGCGCAGAAGGAGTTTCAGCAGTTCTATCCCCAGGCCGGGTGGGTAGAGCACGATCCGGCGGAGATTCTCTCCAGCCAGATGAGCTGCGCTGTCGAAGCCCTGGCGCAGGTTGGCGCCAGGCCTCGCGACGTGGCCGCCATCGGCATCACCAATCAGCGCGAAACCGTGATTGTGTGGGATCGGGCCACAGGCAAGGCGATTCATCCCGCCATTGTGTGGCAGGACCGGAGGACGGCAGCACAGTGCAAAGAGCTCGAAGAAAGCGGCGTGGGCGAAAGCGTCTCCTCGAAGACCGGCCTGGTGCTCGATCCGTATTTTTCCGCGACCAAGGTGAAGTGGATCCTGGACCATGTCGAGGGTGCGCGAACGCGGGCCGAGCACGGCCAGCTTGCCTTTGGGACTGTCGACAGCTGGCTCATCTGGCACCTCACGAGCGGCCACAAACACGTGACCGACGTGACCAACGCCTCGCGCACACTGCTCTTCAACATCGTGAAGGGCGAGTGGGACGCGGAGTTGCTCAAACTCTTCGGGATCCCCGCAAGCTTGCTGCCTGAAGTTGTGTGGTCGAGCGAGTGCGTGGGCGAGGTGACTACAACGCTGGGCCTTGGCGGCGCGGCCATCGCAGGCATCGCCGGCGACCAGCAGGCGGCGCTCTTTGGTCAGTTGTGCTGGAGCGCAGGCGAAGCCAAGAATACGTATGGCACCGGCTGCTTCCTCCTCCAAAACATCGGCACGGAGTTTATGCGCTCTAAACACAAGCTGATTACGACCATTGCGGCGAGCGCGCAAAAGCGGCTTGAGTATGCGCTCGAAGGCAGCATCTTCATTGGCGGCGCGGTGGTGCAGTGGCTGCGTGACAATCTCAAGCTCATCGGCGCTTCGGCTGAAGTGGAGGCGCTTGCTGCCAGTGTGCCCCATACGAACGGCGTCGTCTTTGTGCCGGCGTTTGTCGGCCTGGGAGCTCCGCACTGGGACGCGCACGCGGCGGGCATGCTGATCGGCCTCAGGCGCGACACCGGGCCGGGCCACATTGCACGCGCCGCGCTGGAAGCCATCGCCTTCCAGGTGGCCGATGTGCTCGAGGCCGTGCACAGCGAGACCGGCGCTCCGCTGCAGGCTCTACGCGTGGATGGCGGTGCGGCAGTGAACGATCTGCTGATGCAGTTCCAGGCCGATGTGCTGGGAGTTCCTGTTGTCCGCCCGCGCGTGACCGAGACAACTGCGCTGGGCGCGGCATATCTCGCCGGACTGGCCACGGGATTCTGGCCGAGTCCCCACGCGCTGCGCGTTGATCGCAATGGCGACGTCCGCTTTGAGCCGAAGATGGAAGCTGGCGAAAGGGCCGAACGCCGTGCACGCTGGCAAAAGGCTGTGGAGCGTGCGAAAGCGTGGACCGCGTAGCCGCGAAACCGTACCGCGGCAGCAACCGCGCCCAGGAAATTATCCTGAAATGTGACTCCGGAGCCAAACCCACCGCGTTGGACCTCGCTTCGAATGGGTCTCCGCCGATCCCCTGTTCGATTCGTGGCACTATCGCTTGGACTCATCGTCGCGTTTCTCTGGTCGTCGGCCGCGCTGACGCTCATCGCCGCCAAGTGGATTGATCCGCCAACGACTGCCGTGCACATGGAGCGCCGTGTCGAGGCTTGGATTCACCACCGGCCCTATCGCGAACGGTATAAATTCATCCCGGTCGGCCAGATTTCGCTCAATTTGCAGCACGCCGTGATCGCCGCGGAGGATGCGCGCTTCTACCAGCATCATGGGTTCGACTGGCACGCGATGGAACTTGCCGCCGAGCAGGATGAGAAGGGCGGGCGCATTCGCGGAGGGTCCACCCTTACGCAGCAACTCGTCAAGAACTTGTTTTTCGGGACAGGTCGCTCGTTTCTTCGCAAAGGCGCTGAGGCCTCACTGGTGCCGGTGGCCGAATTGGTCCTGGGCAAGCGGCGCATTCTGGAGCTCTATCTCAACGTGGTGGAGTGGGGTTCCGGCATTTATGGCGCCGAAGCGGCATCTCGCGCCTATTACGGCGCCGATGCACGGAATCTCGACCGCGACCAAGCGGCGCGGCTGGCCGCGATTCTACCCTTGCCACTGAAGCGACGTCCAGCGCGAATGGATCACTACAGCACGATCATTCTGGAACGCATGCGGCAAATGGGGTGGTGAATGCAGGGGTAAGGTTTCAGCCACCCCATCGAGCATCCGCCGCGGTAGACGCTCGTCGGGGCCCTTGGTTTCTGACCGCTTAGTCTTGTACCAATGGGGGTGCCCCAGGTTTCGATTTTGAGACCTGGGAACCGGGAAACTGATGGTACGAATTCATGCGGTCAGAGACCTGGTGCCGATTCCTGGATACTACCGGCCTCTCGATCAATTAGCGGCGGGGCTTGGCCAGATCGCGGTCGCACCGCCTGCCTTCACTTCGCTCAGCGGCACCATGCCCTTATAGGTGAACTTCTGCACCCGCTGACCGTGATAGGTTTCTGTCGTGTACAGGTTACCCTTTGAGTCGGCCACAATATTGTGCACTGCATAGAACTCGCCCGGCTGCCGGCCGCCATCGCCGAAGCTGTACAGTTCCTTCAATGACTTCCGGTCGAAGACATGGATCTTCATATTCGTCCCATCGGCAATGTACATGAACTTCTGCTCGGGATCGGGAGAAAAAGCAATCTCAAAGGGCGTGCCGTCTCCGCGAGAATTGGGCTCCAGGACAAACTGCTTCACATAGGTCCCATCGTATTTGAAGATCTGGACGCGAAGATTTTTCCGATCGCAGACATAGATCAACCCGTCATTCGACGGCATGGCGCAATGCACCGGATTTGAGAACTGCGGCGAATCCGGGTTGTACGGCGGCAGCTGCTCATCGCTCGGAGCGTGACCATACGCGCCCCACATGCGCACAAACTGGAGCGTATCGGCGTTCCAGACGGAGACGCGATGATTGCCGTAGCCATCGGCCGCAATCAGCTCGTTTGTCCCGGGAATGAACCGGATCTCAGCCACTCCTTTGACATTCTTCGTATCCAGGCTTCCCTGGCTTCCGTTCGCCTTGCCGATCTCGCCCAGGAATTTTCCGTCAGGGCTGAACTTCAGGATGAAACTGTCATGATAAACCTGCTTCGATTTGACCACCGCATCCGGATCGGGCGGCGGAGTCGTAAACTGCGCCAAGCTCCCCGCCGGCGGGCCTGGCTGCGTGGGGCCGTTACCACCCAGCCACACGTTACCGTCTTTGTCGATTGTGATACCGTGATTCGAAGTCGGCCAATCGTGGCCCGGCGCTTTGCCCCAGTGCCGGATCAGGTCTCCCGCCGGATCGAACTCCAACACGTCCGGAGCCGCCGTGCAACAATCGGCTTCGCCGCGCGTGAGGTACGACTCTTTCTGGTCCAGCGTCTGCGGGCGGTGTACCACCCACACGTTATCGTGCGCATCGACGGCGACGCCAATGGTCATGCCGAGTATCCAGTGATTGGGCAGTGGCTTGGGCCAGAAGGGATCTACTTCAAATTTCGGTACCATGACCTCATCGCCATGGCCGGCGGCCCGGGCCGGTTGGCTTTTCTTAACCAACAGCGAACCAAACATCAGAACCGCGGCCGCCGCGGCAATCCACGCGATATAAGCATTTCGTTTCACGCACTACTCCTCACGACTGCGCGACTCTATCGCTCAGTGGGGACAAGTGTCAAGACGAAGAGTCGGGGCCCGGAAGCGTCGGGATCGACTCCGCTCGATGCAAACTAGCGTGAGGTCGGCCAGCGGGAAGTCCGCACTTCCCCGCCCTATCAGGGCAAGTTCGGCTCACCCAGCCGCAATCGGTCGCCATTTCTTCCGCTCATTTCGTTTCCGTGAAGCCGGGCAATACTTTCACTTCGCCCTGGAACAGGTGATAGTTCTCGAAGACGACATCGTTCAGCCAGACCTGATTGTATTTTTCTGAAAGTGCAATGCTCTTGATTGGGCAAAGATGGGTGCGGCCTCCGAGGTCGACGGGCCCGTAATCCACCTCGACATCGGCCGCGCTCATTTGCTCCGCAGAGTCGGGGTATGCTTTGAGAACCAGACGGAGGATCGCGCCGCTCGCAGGATCCACCGTAATCTCGCCCTTGTATGCCGCTTGCTTGCCGCTCACTTCGTAGTGCGAATCCGCCGCTTTCACGTCGTAAGAGTAAACTGCCCGCGGACAGCCCGATCCCAGCTCCCAGCGGCTCCATGCGAGATTTCCTTTGACAGCATCAAGCACGGCCAGCGCGAGAATGGGTCCGAACTCTCCTCGCGTCGTTAATCCCTGTTCTTTGTGCCAATGTTTTTCAGAGCTCACCTCCTCGTCGCCATCACGGTAATATACGGTTACGCTGTCTTTGCCCACCGGCTGCATGAGCGCCGCAGGCGGGTCTCCACGCCGGGCGTCGCCCAAGAGTTGATAGGTTGTGGTCACTCGCTTCGCGTAGAAATCGGGCAAGTGGTGGAGGGTATTCACCACATAATCCGCGGTAAGTGAAATCATCTTCTTTTGATCGGGGATGGACGGCTCAGGGAGGGAAAGAATCTCTTCGGTCGCCGGCGGATTGAATGCCGACCGGTCGGCCAGTGCGACGAGCGCCTGCTTTGTCTTGGGTCCGGGTGCTTCTTTTTCGCAGCGCGAGAGACGGGCCGCAGTAAACCGCTCGGTCAATTCGACAGAATCGAGCTGCGCGGCCAGCGTCGCATCGCGTTTCCGTGTCGGCGTCGCCAGAAGCTCCTCAACCTGCTCGCCCGTAACCGGCCGTAACCCCGGCAGGTCCGGCACATTCGCGGGAACAAATGGCGGGCGTCGTGCGGCCGACTGGATCATGAAAGCGAGAATGAGCAGCGTGAGCTTCATCATGTCCGAGCGGTTCGTTCTTCTGTCAAGGCCGCGAATCTGCCGCCGTTCTTAATGAAAACCACTGCCGGTGCAGGATGCATACCTGAGTTGCCGGAGCGCAAACGCGCTACAACTTG
>CAWDKT010000006.1:0-219868 GCA_963802955.1 uncultured Acidobacteriaceae bacterium
TTTTCGGCAAGCGTGCGTGACGCCATCTGAGCCGGGTTGCTAAATTGAATCAGCCGATGAGGTCGGCTGAATATTGGACAGCAAAGTGACAACCCCATCCCCGATCCAATCGTTCAGCTGCAACGCCAGCTGGATCAGTTTCGCAGCACCCGGCCGCATCGAACGAAGCTGCCGGAGCCACTCTGGGAGGCCGCGGTGGAACTGGCCCGGCAGCATGGTTTGTATTCTGTTGCTCACCCGCTGCGGTTGGATTATGTGCAGTTGAAGAAACGGCTTGGCGGAGTAACGAATCTTCGGAAGAAGGCAACCAAGCCGGCATTCGTTGAACTGATCTCCGCGCATCATGGGCCGATGTCGGAGTGTCTGATTGAGTTCGAGTCTTCGATTGGTGGCAAGATGCGGATTCAGTGGAAGGGCTCGTCGGCACCCGACTGGGCGAGTCTGCTCCGTGCCTGGCGGGACGCGGAACGATGATCCATATCACGGCGCAGATGCGCGTGCTGGTAGCGATCGAGCCCGTGGACGGGCGCAAAGGGATAGATTCACTGGTCCGCGTCTGCCAGGGCCAGCTCTGTGAAGACCCAATGACTGGTTGTGTTTTTGTGTTCAGGAGCCGGAGAGGCACGTCGATTCGTTTGCTCAGCTATGATGGCCAAGGCTATTGGCTGGCACAAAAGCGTCTTTCCAAAGGTCGGTTCACTTGGTGGCCTGAATCCAGCTCAGCGGCGAAGAGGCTAGAGGCTTACGAGGCCCAGTTGCTGATGGTGGCAGGCGACGTGTCGCGAGTCCGAGCCGCGCCGATGTGGCGGCGGGTGAGTGCGCTGAAGTAAGAATCAAAAGAATCATCAATACCCCCTTGTGTTCCAAGAAAATCTGATTCATACTTCTGGGCAATGGCTGAGTTCAGATATCGCGGGCGGAAGATCCTAGAGCAAGACATCCTCTATATACGTACGCTGATCGAGCAGTATCCGAAGCAAAGCCGCCGCAAGCTGTCGGTCAGAGTATGTGAAGCTTGGCAGTGGCATCAGGCGAATGGCGCGTTGCGCGACATGGTGTGCCGCGGCATGCTGCTGATGCTGGAGCGGGCCGGTCAGATCACGCTGCCGTCCGTTGGTTACGTGCGGCATAATCCTCTGGCACACAGAGCCCGGCCGGAGCCGGTGCTGATCGATAAGAGTCCCATCGAAGATCCGTTGCACAAACTTCAACCGCTGGAGTTCGAGCAGGTGCGTCGCAGCGCGCAGGAGCCGCTGTTCAACAGTCTGATGGAGGAGCATCACTATCTCGGATACGAGCAGCCAGTTGGAGAGGGCCTGAAGTTTTTGGTATGGGCAGAAGGCCGTCCCATCGCGTGCCTGGCCTGGTCATCGGCTCCACGTCACCTCGGCAGCCGCGACCGCTACATCGGTTGGGACGCTACTGCACGACGCAATCGCATCCGCTTCATTGCTTACAACACGCGTTTCCTGATCCTGCCCTGGGTGCGCACTGAAAATCTAGCGTCGCATATCCTGGGCCGGATGGCGGCGCGGATTTCCGATGACTGGGAGCAGATGTACGGGCATCCCATTTACTTCCTGGAGACGTTCATCGATCCGGAGCGGTTCCGTGGAACCTGTTACCGTGCGGCCAACTGGGTGCTGATGGGAAGGACGACGGGTCGAGGAAAGCAATCCAACAGCTATGTTCCGAATCGGTCGATCAAGGAGGTCCTGGGCTATCCGTTGACGAAGCATTTTCGCGAGCTGCTGGGAGGAGTGCAATGAAGGCTGCACGACGCCGCATCGATGTGAACCTGGAGGAGTTGGACCGGGTGCTGGACGGAGCGCGGGAAGCGCCGTTAAGCGAGTCCGATCACGGCAAGCTCAGAGATGCGCTGCACGCACTGGCTGAGTTGTTGGTGCGGACGCGCAATACGGAGAAAACCAGTGCGGTGGTTGGGGAGCAGGAAGGCTCTCAAACCGGAACACAGCCGGATAACAGCGCGATACCGCCCCCTGGGCACGGCCGCAATGGAGCCGAGGCGTTCGGTGGTGCGCGGAAGGTTGACATCAAGCACCAGAAGCTGACGCATGGTGATCGCTGCCCGGAGTGCGGAAAAGGCAACGTGTACGGGCAGAAGGTGCCGAAGGTGCTGGTGCGGATCGTAGGTCAGGCGCCGCTGGCGGCTACGGTTTACTCGCTTGAACGGCTGCGTTGCGGAGCATGCGGGCAGGTGTTCACGGCACAGGAGCCGGACGGAGTGGGAACGGATAAGTACGATGAAACGGCGGCGGCGATGATCGCTCAACTCAAGTACGGCGCCGGAACTCCGTTCAACCGGCTGGAACAGCTGGAAAGCCAGTTAGGAATCCCGCTGCCGGCGGCCACGCAGTGGGAGATCGTCGAGGAAGAAGCGCAGGTGATCAAGCCGGCGCGGGATGAGTTGATCCGGCAGGCGGCACAGGGCACGGTGGTCCACAACGACGACACCGGCATGCGCGTGCTGATGCTGAAGCGCGATCCGTCCGATGAGCGCACGGGTGTGTTCACCAGCGGGATCGTGTCTGTCGGTGAGGGGCACAAGATCGCGCTCTACTTCACCGGCGGCCGACATGCCGGCGAAAACCTCGCTGAGGTGTTGAAGAAGCGGAGTGCCGAACTGTCGAGTCCGATTCAAATGTGCGATGCGTTGTCGCGCAATGTTCCAAAGTTACCCGCGGGCGTGGAGATCCTTCTGGCCAACTGCATGGCGCACGGAAGACGGCAGTTCGTGGATGTGGCGGAGAACTTCCCTGATGAATGCCGTTATGTGCTGGAGATGCTGGGCCAGGTGTATAGCCACGATGCCGAAGCGCGTGAGCGCGGCCTGACGCCGGACGAGCGGCTGCGACTTCATCAGGAACGTAGCCGGCCGGTGATGGACAAACTGCACGCGTGGTTGGAGGCACAGTTAGCCGAGCGCAGCACGGAGCCAAACTCCGGGCTGGGCGAAGCGATCGGGTATCTTCTGCGGCACTGGCAGCCCCTGACGTTGTTCCTCCGCAAAGCCGCGGCCCCGCTCGATAACAACATCGCAGAAAGGGCCTTGAAACGGGCAATTTTGCATCGAAAGAACGCACTGTTCTATCGCACCCTGCATGGTGCGCAGGTCGGCGATCTGTTTATGAGCCTTATCCATACCTGCCAGTTGTGCGGCGCGAACTCCTTCGACTACCTGGTCGAGTTGCAGCGCCACGCGCAGGAACTGGCCACCCGGCCCGCAGAATGGATGCCGTGGAATTATCGCGAGACTCTGGCACGGGCTGTGAATCTTCCTGATCCCACTTAGAGTTATGATGAATCCCAAATGGCCGGAAAGGATAGTCTTCGGCCATGCCCTGGGAGCTATCTGAAATGCCCGTAAAACAAGGGTCCGGCATGGGAAAATCCGGGAGGGTTTTCGGCCAGGGGCAAAGAGCCTCCAAAATGATCCGCGCCGGCCTCTATGCCCGCGTCTCCACTCAGGATCAACAGAGCGTGCCCATGCAAAACCGCGCCCTGCGCGAGTATGCCGCCCGGCGTGGCTGGACCATCGCCATACAGGTGAAAGAAGTCGGATCCGGCGCGACCCAGAGACAACTTCGGGAGAAATTACTGGATGCTGCGCGGCGCCGGGAAATCGATGTCGTGCTGGTGTGGCGGCTGGACCGCTGGGGAAGATCGGTAGCCGATCTGCTTACCACTCTTCAGGAACTCCAACATCTTGGCGTCGGGTTCGTGTCGTTGACTGAGGCGCTGGACCTGACCACACCGGCGGGCCGTGCGATGGCCGCGCTTCTGTCTGTCTTCGCGGAGTTCGAAAGAGAGATACTGCGGGAACGCGTCCGAGCGGGACTAGCTCATGCTCGACTGAACGGCAAGCGCCTCGGCAGGCCCGCAACCGCAACCATGCATGCCGATAAGGTCCGCAAGCTTCGACGCTCTGGCCTCAGCAAATCCGAGATCGCCCGTCGCCTCAACATCGGCCGTACTTCGGTGCGCCGTATCCTGGATGAAAGGACTTGATGATGAGTTGCTCGACTACGAAACTCAAATGACAAAACGACATCCACGATCGCAGCCCACATGGACAGATGTTAAGGCGAAACTCGCAGACCTTGACCGGACAAACTTAATGGGCCTGGTTCAGGATCTTTATGCTGCGGACAAGAATAATCAGACCTTCCTTCACACCCGCTTCGGCTTGGGCGAAGATGTTCTGAAACCCTACAAAGAAACCTTGGAGCGCTGGCTCTGGCCGGATGTGTTGCGTAACCAGGATATTTCGGTTGCAAAGGCCAAACAGGCCATTTCCAGTTACCGAAAGGCGGTTGGCGAACCTGCCGGACTCGCAGAGCTGATGGTGTCCTTTTGCGAAAGTGCGGCTGGCTTCTCCGACAATATCGGGTATCAGGATGAAGGCTACTTCGATGCTCTTGTCCATATGTTCGAACAGGCTCTCAATGTCACTTGTCAGCTACCTGAAGGCGACCGCGATGCCTTGATCGCCCGGCTTGACCGCGTACGCACCATCAGCCACAATTTTGGATATGGCGTGGGCGACGACATGGACGACCTGCTTGCAAAATATGACCGCACCTAACTGATCCTCGCGGCCGGTTCACGCCTGCACAGACATGCTACGCAGACTTCCCGAAAACTCACTGAGCTTCGATGAATATTGGGAACGCATCGAAACTTTTCTGAATCGCGTCATTCCAGTTTGCAAAGAGTACGACGTGAACATGGCGAATCATCCCTACGATCCACCGGGCTTGCCGTGGGGATATGAGGGAGTAGATAACTTCGATTCGCCATCGATCTTCGACGCGTACAAAAGGTACGCCATGATTGTCGACGATCCGCACAATGGCTTTCAGATGGATGTTGGCGTGCTCGCGGAAGGGTCGACGGATGCCAACAAGCAGATTCCGCCGCTGGTTCAATGGCTGGCGGATCGGGGAAGAATTCACCAGATTCATATGCGCGCGATCCACGGCGGGCTCAATGATTTTGCCGAGGTTTATCCCGACGACGGCGTGCTTGATTTCTTCCCGATCATTCGCATTCTCCGAAATTCAGGATTCTCAGGAGGAATCCTGCCGGATCATGTTCCATTCAGTCCCGGCGATCCAGGCAAGTTGCAGGGTTATGCGTTTGCATACGGCTATCTGAAGGCGCTGATACAGGCCGCGAACTCCGAGGTTGCCGAATCGAATTGATTTGCGCGCAACGGTTTCACGTTGCGGGGATTGCCGCACGTTCGCGGCCGCTCAACGAAGCCCAACGGTCAAGAATCAGAACTTGCGCGACCACTCCTTTGGCCAGCGCTCAATCACGACTTTCTTATCTGTGTAGAACTCGACTCCGTCCTTGCCCTGTCCGTGCATGACACCCATAAAGCTGTCGCGCCAACCACTGAAGGGGAAGTAAGCCATGGGAGCGGCCACGCCGATGTTCACTCCTACATTGCCCGTGGGAGCCTCATAGCGGAATTTGCGCGCTGCAGCCCCACTGGACGTAAAGATGGCCGACGAGTTGCCATACGCGCTGAGCGAGAGTGCTTCAAGCGCCTCGTCCAGCGTTTCAACGCGATTCAGAGTCAAAACGGGTCCGAAGATCTCAGTCGAGTTCAATGGATTGGCGGAATCGATGCCCGTGAGGATCGTCGGTCCGATGAAGTTTCCTTTCGCTGACCCCAATTGACCGCGGCCATCGAGCAGCAACTTGCCTCCATCGCCCAACCCCTGATCCACGAGGCGCAGAATCCTCGCCTTACTTTCGGGCGTAATCACCGGACCCATCTGCACGCCATCTTCGAGCCCGTTGCCGGTGCGGATTGAGGCAGCGCGCTCCGATATCGCCTGGGAGAACGGCTTATGCGCGTCGCCGACAGTCAGCGCGACCGAAACGGCAAGGCAGCGCTGCCCTGCGCAACCAAATGCACTATCGCTCACGATCCTGGAGGTCATCTCCTGGTCCGCGTCGGGCATCACAACGACGTAATTCTTCGCTCCTCCCTGGCATTGCACGCGTTTGCCATACGCCGAGCCCTCTTTGTAGATGTACTTCGCTACCGGGGTTGAGCCGACGAAGCTGATGGCCCGGACATCGGGATGATGGAGCAAGGTATCGACGGCCGGTTTGGCGCCGACCACCAGGTTGACGACCCCGGGCGGCAGGCCCGTTTCTTGAAGCAGTTCAAAGAGAAGGCGCGCTGTAAGCGGGACCCGCTCCGAAGGCTTGAGGATGAAGGTATTTCCGGTGGCAATCGCGTAGGGGAGAAACCACAGCGGGATCATGGCCGGAAAATTGAATGGAGTGATGGCCGCGGTGACGCCGAGAGGCTGACGAATCATCATTTCGTCGATGCCTGCGGCGACGTCTTCAAGGTTGTAGCCCTGCATCAAGATGGGGATGCCGCAGGCGACCTCGACGTTCTCGATGCCGCGCTGTATTTCGGCGCGAGCTTCAGCGAGAGTCTTTCCATTCTCCAGCGTGATGCTGTGGGCCAGATCGTCAATGCGCTTCAGCAGCAGGTCGCGAAGGCGGAAGAGGAACTGAATTCGATCCTGCGGGGGGGTGCGGCGCCAGCCGGGAAACGCCTGCGCAGCAGCAGCGATGGCGCGCGAGGTCTCGGCTTCGCCCGCCAATTCGATTCGTGCGATCGGTTCGGCGGTCGCGGGATTGACGATCTCCGAGGGATCTTCTGTCTTGCTCCGCTCCCATGTGTTGGCGATGAAGTTCCCCTCGAGCAAACCTGATGACTGTGTCATGTTTCCCCTTTCCCGATTTGAATGAAAACAACGCCGATGGCCGGTTTGCACGCCACGCGGTTCGCCGGCGAAGCCGAATCATTTGCGCTGCCTTCAGAAATGCGCGGGCATGCAACTAGCTTCCCGCAGAACTTTTCCAGTGAACCATGGGCAGCCCCGGCAATGGCGCCCGGAGATACGGTATATTGTTGGCCCGCAGCGAACCGATGTAAAGCGTCTGCAGATCGGGGCCGCCGAAGGTCACGCTGGCCATCCAGGGCGCGATACCCCGCCCGGTTGCAAACAAGACCTGCTCGTTCACCTGGCCCTTGAGAAAGGCTTTCTCCAAAGCATCGACTTTTTCGGGATCGCCCTCATCGAGCAAAATGCGCAAATCGCCTTGAGGGCTCAGTACGAAGAGCTTATCGGAGTAGACCATTGTGCCCCACAAGTTTCCGCCGCTGTCGAAGGCAATTCCATCTGGCCAGGCTCCCTTGCCAAGGCTGGAGGGCCCAAAGACATCGCGTTCGCCCAGCGAGCCGTCGTCATTTACGCGCATGCGGCTGATGCAACCGCCTGTGGTTTCGGCGACGTACATGTATTCCTCGTTCGCATCCATGCGGATTTCGTTGGTGAAATGGAATCCTTCGGCGACAATGCGAAACGTGCCATCGATGTAGCGCGCAATATAGCCGTCGGGCAAATCCGGACGCAGCGCATGCATCCAGTTCTTGATTCGCGTGGAGACCGTGATCCAGATCCGATCTTTCGAATCGCGCAAAACGAAATTGACTTTTCCGATGGGCTGCCCGTCGATCTGGTCAGCGAGAACCCTGGACTCCCCGTCACGCGTCATGATCTCGAGGCGGTCTGTGCCGAAGTTGGCAATCAGGATGTCGCCATTCGCCGCAAATGCAAGGCCGTTAGGCAGGGTTCCTTCGAGGTAGCGCGAAGCCTCAGTGTCGACGCCGGCAAAATGCTGGGAAAGCCGCTGAGCGACGATTTGCTGCCGTCCGTCAGGCTGCAGATGGATGACTCCGCCGCGCGCGTCGGCTACCCACAAAGAACCATCCGGTTCGGCAAGAATGCATTCCGGCCGCTGCAATCCCTTTCCGGCGTACTGCAGAGCGGCCTTATCGATTTCAAAATCCAGAATGGAAGCGGACATGGGGATCTGCGGCGGCAATTGCGTAATAGGCAAGCGTCATTGCAAGGATAGCATGGTGAAGGGGAAACACAAGGGGATGTATCAGATTCACGAAGCACCGGCTGGACAGATCCCCGGCTTGCATAAAGTGCACGCGAACTGAATCGGCCGTGGGCTAGTGTGGTGTCCCAGAGGTTCCTGGCGTATATCACGAGGAACTACCCCAGATCCTTCAACTCCGATTGGCGCGAAGAGCGCAGCCCACGTACCTCGGGATGGCAGCGAAGTTTGCTGCCTACTTTTGGGACATGACGCTAATGCTTGGAGTTGGTCTGACTCAGGGTCTCGCCGATCCGTTCGGCTACCCTGCAGACCTTGTCGGAATAGTCGGAATAAAGGCTTTTGGTGAAGCGGGAGGCTGGAGCCGAAATTCCGATCGAGCCGACAATGTCGTCACCGAGGCGGATAGGCGCTGCAATGCAGCGCAAATCGGGTGCGTACTCGGATTCGTCGGTAGCGTAACCACGCTCGCGAATAGCGGAACACTCTTTGGCAAGAGCCTTGATGGTGGTGATGGTGCTCTTGGTATACATTTGCAGCGGCCCCGCTCCAAATTGGGAACGGAGTTCGTGTTCGTCAGCGTCGGCGATCAGGGCCTTGCCGTGAGCAGTGCAATAAAGCGGCACCAACTCACCGGTTTGCCCTGACACCGCAAGCACATGTGTGGCGTGGGCGGAATCGACAAACAGTGCGCTCTTGCCCTCGCGGATAGCCAGGTGTGCGGTCTCATTGATCTCCATGGCCAAAAGCTTCAACTCCGGATCAGCCACCTTGATCAACATATTGCTCCAGTCGTACTGGCGAGAGAGCGTCCACATCGACGGCCCCAGGACGTAGTCTTTACGGCCTGGCGGACAGGACAAAAAGCCGCGCCGGCGCAAGGTGTGGGCCAGGCGGAAGGCGCTGCTCCGGTCGATATCGAGCAGCTCCGCTAATTCTCCCAGCGAGACTGGTTGTTTGGAACGCGCGACCAATTGAAGAATCGCCAGACCGCGGTCGAGACTTTGGATGAACGGAATCTGGGGGCTTGTCTTGGTTGGCATAGGTTGACGTTCAGGTGCGAAGTTTTACCCCGATAGACTTAAGATAACTCACTGTCTCGCCAACCAGCCTGTGCGGCGGGGTGGGATCGGGATTGCAGCCGTTCAAGTCATCCAACTCCGACTCGACCATTCCTTGAAGTTGCCGCCCATTGTCAAAACGTTCGAGCACCAGGGAAAAGGTTTCATAACCGCAAAAACCAAACTGGCCGATTTGCCGGTTGGCCTCGTACTGAGCGGCATTGAGCCAGGTGACGCCGGTGTGGCCGATATGGATATCGCGGGATTTCCGGGACAGGACGGTATGCGGCATCACCGTTTTCGCAGCGGCCACGGCGGCAAGGTGCGTATTAAAGGTGCCTCGCGACACGACTTGTTGCAAGATTCCCTCTTCCGCCGTTACGTGCCTGAAAGGCGCATTCCAACTTTCGGGGCGACACAAACCAAGCGGGGAACGCGCACTTCGGCGATTTCACTTCATACAATGCGACGTGCGTTTATCGCAACCACTTTGCATCCTGCCACCCGCCGCTGTCAAGTCATTCAGTACCAATACGCCGGCCTTCTTGCGGCGCGTTCCACCACGCCACAGCTATCGCCGCAAGCGCTGCCCCGATAAACCGCGGCTGGCGGGTGATGAAACGGTCGAATTGGGCGAGCCTAAGAAATCGATAGGCCGCAACGGCCAGGAAACTCGATTCATGGGCCAAGGACGGTCCCATTGGCGACATTCATCCCGATCGAACCGCATTTTTGGGGACTCGCCTTGGGGGAGCGATAAAATCAACTGCATTCGCAGATTTTCCCGGTCCGTTTGTCGCCGCATCAGCCGAATGTACGGGTCAGGGCTTGACCCCAGGGGCACCGGGAAGCTCTCTGGACAGTGCTTGACTGAGCCGTTTTAATCAGGGATGATTGATGCATTTGATGCATGATACGCAAATTTCTGTTCTAAGGGCGCAATCAACGACAATAAGGAACTCCCGTTGCAGGCTCATAATCAGTTGCAGCCGGCACACCGGGATAAGCTGAAGCGGAGGCGCGGGTCGAGGCATGGATTATTCGAGTTTCGGACTGAAAGACCGGATTGCAATCGTAACCGGTGCGTCGCAGGGAATCGGGCGCGCCATTGCGGTCGGGCTTGCTGAGGCAGGAGCCCACTTGGTCCTCGCCAAGCACCCGGGGGGCAGCATGGAGGAGATCGAGAACGTCCGATCGGAGATCGAGGGATTGGGGCGGCAGGCCATCATTGTCCTCACCGATGTGTCGCAGCCCGCGCAATTGGCGGCTTTAATGGAGGCCGCAAAAGCCAAGTTCGGGCGGATCGACATCCTGGTAAATAACGCAGGATGGACGGGTACTACCCCGGCGCTGGAAGTGACGGAAGAAGAATACGACAAGACGATGGATTCTTCGTTAAAGAGCGTTTTCTTCGCCTGCCAGGCGGCAGCTCGGATCATGATTCCCCAGGGCGGCGGCAGGATCATCAACATCGGTTCCAATTTCGGGGTGGTCGGCTTCAAGAAGCGTTCGGTGTATGCCGCAGCGAAAGCCGGAGTGCATCATCTTTCCCGCGCACTTTCGCTGGAATGGGCCCACGATGGCGTGGTCGTAAATGTTGTTGCCCCTTGCATTACGGAAACGGCCTCTCGCAAGAACATCCTGGAGCGTCCTGGCTACAAGGAATGGGCGACGGGCGAGATGATTCCGCGCGGCCGCTGGAATCAGCCGGAGGACCTTGTGGGGCCGGTCTTATTTTTGGCGAGCGATATGGCCGATATGGTCGTTGGGCACGTTCTAATGGTGGATGGCGGCTGGACAATCCATTAGGTTGACCGGGCTCGTTGTGAACATTGGACACAGAGTTTCAAAAACCGACGGTGAGAGCTGAATGAAACTCCAAAACAAGGTTGCATTGGTGACCGGAGCTGCCCAGGGAATCGGAAAGGGCATCACCAAGGCGTTTGCGCAACAAGGGGCCGATGTCGTCATTAATGACGTCAATTCTTCAGGGAAGGCCGAGGAGCTTGCAGATTGGGTACGCGGTCAGGGACGCCGGGCGATCGTCATCCACGCCGACGCCTCTTGCCGCGACCAGGTTGAAGCCATGTTTGCGCAAGCCTGGGACGAGATGGGCTCCATCGATGTCCTGGTCAACAATGCGGGAATCGAAACCATTATCCCCTTTCTCGAAATGACCGACGAGCAGTGGCAGAAAGTCACGGTCGTCAATCTCAAAAGCGGCTGGCTCTGCTCGCAGGTCTTCTGCCGCCGCGCAATACCGGAAAAACGGCAGGGTGCAATCATCAATATCGGCTCCATTCAGGCTGCGCGCGTGCTGCCGGGCAGGACGCACTATGCGCCCAGCAAGCTGGCCATTGAAGCGCTCACGCGAAACGTCTCCGCCGAAGTATCCCCCTTTGGTATTCGCGTGAATTGCATTCATCCTGGCCTGATTGATACGCCGATGATCGAGTGGGTGATGAATCAGCCCGATCTACTCAAGGGTGTGCTTGGTCAGATCTCAATGGGAAGACCGGGGCAGCCGTGCGAGATCGGCTCAGTGGCAGCGTTTCTTGCTTCCGACGAGGCGCGCTATGTCACCGGCCAATCCTTCTATGTGGACGGCGGTTGGGTAGGGAAGTAAGGCGCCCCATCACGGCGGATGCCATTTCCCGAAACGCTGCTTGCCGCAAAAGCCACATTCTGGAAGCTTCAAAATGGGATGGCTGCGAGTGATCCCATGCAGGAATCACCCACGAGACTCTTTTCACGCCCCGCCAAGACATCGTAGAAACTGACGATCAGTTTCCTGCGCTGCTCTCGGGCAGAGCAAAGACGTAGTAGCCCTGAGTTTGCGTCGCCGCACCGGGAGCTTCGTCCACCGGAGCGACTCCACCTGCCGCTACGGGAACGGTGGAATTCGGACGCGCGCTCATAACCATGTATTCCCGGCCTGCCACCTCATAAACCGCGGGGATACCCTCGGGGCCAGCGGGAATCTTTGCCTCCCAGAGCACCTTTCCGGTGCTTTCGTCGTAGGCTCGCATGGTGTCATCTGATTTGGACCCGCCAAATATGATTCCGCCCCCGGTCACGACCACCCCGCCGCGCGGCCAATAGCTTCCGGTATCTGTAATGCCTTTCTTCTCCAAACGAGTCACACCCCCGAAGGGAATTCGCCATTTGATCGTGCCTTTGTTCAGGTCGTATGCCGTCAATGACGACCATGGCGGACTAATTGAGGGCAGCCCGTCGGAAGAATTCATGTAGCCATAAGCCGTCCAGTACCGCGTGCCTGGCGGCGCCATCCTGGGAGAAACTACGGGCGGAGCTTTCAGGCGCGCGAGGACATCGGGCGGCACGTGCGCCTCTTCAGGGCGCGCCAGATATGCGATCAGATCGTCCACGTCGCTCGAACTCAGGTCAGGAAATGCGGGCATCGGAGACATGGCCCCGCGGACAGCGGCTCGCACCATGTCCGCACCGCCGTGATCCATGATGCCCACCAGAGAGGGTATGGCGGGTGGTTGCCCTTGCATGTTCTCCATGTGGCAGGTCTCGCAATTCTGCACATACAGAACTTCGCCTTGGGTTTCAGGGCTGCCGGTCATCTCCCGCCGCGGCGGCTTCGGCGCGAGCTGGATTAACGAAGGCGCGTCCTTCGAAAGTACATAAAATGTACCGTTGGCCGGATCGATGGCTGCCGATCCCCAGTTCGCGCCACCGTTATTGCCGGGCATCTCTATGGTCGGAGTCGTGTCCACCGGGGTGTAGATCCCCTGGTTTCGTGCGGCCGCTACCTGGGCGCGAATCGCCTCCCGCTCTTTGGGATCCGCAATATATGGGTCGACCTCATCGGCAGTGAATTTCTGGCGCGCAAATGGGGGAATGACCGTAGGAATCGGTTGCGTGGGCCACGCGATCTGCAGAGGCATGTCAGATTTGGGCACGGGCCGTTCGACAATGGGCCAAATTGGCTTGCCCGTTGCACGATCGAGCACGTAGAGGAAACCATTTTTGCCGGCTTGCGCAAGAACGTCTACCATTTTCCCGTCATGCTTGATAGTGAGGAGCTTTGGCCCCACCATCAAGTCATAGTCCCACAGGTCGTGATGGGTGGTCTGGTAATACCAGATGAGTTTGCCGGTGCGGGCATTTAACGCGAGAATGCAGTCTGAGTACAGATCGGCGCCATTGCGATCCGCGCCATAAAAGTCGTAGGTCGGCGAGCCAGTGGGGAAGTAAGCGATGCCGCGCTTCTCGTCGATCGAGATTTCACCCCAGGTATTGGTTCCGCCAATGTACTTCCAGGCGTTTGGCGGCCAAGTGTCGTAACCGGGTTCTCCGGGATGCGGAACGGTGTGGAAGATCCATGCCATCTTGCCGGTGACCACATCGTAGGCGCGCAAGTCGCCCGGCGGCGACTCATAGTCTTCACCCGTTGCGGACCCGAGCAGCACGAGATTTTCAAAGATCTTGCCGGGCGTTCCCGATCCGATCTGCCGGATAGATTCAGGGTTGCGTCCAAGGCCTACTCTTAGATCCACGGCGCCCTGATCTCCGAAGGAGGGAATCTCGTCGCCGGTGCGGGCATTGATCGCCCACAGGCGATTATTCGAGACGTAAAGAACGCGACGATCGGAATGATCCTTACTTTCCCAGTACATCAATCCACGGTTCGAAAAGTTGAATCCCTTGGCAGTGTCATGCTCCCAGATCTCTTTGCCCGTGGCGGCATCGAGCGCTACAACGCTGTTGTTTTCGCCGATCACGTACATGTCGCCGTCGATCACGATTGGATTCGAACCAAACCGAAATCCATTGTTGCCCGCCGGGTAGAACCAGACCTGTTTCAGTTCGGCGACGTTGGAGCGGTTGATTTGCTTGAGCGCCGAGTACTGGGCATCATCGGGCGATCCGCCATACTCTTTCCAAGTCGCGTATGGCGCCGGTGAAGACGAATCCGTCGCTCCGATAACGGCCGTAGGCGTTGAATCGAGGACTGCGAAACTCGCGACCAGGGACAGCGAGAAGAACCCGATTCCGCTGCAAAGAAGCTTTTGTCTCATTCCGATCTCCTCAACCCCGAGCGGCAGTTGTGAAGGGAAGCAACAGCCCCGCGTATTTTTCAGTGTTGCGTAATATGCAACTCATGTTGCGTCGTAGATGCTATCAAGCATTTTCGGGCGAAGTCAACGACGGAGTTTCCAGGGTTTTGCTTACGGATCACGCCGCGGCTGGGATAGGGAACGATAGGTTTTAGGGATCGGCCGTATGCGGCGATTCAACCCCCGAGCTGGTGCAGCAGAGATAACGCATTCTGGCGCAAGCCGGCGTCGGGACTCTGTGCGGCTTTCATGCAGTGAACGCGTGCCTCACTGTTTCTGCCGGCTTTCGCCAGGAGCAGCGCCAATTCGAGGTGGGCTTCATAGAGCGCAGGTTGCATTTGAACTGCTTTCTCCAATTCATCTATGGCTTCGGCCTGTTTTTCTTCGGCTGCCAGGACGCCGCCCAGGCTGGCATGCAGGTCAGCGGAGGCAGGGTTGATCGTGAGAGCGCTTCGATACTGTGCTTCAGCATCCTGCAACTGGCCTCGCGCCGCCAGAAGATCCGCCAGGTCGCCATGTGCCTCTGCATCCTTGGGGGCAAGCCGGACGGCCTGCTGCAATTCATCCAGCGCCTGATCGTAAGAGTGCGTCAACTCGAGCATCAGCCCCAAGCCATGGTGTGCTGCAGCGTATAGCGGATCGATCGCGGCTGCCTGCTTGAACTGATAGGCAGCCTCTTCGTAATCGCTCGCGCCGCTCAATAGATTGCCGAGATTGTAGTGGGCTTCAGCAAGCGCCGGATCATCACGTATCGCTGCACGAAACCACTTTTCGGCTTCCTGGCGATGCTGTCGCTGGACTGCGATCAGTCCCAGCAGGTTCTCGGCTTGGGGTGAGGCGGGATCAAGCTGCAGAGCGCGCTGAAGAGCATTCTGCGCATCATTGACCCGTGCTTCGCGCAGAAAGACGTTTCCCAAGTCCGCGAACAATTGACCGTCGTCGGGAGATGCCGCCGCGGCCTTACGAAGAACCTCTTCCGCCGATGCTGCGCGATTTTTATCGAGCAGCGACACCGCGAGCTCTTTGGCCGCAGCAGGATAGACCGGCCGGCGCCGCAGGGCTTCCTGGAACCAGCGTATCGCTTGCGCTTGATTGCCGGCCTTGCTGTACGCGTGCGCCAGCTCATAGTAGAACTCGGGAGCCGCAGGAGAGTACCGCAAAACAGCCTCTTGCAGTTTGGCGATGGCGGGCTCTCCCTTTGAGCCGTCCTTCACATCGGCCAGCGCAAGATAGAGTTCGCTCTGCCCCGACTTCGGCAAAGTGGTGGGATAGTAAAGCACAACTCCGGCCTTTGAATTCGTGCTATTGACCGCTTCCGTCAGTGGCGCAAGCAAGTCCTTGTCGGGCTTAACGCGTTGGATGTAGTGGTCGGTCATCACAACGTGGACGGCGTCGTCGGTGCGGCGCTTGGGCATGTGGCAATCGAGGCAGGTGCTGGCTTGCGGTAAGGCCACATCGTGTTTCACAGTCTGATGACAGCTCTCACAGATCGCGACGTAGCGCTCGGTGGTTCCCGGCCCGCGATACTGCTTGTGAGGATCGTGACAAGTGAGGCACGTCATCTGGCTGTTACGGAAGCAGGCCGACATTCGCAGCCGGTACGCGGCGTGCGCAATCTCGAACCGGTCGTCTGCCTGGTTGGAAGCAGGATCGAAGTACAACTTGTATTCGCCGAGCGGCTGGCCAGGCCGGTACGAGAAGACCGTTCGGTCAAAGAGGCGAATCTCGTTGGGCATGTGGCTGCTGCTGGTCTCAAGGTGGCATTGCATGCACACCTCAAGCTGGCGGTCGCGGCTCAATCGAGCGGGGTTTACAATGGCGTGCCGGATTTCGTCGACGCTTGCGCCGGAGGTTGCTGCCTTCACATGCGCTCCACCTGGGCCATGGCACCGCTGGCAATCGATTCCTTCCGGAAGGCTTTTGGGAAATGCCGGCGGATCGAGGTTTGCCGGATTGAAGCCGTTCGCCGGCTTGGGATAGGCATTATGGCAGAACATGCACTCGGCGGGGATGGCGCGCCGAAAATCCTCTTGATCGCGCTGGTCGTACCCCGGACTCATCGCCCAATATCCGGAACCTTCGCTGTACCAGCTCACGGGCAGCTCGATCAGCCGTCCTTGCGCGTCGCGATGGAGGAAGGTACGCGCGTGATTGCCGGAACCGATCACGTCATCAACCTGCTCCTCAACGACGTTGGTCTCTTCACCGCGAAAGCCGATTTGGGAACGGCGCTCAAACAGCTTGCCGTCATGTTCCAGCATCGTGTAGTGCATTCCCGAGGGCTGATTGTCGACACTGGCGCCATTGAAGTACGTAGTAAGGTGCGCTGCTGGACTGGCAACGCTGAAA
The DNA here is from genome assembly GCA_963802955.1 of uncultured Acidobacteriaceae bacterium. GTDB lineage: Bacteria > Acidobacteriota > Terriglobia > Terriglobales > Acidobacteriaceae > Telmatobacter. The sequence continues at coordinate 16,466 of CAWDKT010000006.1, forward strand.
GACCGGCCCATGCCCGTCGTGGCATACGACTGCGCGATCTGCTGGTGGCATTCGGCGCAGACGCGCGGGTCTACGTAATCATCAGCCGCTGACTTCGCCGGAGAAGCACTTGGCACAGGGGAGGGAAGCGCCTGATTCTGCGATGCAGCCGATACCCGGCTCGCAAAATGGACTCCACAGAACGCGCCAACCAGAGGCAGTGCGCCGAACAAGAGTAACCGCGTTGGACCGGAATGAGACGCCATCGCTATGGACCGCGCTCAATCAGTTTGACCGGAGGAGCGGCTGTACGGCAAGACGAAATGACTGTGCTTAAAAAAGAAAAGGACCTGCCGCAACAAGTGCGGCAGGTCCTGGAGTGATTTTAGAACTGAATTCTTCCGGCGATCTGAAGAATTCTCGGGTTGTTGTACTGGCTGGTGATAGACCCCTCCGACGTGTTTCCAACCGTGACGTTCGGCTGTCCGAACTGTACCCGGTTGAAAATGTTGAATGCTTCAGCGCGGAAGTCGAACGAGAGATTTTCGTGGATGGGGAAGTTCTTGAACAGCGTCATATCCCAGTTCGCGGTGCCCGGCGTACGCAATGCGTTGTCTGTGCGCGATTCGTTGCCGAAGGCAAAGGGATTGAAGACGGAGTTCGAGGAGATTGTCTGACTTTGGAAGCAGGCCGTGTTGAAATACCCTGTCGTGTCTCCTGATGCAACGCCCAGACGGTTGATCATCGCTCCGCTGGTCTTCTTATTGCAGCCTGCAACCACCATTGGCCTTTGCGTGCCTTCGAATGCATAGGTAGATAGGTCATTCGTCGAATCACCGAAACCGAGAGGATAACCTTCCTGGAAGGTGGTAATACCTTCCACTCCCCATCCGCCGATCACTTCATTTGCGGCAGCATTCAGGTTGTGCAGCAGTAACTGGCCCTGACCGATCGGCAGCGGATAGCTATAGCTGACGACCAGGCGCTGGCGCGCATCGAAGCTCGACAGCGAGTAATTGCTCATGGCATTGTTGTAATCCTGATAGCCCGCGGTTCCAGTTGAGTCGAGCCATGAGGTCAGGTATTCGGCGTCGGTCATCAGTTTTGAGAAGGTATACGAACCCAGCAGGGTTCCACCATTCGACATTCTTTTCTGCAGCTTGAGTTCCAACGCGTTGTAGTTGCTGATGCCATAGTAGTGGCCGCTGTTGCTGATGCTGCCGTATTGTGGGAACGGACGCAGCAGTTGGTTATCCGTTACGGTGGCTTTTGAGAGAGTGCCCTGTGTGATCGTCGGGTAAAACGGATTGGTCACATTCTGGGTCAAGAAGCAGCCCCCGGTTCCAAAGTTTCCAGTTGAGCAAGCTGGATCGGTCTGCGCCTTCGCAATCACACTATCCGGCAGGGGGTTGATCGGCAGGCTGACCGGTAGATTATCACCGCGCAGTCCCGAGTAAGCTGCTTCGAGAGCGATTCCCGTGGGCAACTGGCGCTCGATGGCAACGTTCCACTGGTAGGTTTCACCGTTGGGCTCGTTGGCCAACAACGCCTGGGGATTGCCGCCAAGCAGGACCTGCTGGTAGTTCGCATTGCGATGCGGGGGCGAAACAAGTCCGGTCGGATAGGGGTTGTCGAACGTGTTGGCGGGTGTTTGGTTTCCGTTGGTCGAGGTCACCATCAGGTTGTTCAGGAAGTTGATGCCCGCCTGCAGTGGGGCCTCGGGGAACTGGACGTCGGAGGGAATAATGTACTTGCCCCAGGCCGCGCGGAAGACTGTCTTGTCATTGATGCGATACGCAGCACCGAAGCGCGGCGACCAGTCATCCCAGTTTTCGTTCCTGACGCCAGCCGCCGGATGTTGTGAACTGCTGACCAGGTCGAACGCGCCCGGTACGTTCACAATCGGGTTGGTTTCGGTCGGGTTGAATGTGTCACCCCAGCCTTGACGCGGGACATACACGCCGGGGACCTCATAGCGCAGCCCGAGATTGAGCGTGAGTTTGTTGGTTACCTGCCATGTGTCCATGCCAAAGTATCCCTGGTAGTAGACCGTCTGGAATGTCGGCGGCGCAACCTGGACGGTGCCGCCGGACGGATATCCCAATTCAAAGGATGCAAGCCCATTGCCCGTCGTGCCCGGCGATGATGCGTTTTGCGAAGTGAAGACGTTGTCGAAGGTGAACACTCCACCCGGACTGTTGTTCTGGAAGTAGTCCATCTCCATGCGGCGAAGATCGATGCCGGCCTTGAAGGTATGGCGCTTGATGATCTTTTGGTAAGTGGAGCCGATCACATAGTTGTTGTTGATGGAGAAGATGTATCCGGCGCCACCTTCGGTGTAGCTGATCGGCCCCGAGGTGCTGATGCCCGGCACGGCCGTCGACTTGGCGAGGTCGTTGAGCGTGCCGAAGTTCATGTAGGAAGGCCATCCGAATACCGTGGCCTCCTGGATGCCCAGGAATCCAGGCGTCCGGACGTAATTCCACCGCAGCCACGAAAGATGCAAGTCGGCAACCGAGGTGGGATTGAGTACGTAGGTATTGCCGACCACGATCTGTTGGGTTACGAATGCTTCAGGGGAGATCGGATCGCCGGTGATCAGGCCGTTACCGTAAGGAACGGTCGGCAGGTTAAAGGATTTCCACCAGGTGTAGCGCTCAAACATCGAATCTTTTGCGCTCAGGTTTTGGTCGCCGCGGATCGTGAATTGATCGTTCTTGGCGCCAGATTTGGCCAATGTGAAGTAGTTGTTGAGCGGGCCTTCGGCGCTTGAGCTTCCTGCCTCGTTCGGCGCGGAATAGATACCTGTACCGGGGACGTAGCCGGCCGGCATACCGCTGGAGGGGAAGGTAATCAGGTTCTTCGCCACCGTGCTGAACCGGCCCGGAGGAATCACGTTGGCTTTTCCGTTATAGGAGAACTGCGTCCGGGTCGGCTGACCTGAAACGCAGGCCGGATTGCCGTTGTAGCCGCAGGTGGTAAGCGGATCGTAAATCTTGGCGGTGATCCCCGAGAAGTCGCCAGTCAACTCCGGACCGGTGGGTACGGTCACATTGGTCGGAAAGCCCTCAGTCTGCCGATATCCCTGGTAATCGCCGAAGAAGAAGAGCTTGTCTTTTTTGATGGGTCCGCCGAAGTTGGCGCCAAACTGGTTCTGATGCCAGGCCTGTTTGCCCTGGCCTGCGCGGTTGGCAAAGAAAGTGTTGGCGTCAAGCACGGTGTTGCGCAGATACTCATACGCTTCGCCGTGGAATGCATTGGTTCCGGACTTGGTGCTCATATTGATCACGCCGCCGGTGTAATAACCGAATTCGGCGGTATTGTCGTGCGTTTGCGCGTTGAACTCCTGCACCACGTCCTGGTCCATGACCAGTTCCACGGTGTTTCCGTAAGACGTGTTCACGGGGGCGCCATCCACAAGCACCGAGCTTTGGTTGGCATTTCCGCCGTCAATTTGGTAGTTGCCTGCGGCAAACACATTCTGACCGCTGAGGTTGCCGAAGGAGCTTCCCTGGGGTACGACGCCAGGCACCAGCGCGACAAGTGCCAGCACGTTGCGGCCATTCAGCGGGAGAGTTTCCACCGTCTTGCCTTCGACGGCCTGGCCCAGTGAAGCGCTGTCGGTTTGCATGATCGGTGGGGCTGCATTGACTTCAACCACCTGGTTCTGCGCCCCGACCGCCATCGTCACGTCGACGCGCTCGATCTGGTCAACTACAACGTCGATGGGGCTGCGCGAAAAGTGCTTGAAGCCGGCTGCATCGACGTCGACTTTGTATTCACCGCGCGGCAAGGAGAGAATCTGGTAATTGCCCTGGCCACTGGTAGGCGCGATTCGCTTTTCGCCCGTTTGAATATTTGTGACGGTGACGTTTGCTTTGGGCAGCACTGCGCCCGAGGCATCGCTCACCGTGCCGACGATCGAGCCGAACATGTTTTGTGCATTTGCTGAGACGGCTGAAACGCCAACACACACGAGCGCGACCGCGAGGGCGCGCAGTACAACTTTTGAAAACTGCATCTTGACCTCCGTGAACGTCTTGCAATGCTCTATACGCAAGGGGAATGTTGCGTACTATGCAATGATTGTTGCAGCGAAAACAGTAGCATCGCCAAATAACGAAAGTCAAGAAAAGTTTTTCCGGGGCTCGAATTATTACGGATGGACGCGGATCCGATTGAAATATAAGAAGCTTAGCCGGTGAGCGAAATGGCGCCCCAAGGCATGGCTAAGGGCAGCGTGAGCAGACTGGCGGATGTGCGTGGGAATCGATGATTGAGGGGGGGCGGAGGCCGTCCGGCGCTCGGCGAATTCTCAAGGTCGAGGCAGCGCCCTTACGGCCGTCGCATTCAACATACTGCATGAGATTGCCTCAATGATTGAAGATGGCAGGCTATTGCTGAGAGGCACGAGAAACGATGCGGTGATTTATCAACCAGGTCACCGATTCCTGCACCGCCGCAAGAGGAGTGTAGCGAGGTTCGAAATCGAGCAGCGTGCGCGCTTTTTCGATGCTGCAATGCGGCGAATGGCGCAGGTGGTCTTCAGTCACTGCGGCGTCGCGTTCGGGGACGCCTTGTTTCCACTCCTCCCAGGGTTGGAAGCGGAGGCGTGCAGGTTGATGAAACCAAACAGCCATCTCCTCGGCATAGCCGCGCAAGGTGAGCGCGGTGGCGGCCACAATATGGAGGCTTTGACCCAATGCGGCTTCGCGATTACGGAGCGCCAGCAGAAAAGCGCGCGCGACATCCTCAGCGTGGACATGATTGAGGGTCTCCATGCCGAAATTCGGAAGCCGCAATTCGGCGCCTTGCGAAAGTGCCGCAAACGCTTCGGGATTGAAGTTTCCTTGAGGATTGACGGGCGCCCATCCCGGTCCGACCAAATGGCCCGGATGCAGCACCGTTACCGGCAATCCGGCCTCCCTGGCCTGGCCAATCAACCACGCCTCAATGGCAGCTTTGCGGATTCCGTAATCTCCGAATGGCTGCCGCGGCCGCTCCTCGGTCGTAGGGACAGAGGCGCTCGGGCCGTGGACCCAGATCGTTCCGCAATGCAGCAAATGGCCTATGTTTCCCGTCAGCGCATTTGCCAATTGCTGCGCGCTCTGCGGGTAATAGCATGTCAGGTCGATGACCGCGTCGGCATCGAGCCGTGCGACTCGCTCGCCAAACGTGCCCGCGGCTTCCTCTATCGAGCGGTCAATGTGACAATACGCAATCGACTTCCAGGCAGGATGATCGCGGTAAGGCTGGCGTGCACCACGGCAGACGCATGTGACCGAATAACCCGCCTCAACCAGCATCGGCGTCAAATAACTTCCGATATGCCCGGTTCCACCGATGATTACAACACGCATTGCTGCACCTGAATTCTCCAAACCGCGTGCATTTTTCTCGCCGGCGGCACGTGACGATTCGCGGCTTGACGCTGCCTGGATTCGCGCGCCTATGGTACATTACATTTGCTTAATACTGATTGCATATTAAGCACGACCAGGCCCCGCTTATCTCAAAACCCGCAATCAGCCGATGTGGAGAGCCGCGGGGAGGAAGGATTCGCAGGGTGCAAGCATCAGCCTCCAGTGTAATCACATCACGGCCGGCGAGCAGCGGGCTTTTTGTTTCTGAGGAATCTCTTCTGCGCCAGGGCCTTCTCCGGCTGCTGGCCATTAAAGATTCCGACGTTCGCATTCTTACCCTTGAGCAGAACCGCGATGCGGTGGACAGCGGCCTTCACGCCGGTGGTGCATTTTCAGCGACGATTCCACTGGTGGCGCTGTTTTACGGAGGCGGCCTGCGGATCGACATCGAAGACCCCGCTCGCCCGGGCCAGGATATCTTCACCCTCAGTAAAGGTCACGCCGTGGCGGCAATGGCCGCAATCTATGCGGACCTGGGATACTTTGACAAAAGCGTATTGAAGAATTCGCGCTCTTACGAGAGCATCCTGAACGGCCATCCCGGTCCGATTCTGCCGGGAGTTCATATTGCCACCGGTCCTATGGGTCAGGGCATCGGCGTTGCGCAGGGGCTCGCGATTGCAGGCCGCAGCGAACCTCGTTTCAATTCCTACTGCATGGTTGGCGACGGAGAGCTTCAGGAAGGGTCGGTCTGGGAAGCGGTGATGTACGCAGGGCAGCACCACCTGGACAACCTGTGCGTGCTGGTGGATCGCAACCACGGACAGCTCGACATCCACACCAAGACTGTGTATCCCATGCCCGACTTTGTGGCCGTGTTTCGCGCCTACGGATGGGACGCCTGCGATGTGGACGCCACGCAGTACGATGGCGTGATCGCCGCGCTGGAGCGCTTTCGCTTTGCAGAGCGCAACGGCCGTCCCCTGGCCATCGTTTGCAACACAACCAAAGGATATGGCGCATTCTCCGACTTCTTCGATAAGCACAAGGTCACAACGCCAAACGATATGATCGCGCAGGAGATCGATCTGCAAAGCCGGAGACGCCGCAAGCGCATTGCGGAACTGGGTGTGTTCCTGGCTGAATTGAACGCCGATCCTGGCCGGCTCGCAATCCATCGGCAGTTGCTCGAGGCCGCCCGCGGCATGCATCTTGAAATCGACACCGACGACGGCGAAATTGCGGTCCAATCGACGCCCGGCCCTGTGATTACGCGCCGCGTCCCGCCGCGCGACAAGCGGATTCAATACGATCCAGCCCTGCTCCCAAAGATTGATCCCGCCAAATCCTACTCCGCGAGCACTATTGTGACTGCGGCGATGAAGGTGTTCGCACGCGACTCCCGAGTGATCTCAATCGATTCGGACCTGGGCACAACCAGCGGTCTCGAAGCTGGTGTTGCCGCCGTCGATCAGCAGCGCGCCCTGAACGTGGGCGTTGCTGAAGCCAACATGATGCTCATCGGCGAAGGATTCGCGGCGCTCGGCAATAACGTATGGGTCAGTACCTTCTGTCCGTTCTTCAATTGGCAGGTGCTGCGGCGGATCGCGGTGGGCCATCAGGAGCGTCTTGAAGCCATGGCAGCGAAGGACGGCTGGCTGAGTGAAGGCCATGGACTTGACCTCACCTTCCTGGCCACGGCAGCGAACTTCGAGACGCGCACCAACGGCGCTACACACATGGGCAACGACGACAGCACGACCTTCGATGCTGTCGCCCATCTGCAGATTATCGACGTATCCTGTCCGCAGCAATTGCTCGCCATTATGAAATGGATTATGGATGGCAATCGCGGCCTGGTTTACGTGCGCGTCATGAGGACCGAGTCCAAAGTGCTCTATCCAGCAAACTACGAGTTCTCGTTCGGCAGAGGTGACTGGCAGCAGCGTGGCCCGAACGATGAAGCGGTTGTTATAAGCAGCGGCCGCGGGGTGCACGAAGCGATTGCTGCGGCAAGGCTCCTCTCTCAGCAAAAGATCGAGGCCGGAGTCGTGGACATGCCGTCAGTCGATGAGAACCTGCTCATGGAACTTGCTGGATCCGGCAAACTGCTTGTATTTGCCGAGCAGAACAACGGGTATCTCTGGCAGAGTTTCCTGAAAGTGCTCTATAAGCATAGGAAAGAGGCCGCTGCGGACGTCCTCGGCCGCGTCCTGACTATCTCTACGCTCGATCGCAGCGGGAGACCGCAATTTATTCATTCGGCAACTTACGAGGAGTTAACGGCCGCATACGGTCTAACGCCTGAAGCGATCGCCGATACGGTGCGGAAGGGAATCGCAGAGTTGGGGAGAGCGTCGAAATAACTGATATAAAATTGGGAACAGCGATGAAATTACCGATTGTGGATGAAAACAGTATTCCAGCGCTCGACCTTCCTGGACGGCATCTGCGCTGGGTGGTGAACAAAGAAACCACCGGCGCGAACCATTGCAGCATGTGCGTGATTGAAGTGCAGCCCGGTCAGACGGTGAAACCTGCTCATTCCCATCCGAATGGCGAAGAGGTGATTTATCTCCTGAGTGGATCCGGGAGGGTGTGCATCGAAGGAACTGTCGAGCCCGTGCAAGCGGGCTGCGCCGTGCTGTTTCCGCAGGGCAAAATTCACATGCTGCAGAATTCCGGAAACGTACCGATGAAGGTAGCTTGTTTCTTTGCACCCGCCACCGATTTAAGTAATTACAAATTCTTCGATGATGTCGAATTCCCCGACTGAGCGAGACGCTCAGGGAGTGGTGCACCTGCGTTGAGCACGATTGGAACGCGCGTGGCAGTATTCCCGACGGGGCGATGCACTTCAGAGATATTTCGTGCTACGCAGCGGGTATTGCGCGATACGCAATTGAAATGATAGTTTTCTTTTCTTCCTCCATCGATATTAGCCCGTGCGTAGTGCGGTTTTTCAATCTGGCCGCTGGCAATGGTTCTTTTGCGCAGCCATTCTTCAATTCACTACATTTTTGGTGGGCTCGAATTGCGGCCCGGATGTGCAATCCGCCGGACTGCACATCCACTACTCGCGCCAGGAGATTGAGGGGACAGTGGATAACTATTTCGCTCCAGGTGAGCTGATGAGCCGGAGAAGAGTGACGAAGATCACGAAACGAAATGTCGTTGATCACTGAAACGCGAGGCGAACGGATGTTGTACTCATGCCCAGGAACCGAAATGTATGCGCGGGCTCACTATATCTGGATGGTTGCCGTCCATTGCTCTCTTCGTTGCGCTCCCGGGTGCGCCGCAGGCCAAGCTAGCCTTAACCTCGATTTCTCCAGGCGGTGAAAACCCCTCGGCCGATATTCCCGTCAGTGTTTCGCCCGGGGTCTCTGTCAATCCTCCGCTTCCAGCGATCTCTTTCGAAGAAACGGGCGACATCCATATGGCCCGGCAGGAGTATCAGGCCGCCATTCGATACTACGCCAAAGTCACCCGACCATCGACCGCACTTTGGAACAAAATGGGCATCGCTTACCAGATGCTCTACGACATGAATGACGCTGCACGGTGCTACAAGGAAGCACTGAAGCTCGAACGCGACAATTTCCGTGCTCTGAACAACCTCGCCACCGTTGAGGAATCGCTTCAGGATTTCAGCGCAGCCGAGCACAACTACAAGAAGGCGCTACGACTCGAACCGCGGAGCGCGCAGATTATCAAAAACCTCGGCACCGATCTGCTGAGGGAGCATCAATACGGCAGAGGTGCTGACGCCTACGCTCAAGCGCTTGCGATCAACCCCCATATCTTCGATTCGGCCTCCGGACCCGCGATTGAAGCTCCGGCCCCCAAGCAGGAACGCGGCACGGAAAGCTACTTTAAGGCGAGGAGTTGCGCCCGTGCCCAATTGACTGAATGCGCCATCTCTCATCTGCGCGATGCTTTCAATGAAGGTTTCGCCACATCCAAACGAGTTGCGAACGATTTTGATTTCGAAAGGCTCCAAGGAATCCCAGCATTCGACCATCTCCTGGCCGAGCACATGTAGGCTAGCTGGCACGCAACATTGTTCCGTAAATTTCTGCGGCCGCCTACCGAGTTCCAGCGAAGTGTTTTGACTGCGACTGCATCTACCCTATTTCGTATTCGAAGACACTGACGCTGATGGGTGGAACCTGCACCGTTTCCGGCAGGGAGCCCTGTGCAGTTTCGTTGATTTTGATGACCGGTTCCTTGCCCGGTTCGTTGGCCGCATTCACGCTGGGCGCAGCAAGCTGCCACAGTTTGCCTGTTCCGCTCAGCTTTACGCCGCTGATGTGGGCCGCAAACTGGCTACTCTCTTCGCTGGGGTTGATTACGGAAAGGATGAAGGTTTTGCGATCTGCTGAGAAGGCTGCAACGACATCCAACGGATAGGTTGGGCTTCCTGTGGGTTCGGGGCCCATGTCGACAAACGGCGTGCCGCGCATCGGCTGTTGCGGAGAGTTGCCGCTGATCGCAACCGGAAGCGCGCCTGCAAAATGCGCGCGCAGGAGCTTAATGACCAGCGCATCCGCAGCCAGACCCACGCCGTCGCCCGTGCCATCGGTTAAGACAGTGCCAAAACTGCCGGTCGGGCAACTGGCCCGAATCATTCCGGAGTGGCGGAACATCTCATGCAGGAAGTTCGCATAGGAAAGTGGCGTCACCATGCCCTGCGGCCGGACCGAGCCTCCACCGGCAAGACGATAGCGGGCGCCCCATTCGTCGAAGATGAACTTGATGTCCTTCTGCTTTAACTCGGGCATCGTCTCCACGAACTTGTCCCACGCTGCAAACGCCGCACCAATACGGTTCGCCATCCTGCGAGTTCGTAACGGCAACGGATCCTGTACATCCTCAAAAGACTGCTTCTCTGCGTCGAATGCCATGTCGGGATAGCAGTAAGTGTGCTCGGAGAGGTTATCAATATAGTCGGCGCTGTTCTTCAGCATCCATCCATCCCAATCGTCAATTCCGCCAAACTTGAAAGGAAGGCTTTCGTTGAGAACAGGCCGCCAGATGCTGTTTTCGAACTGCTTTTGCTCGGCGGCGCACCACGAGCTCTCGCATATGGTCGCCGTCGCCGAGGTGACCAGGATCTTCGGATCCACTTTCTTCATCTCGCGGACGAAATCGTTGTGCTTTACCCAATACTGATTGAGCGACATGTATCCAAACTGCCATGGGCCGTACATTTCGTTGCCGATGGTCCACAGCCGGACGTTGAAGCGCTCGGGATGACCGTTTTCTGCGCGCAGTTTGCCCAGCCGTGTTTCGGTCGATCCATTGCAGTATTCCACTTCATCCGCTGCGACGCGAGCCTCTCCGAATCCCGTATTCACAGCCACGTCGGGCTCTGCGCCCAGCAGCCGGCAGAAGGCGATGAACTCGTGCAGGCCCACGTCGTTCGACTCGATGGCGTTCCCCCACATTGCCTCGGGCTTGGGTGGACGCTTATCCGGATCGCCGATGCCATCATGCCAGTCGTAACCGGAGACGAAGTTTCCGCCCGGCCATTTGGCCATCAGGAATCCGATGTCCTTCAGGTACTTGATGATTCCGGCATGGAATCCCTGCACATTGTCAGACGGCATGAGGGAGACTGCCCCGATCCGGAAGGCGCCGCTGCCAGTGCCGATAATCTCGAGCCGAGCATCCTGCGTGTCGGCTTGGGACCGGAAGTTCAGCGGGAATTTCTTGTACTCGTGGGCGAGGGAAGAGATCGAAATGGTCTGCGAATCGGTGGCGCCTGTTCCCCACACCAGGCGCACGTCGACCTTTGTACCGGCCTCGCCGGCCAGGTACACGCGACCAATATACGACTTGCTGCCCAGGCGCAGCCCTGACTGCGAAATACCGTGGGGCTCCGAGGTGTCAAGCTTCACACGCGGGCTATGTTCGCCGACCCAGGGCTGAACAGTGTCCATCTCGACGGTGTCCGGCGGACCGACTGGCCGCCAGGGTTGTCCCATGAAGCGGCGCATAAAACCATTTGCGGGTGGCGGAGGAGGGGTATCGGTGATCGGCCGGAGAAACTTTCTGTCGCTCAGAACCTCAGCCCAGGCTCGCGTTGTGGCCGGCTCCATGTAGCCGCCGAAGATGAGCGGATTAATCGGCTCGCCGATCGTGGTTGCGTCGATTGCAACCCGGATATCTGTTGCCGGATCACCGAAGGCTTTCCGCCCTTGCTGCATCACGGCCGCACCAGCCACCGAGGCTGCTAAAAACTCCCGTCGATTCATTGGCATCTTGTTTCTCCTCCCGTGCTGCGCGATTGACCGAATTTCAGGGCGCCGAGATCCGGCAAGAACGCTTCAGTCAGAAATCTTACCTCAAGATGCTTAGGAAACGTTTACTCATTTCATCGAATCCTCTCACTGGTCCGGCGCCGGACGTGCGCATTTTAGTTTTGCAAACGCGCGCCCGGCCTTGCTTTGGCCCTACTTCATGTATCCCACTTCCTTGTAATACCGTGCCGCACCGGGGGCGAGCGGAATATCGCACGGGGCCTTCCAGACGTTGTGCACGTTGTACGAGAAGTTCTGGTTGGTCCACTGCAGTTCGTCCTGGTGCTCGTCCATCGCTTTGGCAACATCGTAGGCAAAGCTGTCGGGAACATCGTCGCGCGTGTAGATCACCGTTCCATTGCGCACGATCGTGGGGATTTCGCGCTCGACACCGCGCAGCAATCCGTATGGAATAGTTCCTCGGTAAACCATCGGTTGTTGCGCCAGCTTTGCCAGCACCGGCTCGGGAAGTCCCAGATAATTCAACTCAAATTTCTGGCTCACCTGGTACAAGACGTTCCACTCCGGCGCCGAAGAAAGAGCTCCCCCTTGGATGATCACGTCGAAGTTGCCGCGATCGGCGAAGGTGTTGCCGACGTAGCCTCCGGCAGAAGTAATTGAGTCCACTGAAAGTCCGTAGTACGCAAGAATCTCAGCGACCATCCGGTCGCCGCGTGCGGCATAGATTCTCACGGGCCATTTCTTTTGCTTGATCTCAGACAAGTCGGTGATTCCCGTATCGGCTCTCGCTGCCACGATCAGCCACCACGGCGACTGAATATTCGCGATGAGGCGAAGGTTCTTCATCGGCTTCCCGTTTGCATAGGGTCCGGTGCCGTCGTAAGCCTGGCACATGAACTGCTCAGCTGTGGCGCCGAAATCTACGGGCCCGAGCCCTGGGTCATTGGGCGGAGCCATCGCCACGGAGACGGCGGGATCTATTTTGTAAGAGGGCGGCAGCTCGGCTCCGGATACGATTCGGGGTGACGCAGCGGCGTTGCAGTTATGGCAAATCTTCACGTCGTAGCCGTAGAACTTCATTGCATTATGGACGACCTGCGCCATTGCACCCCAGGGGCAGAGCCTGCATGCGCCGCCAAAGACGGGCTTCTTGACTGCAATCCCAGTATCGTAAACTGCGCCCGTCTGCGCACCCATTAGACCGATAGTCGCGAGAAGAAGCACAGCAAGTCTAAGAGACTTCGACATGATTTAGCCTTCGTAGAGCCGGTCCAAGATTCGTCGAGAGAGAGCATAGCACCGTTTGTCATAGACGCGCGCATCGCAGCCAACTCATCGAAGGAATCGATGGGCCTGCGGCAAAAAATGCATCGATTCCGTCGGGAATCGCTGTAGCATCCATCGTGCGCACGAACCACCCAGGGCCGGACGATTCATGCGATGTCGATGGCAGCTAGTTGCACGAATGGCACATATGGAGGCACGATGTGCACGAATTTGCTCGGAGGCATTTTAAGTAAGATGTAGCGGATGCGCGAAACCAGTCTAAGATGAACCGCAGAAGAAAACGCGCAATTCAGCGGCGAAACCAGGGATGTACGTTTCCGGGTTTTCGGCGGATTTGAGCGGCAACAGAACAAAGCAGGGGGATCACGATGAGAAGAAGTTTGGCTTTATTGACAGGCATCATTGCTTTTGCTGCGGCCATTTTGCCGTGCCACGCAGAGAAACCGCTACAGGACTACGGCTTCGTCCGAGGCGTGAATTACGGGATGTACAGCGACCAGGCGACGCTCGAGCGGGATCTTGGCTACGCGAAGCGGATCAACCTCAACAGCACGCGGATCTGGCTCAGCTACAAGGCGTATGAAAAGGATCCGCAGGGCTATATCAACCGGCTGCGGAATTACATTCGCACTTCGCATCAACTCGGCTTCACGACCATGCCCATTCTTTTCAACGGAAACGGCCTCGATCCGGAAACGCTGAAGCCGGCATTCCATGCGGAAGGCGATGCCTACGTGAAGGCAATCGTTGAGGCGGTGAAGGACGAGCCCGGCCTGCTGATGTGGGATGTGATGAACGAGCCCCTCTGGAATGACTATTACAACAACGCGACCGGCGATGAGAAACAGCAGCACGCAAACGAGATTTATGCCTTCGTGCGGTATTACCTGAAATATGTGAAGCAGATTGATCCGGTGAACGCACTCACAGCCGGATATGCATTTTCAAGCCAGATTGAACCCACCGCCGACCTTGTCGATGTTTTGAGCTTTCACGATTACAGTCCAACGCGGGCATCCGTCGAAGCCGCCTACAGCACGGCCGAAGCAGTCGCGAAGAAATTCGACAAGCCGATTCTGAACACGGAGACGGGATGCATCGCCCGCTCTAATCCGTATGACATGGTTCTGGAGATTGCCAATGAGCACAAAACAGGTTGGTACCTGTTCAACCTGATGATTGGAGGCTACTGGGGAGAAATCCACGGGCTGTTCTATCCGGACGGAACAATTCGCGATCCCGCAGCGATTGCAGCCATCATGGGGTTCTACAGAAACCGCGACTTGAACACCATCGTTCGGCCGGTTCCAAACAGAGAAGGGCAAGCCGAGCAGGCGCTGAAAGAGATCGAAGATGCGTTACACGATAACCCCAGCGTCTTCGGTCATGCGAATAATTCCACGGACAAGATCCTGGATGCAGCAGAACACGCGGCAAACCTGCTTGAAGCGGCGGAGATGGTTCCGATGGACGTGCCGCCGACCGCACAAATTCTTTACTGGCGAAAACAGCCGCCTGACAAGCGGGATCGGGAAGCAATCCGTCTCTTTGCATACAATCTGGGCCTGAAACTGAAGGAGGCTTGCCAGCTCTACTAGTACCTCGCTGCAGAATTACGCGCATGGTCCAAAACCTGGATCTTGCTGAAAAATCGACGAATGCACCGAACGCGAACTTACGCCGCGAAGTACGAGGGCGTGCTTTAATAGTCAGTTTTGTAACAAGGGCACGGCTTTAGCCGGGCCGAGAAAAGCAGAAGAACACTGGGCTTTAGCCCCTGAGGGTTGACAACTGGGATCGGCACAATCATTTTTGAAACACGGTCTAGCAGACGCGCCATCAACTTCGGGTGAGGCCCGGAGTCTGATTGGGCTCTTGCATGGAATGAGTGCCTGTGCTTTCATGGATGGGATTTCGGTTTCCGGTCAAAGGCGCGCTCCGTTGTTATTTTTCGTACGAAAGTGAGTAAACGTTTGCCGGAGCGGAGGAGCGGAAACGCCGGGCGAATAAAGACCCTCTGCAAAGAGATGATTCCGCGTGCTAGTCATGGCCGACAGCCGCGCAGTGGATACCGATGAGAGGTTACAGATGAAAATGCAAAAACTCGTGATTCTGGTGATGGCGGTTGCCGCCATCGATGGGCTGGCGCTGAACGGAAATGCGCAGCAGGTGACCATGCAGGTGGACGCGAGCAAAACGGGTGCGCCGATTGCGAAAGACTTGTACGGCTTTTTTTCGGAGCTGCTCAGCAACATGTACGATCACGGACTGTGGGCCGAGATGATCAGCGATCGAAAGTTCTTTTACCCCATCAATTCGAGTCCGACCCAGACGCCACCGAACAGCCGCCGCTTCGACGCCCGGTGGACACCCGTTGGTCCGGATGAGGACGTTGTAATGGACGCAAACGATGCTTATGTTGGCGCGCATAGTCCCAAGATCTTGCTTGATGCAAGCACCCCTCACGGCATTCAGCAGGCGGGCCTGGGACTGAAAGCAGGGAAGCAGTACACCGGTCGAGTGATTCTCGCCGCGGATCCAGGGGCGAAGGTCAGCGTCAGTTTGATCTGGGGACCTAATCCCGGAGACCGACAGACCATCCCTATCCAATCTGTCGGCACTGAATACGCGACGTAT
The DNA here is from genome assembly GCA_963802955.1 of uncultured Acidobacteriaceae bacterium. Classification (GTDB taxonomy): domain Bacteria; phylum Acidobacteriota; class Terriglobia; order Terriglobales; family Acidobacteriaceae; genus Telmatobacter. The sequence goes on from CAWDKT010000006.1 coordinate 31,998, forward strand.
CCCTTGAGCTTCACAGCGGGCGCCGATACTCAGGATGTGACGATCGAAATCGTGGGCACGGGCACTGGGAGCTTCCATATCGGCGCAACGTCGCTCATGCCGGCAGACAACATCGACGGCTTTCGTCCCGACCTGATCCCGCTGTACAAGGAAATCGGTCCGACGCTGGTCCGCTGGCCCGGCGGCAACTTCACCTCCGGCTACGACTGGCGCGACGGAATCGGCGACCCGGACAAGCGGCCGCCGCGATACGACTTCGCGTGGCACGCTCTTGAATCGAACGACATGGGCATCGACGACTATATGAAGCTGGTAAAGATTCTCGCCCTGGACCCGTACATCTGCGTGAATGACGGATTTGGCGACGCGTTCTCAGCGGCGCAGGAAGTCGAGTACGTCAACGGCGCTGCGGATACTCCGATGGGCAAGCTCAGGGCCGCCAACGGCCACCCTGCGCCATACGCCGTGAAATGGTGGAATGTGGGCAACGAGATGTACGGGTCCTGGCAACTCGGTCACATGTCGCTGGCCCATTACGAGATCAAGCAGAATGAGTTTGTGGAAGCGATGCGCAAGGTCGATCCGAACATCCGTGTTGTGGCTTCTGGCGCCGATCCGGCGGAGATGAGTGAGACCGGTGCGGGAAAATCGATCACCGGAAAGCCGATCACCGACTTTGGCGATCCACTCGCAGACTGGGATGGCGGGCTTCTCACCAACTCTGCCAACTACATGGATGCGATCGCGGAGCATCTGTATCCCAAGGCCGATCAGGCGTTCGATGCCGAGCGAGGAAAGTTCGTGCCCGTTGACGATTCTCTGGCCGACAAGGCGCGCAGACTGCCCAATCGCCTCAAATGCGCAACCGATGCCTGGGACGAATACCAGAAACGTTTTCCCAATCTGGACATGTCCAAATATCCCATTTCGCTCGACGAATGGATTCCTGGCAGAGTGACAGCAGGACGGGATGTATTTGCCGCGCTATCGAGTGCGGAGACATTGAACGAGATGTTCCGGCATTCTGACAGGTTTGTGGTATCCGGCTACACGGCACTGAGCGGCCTGCTTGCCTGGAACAAGACCGATTCCACCATCCGGCCCCTCGGGTTGATGTTCGAGATGTATCGGCAACATTACGGAACCATCCCCGTGGCCGTCACAGGCAACTCACCGCAACACGACGTGCAGGGCACAGTCAACGTCGACAAGCCCAAGGTTCCATCAGGCAGCGACACCTATCCCCTCGACGTGGCAGCTGCGCTCGCCGCCGATCGCAAGGCACTGACGGTTGCCGTCGTCAATCCAACTGAATCTTCTCAGCAATTGGGCGCGAGCTTTGCCGGCGTCGCGCTGAGCGGGGCAGGCAAATCGTGGCAGATTGCACCGGCTTCACTGACTGCACAGAACGAGGCCGGTAAGCCGATGGTCGTGAACATTGCTGAGGGCGTGGTTGCGGGTGCGCCGACCAGCATCACGGTTCCCCCGTTGAGCATTACGATCTACGAACTGCCAGTGCAGTAGACGAGTTTTCCTCACAAGGTCTTCAGCATGCCCCTACCGTGGCAATTGTTTCGGGACGCATGCTGTTTGGTCGACTGTGGTGGGGGTTGCTGCGGTTTCGCGCACGATTTATTGAACAGCAGAGAAGGAAAGCAATGAAACATTTTGCGCTGTTGGCTGCACTGGTTTGCGCTCTATGCCTAATGCGGCCGTCGATCGCCCAGCATTCCTCCGCTTCAGCTCCAACAGTCTCGATCAAGACCGGAAAACTGCGCGGCAGCCTTGCATCCTATGGCGGAGCGGTTTTCAAAGGGATTCCATTTGCTCAGCCGCCGGTGGACGACTTACGGTGGCGCGCGCCGCTGCCCGCAATAGCATGGACCGGCGTTCGCGATGCAACAGCGTTCGGTCCGGCGTGCGTGCAGGGTGGCGCGGAAGGCGAGAACAGCAGCGAAGACTGCCTCACTCTGAATGTCTGGACGCCCGCATGGCCCATGAAGAAGCCGGCTGCCGTTATGGTGTGGATCTATGGCGGCGGCAACTTTGCCGGCGCAACTTCCGATCCAACCTTTAACGGTGACAGCCTGGCGCGCCACGGCGTTGTGCTCGTTACCGTAAATTACCGGCTTGGCGTCTTCGGTTTCTTCGCGCTTCCGGCGCTAAGCAAAGAATCGCCGCATCACGTCTCAGGCAATTACGGATTGCTCGATCAGCTTCTGGCATTGAAGTGGGTGCAGGTGAACATCGCCAGATTCGGTGGCGATCCTCGCAATGTTACGATCTTCGGCGAATCCGCCGGCTCGCTCGACGTGAACGTGCTCACGGCGTCGCCGCTGCGCAAGGGCCTGTTTCAGAAAGTCATCGGCGAGAGCGGACCTGTTGTCGATCCGCCGCCCCTGGCCGAAGCCGAAAAGAAGGGCGAAGACTTCGCCGCAAAATTGAACCTGACCGGCCCCGATGTGCTGGAGAAGCTCCGCGCCATTTCGACCGCCGATTTGCAGAAGGCTGTTCCGCCGGGATTGGCATTTCTCGGGCCCACGCTGGGCGTGAATGTTGACGGATGGCTGTTTCCCGAGTCGCCCATGAAGATTTTTGCCGAAGGGCATGAGCAGCGTGTAGGGCTCTTGCTCGGCAACAATTCCCAGGAATTGCCAAAGCCATTCTTCCCGATGCCCAGTGACCTGCGCGCCTCGATTGCTCAGCAATACGGTCCACTGGCTGATCGCGCGCTTGCGGCCTACGCGCTCACGGTCACAACCGATCCCCCGCGAGATTCCGAGCTGGGGCCTGTGCTGGCGCAGTGGGCTACGGACTCGCAGTTCCGCTGTGGCTCAGTTGCGGAGCTGGTCTGGCACACCAAGGCAGGCAATCCAGGCTACGAATTCCAGTTCTCGCGCTCCGCTCCGGGAAGGGAAGCGCTGGGTGCGCCTCACGGAAGCGAGGTGCCATACGTCTTCGGCACCATTGGCGTAGGTCACAGCAATCGAATCTACAACGAGACTGACCATCGGATCTCGGAAGAGATGCAGAGCTATTGGACCAACTTCGCCAAGACAGGCGATCCCAATGGCGGCGATCTGTCCCACTGGCCGGCGTTCGACGCGACGAAGCGCGCGTATCTCGATTTAACGGATGACGGTACAGTAGCGAAGGAGGGATTGCGCCGCCAAGCCTGCAGTGTCTATATGGAGATGCTCGACCAGAAGCTGGCGCATGAGCCGTGAGTTGCACGGTTTTTGGGGCGTGGGCCGGCGCACACAAACTCATTCAATCAAGTGGGTGAGTGTGCCGATTACTTGCGTGCGGCGCCGCATGCTGTGCAAAGTTGGCCGGTGATTCCTTTTCCTTCTTCAATCGTAAAGATGCGATCGAAAGCGGGAAGCTTGATCACCTCTTTCGCGCCTGAGGGCCAGTGAATTTCCGTCGATCCAGCATCTGTAGCGTCGCCGATTCCGAAGTGCACGCGGAAATCGTTTGACGATAAATAGCTTCCGCCGCTGAGCACATCGCCGCGCTGGCGCATTCCGTCCGCATTCAGATACACGGTCGCTCCGACAGCATCCCGCGGGCTCTTCGGTCCGCCAATCAGCTTCAATTCAACCCAATGATGATGATCCGGGTTTACGTTGCGCAGCAGTACAGGAACACCATCCATATTGTTGATGATCACGTCGATTTTTCCGTCGTTGAAAATATCTCCAAATGCCGCGCCGCGGCCCACCATCACCTTTGCGAGGCCGGTGCCTTCGACGGCGGGAACAAGGGTGAACTTGCCGTTTTTCTCGTTGTGGTATAGAAGCGGGCGCTGTGCGTAACTTTGCCCCCAATCGGGATGCTGATCCACCTGCGGATACACATGGCCGTTAACGATCAGCAAATCCTTCCATCCATCGTTGTCGTAGTCGAGGAAGCCGTCGCCGAAACCGACGAAGGGTATGGATGACTCGGCGATTCCGGCCTCGTAACTAACATCTGTAAATTCGCCGGTTCCGTCGTTCTGAAAGAGGACGTTGTAATCGTTGGCAAAGTCAGTGTTCACGATGGACAGATGGCCGTTGTTCTGGTAATCGCCGGCCGCAATCCCCATGTTGGCGGGCTCGCGGCCATCGCCATTGAGGGCGTAGCCGCTGTCGTAACTCCGATCTTCGAACGTGCCATCGCCTTTGTTGATGTAGAGATAATTCGGCGTCGAGTCGTCGGCCACAAGCAGGTCGGGCTTGCCGTCGTTGTTGACGTCGGCGAATAAAGCGCCAAGCCCGTAATAGCCATTGGGATCGTCGACGCCCAGCTTCTTGCTCACGTCGGTAAAGGTGCCGTCGCCATTGTTGTGGAATAGATGATCGTGCTCACCCGAAAGGCCGCGCGGACCGCACATCACTGGCACACCGATATAGAGGCACACCGCATTGCCTGCGCCTTTTGTCCCGTAGATTGGGGGATTATTCAGATCGATCTTGACATAACCGTCCACAAACAAATCGAGGCGTCCATCGCCGTCGTAGTCGCCGAAGGTCGCCCCCGCAGACCAGGTGCCAACGGTGACTCCTGCCTTTTCAGCCACGTCAGTGAAGGTTCCGTCGTGGTTATTGTGGTAAAGGCGATTCTGGCCATAATTGGTCACGTAGAGATCGGGCCAGCCGTCGTTGTCGTAGTCTCCGACTGCACATCCGTAGCCCCAGCGGTCATTGGCGACGCCGGCCTTTTGTGTCACATCGGTAAACGTTCCGTCATGATTGTTGTGAAAGAGGGCCGCATGGGGAGGAGTGGCCTTGCCCGTCAGAGCATCGTAAGTCGAACCGTTGACCAGGTAGATGTCGAGCCAGCCATCGTTGTCGTAGTCGATCAGGCACACGCCCGGGCCTTTGGCCTCAAGCAGCAGACGTTTTGCGGGTGTGCCTGCGGTGTGATGCCAGCTTGTAAAACCGGCGGCTTTCGCGACATCCTGAAAGATGATGGGCCCGGTTTTGACGAACCCTCCAGCCGTGATGGGCCGATGCTGGGTGTCGAAAACAGCTTTCTGCGATCCAGCATTCGCCATGCCGCCTGCGGCTTGCTGCGCCAGGTTTTTCGCCGCTTCGGTGCTCGATCGCAAATTCGCTTTGCCGATGGTTGCCGGCGCCTGTGGATAGAGCGGGGATGCCGCAGCCAGGACGAATGCGAAAAGAAGAAGAATCACTCAGATCCCCTCAGGAACGTGTTAAATGGTGCGCATGTGAACCCTTGTACCCGTTTCACATCTCCGATCGATAGTCTATCTTTCGACGTGCCTCAATTGCACCGCGACGGACGTACCTGTTGCCGGCGGCGATCCATTCTGAGCGTTGGCGGTTGCTGTCCATCCACGCAAATGAGGGAGCCTGCGTCCTTGGCCTCATCTCGTGGACGTCGGGAGGCGAAGAAATCGTGGTTTGCCCTGCGCATTGTCAATAGCGCTTGACCACAGCCTTCGGCAGTGGACCGTTTTCTCCGTCCATGATCCATTGGACGGCTCCCGTTATGTCCTCCTCGCGTGCCTGCCCCTCCACGCGAGAAACCACTTGTCCGTTGGAATCCAGGATAATCGTGCCGGGCACAATCTCTCCCAAACCGCAGCGCGCCAGAGAATCCAAGTCCCCACCCAGCCAAATCTCCATGGCCGGCTTCTCTTCGCTCAGAAACTGGTCGATCCTGGTCCGTTGCTTTCGGTTCGACGGATTTTCGTCGATTGAGATCGCGACGAACCGGACTTTCTTTTCGGCGAACTGCAGAGAGAGTCGAGAGAGCATGGGCAATTCCTGGCGGCACGGCGCGCACCAGGTCGCCCAGAAGTTCACCACTGCGATGGAGCCGCGCAAGTCCCCGATCTTCTCTTTGCTGCCGGTCAGGTTTTCGAATGTGAGATTGGGCAAGTGCTGCGACTCGGCAGCAGCAAATGAGCAGCTCATTACAAACAGGAGCAGCAAACCTGGAAACGAAGCGCGAAGTTGCTTTGACATCGCAGAAAGTATACGAATCGCAGTTCTAAACAGAATCGACCGAAAGGTGGAGAGGGGAGCTTGCCGATGTGGGTCGATTCGGCCGAGATGCGGCAAAACTGAAACCTCAAGCAAGGGTCGCGGTTTTTGCTTTTATTCTCCGCGCAGCTTGTAGGGAATTTCAAAGCGCCCAATCTGAATAAGGGACTTCTCATCTGGCGGCCAAATGCGCAGGCTCTCAATCCGCCCCGACCCTTCGATCTTGTGGGCATCGGTGGTTCCCACGAGCACGCCCGTGGCGGCCTGATTGAAGTGAACGTTGAGCAGATCTCCTCCGTCTTCGCGGCTCCATCCGAACGCATAGTTGCCCGGCTTCAGAGAGACGCCTCCGATCTCGATCGGCACCTGCACGACCAGGTAATGCGAGTATTTGCCTTCTGCCGAATAGCCGGCTGTAATGAGCACAACCCCGGCGATGAAGTGGCCGCTGTCATCCACAATCCCTGAAGCAGTCCGCATCTCCGTCTCAATGTGTTCTGTCTCGACCAGCGCCCGAGAGGGTAGCACCGATGCCAGCTCTGCAGAAGTGGCCTGACGCCACCGCGGTTTTTGCGCCGCAGCCGGCAGCAAAGCGATCGACAAAAGGAACCAAACGATTATCGCGTTTTTCATTCTTCTCCCAGTCAGGATTTCGGCTTTCTCAGCGATTCAAGCGGGACAATGCCTCGCTGGATCGCCGCCGTCGCCGCCTGGGTTCTATCGGTGACGCCCAGCTTACCCAACAGGCTGTTGATATGAGTCTTCACAGTCGCTTCTGAAACTTCCAACTCGGCGGCAATTTCTCTGTTGCTTTTGCCGTGAACAATCTGTTCCAGCACATCGAACTCGCGCGGAGTCAGCTCGTGCGCGCTCACGCGCTCGGCGAGTCTCTCGGCGATGGCAGGGGGAATGTGCGACTTGCCCGCATGAACCGTTCGAATGGTGCCGATCAGGTCCTCGCTTGTCATTCCTTTCAGCAAGTATGCCCGCGCTCCCGCCTTCAGCGCGCGATAGATATCCTCATCACCATCGTAAGTGGTGAGCACAATAAAGCGCGCCTGCGGCGTCTCCATGCGGATGCGCTCGATCGCATCGACGCCGCTCATACGGGGCAGCCGCAGATCCATCAGTGTGATATCGGGCTGATGCTTGCGAAACTGGGTGATGGCTTCTACTCCATCCGCGGCCTCACCCACGACTTCCAGGCCGTCTGCCATGTTCAGCAGCGCCGCCAAGCCCTGGCGCACCACGTTGTGGTCTTCGACGATGAGGACCCGGATTGAGCCGGTTTTCACTGTTGCACCCCCAACGGTTGGCTCGAGCTTGTGCGGGAAGAGCCCACGAGTTGTGGGTCGTAGAATCGGCGCGCTTTTCGCAACCCGCGCTCCAATCATGGCAGGTCCGGCAGAATCGGAGCAAATCACACGGACTCAAGCAGAAAACCGGATCGAGCTTTCGACCCGCCCCGGCTGCAAGCTGGCTTCACTCTTATTGGACGATCGCAGGAAAAAGAACCGCGCCAATGCGTTATTGAAACAGGCGAGGCGCGAAGTCGTTCAGGTCTCTGCGCCAAGTGAGCCATTCGTGCGAGGTTCCGGGCGATGAAAAGTAGACGTACTTGATTCCTGCCGTATCCAGCATCGTGCGAAATGAGCCGATGGCTGCTGGGAAGGGATTCGGCTCCTTCGTGCCCATGCCGAGCCAAAGTAGCTTCACTTTGTGGTTGAATGCGGCGCCGTCTTTGAAGATGCCGTTGAATGCCGTTTGCGGATCGAGAGGAGCGGTGCTCAACCCGTTCATCGTACCGCTGAAGCCGGCCATGTAAGCGAACGTGTTGAGATTGTCGGTTGCCACATGCAAAGCCTGGTTCGCCCCCATAGACAAGCCGGCCATGGCGCGATGATCGCGATCAGGAATGGTGCGGAATGTGGAATCGATCATGGGAATCACGTCGTGGATCAGCAAGTCTTCAAAGGCGCTGGTTTCGGACCCTCTTCCCGCGGCCGCCGGCGCGCCTCCCATTTGACCAGGCCGCATTGCGTAGCCGTTATCCATGACGATGAGCATGGGAACAGCCTTGCCATTGGCGATGAGGTTATCGAGAATCAGGTTCGCGTGTCCCTGGAAGATCCACCCGGTTTCGTCTTCGCCCATGCCGTGTTGCAGGTAGAGCACAGGGTACCGCGCGCTCAAGTTGGTGTCGTAGTCCGGCGGGGTATAGATGAAACAGCGTCGCCACTGTCCCGTCACCTTCGAGAAGTACGTCCGGATGCGGACATCGCCGTGCGGCACATCGTTCGTGAGGTAGTAATCGACATCGTCTTCGGGAATCTCGATGCCGCTCGAGTCTTTTCCCGTGCCAAAAAAAGTGTGGCTGCCGGGGTCATTCACAGCGACGCCGTCGAGGATTAGCGAATAGTAGTGATACCCGACCACCTGTGGAGGCGTGGTGACGGTCCACAAGCCATCGTCGCCGCGCGTCATGGGGTACTTACCCCCGCCGATCTGAACCTCGACCTTTTGCGCATCTGGCGCCTTGATCTGGAAGGCCACACTGCGATCGGGAAGGACGCGCGGGTACTCAGCGCCCATCACGTCAGTCGATGCGGGCAAAGCGTCTTCAATCATCGCAGCGCGAATGCCCTCCGCCGAACGGCGCCACGCGAAATAGGCGTCGAGCGCCTTCAGGCCTGCTTCGCTCTGGACAGGCTCGACATGCGGTGTGCCGGCAAAGTCCATCACCTGCTGGTTCTGGTCGCTGAATGCAGGCCAGTTGGGTTCGCCTTTGCCGTTGGGAGTTCCGTACTTCGCGAAATTCGTCCAGTAGGTGACCATTGCATCGGAGATTACCTGGTCCGCAGTCGTGGGAGTTTCGCCGCGCAGATCGTTCAGGTGCCCGAATACATAAGGAACCTCCCGGCCATGCGGTGACCCAACGCCGGCCCGTGGTGAATCCGCCGGATAGTCAGGGTGCTGATCGAAGTAGTAAAGGAACGCCTTGCCGGTGCCGAGGCTCGACTGCAGACGCGCCCACGCCCAGGTATGCCAGCCGAACGTTGAATCCCTGGCCAGGTCGCGGGCAGTTTTGGGCACCGTGGTTTGTCCCACCGGATACGCGGCAATCAGGCCGTCGGCGAACTGATCGTAGCGCCTGCGCGTGTTGGCGATGTAATCCTGAGGCGTTCGGTCGCGCGAGAAGGTTGCGCCCTCATCGGAGTTATAGCCGACAAGTATCGGCGTGTCATTGAAGTTTTTCGCTTCGTACAGGTTGTATTGATCGTCGGGAATCACCCAGCCATCGACGATCGGCCATGACATGCCGCGCTGGCCGCGTGCGGCAGCGAGAATCTTGTCCACAGGCATCTTGCGCAAATCGGCGATCGACCCGGCCCCGGCCGCCCGGGCGAGTGCCTCGCCGCTGCGTTCGGCATCTGGGAGGGACTTCATGTTTTCGCCTGGCATTCCCGAGCTGCGCCGGTGGCCGAAGGAACCGCCACTCTCAGAGATCGCGCCTTCGAATAATCCCTTGGCCAATGGCGAGGCGCAAAGCTGGCTCACGGCAATGCCTCCGGCCGACTCGCCGAAGATGGTCACCTTGTTGGGATTGCCGCCGAAGGCCGCGATGTTTTTCTGAATCCATTGCAAACCAGCGATCATGTCGAGCAGGCCGTAGTTGCCGGAGACGTGATGCGGCGATTCCGCAGTCAGCTCGGGTTCCGCGAAGAATCCGAGGGGTCCCACGCGATAGGCGATACTGACGAGCACCACGCCCTTCTTGGCCAGAACCTCACCACTGTAGGTGGGAATGGAGGTCGCGCCGGCATTGAAGCCGCCGCCATAGATCCACACCAGGACAGGAATTCGCTCCGAGGCCTTTTTCGCGGGCGTCCAGACATTCAGATAGAGACAGTCCTCGCTCATCTCGGGAGGCTTTTGTCCATTCGCCGCGGAGCCTGAAGCCTGCACGCACTCCGGCGCGAACGTGCCGGCGCCCCGCAAGCCGTCCCACTTTGCAGCCGGTTGCGGAGGACGCCATCGCAGGTCGCCAACAGGCGGGGCCGCGAACGGAATGCCGCGATAAACCGCCAATCCCTGTTCCATCGTGCCCTGCAACTTGCCCTGGTCTATTGTCGCAGTTGGATTTGCGGCCGCGCTCATCAAGGACGCCGCTGCAATGGCGATCGCAAGCAAAACCTTTCTCATCTCAGGACTCTCTTTTCTTCCGTTTGTTGGTTGTTCCGCGGACGTTCAATACGTCAACCAAAGAACGAGCGGGTGACCCAGCGATTGCAAGGGCGATAACAACTGGATCATTTGCCCAAGCATTCATCTCGCTGCGCGCACCCGCCATTGTGATGGGCGCCGCTTTCACGGCGCCCGATTGTGGCTACTCCGGCAAGTCGATTTGACCGTCAATATGGAACTTTCCGCTGGCCACCGGCGCTCCAGTATCCGGCTGTCCTCCACCGATTGAGAGCGTGTAATCGCCTTGCGCGATGATCGGATGTCCGTCCGCAGTCACCATTCCCAGATCGCGGTTCTTCAGATCGAAGTGAAGCTTCTGACTCTGGCCCGGGTCGAGGTGAACCCGCTGGAATCCACGGAGAGCGATATCCGGCGCGCCATTCACATCCGGGAATTTGAGGTACAGCTCTGCAACTTCATCTCCCGCGACTTTGCCCGTGTTCGTGACTGTGACATCGGCGCCCACAGGATCCCCGGCGTAAACAGTCGACTGCGGAATGCTGAGGTCGCTGAAGCTGAACGTTGTGTAACTTAGTCCATAGCCGAACGGGTAAAGGGGCTTACCTTTGAAGTACCGGTAGGTGCGCCCTTCCATCGCGTAGCTTTCGAAGTTCGGCAACTGGCTGACGCCGGTGTAGAAAGTCACCGGCAGCTTGCCGCCAGGATCGTTCTTGCCGCTGAGAGTTTCGGCGATAGCATCGCCGCCTTCCTCACCGGAGTACCACGCTTCAAGAACTGCATTGGCGTGAGAGTTGATCCAGTTGACGGCAAGGGCGCTGCCGTTCATGAGAACAACCACGAGCGGCTTGCCGGTGGCGGCCACGGCTTCAACGAGATTCTCTTCAGGTTGCGGCAAATCGATGCTGGTGCGGTCTCCGCCAAGGAATCCCGGTATGTCGACCGGCATCTCTTCGCCTTCGAGTTCGCTGGTAATACCTACCGCCGCAATCACGACATCCGCGTTTTTCGCGGCAGCAACGGCTTCCGGCGATGGCACATCGGTCGCCTTTGCCCAGATCAGCTGCGCGAGCGGTTCGCCGGTTTGAACACCGTACATGACACTGAGCTGGGCTTTTTGGCCTTTTTCCAGATGCACGCGGCCCAACCTGGCGTCAATTCCACCGCTACTCCTAAACGACATCGCCACCTGCTTGCCGTCCACCGTCGTTCGTGCAAAGCCGTTACCGCGGATTCCGAGGAGGTAGTCGCCGGTTTCCGTGGAAGTGATGAATCCCGTCCAGGTGACGAGGAACGAGGCCTTCCCGGCGAGCTCAGACGGCAGATTCTTGCCGTCGAGGTTGATGTTTGGCTCAACGCGCGTGGCTATCGGAGTGCCGGTGACACCCGGCCGCGGCCGGAATCCTGAGAACGTGGCGTACTCCGCCTTCAGGCCCGGTTTTCCGTCGGGAGTGGTGAGAACGTTGTTAGGAACCGGATCGCCATCATTACGCAGGAACTGGGTTCCCGCAACGAAGGTAATCTTTGCATTCGGGAATTCGGCCTTCAGACCGTCCAGCAATGAAACGGTGTGCGTCGGCGTCCCGGCATAGTTGCCGAGCAGAACCCGGGTCTGGTCCGCCAACGGTCCCACGACGGCAATGGACTTGATTCCCGGTTTGAGCGGAAGAGTTCCGTCGTTCTTCAGTAGGACCATCGATTCGTCCGCGAGCTTGCGCGCGAGGGCGCGATGCTCGGGGCTGTCAAGCTGATCCTCATTGATTTTCGTGTAGGGAACCATGTCCGGCGGGTCAAACATGCCTAGCTTGATGCGTGCGGTGAACAGTCGCACCACGGCAGTGTCGACAGCGCTTTCAGGCAGGTAACCCTGCTGCACGGCTTCAATAAACGGTTTGTATTCCGAATCATCTTTGCCGCCGGGGCCCCCGCCGTAGCACTCGTTGTCCATGCCGCGGAGGAGCGAAATGGCCGAAGATTGGGCTTGGTCTACGCGGTAATGGTGGCCAGTGAAAATATCGCGAACCGCATCGCAGTCGGAGACGACATATCCCTGGAATCCCCATTTCCCGCGCAGTTGATCCTGCAGTGTGAACTGGTTCGCGCATGCCGGCTGGCCGTTGATGGCGTTGTAAGCGCACATAACCGAATCTGCATGGCCGTCGACAATTGCCGCCCGGAAAGCCGGCTCGTAAGTATCGAGTTCGTCATGTTTGGTTACATCCACGTCGGCGAAGTGCCGGGTAGGCTCCGGTCCGCTGTGCACGTCGTAATGCTTGGGCGTGGCAATCGCCAGGTAGTATCTCGGGTCGTCGCCCTGCATGCCCGTCACATATGCAACACCCATCTGCCCAGTCAGGAACGGATCTTCGCCGTACGTCTCCTGGCCGCGTCCCCAGCGCGGATCGCGAAAGATGTTGAGATTCGGAGACCAGAAATCGAGACCGCCCATGATGCCGACGTGTCCGGCCTTAACGTCCTGCACATGCTTGATGCGTCCCTCAATGCCGATGTCGTGGCCCATGGTATGAACGTTGGGCACGTCGAAGGTGGCTCCGAGGCCGATCGGCTCAGGGAATTCGGTGACTCCGGTATTAATGACTCCGTGTAGCGCCTCGCTCCACCAGTTGTAGGCCGGAATGTTGAGCCGTGGAATGGCGCGGGCATCGTTCACCAACTGCGAAGCCTTTTCGTCCAGGGTCATGCGGCTCACAAGGTCTTCGGCGCGCACTTGAGCGGGCAGATTCGTGTTCAGATATGGCGGGTTCGCGGTCTCCTGCGCAAACGCACATGGAATAGCGGCGCCCAACAGGGCAATCGCGGTCCAGGCGCCACGCTTAGCAATAAATCGTTTTACAAAATTCCTCAAGATCTTCCTCCCGGTTGGATTCTGACCAACCAACAATCCTACAGCTACTGAGATGGGTGAGGCTTAGAGGAGCAGGCTGCAGTCCTCAATGCCCCTGTGTGAAGCTTTGCCGCCAAAGCGATTCACCGTTCCCCCGCGCACATCAGCGCGCGCGGGGAACTGCAGATTCACTCGGGTCAGCAACCCCTTTTCCAACACCCTACAAATCTAAACCTCATCCGCGCGGTCGGCTACTGGCAATTCGCCTGAAAACAGAGATTTTTGCTGAAAAACGGGATAACGTGGTTCTGGAAGCGGTCGGCTACGGCGCTGGTGTGGATACCGTGGTAGATCTCGAAGGTATTTGCAATCCCATAGTTATCAAGGATGTTATGCAGCTTGATGGTGTCGAATCGCAGGCCGTCTTCGTCGCCCACGTCGATCCCAATGGCCTTGTACTCGCGGAGATTGTCGATGTACTGATCGATGAAGGCCAGCGGGGCGTTGGCGGCCCATTTTGCCTCGATATCCGGTTGAGGGACGCCGTCCTTGGTGGGGAGGTCGAGGTAGAGCGGAGGGTTCTTCGGGTCGGGCGACCATGCAGCGGCCGAGGCGAGTTGAGCGGCTCCAAAACCTGGTAGCATTGCCGCCGCATCGGCCGGTGACTTGGCACTGGCAATCTTCTTCTCATTCGCGATCGCCATCTCTTTCATCCTGTCAGAGGCGGCGCCGGGGCCACCGGCTCCCCTCGGCGACATGCAGCACGGGCTCATGATGTAGAGCACGCCAAAGACTTCGGGGTGCTGCATGCCGATGCGGCTGGCTCCGTAGCCCCCCATGGAGTGCCCGACCAAGCCGCGGGACTGGCGGTCGGGGATGGTCCGATAATGGGCATCGATGTAGGAAACCACGTCGTGATAAATGAACTTCTCAAAGTCGCCGGTGGTTTGCGAACTCGAGTACATCGAGCCGTTGTAGATTGTTTTCGAGTCGGGCAGCACCACGATCATTTCCTTGGAGGCTTGCGCGAAGGCGCCCTCGATCGTTTGCGGCACATGAATCTCGTGGGTCCACTGCTCGGCCCCAATAGAATAGCCATGCAGCGCGTACAGTACGGGGTACCGGCGATGCTTGTCTTTCTGGTAGCTGGGCGGCAGGAAGACGAACACGTCGCGATCGACGGCGTCGCCTTCAAGATTGCCTTCGAGAGCCTCGCCGTGAATCTTGATGTGCTCCACCGTCACCGGCTTTGCGCCGGGAATGACCGCCGGCACAATCGTTTGAACCTGAGCTGAACCCGGCGTGCCGCCCGCCACCGCGAGCGGAGCGAGAATTGCAAGCGTGCCCAAGAATCTGAGTCCCATCATCAGCTTTTCCTCAACCCCTTCCTTTTATGAATTTCGCAGCAGCGCAAGCCCCGCTGCGAGGCTACCTGCGAACCTACTGCAGGTTCTTTAAATCGACAAGACATAGTCTCGACTTCGAAACCTCCGGGGCTCGCTTCATCAATTCCTTGCAATCGCCTGCCCGATCTGCCTCGCCTTCAGTGGAATCGCAGTCGGCGAAGCCTGTCGGGCAAGCGAATTCAAACGCCGATCCTTACTGTCCCGCACCAGCCAGCGGGAACTGGTATAGATTCACGCTGATCGGAGCAACCGTTACCGTCGGCGGAGCGCTGCCGATTGAAGTTTCATTCAACGCGAGCTTTGCCGGCTGTCCCACAACGTTCACAGCGTCGATGCTGCTCCCCGTCAACTGCCGCAGTGTCGAAGGTCCGGCCACATGCGCGCCCGTCACGCTCAGATCAAACTTCTGTTCTGACTCCGTCGCATTCACAACGGCGACGAGCAGGTATTTGTGATCCGCGCTCAAAGCCGCCACCATGTCCAGTGGATAGGTCGGGCTACCCGAAGGCGTCTGCGGCTGATCGGGACTGCCTGCCGGATACTTCGAGGCAGGCTGCGGCGAATTCCCCGTGAGCGCCACCGGAATCGCTCCAACAAAGTGGTTGCTGTACATCTTGTAGAGCAGCCCCAGCGCGTTCGTGGTCGAGGCGGTGCGATTGTAGGTGATCAGCGAAACGCCGGTGGTCTGCGCACCCATCGTAATGATGTCGGTGTGCCGCATCATCTCATTCAGGATCATTCCGTAAGAGAGAGCCTGCTTCAGGTTCATTCCCCCAAACGGCCCTCCGCCGCTGCCGGGAGTGAAATTGAAGTAGGCGTACTCGTCAATCGAAAGCGGAATTTTCTTCGCCACCATCTCTGGAAACCGCTTCTGGTAGCCTTCGTATTCCTCGGCTTTCAGCCGCACCGTATCGGCTGGATAACGTGCGGCCTCGAGCAGCGTCATGTCGGTCTTGACATAAGCATCGTCTGAAGGCGCGTCATATTTCAGACTCTTGCCCTTCTCCATGTCCCAATGATGGCCACCCTGCGCGTACCAGTGTTCGGCGATGATGTCGAAATTTCCCCATGCGCCCTTCAGGAATCCTCCGGTCCAGTCGTAGTCCCCGCCGTACAGGCCGTCCAGGTTGCCCACGTACTTCGAGCGCAGAATGCCCGGCACATTATCGTTCTGCAGCATCATCGCCGAAGCAATCAGCGTGATGGAAGGATCCACCGCGCGCATCGCCTTTGCGAATTCGTTGTGCTTGATGATGTAGTACTTCAGGTCGGTGTGGCCGATCTGCCAATCTCCCCACGGTTCGTTGCCGATGTTCCAGAACTTCACCTGGTACGGTTCCGGATGGCCGTTGTTTGCGCGTTGCGCGCCCTCATAGGTGTTCACTGAGCCGTTCATGTACTCGACCTCTTGCGCCGCCGAATGCGAATCGCCCAGCCCTGCGTTCACGCTGATGTAGGGCTCCACATGGATCAGTTTGCACAGCTCCATGAACTCATCCAGGCCCAGGTCGTTGGTCTGCATCGCATTCCACGCATAGTCCCAGTCCGGCGGACGCCGGTCGATATCGCCGACAATGTGGTACCAGATCAGGTTCGATGTGTAGTTGCCGCCATACCGCCAGAAGCCCATGTCGATTTGCCGCAGAAGAGCGGTAGTGTCCGGCCGGAAGCCGTGAATATTGTCCGCGGGCATCAGCGAGAGCGTGCCGACATGGAAGTTCCCCGTGCCCGTTCCCGTAATCTCCAGTGACGCATTCTCGGTGTCGGCCTTTGCTGTGAAGCTGAGGGGGAACTTTTTGTACTCATTGGAAAGCGAGGGGATCGAAACTGTCTGCCGCTCGTTTTCGCCGTTGCCCCAGATAAGCGAAACCTTCACCTTGGTGCCGGGAGTGCCGCGCAGATAAATCCGGCCCGTGTATTGCTTGCCATTCACCAGAGCGATGCCCGATTGCTGGATCCCGTGCGGTGTCGAGGCGTCCAGTTCAATGCGCGGGCTCTGATCGCCGACAAAGGGATTGTCCTTGTCCATCACTACAACCGCGTCGGGACCCACCGGCTTCCATTTGCGGGTGACCATGCGGAACGGTCCGCCCTGTTGCCCACCTGGCGCTTTCGGCTCTTGCGACGTGATCGGAAAGTAGAATTTGCGGTCGTCGAGCATCTCCGCCCAAAGACTGCCGTACATCGTGCTGCCAATGTGTTCGATGAACTGGCCGTATTCGTATTTCGTTACAGCCGGCATCGTTTGCTGCGTATCGATTGTGACCGCAAGCCGATCGGGAACGGCCGGCGCAGCCTCCTGCGCTGCGGCTCCGGCTATCGAGCCGAGCCACAACGCGGCAACGGCGAACAGGGCATATCGTGCTTTCATTGCGTTCTCTTTCTCTTTCGTTCGTGCCGGAGTCTTTTCTCCGGCGTCGCTGATTGGTTTCGCCGCGCGATGCGCGGCAACGCCCGATTACGAATCGCTATTGCGCCTGTGCCACCGGGAACCTGTAAATGCTCACCGTCGTGGGCGCTACAGTGACACTCTGCGACGAATTGCCCAGCGGGATCTCTTTCACCTCGACCTGCGCCGGCTGACCGAAGTGGTTTTCTGCCTCGAGGCTGCTCCCGGTCATCTGCCATTGAGTTGATGGCCCAGCCAGCTTCATGCCGGTCACGTTCACGTTGAACTTCTGTTCCGATTCCGTCGCGTTCACAACGGCGATGGTCAGGTATTTGTGGTCTTCGGTCAGTGCTGCCACCATGTCAAGCGGATATGTCGGGCTGCCGGAGCTCTTTTCCGGCTGATCGCCATAGGGTGGATACTTCGGCGTCGGCTGCGGCGAATTTCCTGAAACCGAGACCGGCAGGGTGCCGAAGTGATCGCGGTACATCTTGTAGAGCAATCCCCGCGAGTTGTAAACAGCTCCGGTCGTGCCTATGTCGAGCGTTGAAACCGCCATCGTGTAGGCCGCCATCTTCATAAAATCCGTGTGCCGGAACATTTCGTTGAGAACCATGCCGTATGCGAGCGACGCCTTGAGGCTTCCCCCGCCATAGCCGTACTCATCGATCGAGAGAAAGATCTTCTTGTCTGCCATCGCAGGGAAGCGCTTTTCGTACTCGGCCCATTCCTCAGCCTTCTTTTCCACGCGATTGGCGGGTTGGCGTGCCCATTCCTGCAAAGGCAGGTCGACATTCACATATCCGGCCTCAATCGGAGAATTCAGCGGAATGCTCTTCGCGTGCTCATAATCGAACCGTTTGCCCACGCGCGAGTACCAGTGCTCGGTCAATCCGTCAAAGTTGCCCATGCAGTTGGCCAGCAGCCCGCCGGTCCAGTCCAAATCCTTATCCCCGAAGTGCACCTGCGGGTCGGTGACGCCATTGGCCCGCGGCTGCCCCTCCACTGTCATCTCGTCCGGCATCGCGCCTGAAGCCAGAATCGTGATCGACGGATCAACCGCGCGCATCGCCTTCGCAAAATCATTGTGCTTGATCACGTAGTACTTGAGATCGGTATGGCCCAGTTGCCACGATCCGTAAGGCTCGTTGCCGATGTCCCAGTACTTCACGTGGTATGGCTCGGGATGACCGTTCTTCGCGCGCTGTGCTCCCTCGTATGTGGTCGCCGCGCCGTTCATGTATTCCACCTCCTGCGCAGCGGAGTTGGCGTCTCCCAATCCCGCGTTGACCGTAATGTATGGATCAACGTCGATCAGCTTGCACAGCGTCATCAGCTCGTCCATGCCCAGGTCGTTCGATTGCATCGCATTCCAGGCGTGGTCAAAAACCGGCGGGCGCCTGTCGATGTCGCCCACCGAGTTGTGCCAGTCCCAGTCGGAAATGAAGTTGCCGCCCGGCAGCCGCCACATCCCCGCGTGAATGTCGCGCAGCAGCGCGATCGTGTCGGGCCTGAATCCTTCAACATTGTCCGCCGGCATCAGTGAAAGCGTGCCAACGCCAAAGCTTCCGCTGCCCGTCCCCGCGATCTCGATCGCGCCATCCGCGCTATCGGCCTTGGCTGTGAAGCTGAGCGGAAATTTCCTGTATTCGTTCGTCAGTGACGCAAACGAAAGCGTCTGCCGCTCGTTCTCGCCCGCTCCCCAAATCAGCGATACCTTCACTTTGGTGCCAGGCGTCCCGCGAAGAAAAATCCGGCCGGTATATT
This sequence comes from uncultured Acidobacteriaceae bacterium, assembly GCA_963802955.1. Classification (GTDB taxonomy): domain Bacteria; phylum Acidobacteriota; class Terriglobia; order Terriglobales; family Acidobacteriaceae; genus Telmatobacter. The sequence continues at coordinate 50,604 of CAWDKT010000006.1, forward strand.
GCTTGCCGCTGACTAGGGTCAGCCCGGCCTGCCGGATGCCATGTGGCGTTGTTGCGTCGAGAGCGATGCGCGGGCTCTGCTCGCCCACAAACGGCTGGTTTTTGTCCATCACGACCACTTCGTCAGGGCCTACCGGATGCCACTTGTGAAGCTGCATGCCGCGGAATCCGCCCCCACCCTGCCGGCGCGGCGGAGCCGGAGGTTCTTGAGACGTAATTGGAAAATAGAACTTGCGGTCGTCGATCATCTCAGCCCAAAGGCTGCGGTACATAAGCATTCCGCCGTGCTCGATGAATCCGCCGTAGAGATACTTCGAAATCGGCGCCGCGATCTGCTGCGTATCAATCGTGACTGCGATCGGTTGCGGAACGCTGGGTTCCACTTGCTGCGCCGGGGCCGCGACTGCAAACCCGAGCCCGCACGACAACGCGAATAAAAGCGCAATGCTTGCCTTCATGATTCGGCTCTCCAATTCAAGTTGATTCTGTTTCGTGCCGGTTTCCGCGCGAGCGATCGAAGGCGCGGCAAGCATTCCACTTGCCGCGCTTTGTCACTTCGCTTAATCGGCTACCGGGAACCGGTAGACGTTCACGCTGATGGGCGCCACCGTGATCGCCCCCGACGAATTGCTCATCGGGATCTCCTTGATCTCGACTTGAGCCGGCTGGCCAACGTGGTCAGCGGCTTCCAGGCTGCTTCCAGTTAACTGCCACAGGGTCGAGGGTCCGGCCAGGTGCGCGCCCGCCGTGCTCATGTCGAACTTCTGTTCCTGGTCCGTGGCATTCACAACTGCCACGTTCAGGTATTTATGGTCTGGCGTGAGCGCCGCAAAAACGTCGAGAGGATAGGTCGGGCTGCCCGAGCTGACCTTGGGCTCGTCGCCGTATTTTGCGCTATCCGTCGGAGGTTGCGGCGAGTTGCCTGTTACGGCAACAGGGATCGTGCCGGGGAAATGCTCGCCATATAACTCGTACACGAGCCCCACAGCATTGATCACCGAGGCGGTTGGCGTAATGTCGAGCGACGAAGTGCCCATGGTGTGCGCTCCCATCTGGATAATGCTCGAGTGCCGCATCATCTCGTCGAGCAGCATTCCGTAGGCCAGCGCAGACTTCAGATCCGGGCCCCCTCTGCCGCCCCCGCCACCGCCGCCGTAGGCATACTCATCCAGCGACATAAAGGTCTTGGAGGGGATCATCTCCGGGAACCGCTGCTCGTAACCCTCCCACTCTTCTGCATGGCGCAGAACCACATCGCCTGCATACCGCGCATATTCGAGCGTGGTTGGTTCGTAGGTGTCATATGCGCTGGTTGCAGGAGCGTCGGGCGGCAGAGCCTTGGCCTTCGCGAGATTGAAATGCCGCCCAGGTCCCTCGTACCAGTGTTGCGCGATGCCGGAGAAGGTGCCCCAGCTTTTGGCCAGCAGGCCGCCGGTCCAGTCTTCATCCGAGCCGTACGCCCCTGCGGCCAGGTTGTCGACGTACTTCGCGCGATCCTCGCCCTTCAACCACCCCGGCTCCATCATCTTTGCTGAGGCGATCAGTTCGATCGAGGGATCCACTTTCCGCATTGCCGCGGCGAAATCATTGTTCTTGATCACGTAGTACTTCAGGGGCGTATAGCCAATCTGGAAGGTGCCCCAAGGCTCGTTGCCGATGTTCCACATATGGATGTGGTACGGCTCGGGATGGCCGTTCTTCGCCCGCTTTGCACCCCAATAGGATGTTGCCGGGCCGTTCAGGTACTCCACCTCTTCTGCCGCCGAGTTCGCATCGCCGAGTCCGGCATTCACAGTGACATACGGATCGACATCGATCAATTTGCAGAACGTCATGAACTCGTCCATGCCCACATCGTTCACCTGCATCTGGTTCCATGCGTAATCGAACATGGGCGGCCGTTTGTCGATATCTCCGATGGCCTGGTGCCAATCCCAGTCGGACAGGAAGTTGCCGCCGGGCAGCCGCCACATTCCGGAATGCAGCTTTCTCAGCAGCGCAATCGTGTCGGGCCGGAATCCATCGATATTGTCGGCGGGCATCAGCGAAGCCGTGCCAACGTGCAAATTCCCGCTGCCTGTCGCGGTAACTTCAAAAGTGCCTGTACTCGTGTCGGCCCCCGAGGTAAAGCTCAAGGGAAACTTCTTGTACTCGCTTGTGATCTCGCCAATCGTGACCGTCTGCCGGTCGTTCGGACCATCGCCCCAGGCCAGCGATACCTTCACCTTGGTCCCGGGCGTGCCGCGCAGATAAATGCGCCCCGTATACTTCTTCCCGTTGAGCAGGGATAGGCCCGTTTGGCTGATGCCGTGCGGGGTCGACCCGTCGAGCGCGATGCGCGGGCTCTGCTCGCCCACAAACGGATTCTCCTTGTCCATCGTCACCGCTTCGTCTGGGCCCACTGGTCGCCATTTGCGCAGCGGCATTCCACGCCCTCCGCCGCCACCGCCCCGCCGCGCCGGAGTTGCTTCCACCTGGGAGTTAATCGGGAAATAAAACTTGCGGTCATCCAGCATCTCGTCCCACATGCTCCGATAAATGGTTGGGCCAATGTGCTCGATAAAACTGCCGAACACATACTTCGAGACCGGGTCTGCGGTCTGTTGAGTATTGATGTTGACCGACAGGTGTTCCGGAACAGTTGGCGTCGCCTCCTGGGCCGCGGCCACGCCTGCAGCCAGGTATCCGAGCGACAGCACGGCCGCCGCAAATAGCACGATTCGAATCTTCATTGAGCCCCTCCCATATCCCTTCTTCGTTGCTTTTGCTTTGTTCTTGGCATCGTTCTTTGTTGCGGCCGCTTCGACGCTAGGCAAGGATCGATAGCTCCTCGGTCTCACTTGCCTGAACTCCTAAACAGCCTGGGTGCGAAGTCGTTCAAGTCTCTTCGCCAAGTGAGCCACTCGTGAGCTGTGCCCGGCGATTCAAAGTACGCATTCTTCGCGCCTGCCTTGTCGAGCGCCTCGTGGAGATCGTAGATGTTGGGGTTATTTGCTTTCTCCACTGTGCCCGTGCCCAGCCACAGTAACTTCACCTGCTTGTTGAATGCAGCCGGATCCTTGTAGACCCATTCGTCAAACGCCGCGGTGGGAACGCCGGGACTGAATCCGCCGATATAGGCGAATTTGTCCAGGTGCGGCAGGGCCGTCAGGAATGTTTGCATGCCGCCCATTGACAGACCGGCGATGGCCCGATTGTCGCGTCCGGGCAGAACTCGAAATGTCGATTCAATGTACGGCATAAGATCGCTGAACACTACTTCGGTGAAGGTCTGCCCATAGCTTCCAAAGTTGGGGCGCGCTCCGCGCCGCGGGCCACGCCCCCCCAGCACGAGCGGAGCTTCGCCGGGTTTTAACGCCGTGAACTGATCGTCGGAGACAACGATCATCGGCACCGCCCTTTTTGCCGCAATCAGGTTGTCGAGAATTACGTTTCCGCGTCCCTGGTTGAACCAGCCCAGCTCATCTTCCCCGTAGCCGGGCAGCAGAAAGAGAAGCGGATACTTCGCATTGGGATGGCGGTCGTAATCGGGTGGAGTGTAGACAAGGCAACGTCGCCATTTCCCAACGACCTTGGAGTAGTACAGGACCGAGCGTACTTCTCCATGTGGGACCTCCTGTACCTCGTAGAAGGAGTCCTCTGGTCGCGGCGACGGAATCTCAATTCCGCTGATCTCCCGCATCTCTCCAAAGAAGGTGTGGCTGCCGGGATCGGCCATTTCCACACCATCTACGTAGAACTGGTAGTAGTGGAACCCTTCCACGATCGGCGGTGTCGTGAGAGTCCAGAATCCGTCGGGCTGCTTCGCCATGTCCATCATGGGCGTTTGCGCTCCTCCGCCGCCGATCAGGGCCTGCACATGCTGCGCATCGGGGGCTTCGATCCGAAGCATCACGCGACGATCGGGAAAGATGCAGGGATACCGTGCGGCGAGGACATTTGTCGAAGCCGGGACGCAGTCGGCCGGGGGCGCAGGAGCACCCGCCTGGGGCTGCTCTGCGGATTGAGCCCAGAGCGTGCCCGCGCCGAGCACCGCAATCGCAATAAGACTGGCCGCTTTTGCCATCCGATCACTCGCCTCTCAAGTCAAGCCGTGGAGCAAACTGCGTTCCGACAGTGCCAGCCAAGACCCGCGCTCTGTCGAAGGTGCTTTGAACTTTGTCAGGCGCCCCCGCAAGCATAAGGGCCGCCTCCAAAGCTTCGGTACGCGCAAACCTCTTCCCGAACTTTCATCCGTCGGCTCCGGATCAAATACGGTTTCAATGGGTCATCGCAGGAGCTGGATTGGGCAAAAGAACTTAAGATAGAAGAGTCTCCAGCAAAAACGAATCAGTAAATCGCGATACCTTTCCGGAAAGCGTTTTCCACTTGTCCCGCGCAAACTAGCATCGCAATGAACAGCCGAATGGTATCCAGAAGCACTTTCGCAGAAAAGCTGCATTTTTCGATTCGATATATCTAGAATTCCGATGCTTGGCGCGCGATTAGACGGCTTCGGGTGGGAAAAAGACTCCGCCGCCGCAGGCAACATTGCTGAAGTGCGGCTGACGATTTGGGGGAGTCTATTTGCTGAGGCGTCGCGATCAGTTTCCCGAGGGGGCCAGGAACTCTTTGACCTTGCGGATTCGACCGCCCTCTTCAATCTCGTAGATGGCGTCGGCAGGAACATTCTGGAATTCCTGATGCAGACCGCTCGGCCAGCGGACTTCAACCTTCGACATGACGGCTTCTTTTCCCAAGCCGAAATGCAGGCGAGTGTCATTGCTTGAGTTGTAGCCGCTTCCCCCGCGGACCTCATCGATCTGCGTCATTCCCCCGGCAGTAACCGAAACGCGCGCCCCGATCGCCATGCGATTGCTTCTGCTTCCTACCAAACGGAAGAGGACCCGATGATTGGCGCTACGAGTTTCATTGATGAAGAGCGAGGGCGGACCATCGACGTTGAAGACGACGAAATCGAGATTCCCATCGTTGTTGATATCGCCGAATGCGATGCCACGCCGCGATTGGAGAGGACCCGCGTTCAGGCCGGCCTGATTCGCCACATCTTCAAACGAACGACCTTGAAGATTGCGAAAGAGCTGAATGGGCTCGCGAAATCTGACTTCAGTTTCCATCCCGTCCGTGAGCGACGAGAAATTGCCGTTGGCGATCAGGATGTCGGGCCACCCGTCATTATCGAAGTCACCGAAGCCTATGCCCCATTTCACCGGCGCCATGGTGCCTTGCGCCAGGCCCATTGGAGCGGCGGCATCGGTGAACGTAACGTTGTCGTTTCGATACAGGCTGATCGGCTGCCTGCGGTAACGGGCGGTCACAAGGTCTAGGAAGCCATCGCGGTTGAAGTCCCCAAAATCGCCAGCCATGTTCCCGTACACTTCGCCGTTGGGTCCGAAAGCTACCCCGGAACTGGTGCCGTCGTCTTCAAAACTGCCATTGCCGAGATTGCGAAAGAGATAGTTGGCGCCGTCGTCGTTGGCGACAAACAGATCGGGCCAGCCGTCGTCGTTGTAGTCTCCCCAGACCACTCCCATGCCGTGAAGCTTTGCTTGATTGCTTACTCCCGCTTTCGCCGAAACATCCTCAAAAGTGCCGTCTCCGCGGTTGCGCAGCAGGAAGTCTGTTTCACCTTCCATTCTGTCGGGGACGTCAAGAATATCGGTGGCATCCGCAGCGGCCCTGGGAGGGAGTGCGGGCAGATGATGGAGATCCTCATTTACATAGCGTGCCACGAACAGATCGAGGTGGCCGTCGCGATCGTAATCGGCCCAGGCCGCGCCCGTGCTAAAGCCGCCGAGCTTGACACCCGCACGATCGGTCACATCTTCGAAGCGGCATCCGCCCAGGTTACGATAGAGAACGTTGTGCCCATAGCCGGTTACATAAAGATCCGGCAAACCGTCGTTATCGTAGTCGCCGACAGCAATCGCCATTCCCCATCCGCGGGTGGTAAGGCCAGCTTGTTTTGTAATGTCGGTGAAGTGAATTTTTTCTCCGCTGCCGTCCTGGTGATAGAGCGTCACCATGGGGACGCCGCCCGCCAGATAGCGATCGATGGTGGTGTCGTTGACCACCGCAATGTCGAGTTTGCCGTCGTTATCGCAGTCGAAGAGCGCGATTCCGCCCCCGCCCATGGTTTCGACAATGTAGCGCCTCTCTGTGGTGGAATCCGGAACTGTCGTCAATCCTGCCTGGCGGCCGATTTCGCGAAAGAACAGCGACGATGCAGGTTTGGCGCCACGCCGATCTGCCCCTGCGACGCCGTGGGTTGCATGCCCGGACGCATTGGACGGCGCTCGCCCCGAAATTGGCTGCGCGCAAAGTAATCCGGAAACCGCGAAAGTGAAATAGATGCAGCCAGCGAAACGAGCCCGCACGGCAACCCCGATCCGTTGGGTCGATCCACCAGGTCTGTGTGGGGAGATCACAGCGAGATTCTAACCTGTGCCATTCAGGGCATGTAAGACAGCGCGGAACAGGCGGCCGAGCCAAAGGGAAGGAAGCAGTTTTCCTTCACGGTCGCCACCAATTGCTAGAGCGTGTCTCAAAGCAGTTTTGTAACAAGGGCACTGTTTTAGCCGGGCCGCAGTTCAGGCCTGGAGTCTCGTTTCCGGCGGCTCACTTGGTCTGCACGCTGGTCTGCACTCGCATCTGCTGCAGCAGTTGGCTCATCTTGTCTTTCAGCTGTTTGTAGTGTGTGTATTCGCCCATCTGGTGCTGCGCGTCCGCGGTCCTTCCGGCCCGCCGATAAAGTACGCTCAGGCGATAATGCGCAACGATATCTGTGGGATCGTCCTTGACCGCACTCTCCAGGATCGGAAGGGCCTCGTTCGATTGATTGGTCGAGATCATCGCAATGGCCAATCCGGTTTCCGCGTCCGCATCTTTAGGCTGCAGCGCGAGAGCTTTTCTATAGTCCTCTTCGGCAGTTTTGAAATCACCTTTCTCTGCTACGGCGTCGCCCAGGCGGCACCATGCCTTCTCGTCGTACTGGTTCTCCTCGACGGCAGCTTTATATTCGTCTGCAGCCAGTGCGTTCATCGCCGGATCGGGAGATGCGCGCAGTTGTTCCGCCAATTCAAAATGCACGCCGGGCAATTTCGTATTAAGGCGGATGGCCTCTCGATATTGAGCGATCGAACCGGCATGATCCCCTTGCCTGCCTAATTCGCCTCCCATGATCATGTGCATCTCTGCAGAATCCGGCGCGGCTAGGACCATATTCAACAAACTCTGGTCCATCAGTTGCGAAGAGATCTCATAGGCGACGAACAGGATTTGAGGATCTTGCGGCAAAACTTCTTCCAGTTTGTCTGTCACCGTAAGCGCCGACGCAAATTGCCCGAACCCAGAATCCAATTCGATCAGTTCCAGGCCCGCCTCCTTCTGGATGTTCTTATCGTCGAGATGGGAAAACGCCTGCTCGAGGTCGCTCTGGGCCGCAGTTGGATCGCCGGTGCGCTTTTCTGCAATTCCTAAAAGCGCCCTGATTCTCCAAAGATCCGGCTGCAACTCTAAAGCAGTGCGCATTTGGGGAATCGCCTCGGCGTAGCTGCCCTGAAAGAACAGGAGGACGCCAAGGTTTGCACTCGCATTCAGGTTCTTTGGGTCGAGCGCAACGATCTGGCGTAGCAATGGAATTGCGAGCTGCGGTTTCTGCTCATGCAAATAGGTCTGTATCTGCTGTTCAAGCTGCTCAATTTGCTGCTCATTCCCGGTACCGGACTGCGCCATTGCTGCCGGCCACGGTCCTGGCAAAACGAGCGCGCAAACCATCCACCTCAAAAGCTTACTCATGTGCATCACCTATATCACAGTAACAATCCCACGCTGCGTCCATCCCGGGGAACAGGCACACTTCCAGGCCTTCGAATGACCCGGCAAGCATCACGAGGGATATCGCAGAGATAGGACGCTCCACAGGCGTCGCCGGTGCTTTTGCCATGTCAGGCGGGTTCCTGGAGGAGAATGGCGCGGAATTCTGCTGAGCAGCGGCGGTTCGCTTGCCCACTTCAAATCACTTCCAGTTCTCGGTTTGCGCCCAGCAGATCGCTAATATACTTCTTTTCTTGGCTCAGCGAATCTACATCTTTGACGACCAGGTACAATCGCGCAATTCGTTCGCCTCCAATTGCCATGCGCAAAGGAAGCAATTCTCCCGACTGCAGAAGTGGCTCAATTCTGTACGCGGGAAGCCAGCCAAAACACATTCCGCTGCGGACGGCTTCAATGGCGGATTCAATGGTGTTTACCGCCATAAATCGCTGCGATGAAGCATGAGGCTGCCGCATCGGTTCCGGTCCGGCCGTGCCTTCAATGATCACGGCAAGACGCTGAGTCAGATCCGTCCGCGTCAGTTGCCGGGTTCCAGTGTGCAGAGGATGATCGGGCCTGGCGACTGCGCGAATGCGAATGTCCAGGATGGGCTTGACGAAATGTTCGCGGGCCGTAAGCCCGGAGACACACAAGTCGGCTCCGAAGGTCGTGAATTCGTGGGTGGACGACAGAAATGGACCCTTGTGAACCTGCGGAAGCACGTGGGGATACGCCCGGGTCAATTCTGTGACGGCGGTGAACAGGCGTTCGTTCGGATAAAGGCTGTCGACGGAGAGGCGAATCTGAGAGTCACCTCCCGTGGCCAGGGACGCGGCTCTCCTCTCGAGAGCTCGAAATCCGGTAAGCAGCGGTTCCACGTCTGCTAGTAAAGCCTTACCCGCTTCGGTTAGATACGCCTTGCGGCCCTTCATCTCAAGCAGGGGGACCTTGAATTGCTCCTGCAGGTGCGAAATGGCGTAACTAATCGTAGACTGCGAGCGGTTCATCATTGATGCCGCAGCGGCAAAGCTGCCGAGCTGGACCACGGCCTCCAGCACTTCCCATTGATCGAGTGTCGTGTTCATAACATGAGCCTTAGAAATATCCAGGGATCAGACCGAGGGCGGTCAAAACTAACGTTATATCGAAATGTTCGAAACAACAAATCGGAAAATACTGCTTGCCAATTGATTTTTTGAGGGGCTAGGATTCGATTGCTCAACTTTGGTCAATTGGAATCACCGGGCAAAGTAAGCGTTTTCCCTTTTCGCCAAACCGTTGGAGGAAGGCTCGATAGTAGTTATCGGCGACTTCGCCCAAATGTGACAAACGAACTTTCATTGGAGGCAAAACATGAGAATTAGGACGCAGATCCCTACTTTGCTGCTGGCAGTGTGCACTGCAGTTGGTTGGGGCCAGGCTACGAACTCCGCAGACGTAACCGGTTCGGTAACCGACAGCACTGGCGCAGTCGTGCCCGGCGTGACTATTGCCATTAAAGACATGGACAAAGGCACGGTGCGCACCATTAACTCGAACGGCGCCGGCCTTTACGATAGCGGACCGATCGTCGCGAACGATCATTACACCATCACATTCAGCCGGGAGGGATTCGGAACTCTGCAGCGCGGTCCCCTGGTCCTGCAGGTCGGACAAACCGGTTTGAACGTGCAGTTGGCCGTGGGAACGGCCACGCAGCAGGTCGTGGTGAACGAAAATGCTCCGCTGTTGCAGACGACCAGTGCGGAACTTGCAACCACGCTGCCAACCGATACCCTGCAGAACCTTCCCCAGTCCGGAACTCCGGATTGGCAGTCGTTCCTTTTACTGCTGCCGGGCACGTCGGGAAACGCCGGAAGCCAGGCGAACCCTGGAATGGGCAGCCTTGAGGCCAACGGAAGCATGCCGTTTTCAACCGCCATGTTGGACGGCTCCGCGATCAGCTCGCCGATGAGCGACAACGTGATTAACACACCCATCTTCGAGGCTATCGGCGAAGTGAAGATGAGCGACTCCAACTTTTCGGCGCAGTATGGCACCGGCGGTATCATCTTCAACCAGATCAGCAAAGGCGGATCGAATACGTGGCACGGCGAGGGCTACGATTACTTTGAAAACTCCGCTTTGAATGGAGCCAGCTATGGGTTCGGGCTCGGCAAGGTTCCGCCTCTCAAGTTGAACAACTTCGGCTGGCAGGCAAGCGGCCCGGCGATCAAGAACAAGATCTTCTTCCTGATCGATTGGGAACACCGCATCCAACATTCCGCCGGGGCAGTCACTACGATCACTTTGCCCACCAATGCCATGAGGACAGGCGATTTCACCGGGATTTCTAACACAATCTACGACCCCACGACGCAGGTTCTGTCCGGCTCAACGGTCACACGGGCATCGTTCGCCAGCGAATACGGAAACGGCAACAAGATTCCCGCAGCGCTGCTCGACCCGGTCGCGAAGAACATCCAGGCGCTTTATCCCAGCGAACCCGCGACGAGCTTTAAAACTAGCAACTATACGTACCTCTTGCCGGCGTCCCCGACGACAGAACAGAAGTGGTTTGGACGTTTCGACGCCGACATTACAAGTAACAATCGGTTGACAGGGTCGTCGGCTTACAACTACCCCACCACCTTCAAGCCTGTCAGCCCCGTCTTCCCGGTTAACGCGACGATCGTCGACGTGGAGAACATGAGCGGAGAGCTCTCCGACGTGCACACCTTCAGTTCGCGCACCATCAATGAAGCGCGCAGTGGCTGGATGGGAGAGTATGACCTGCTCAAGTCCCCGACCATCGGCGAGGGTTACCCGGCCAAGCTGGGCCTGCAGTATGCCAAGTATGACATCATGCCGCACGATCAACATCACCAACTACTACACCTTGGGCCCCAACTCGCCCAGCAAGGCCAACTACAGAGAGAACATCTTCAATGATTCGGACGTAATCACAATGATCCGCGGCCGTCATAGCCTTCACTTCGGAGGCGAGATCGACTTCTACCGTGCCGACTCAACCCAGTGGGGCAACCTGAACTCGGCGACCCTCGGGTTTACGGGTGTCTACACCCAGGAGGCGAATTCCGGCGCGCTGGCAATCGGCGGTGATCCTTACGCCGACTTCCTCCTTGGCTATGCACAGAACTGGTCGGCTGGTGTCACACCCACTTATTACGGCAGACAGAAGCTCCCGGCGTTTTTTGTTCAGGATGACTGGAAGTTCACTCCCAAGCTGACCGTGAACCTGGGTTTGCGCTGGGAGGGAAGAACCGGATGGACCGATCCCTCGCAGAATATGCGTTCCTTCGATACCACCATCACCAATCCTGCCACCGGCGTGGGGGCGGCATGTGGTACGGGTCCACTCACACCAACGGCCGGACGCGGCTGCAGCAGAACCAGTTTAACAACTGGCTGCCAAGGGTCGGCGTTGCGTATCAGCTCAGTCCCAAAACGGAATTGAACGGTGGCTTCGGAATGTACACCTTCCCCTGGAACGTGGACAACTATGCCAGTTGCTGCCTGGGAGATTCGATCGCTCTAACCGGCAATCAGACTGATTCCACCGGCGGTATTCACCCCGTGGCTTTTGCGAGCGGTACCGGGAATGAAAATCCACAGGGCGCGAAGGGCTCGAGCGTCAACTCGCTCTACCTGAACTCGCCGACCGCACCCAATGCCTACAACGGGCAGAACGTGTCGTACATGCAATATAACCAGCCGATCCCCAAGCTCTACAACTGGAATGTGACCCTGCAACGCCAGCTCACCGGGAGCATGGTGGCCAACGTTGGCTATGTCGGGGCCCACGGAACAGATCTTCTTTACAACAACGACATCAATCAGATTGCGGCGAGCCAACTGGGGCCGAACGATGCTAGTGCGCGGCCGTATCCGGAGTACCAGGCCATCAGCGGATTTTCGACCAACGCCACGTCGGTTTATCACGCGTTACAGGCCGTGCTGGCGCGCAACTTTGCCAATGGCTTGACCATGAACGTCAACTACACCTGGTCGCACATGACCGACGCCCAGGACTCCTCAGGCTGGGGAACAGAGGAAGGAACCTCCGTCTTCCAGAATTCCTATGACCTAAGGTCCAACTGGGGCCCCGCGAACTTCGACGTGCGCCAGATGTTCAAGGCCTACGGCACCTATGACCTGCCTTTTGGCAGAGGCCGCAGGTTCCTGAACAATAGTGCTCTCTTGGACGAGGCCATTGGCGGGTGGACGATGTCTCTTACCTTCGTGGGCCAAGGAGGCCATCCCTTTACACCGGTGATGGCAAGTTCCTCCAATTCCTATGAGAACACGGGTGCGGGCGACTTCAAATGGTACCCGAACCAGGTGGGGAGTATAAAGGCTTCTGGCCAGAGTGGAACCATCGCCCAGTGGTTCAACCCTGCAGCGTTCCAGCAGCCCACCCCGGGAACGCTGGGAAACAACCACCGCAACGACGTTTATGGCCCGGGACTTCATGTGATCAACGGGTCGCTTAAGAAGACGTTCCGGATCTATGAGCGGGTGAGCTTTGACTTGGCCGCGAATGCAACAAACCTCATCAACCATCCATCGTTCGCCAATCCCGATCTGAACATCGGCACCGGTCACCACGCGCAAATCACTAGTCGTGACGGAGGGCGGGCGCGTCGTCGAACTCGTTGGCCATATCCGCTTCTGACCCTGGACTGGCCTTCGGCAAACACCTGATGGCCGTGCAGCACAGCAAAAAAATCTGAAAGCTGCACGGCTACCGAATCAAAACTTAATTGCACGAATCGACCCGGGTTTGCCAAAAGCGCCCGGGTCTTATTTTTTGGGGCGCCCACCCAATGGGGTGCTTGACCGTCATTTGTTAGGGTCGCCGGTGAGTGTGCGACGAATCTCTTAAAAAGTGGTCTGTAAAAGAGCAGGGCCTCAGCCGGTTCGAGAACAGTCATGAAACCCAAGGGCTCACCTCAACAGTTGTTAACCCCTCCTTTCTGCAAGCGCCAGATTCCGCGCAACTTCGCATTGCAGAGAATTTCCTGCTCGCGGCGCACAATGAGCTCATGATGCAGCCGTGCGGAGGTGCCCCGACTCCGGCAGCCGCGTTCCATCTCGCTCACTCCGCTAAGTCTTTATTTTTGACTATTTTGCTCTTTAAGTCGTTTGTTTTCAATCGCCTGGAGCCAGAGATCAGGGGGCGATTCGCTGAAAACAAAGCCACTTAACCTGCTACATAGGGAGGGGGGGAGGTAGAGGCTATGAGGCTGGGAGATTGAGACTGTGAGGCTGTGAGACTGTGAAACCCCACAACGCCCGACGATCCATTCATTGTTTTGCGCTGGGTGACCATCCCACCTGAGAACTCAGGAACCGCGAACTCAAAACTGTGAAATGCGAACCGCGAACTACGAACTGTGAACTATCAACTACAATCTGCGTTAGTATTCTGAAGGCAACTGCCGAGCAAAAAAGCTCAGCCGGCGTAACCCGCCTGCCCGCACGCCTTTGGAATGCAGATGAAAGCCCTTGTGCTGGAAGAAAGACTCCGTCTATCGCTCCGTGATATCGAACTCCCGCTCGCGATGGGCCCACGAGATGTTCTTGTTCGGATTGCGCGCGTCGGCATCTGCGGCAGCGACGTGCACTATTACACGCACGGTCGCATCGGCCCCTTTGTGGTGAAGCAGCCCATGGTGCTTGGTCATGAGGCTGCGGGGGTCGTCGCCGAGGTCGGCGATGAAGTCCGCGATCTCAAGCCCGGCGATCGCGTCTGCATGGAGCCGGGCATTCCGGACATGACCTCTCGCGCCAGCCGCGAAGGTCACTACAATCTCGATCCGGGAGTTCGCTTTTGGGCGACGCCGCCCGTTCATGGCTGCCTGACAACCGAAGTTGTACATCCCGCAGCATTCACCTTCAAGTTGCCTGCGCATGTTTCTCTGGCTGAAGGCGCCATGGTTGAGCCCTTTGCGGTGGGAATGCACGCGGCGACAAAAGCCGGCATCAAGCCCGGTGCAATGGCTGTCGTCATCGGAGCAGGTCCCATCGGCATCATGGTGGCACTGGCTGCGCAGGCGGCAGGCGCCGGCCAGGTAATCGTCTCCGATCTTGCCGCGGAGAAGCTTGCGGTGGCTGCGCAGTACCAGGGTCTAACGCCGGTTAACATCCGTAGCGAATCTCTTGTCGCTCGCGTTGCGGAAGCAACCGGCGGATGGGGCGCCGATGTCGTCTTCGAAGCCAGCGGAAGCTCCAAGGCATTCGAAGGCATCTTCGATCTGCTGGCGCCAGCGGGAACCATAGTGCTGGTAGGCATGCCGCCCGAACGCATTCAATTCGATGTGGTGGCCGCTCAGGCCAAAGAAGCGCGCATTGAGACCATCTTCCGCTACGCAAATGTCTATCCCAAAGCGGTGGCCCTGCTGGCATCGGGCAAAGTTGATCTGAACCCGCTCATCTCCGCAAATTTCTCTTTCGATGAGAGCGTCGCAGCATTCGAGCGCGCGGCTGAAGGGCGTCCCGCCGACATCAAAATGCAAATCGTGGTGGAGGAATCCATCGCGTGAGCATGGCCGGAGCCCCAGCCCCGGCGCCCTCTGGCGCGCGGCCTGATCGCCATTTTCTCGGCATGCCGCTGGCGCTGCTTGGCGGCTACATCGCCATTGTCTTTTGCATGACCGGAGATGGCATCGAGCAGGCCTTCCTCTCGAAGTACCTGGTCAATCTCGGTTTCACTGCCAGCCAATCCGCGCTCGTTTTCACCGTCTACGGCGCTACGGCCGCACTCTCCAGTTGGCTTTCAGGTGTGCTGGCCGACGTCTTCACGCCACGTCGTATCATGCTCATCGGCGTTGCGTGGTGGCTGGCCTTTCACTGCCTGTTCCTGTGGCTGGGGCTCGGTCTCGGCCATCCTAATCTCCCGCTCACGCTGCTGTTTTACGGCATCCGCGGTTTTGCCTATCCGCTGTTCTTTTACGGCTTCTTTGTCTGGGTCGTGGAGAAGAGCCGCCCCCAGGAATTGGCCTCCGCCATCGGTTGGACCTGGGCCATGTTCACCATTGGCTACGGAATCATTGGGTCGTACTTGCCCAGCTTCACCATCGTCTCGCTCGGCTACATGGGCACGCTCTGGATGTCGTTGATCTGGGTTTTCGTCGGCGGTCTCCTCATCTTCTTCTTCACCAAGAGCGATCCGAAAGTGGAGCCCGTGTTCGCCGGGCTCGATGGAGAAAAGCCCGGCAAGCTCGCCGAGATCAGCAAGTGCGTCACGCTGATCTTTCACAACCGCAATATCGCGCTCGCATTGATTACGCGCATTATCTGCAATCTTTCTCTCTTCGGCTTCCCCGTGATCATGCCGCTTTTCTATACGTCGCCGCAGATCGGCTTTTCCTTGCCGCAGTGGGCGTTGATCTGGGGAACGTTCTTTCTGGTACAGCCGGTCACCAATGTTGTCTGGGGCCTGATCGGCGACCGCATCGGATGGATGCGTCAAATGCGCTGGTTCGGCTTCGTGGGATGCGGCACGGCATCGCTGCTCTTCTATTGGCTCCCGTCGCACTTCCCTCACAATATGATGGCGGCCACGATCGCTGCGCTTCTCTTCGCATTCACGGTGACCTCGTTTGTCCCCATGGGCGCGATCTTCCCCATGATGGAGCCGGAGCACAAGGGCGCCGCAGTCTCAGTCCAGAACCTCGGGGGCGGGCTGGCAAACTTCGGTGGACCGATGATCGCCGCCCTGATTCTCCCGATCTGGGGATTCAAAGGAGTGGTGATCATCTATGGGATCCTCTACTACTCCGCCGCAGTCCTGACCCTGTTCATCCACGTCGATCAGCCCAGAGGCGCGTCCGCGGCCTCATTGGCGACGCACTGATTACTGCTGCGGCGCGAATCCGCGCAATTCATTACTCAGACCGCCTCGACATTCGCCACGAACGCTCTTTTCCACATTCGTTATTCTTTTCCACAAGTCTCTTTGAAAACCGCACCACATGCGATGCAATTCCGCGAAAAATGCAGGAAGCGGGTCCGTTTTTCTACGTTTTCCACGCTCATAACCCGCAAAACTCTGCGACTATCGAGTCCTGAAGTCAATTCAACCGAAACAAGACTGTCGGTAATTTGGCATCTATTGTCGCGCCATGGCGATGATTTGTGGTGCCGGTGCGCCCGTATGTTTGCGACTGTTCCAGCATAGGATTTCATAATCATCTCGATTGCTGAATGGAGGAGATCTCTCCTTGTCGCTTGAAGAAGAAAGCATTGTTCTGACACCGCATCCGCCGCTGGAGCGCTCGGAGATGCCCTGGCAGGTTTTGCACGTGCGCTCGAATTTCGAGAAACGCGTTGCCCAACACCTAACCGCACGATCGGTGGAACACTACCTGCCGCTCTACCAGGAGCGCGTCAAGTGGACAGACAGGACCGTCGTGACCGAGAGGCCGCTCTTTTCCGGTTATGTCTTTGCCCGATTCCGGCCTGAAAACAGGATCGCCGCAATCAGTTCTCCGGGGGTGGTTCGGTCGCTGGGAGACGACGAAGGCGATCTGGTGAGCGCTGGAGAGCTCGACAAGATCCGCCAGGGATTGGCCGGCGGGCTTCTTCTGCGTCCTCACTCGAACGTCTCGGTCGGAGCGAGCGTGCGGATTCGCGCTGGTATTTTTGGGGGCGTCGAAGGCGTGGTGACTGAACTCCGGCAGCAATGCAAGGTGATCATCGCGCTGAGCGCTGTACGGCAGTGCTTTTCACTTGAGGTCGAGCTCGCAGATATCGAGGTTCTGAAGAAATCTCCTGTCAACGTCGAGCTTTTGCCTCGAACCACCTATGGTTATTGGAACCTGCAGATAGCAAAACCCTGAGAGCCGCAAGAATGTGCGTGAGGCGTATGCCTCCAACTAGCTATCGACCGGTGCCGTAAGGTGCGGAACATCGAGGTCAACAGAATATGACCGTCGTCTCCGTGGAGTTTCAAGCGCCAAAGGCAGATTCCTGATTGAGCGGTGTTCCGGCGCAGTCGACCGGTGTTACGCTTGAGAGCCGTGACTCGCAACCAAACCAGCGTGTTCGAGATCGTGTGGCGAATGGCCGTTGCCGGGCTCTGCATCCTCGCGATCGTGTATTCATGGCGCCTGGCTCAGGGCGACATATTGTTCCGGCGGAATACCGGCGAGTCGGTGCAAGCTGCAATCCGCTTGGAACCGGATGCGTGGCAGTACTACATGCGTCTGTCGCTCCTCGACGAGGCGGATGCCCGGCAACTGCTGGAAACCGCGGTCGCTCTCGATCCCTATAACGCGGAAGCGGATATCGAGCTGGGTTTGAGCCATGAAGCGGCGGGCGATTACCGAGGCGCCGAGAGACTGTTTCTGGGCGCCTATGCAGTCGACGACACCTATCTGCCGCGATGGAGCCTTGCTAACTATTATTTCCGGCGCGGGAATCTGCCGGCTTTCTGGGAGTGGGCGCGGAGCGCAGCGGAAATGCCCTCCGACAACACAGAGCCGTTATTCGAACTATGCTGGAGCGTATCGCCTGACGCGAATGAAATTGCGCGAAGAATATTGAATGACAATCCGCGGCTTATTCGGCAGTATTTTGATTTCCTTGTGACGAAGAACCAGATGTCGGCCGCTGCAGAAATTGCAGAGCGCCTCTCCCGGATTGGCGACCCATCTTCCGATACCCCGAGGATGTTCCTCCTGGTCGATCGGCTGCTTAACGCCAACGAGGGCGATGCGGCGAAATCCCTCTGGAATGTTTTGATCGAAAGAAAATGGATCGTCGCAGAAAAGAGCGCGCCGAACAACCCCGACTTTGCGCGCGATCCACTGCCTGTCGGCTTCGATTGGGCGCTTCCCTCATCGCTCGGTCTGCACTCCTGGCCGGGACCGTCCGGGCTCGAGACTGAGTTCTCAGGAGACGAGCCGGAGAGCTGTACTGTGGCGGAACAGGCCATTGTTTTATCGCCCGGCAATTACGAAATGGAGTACCGCTATCGCACGGAAGACATTCCTACGGCGACTGGCCTCCGCTGGCGGATTGTCGCCTCGGAGTCTGGAAAAGTGCTGGCGGAATCTCCCGACCTCTCAAGCGCATCGTTGAGCGATGTGAGATTCCCGTTTTCGATCGCGTCCGATGCTTCGCTCGTCCGTTTACGTCTTCAGTATCAACGCGCAGTTGGGACTCCCCGGATCTCCGGCACTCTCGCGATACCGTCGGTTCACATTTACGCCCGGCCATGAGGGCACCGACCCCAAGTCGTTCAGCTCACAGTTTTCCATCGTCAGCGCCTGAATTCCAAAACCTGCGCGGAATGGTTTAGCTTGCGAGGAATGTCGATCCGCTGCTTACCCCTGTCAGAAGTCCGTGCCATGTAAAGCAGGGCTAGCATGGCAAAGAGCCAGCCGGAGACGGCAGGGCGTGGAAATGGATAGTCGACGCAGGCGTGGAACATGACAGCGATCAGCCCCAACCCCCAGGGATGCCGAATTGCGGTTGGAATCGCGGCAGCAAACGGGATGAGGAGCAGGAGCAGGAAGGGAACTCCGCCGTCCGCTGCGAATTCCGCCCAGTCGTTGTGAGCGTGATTCGCGTAGAAGGGGAAATCCCTGATCGCGTATTGCTGGTAGACCTCGGGAAATGTATCTAATCCATGTCCCATTAGCGGCCGGTTCCTGGCCATATCAAGGGCAGAGATGACGAACTCGCGTCTGATCATATACGGATCGATCTGTTGAAAACGATCCCAGATCCGTTGCCAGCCCACTACACATGTAAAGATCCCGGCCAGAAGAGGCACCGCGATCAGAGTTGCCGCAGTAGCGCGATTGAAAAGACGTGGCTGTTGGGGGCGATGCAGGAAGAGTCCGATCAGCAGCATGGCCAGCAGTTCGGCTGTGCAAAGCGTGGCGCCCGCGCGCGATGCAGAGCCGATAACGGAGGCATAGAGCAAGCCCCCGATCAGAGCGTAGCCCCATGAGCGCCAACCATCGCGTAACGCCCGCCAAAGGGCAATCGGGAGTGAGAGTTCAACGAATTGCGCGTAGTTGTTGTGATACGGAAACGTTCCATAGACGTCCGGATATCCTGTCGGGAAGGCCCACAGAACGCGTCCTTGGGAACTGAACAACTGAGCAAGGCAGAGCACAGCCATCGTTGCAGCAAAACACAAAAAAACAAGGAGCACGATTTCCCGGGCGGCATCCGAGCGAGCGACGACTTGAACCAGGAAGAATACGGCGGCTAAAGCTCCCCAGCGCAAAACAGCTTCGCGAGTCTCGAATGTCGATGCAGTCGTGTGCGCAAGAATCTGGAATATTCCCCAGACCGGAACGAAGTAAACGATCCATGGCGCCATTCCGGTAGCGAGACTCTCTTGACCGCGGCGGATTCCTGAAATCAGGTATATTCCGGTAAGGCCATAGACGCCAATTTGAAAGCAGTCGACAGGCCACGAGGCCTGGACGAAGACCGTTGATGTACTGAAGATGAGCAACAGAGCGAGCGGCGCGCCAATCGCGATCAGAGCCCTGCGACTCTCTCTGTCGAGGGGGGCTCCATTCTCAGCAACTTCGTGCTCGCGCGGCGCTGGCATTCGCCCCATTCTACTTCAGCGTCTCGAGTGGGACTCACTAAACCGCTGGACGGCGCAGTTCTTCTCACGAGCAGATTCTTTGATCGCAAGAAGGCGGCGAAACTCACTGAGCCTTCATCTCTCCGGTGGGCTGAAACGAGATCCCGCTTAAGCTGCGTCCTGACGCAAGAAGGTCTCTCACACGCTCCGGATTCACACCGCTCGAGGCCGCAGCCGTTCTAAGCAAGCGCAGCGCCAATGCTGCGGAGGTCCCAGACGGCATTCGAAAGATCCATGGAATGTTGGCCGATGTGAGTGACTTATCGTTGCTGATCGCCAACACGGGGACGAAACTCTTGAGTGCCAGTTGCTCCGAGAGATGGCTGGCATCCCGATCCAGAGCTACGATCGCCAGAGGGTTTTCGACCGTCAGCGCATGAACCAGTTGAGTAGATGCCGCGCCCCAGTTCTGTCCGCTCTCCACCGGCAACAGGACCCACGGCCGATCACCGATGGAGCCCGCACGAATGGTCGCCAGAACCTCCGGTAAATGCGCCACCGCTGCCGCATTAAGGCCGAAGAGGACGACGCGCACCGGCCCCCGGGGCAGACTGCGGATTTGCGGGCCGTTGTAATTCACTCCGTCCTCACCAACTCTTGCATAGGGCGTGATTGTGGTTGCAATCGGCGGCGTGGCTTCGCCAGAGTCTTGCACCGCCGGCACTTTCTCCATGGTCGCTAGCCGATAGGTAATCGTTCCGTTGTGCACCGTGCCCAGATACATCGAGGCTACATTCTTCTGATTGGGATCGAAGATCATTTGTCCGGTGACGCCGTCGTACTTCTCGATGTCGGCGAGCGCATCGTGAATGCGCGCACGGTTCAGCCCCGCCTTGCAAATCGATTGAAGCAGCGCGTTCATGGCGTCGTAGGCGAGCGAGGCAAATTGCTCGGGCGGCTCGGGAAAGCGAGCTTCAAAGCGTTGGTTGAACGCCAGCCAGCGCGGGTCCTTGCGTGTCGGGTCGTAGGGAAACACTGCCTGAAAACCTTCTGCTGCAGGGCCGGCCTGGGCCAGCATGTCTGCCCCCAACGTGCGATAGGATCCGAAGACGCGCTGCTTCATGCCCACCCTGCGCATCTGCTTCAGGATGTTCGCGGTCTCGGTTTCATCCGCCCATAGCACGATGCCGTCCACGCGCGAGTCGCGAATGATTTGCAGCGAGCGTGAAAAGTCCGTATCGCCGGGCAGGAATTTCTGCTCGATCACGACGGGATGCCCGAGGCGGACCGACGCATTCCGGAACTTTGGAACGCCCATGCGGCCATAGCGGCTGTTGACCCTGAGCAGAGCAATCCGTTTCATGCCGAGCTCCGTATAGATGTGCCGCGCCAGCGAATAGGCCTGGACGCGGTCGTCCTGCAGGTCGGTGAAGTACCAGGGGATATACGTTTCAGGAATCGTCGGATCGGTCGAAGCACTATTGACGATGGGGATCTCGGCTTTGAGAGCAATGCGCAAGATGATGTGGGTTGACTCGGAGCTGATCGATCCGAAGATGGCCCAATCTTTCTCCTCGTAAATCATCTTTACGGCTTCGTCGCCCGCCGAACCCCAGATTCCAGGATCGGTTGGGCGGCTGGCACCGTAAACCGCTTTCGCCTGCCAATTGTTGTAATCGTTATGGATCATCAACCTGAAAGGCTTGCCGCCGTAGCCGCCGCGGGCGTTTGCTTCGTCAACGGCCAATTGCGCACCGTGCAGCATGCGTAATCCGTCGGTCGCATCCGGAGAGGATTCGACCGGAGCGAAAAAGCCGATTCTCACCTCAGTGATGTCTTTGGGGTCGGGGATGTCGCGGCCGGAACCGTAGTAAATATTGGGCTGCAGATAGTTCTGGTAATAGGGCTTTTCGAATTTGGCGTAAGGGCTCAGGTCCCGGGGTTCACCGGCGTAAGGCGCGACGGTCCGATCACGCGGAGGGCCCGGCGGATGCTTGCCGCACTCGCACACGACGGCGTTCTGCGAAATAATTGCGCCATGGACGGCAGCGCTGAGCAGACCGCCAATACGCAAGCCGCAATCGACAGGATTCCTTTGTGCATGACGACTACTCCTCGCCGGCGTCGACCTTTTCCTTGCGGAACATCGCGATGGCCTCGATCTCAATGAGCAGCTCCGGCCGGCAGAGAATCGCCTGGATCCCGGTGGAGGCAGGCAGGGGGTCGAGCCCTTGTTCTTTGTAAAACGCTGTGCGCTCTTCGTTGAACGCCTCATAATCGCGCTCGATATCCCGCAGATAGCAAGTGGTGCGCACGATGTCGTGCCAGGTGCAGCCCTCGCTGTTCAGCAGCCCGGTGATGTTCTCAAGGGTGCGCCGCATTTGCGCGCGAAAATCGCCGATATGCACGCTCTTGCCGTACTCGTCGATCGATGCGGTCCCGGAGATGAGCAGGATCGTCACTTCGCCAAGGTCGATCCGCATGCCGCGCGAAAACGAACTCGGTTTGGCATAAGCAAAGGCTTCATTCAGCACCTCATGGTTGGTGATCGCGCGCTTCGTCACCCGCGCGTGTGTGACGGCTTCCAGAATTTCAGAGAGTGCATTCATTTCGTTGTCTCCTTCATCCTTATCTTTCGAGAACCCCGTGGCTCAAACCCTCGGCGGTCGCAACCCAGATGTCGCTGCCCTGAAAGTCGATGCCAAGCATGTAGTTGTGAGCCGGTCCGGTGGTAACGGGCATCTCTGTAACTTTCCCCTTTGCGTCGCGCACGGTCATCACCGGCTTATGTGTCGTGAGCGAGCGCGTGTAGACAGCCCAATTTGTCCCGTCGTAATAGGCGAGCCCTTTGTCGGTACAGAACCAGGCGTGATTTGCATCCACACCCCTCACGTAATTGGTGAAGTTCGAGGGCAGACCGCTGTCTTTGGTCAGGAAGTTGTGCCAGTAGCGGCCATCGTACCGGCTGTCGCCGAAGTAAGTGGCCGCCCACACCACGCCGTCAACATAACTCACCGACGACACGATGTCGTGGATCAGGCCCTGGTCTTTGAAGAGCACCAATTCGGTTTCTCCGTCTGGGTCTTCGTATTTGTCCCAGGCGGCGGTTTTCTGGTTGTATTCCAGCAGCCCGCTGCCCCAGATGGCGAAGTAGACCTTGTCGAACGCAGCGGAAACTCCGTAGACCCAGATTTCGACCATCGGCGTGTTGCGTTCGTTGTAGAGCGACCATTCGCCGGTGCGCAAATTGAGCCGGCAAGCTCCCGCCGCCGTGGCCACCCACACGTTCTCGCCCTCGACTGAGACGCCGTAGACGACGTCGTTGCTGAGGCCCGAGTTCAATTGCGTATAGCTGAAGATTCGGCCGCCGGAGATGCGGCTCAGTCCGCCCATGGTGCCGGCCCACACGTCGCCCGTGTGCTTGTCCAGCGCCAGCGAAAGCACGGCCTGGTGCGCCAGTCCATCTTTCGTCGTATACATCGTCCATTTGCCGTTCTCATAAAGGCCAAGGCCATCGTCGGTGCCTGCCCAGACCCGGTCACCATCCACGAGAACGGAGTAGACGTGATTATTAGGAAGGCCATTCGCCGTCGTGAAGTTTTCAAAGCGGAAGTGCGGCATGTGTGGAACGGCGGCAGCCGCAGACTCGCCACGAGGATACGGTTGAGGAGCCTGGGCGAAGCCATGCGGCGCTGCGGCCGCTGCGACCGCGAAAGCCAGCGGAGCCGCCATAAGCCAGTTTGTAAAGGCAGAGTTTTTCATCGCGTCCTCAGATATTCGATCAAGTCGTTCAGTTCGTCCTTGGTCAGGTCGTTGGTGCGCCCGTGTTTGTCGTCGCGGTTGTAGATCGTCCAAATCTCTTCGAGCGTGCGCGCCGATCCATCATGCAAAAAAGGTCCAGTAATCGCGATGTTGGTGAGTTGCGGCGTTTTGAAAGTCCCTGTGCTGTCAGTAGGTTTGCGCGTGCCAACGTCAAACAGTTCTCGATTGGTTCCCTGAGGGCCGCTATGACAATAGGAGCAGCGGTTTTCGGGCGGGATTGGATTGCCGAAGTTGTCGACAGTGCGATCGAAAATTGCCTCGCCGCGATCCTGTGCCGTGGTCATCTCGTGATTCGGCAAGCGCCAGCGGTTCGGTCGCGCCGGCAGGCTGCGAATGTAGAGGACCAAGTCCGCGAGTTGCAGGTCGTTGTAATTCTCCGAGCGCCAGAAGTACTTTTCCGTGCGCGGGCCGCACTCGGTTGGCAGGTTTGGGTTGCCGCCGTTCCATTTGTATGGCCCGATATCCTTGATATCCTCGAGCATCTTGTTATCGACGATGTCAATTCCGAAGCCATCCGGCTCCAGATCCCATTGCAGCCCGTCGAATGTGGAATCGATGTGGCAACTGGAGCAGCTGATCTGGCCCTGAAAGGAGTAGTGCGCCGAGTAGAATGTTTGCTCGCCGCGACGCAGCGCGCTGATGGTCTTTGGTCCGGCCAGGACGATCGTGGTTACCACACGATTGGTATGCGTATCGATGACGGAGATCGTATCGTCGAGGCGATTCGCGACGAATAGCTGATGCCCATCGCGGCTGAAAGCAATGCCGCGCGGATTGTGGCCCACGGGAATGCGCGCGACAACGTAATTGCCGCTTGCTGCAAGGTCGTCCGCAAACGATCCGGACGTCGGCCTCGGCCGGGAGTGGATGAAATGCATAAGGCGCGGAATATCGATGGCGATCACGCGTTCCGATCCGCCGGCAGTTACATAGAGGTGCGATTTATCAGGCGCTATGGCCACGCCAAAAGGCTGCGATGCGTAGCGGTCCAGTTCGTCGAGCGGAATTTCCACCGGCTTGCCCACGTCGGCGCCAAAGATTGTCAGCGTGTAGGCGAAGGCTCCGCCGTGTTCCAGGTGCGCCAGCGGTACCAGATTCTTGGGATGAAACTCGGCTACCGCGCCGAGCCGCCCGTCTGCGGAGAAAGCAATGTGGAATACGCCGGCAATGGAATGCAAAGGAATTCGATCGACAACATCGTCGCTCTGCGTATCAATGACCGTGATCTCGGATTCAGGCGGCGTACGATTTTCGAGGCCTGTCCGCAGCGGAGAAGGATTTGGATAAACATGTGTCGCATAAATCCGCTTGCCATCGGGCGAGAGAGTGAGATAACTCGCGCCGCGGCCGGCGACCAGCCGCTTTTCCTCTGCTCCGGTCTGCGCATTTAGCACCGCGATATCGTCGGAGATTCGGTTGGCGACAAATACGTGCTTGCCCGCGGAATCTTCCCCAACGCCGGATGGCTCCGCGCCTACATTCCAGGTGGCAGTCACAGTCAGCGTGCGCGTATCGATCACCGACACAGTGTCATCCCAGGAGTTCGTGACAAAGAGCTGCTCACCCGTGTGTGAGAGGGCCATGCCGCGCGGAACGCGCCCGACAGAAATCATCTTGATCACCGAGAATGTAGTTGCATCGAGCACTCGGATCTCTTCGGCTTGCTGGCAGAGGACATAAAGCCGCGCACCGTCCGGCGAAACCAGCAGTTCAAGCGGAGAGGCATAATCGATTGCATCGGAACCGGGCGCGCTTGCATTGGCCTGGGCCGGCCCTTCCACCGCCGGCCAGACAACCCATGTGAGCAGGACGAAAGCAGCGCCGAGTGCGGCGGTTCCTCTACGTCTCGTCTTGCCCAATCCCCGCGCTGGCACGTCGCCGCTCCTCAGTTTGATCCGTCGCCTGGTTCTTCAACCGTAATTATTCGGTCGATGCCGGCGTTCTCAATCGTCTGCTCGCGCCCGCTGGGCCAGTGAACGACGATCTTGTCGACAGTTGCAGCCGTGCCGAGTCCAAAGTGTAGCCGTCCGTCATTCTGCGAGAGATAGCCTGACGCTGCCACGCGCTCGGCCGTCCAGCGCTTGCCACCCGCCAGGACCTCGATTCTCGCGCCGATTCCGTCGCGATTGCTTTTTGCGCCGGGGCCGAGATTTCGATCTCCGGGGCGCATGGCGCCGACGAGCTTGATCTCAATCCAGTGGCCGGTGTTGGTCGACGTGTTGTGAAAGAGCTTGCCTTTGGCGCCAAGATTTACAACGTACGCGTCGACCTTGCCGTCGTTCATATAGTCGGCAAAGCACGCGCCGCGCGCCACGGTTCGTTCGCTCATCGCCGGTCCGGCCTCGCGCGACACATCCTGGAAGTGCCCATTGCCCAGGCCGCGAAAGAGAGTGTGCTCCTGCGGGATCAAGTGAATCAGCCCGCCATGGAAGACGAGAATGTCGAGCAGCCCGTCGTTGTCGAAGTCGTAAACGCCCGAGCCCCAGCTCACGTACTGCGCGTCGGTCTGCGAGATGCCGTTGCTCGCGCCTTCATCTTCAAAGCCGGACTTGGCTGTGTCCAATTGCGCGCCGGGCGACCCAGTTTCCGTGGTTCCCGTGTTTCGCAGGAAGCGATTAAAGTTTCCGTCGGAGACCCACAGGTCCAACACGCCCCGGTCTCCGAAGTCAGCGAACGCCGGCCCCATCGACGATGTCGCCTCGCCGTTCTGACCAAAAGCGGTTCCGGTTTCACCAGCGATCTCCTCAAATGTTCCGTCGTGCTTGTTATGAAAGAGGAAGTTCTCTATGCGGTCGTTTGAAACGTAAATGTCGTCCCATCCATCGTTGTCGAAGTCCGCCGCAGCGACGCCCATTGTGCGGCCGATATAGGTGGCGATGCCCGACTTGTCCGACACATCGGTGAATGTTCCGTCGCAGTTGTTATGGAACAGCTTGTTGGTTTCGCCTTCGTAGTCCAATGGCCCGGGATAGTTATCCGCGGCATAGTAGTTGTGGTATTTAGGGTCGAACTTTACATAGCGGCCAACAAACAGATCGACGCAGCCGTCCCGGTCATAATCAAGCCACGTCGAACTGATCGCCCATCCGTCGATCTTGATGCCAGCCTTTTCTGTTACGTCAGTAAAGTGGCCGTTGCCGTCATTGTGATAGAGAACAACCTTTCCAAAACCCGTGACCAGAAGATCTTCATGACCGTCGTTGTCGTAATCGGCTGCCGTCACGGCAATCGAATACATGTCAGGATTCAGGCCGGATTGTTCGGTGACATCCGTAAAGTGCCCGTCGCCGTCGTTGCGATAGAGATGGTTGTGTGGAAGCGGATTCGGCTTCCCCTTCAGCGGATAGGGATGCATCGAGTCGTCAAGCGGGCGACCACTAACGACGTAGAGATCGGGCCTGCCGTCGTTGTTGTAATCGAACCAGATGCAGCCGCCGCCTGTACCTTCAAGAAGCGACCCCAGCTTGGCCGATCCGAAGCTGTGCTCAAAATCAATTCCCGATTGATCCGTGGCATCTTCAAAGCGAATCACGGATTGGTTGGGAGTTTGCGTACCCACCTGCGCGGCTTGCGCGGGCATCGGCCGTGGAGTTGATTGCGTCTGCGCGTCTGAAGTGGATTTCGCAATCAACAAAACGCTAACAATTGCGGCAAGAGCGACAAACTTCATATCAATTGCCTCCCTTCGCCGCCGCTACCGATTTGGCGCCGGTCAAATCCACCGGCGTGGTGGTTCGCAGCAAGACCTGGGGCACGCGATTCTCCGATGCGCGCTCCGGGCCCGCATGGCAGCCCGCGCAGATACGCTGTTCTCCGCCGCGAGCCCAGAACCATCCACGCTCCTGTCGCAGCACCGTGCCTTTGAAGTCGAGAAGCGCAAAACGGATGGGCCTGTCGGCGGGAACCTTTACGAAGAACGATCCATCTCGCTCGACGGGTGCAGTTCCTATCGTGATTGCATGGCCTGCAGCGTTTTGCGTCTCAAGTCGAACTGAAACGGGTGTGCCCTTCAAAGCGCCATCGCGTGAAACACGCGAATCGAGCGCCAGCAGATTCGCATATTCCCACGGGTGCAGCCCCGAGGGATGCCGATTGGGCCGCGCACGTGGCGTAAGGGACACAGGCTCGACCAGGTTCTCTCCGTTTCGAGTCAGCACCGTTTGCATGATCGATGTGCCAGGCATCCAAAACCTGATCGTGTACCGCGAAGCTGTCGCTGTCTTTGCGCTAAGCAGCCACGCTCCGTTTGCGGTCTCGGCAATCGCGCCTGCGTAAATGCCTCGCGGCGTCTCGACAGGCTCCTCGTGCGCCATCGCCGAAGTAAAACGCGCCAGCGATGAGCCATGCGTAAAAACCACGTCGCCGGAAGCCAACTGCGTTCCGCCCCAGCGCGCGCGCCCGTGATCGCAGCGCACCGACTCAACACCCGAGCCATCGGCATAAACCAGATACAGCTCCGGTAGCGACCCGTTGCCCAGCGGAAAGCCGGCTTCAAAGAGAATTCGCCCATCCCGCAACACGTCAACAGGGAATGCGCTCGCACGTGTATAAGTGAGCGGCAACAACCCCGGCCCTGTCGTCGGGTTCAGCGGCGTGTATGCCATCGGGTGGCCGTCGTCGTCGGATTGAAGCCTGAACCCAGTCGTGGTGCGCTCGGCCCACACCATCCGTCCGCCCGGCAAATAAAGTGGGCGCTCGGCATCGCTTGCCGTCGCGATGACTTGGCGCACCGAGCGATCCTTGAGTGTCAATTCCCAGATCTGCCAGGGATCGTTCCCGGATCGTTTCCCCGAAAACAATACCGTTTGGCCGTCGAACGAAACATTCGCATCCATCGAATCCGCAAAGCCACTTACCAGCGGTTCTGCGTCGCCGGCATGAACCAGCAATAATTGCGCTCCTTTTGGAAACCGCTCCTGCCCGCGCAACTCCGCCAGCGGCTCGTAAGCCGGCGCGGCCGTGACAATGAAATCTGGAGAATTGCCTGGGTCGGCGTCGTGCGTGATTCCGGAAACTGGAAGAAGAACGATTGCAATCGGCACGGCAGCCAGCAGCGCTGGGAACGGCAATCTCATCCCATCGCCTCCGCGAGCCAGACGCCGGCGTTTTCGCGCTGTTCCAGCTTCTCTTCGTTGAGCGACGCTCTGCGCAGCGCAATCCAGGGTTCGAGCGACGCCATCATCGCGTCAAAACCCGCAAAGTCGAGCGACTGTTCACCGTCGCTCCACGCATGGTCCGGGTCGGGATGCACTTCAACCAGCAATCCATCCGCACCGGCGGCAACTCCGATGCGCGCTAATGCTGGCACCAGCTCGCGATGACCGGCTGCGTGGCTGGGATCGGCGATGACCGGCAGGTGAGTAATCTGCTTCAGCAGCGCAATCCCGGCGGCATCGAAGGTGTTACGCATTGCCGATTCAAACGTGCGAATGCCGCGCTCGCACAGAATCACGTTAGGATTTCCGTTGCTCAGGATCACCTGCGCCGAGCGCAGCAGATCGCCGATGGTAGCAACCATGCCGCGTTTCAGAAGAATGGGGCGTTTGGACCGCGCTGCCTCTTCCAGAAGCGAATAATTTTCCATGCTGCGCGAGCCAATCTGCAGAATGTCGGCATAATCGGCCACCAGCGCGACATCGCACTCCGACATCACCTCGGTTACGATGGCGAGTCTGCTCTCTTCGCGGGCCGCGGCCAGGAGTTTCAACCCCTCCACACCCAGGCCTTGAAATGCATAGGGAGAACTGCGCGGCTTGAAGGCGCCCCCGCGTAAGATGCGCGCGCCCTTGCGGCGCACATGGCGGGCTATGGCTAGAAGCTGCGACTCGGTTTCTACCGAGCACGGACCGGCCATGGTGATGAATTCATCGCCACCGACGACGAAGTCCCGCACCTGCACCAGCGTGCGTTCCCGTCCCGCGCCGACCAGGACGTCAGGGGCATCGGCAAATCTTTCTTGCCAACTTTCGCGCACCCTGTGCGCTCCAATCCGCCTCCATATATGGGGAAGCGTCAGTGTAGCGCGATCAAACATCGTTTACCTCCACCAAAAGGTGGAGGACGGCCGCTGGCCGAACACCTTATTTGTCAACAATTTGAAGGCGAGCGGGATCGCCGGATTGCCATCGGGTTGCATCAACCGATCGCCATGGGAGGCGCGCGGAACCCGAATGCAGAATCTACGACGGCGGCAACGCCCAGCGCCGCCTCATCCTCAAAGGGACGAGCGACAACCTGTACACCAATCGGCAATCCCTCCGGCGAGCGGCCAACCGGAACCACCGCCGCCGGCGCAGCCAGCGCGTTGAACCACTGAGTGTGCCGAACCGCGTCGAGATATTCCGCCCGCGTGCCGTCAATCGTCCAGCTTCTCTCGTCGTGCCGAAATGCCGGAATGCTTGCCACGGGGCAGAGCATTACCGGAAATTCGGTCAATTCAACCAGCGTCTTCGCGCGCAGAACGTCCAACTCGGCCCACGCATTCAACAGATCGGTCGCGCTGAGAGGACCAGAAGATTCAGCGATGGACAGGAATTCGTTGAAAATGGGACTCAGCTTCGCGCGCCTGCCGCGAATCTCGGGTTCGTAGAACATGGCTCCGCACTGTACAAAGAACTTCCACCACAACTTGCGCAATCGTTCAAGCGTGCCAGGACGAAATGGCTCGACGCGAAAGCCTGCCCCGCGCAGCGCTTCCGCCGCTTGATTCACGGCGGCTCGCGTTTCTTTTGTCACTGGCGCTAGGCCATCGTCTTCGAAGTAGCCAATTCTCATCTCGCGCAGTTGTTCCGGAGTTGGTTTCCGGAGCGCAACCGGCGGGCTCACCGGATCTTCAGGATCATGCCCGCTCAGCGCCTCAAACATCAGCGCAACATCGCCGATTGTCCGCGCCATCGGCCCAATCGCACCCAGAATCGAGAATGGCCCCACGCATGGCGGCAAGTGTCCCCGTCCCGGAATCTGTCCCGGTGTGGGTTTCAATGCGCAGATTCCCGTGAAGTGTGCCGGAACCCGCACCGATCCGCCGCTATCGCTGCCCAGTCCCGCCGCCGACATTCCCGCCGCAATCGCCGCCGATTCGCCGCCGCTCGATCCGCCCGGCGAACGTTCCAGGTCCCACGGGTTTCGCGTGCGCCCGTGCAGCAGGTTTGCCGTCTCATACGCCATCAAAAACTCGGGGCAGTTGGTCGTACCGAGGATCAATGCTCCCGCCGACCGGAGTCTCGCGACCACAACGGCATCTTCTTTTGGGATCTCGCCCTTGTGCAGGAGACTGCCGATCTCGCAACGATAGCCCGCGGTTGAGATCGATGACTTGATGGTGACCGGCAAGCCATGTAAAGCACCGCGCGGTTCGGGTGCTGCGTCAAGCCGCCGTGCCTGAGCGCGCACACGCTCCGCGTCAAAGTCGGCGAAAGCGTTGAGTTCGGGATTGAGCCGCTCGATCTGCCGAATATGAGCTTCGGCCAACTCGGCCACAGAAAGTTGGCGTCGGTGCAGCAAATCCAGTTGTTCCTCCGCAGGCCTCAGAACGATTTCATTCATCGTTGCGGCTCACTGCGCCAGCGGCCGGCAGATCGTCTTTCGGCGTGGAAGGCCGGAACTCGAAATCGAAACGATACGCGTGCACCGGATCACCCGTTTCGAAGCGATTGTTCCAATCGAGCTGATAGGCAAGGGAAGCAGCATCGTCCGGGAACTTCTCGCTCGCCGGGTACGGATACGAACTCATGCCATGAAACGGCATCTGTGCGACCGTGTACGGCGATGCATCCCACCAGTCCATGTCCTTCTCGTAACCGTTGGCATAGAAGAAATAATCGCGCTTCCAATGCTGCGGCGGCGCGGGCAGGCTGCTGGTGTCGAATTCCGCTGCAATCTCTTCGCCGGAACCGAACACAACAAACCGGTTGTCGATGCTCTTCACAAGAGGCGTCACGTCGCCATAGTGGGTGTAGCTGCCGCGCTCGCGCTGGTACGACCCCGTGAGGCTCACGAGATTGTAGTCGTAGTCCAGGTCTCCGGGGCTGGGCAGATCGATTTCCTTCGGAAAGCCACGGTAGTCCAGAGCCGCACTGGCAAGCGGCATCTCCGTCGTGCGCGCCTGGGCGTTCACGCTTTGATCGATCAGCACCTGGTCCCAGTAGATTTGCAGGTTGGTCATCAGGCGGATGCGCCGCGTTCCCGGCGGCAGCTTGCCACTCAAATCCACAACGATGGTACGTTCCTGCCCGGCCGGGAACCCTGCGTCAGCCACAAGGCGCTTCCACGTTCCATCCGGCAGTTGCGCTTCCACGTAAGGCGGAATCTCCCTGATTCCAGCCTGCCACGCCGCATACAGTGAAGTCGCACTAAAGTAGTTCACATAGCCCGTCATGATCAGGCGCAGCGGAGCGTTCGGCTCGATCGCTCCCAGGTCCAATGTGAGCGGGTGCAGATTTGCGAAACCATCGTAGGGCAGCGTCTTGAATCCGCTTGCGAATTGATGATCGCTGCGGCTAAGACGGGCCAGCACGTCGCGGCCTTCGCCGTCCCAGGCATCCGCAGGCAGACGCGCCCCGCTGCTCGTCACCATGCGGCCGGAGGCGAACGGAGGATTGTCGAGAAAGCGTTCGTCCGGATTCACTTCCACATTGTCGGGATGATCCACGGCAATCATCCGCAACTGGTCGAGGTAATTCACTTCTTCCATCGGCTCCATGAAGCGCACGCTCACCTTGCCGTTCACGGGGGCAACGTCAGCGCCGTCGACTTTGATCCACTCGCCGGGATTCGGTATATTGCGGCGCGTGGGAGTGAACCAGTGTCCTAGCACTGCTGCCCCGATCACGTCGGTCACGAACTTATACTTGTGTCCGTCCCACACAAACAACACCGGGCAGGAACTGCCGCGCCGGTCGGCTTCCTTCATTGCGATTACTTGCTGATGCGGCAGATCGATCTCGTCCTGCAAGACACCCGTTGGCCACAAGATGCGGAGCAAGTTAATGCCCGGCGCGTCGCCCAGCCCCACCAGGATTTGCGGCGGCGCCTGCGTCTGGTAGCCCGATGCGCCCGGAAGTTCCCACTTTTGCCACAGTCCGTTCGCGAAAATCTCAATCTTTACTCCGATGGCAGTTTTATTATCTGCGAGCCCGGTCAGGTCGAGCCGCACAAAGTGATTCTTGTTGGCGCCGATGTTGCGCAGCAATACCGGCGGAGCATTTTCCTGCGTAACGATCAGGTCGGGCGCTCCGTCGCCGTCGAGATCGGCGGCAATCAGGCCACGCGGCGCTGTCAAACGAATGCTGTCCAAACCAAGCGATCGGCTCACGTCTTCGAAGCTGCCGTCGCCGCGATTGCGAAAGACGCGCACACGGGGCCCATCTTTTGTTTCGACAATTGCCGCCAAGTCGATCCAGCCGTCATTGTCGATGTCCACGGGCGTCAGACCCCAGCCGCGCTCGGCATCGTGGAGTGGAAGTTCGACCCGTTCAAAACGCCGGCCAATGTGGTTTGGACCCTCCACATTCCGCCACAGCGTGAGTCCGGGAGCGCCTGCGTGCGTGACGGCAATATCCATCCACCCGTCTTTGTTGTAATCGAGCACAGCGATGCCAACCGTCGGCGGAAGCGCAGCGTCCTGATAAAGCGGTTGCGTGGGATACTTTCCCTCGCGTGGATTCACATAAAGCACGGGCGAAGGCGCGTCCCCTGTGACTGCCAGATCCACGGCGCGATCGTTGTTGAAGTCCGTGAGGATGGCTGCCGAGGCCTTGCCGCTTCCGCCCAGTCCAGTCTCGTTGGTCTGTTCGGTAAATGTTCCATTGCCGTTGTTACGCCACAGCACGTTCGAGGGGTCACCGGTTTTGAGCGGTGTACCGGTAAGGAAAAGGTCAAGGTCGCCGTCGTGGTCGTAATCAATAAACGTGATGCCTGTGGGTCGATTGCGCGGCACAATGCCCGTTTCGGTCGTCACATCCTGGAAATGCCCTTGACCCAGGTTGCGAAATAACAACACTCGATCTTCAAGTGCGACGGCGAGGTCGTTTAATCCATCGCCATCGTAATCGCCCACTGCACATGCCACGGCGATGCCGCTTACCTTCAGTCCGGCGGCTGCCGTATCCAAGTCCTCGAAGCTGCCGGCGCCGCGATTGTGCAGTATGCGAATCGCGTCCGTTCCCGACTGCATCAGCACCAGGTCCATCTTCCCTGTGCCGGTAGCGTCCATCATGCACGCACCGCCAGTGGTGGTGAACGGCGGCGCCGATGTTTCGGAAAGCATCGAGTTGGCCACGAGGTGCACGGGGATCATTGTCCGCTGCACTGTCTGCGGCATCTCTACGGGCGTGGCCGTCGAATAATGTCCTTGCTCGCCGTAGCTCAGACCGATCGGCGAGGAGATCTTGGTGCTGGACAGGTGTTGGAAGATCGTGAAGTGCTCCCTGGCCTCCGCAATGTGACCGGTCCGTTGCAGCGAACGCGCCAGAACAAATTCGGCCGAAGCGTGCAGCGGATTGACCTGCAACGCGTGCTCAAGAATTGCAATGGCCTTGTCGAACTGCTTCATTTCTTCATAGCAGACTCCCTCAAAATAGAGGGAATCGACATCTCTGGGATCGATTGCCGCAGCTCGCTGAAAGCTGGCCAGCGCGGAAGGCAAATCGTTGTTCGCGTGCTGCGCCAGGCCAAGGTTATACCACGCCTGAGCGCTGTCCGGATCGAGAGCGATGGCCTTCCGGAGCCACTTCTCGGCGTCGTCTAATTTTTGCAGTGCGAGCAGCGCAATGCCTTCGTTGACCGTTGCCTGGGCCAGCTTTGGGTCTTTGGCAAACGCTTGGGCGAATGTGTCTGCGGCGCGCTCGGTAAACTGCTGGCCCATTAGCGCCACTCCACGATTGTTGAGGCGAATCGCCTCTGCATCGTAGTGTGGCTGTGCAGCGCACGACGCTGCCAGCAGCAACAGCGCCAGACAAGTCGTCGTGTGCAGGGATCTTTTGAACATGCTTCTCACGAGACATTTCAGTGTACACTTGGCGGCTCCATCCGACGCAAAGTCAGGAGGAGCGAATCGGGGTATCTTCTTATCGACCTTTGCGCCAGGCAAGAATCCTGAAGTCTCCGCTCTGGGCAGGCGGCTTCTCCGACGGAACTCGAACGCGCAGACTTTTACGCAGTCCTGCTCATCCACTCCCACCACTTACGCTTTTGGCTCATTCGCGTTTTGCGGAAGCCTCTTCAGCCATGGGCGGCGCTGGAATGCTCACGCGCACCGCGGTTCCCTCGCCGACAGGTCCACTCACTTCGAGTGTTCCATCCATTGCCTGCGCGCGCTCGCGCATGCCGGTAAAGCCGAAGTGACCTGGCTGGGTTTGCGCATCTGCGCCCGTGACGCCGCCCCGTCCGTCGTCCCGGACTTCGAGAGTAACGGTGGCCGGCCCATATTCCAGATAAACCGAAACCTTCTTCGCTTGTGCGTGCTTCTTGACGTTGCGCAATGCCTCCTGCGCAATGCGCAGCAGATGATTCTCGGATTTTTCAGGCAGCGGGCGATAAGCTCCGAAGGTGTTGAATTGTGCTTCGAGCCCGTCACTCCCTGCTGTCTCGACCAGCCGTCTCAGCCGGACGGGGAAGGTTGTTTCACGAGTATCCTGTGTGCGCAGCGCCCATATCGATTGCCGAGCCTCGGCCAGTCCTTCGCGCACGTAGTCGCGCGTTTCGTTCAGCCGCTTGGTTGCGTCATCGAAACGGTGCACACGCAACAGCTCGGCCAAAAGTTCCAAATGGGCTGAGATCCCCACGTAACCCTGCGCAAGCGTATCGTGAATCTCGCGGGCAATTCGATTTCGTTCGCCCAACACGGCGCGAAACTCGACTTCCGCATGACGCAAACGTTGACGAAGCAGCAGCAACACGCAACCCGCAAGGGCCGCCAGCAACAGGACGTAGAACCATATCGTCTGATAAAAGTGAGGGCGCAATTCAAAACTGAATGCTGCGCCCGATATGTTCCAAACTCCGTCGTTGTTGGCAGCCTGCACTTGAAACGTATAACTCCCTGGAGGAATATTGGTGTAGTACGCGGCGCGGCGTGCTCCTGCCTCCGTCCAACGCTTATCAAATCCCACCAGACGGTAACGATAGCGAACTTTTTGGGGCGCGATAAAGCTCAATCCGGCGTAATCGAATTCAAAGTGAACATGGCCCGCCGAAACTTTCGTTGACCCATCTTCGCCTCGCAACGGCTGATCTACGTCATCCACGACAAATCGCTCCAAAACGACCGGCGGCGCAAGCCGATTCACGGGGAGATGTTCCGGATCGACTTCAACCAGTCCCTTCGGAGTGGCAAACCACAGCCGGCCATCTCGCGAACGCCAGGCCGAAGGATGGCTGTTTCCGGCCATCTCGCGGCTGGGCAGACCGTCTGCGGTTCCAAATTCGAGCCAATTCGAACATAAGGTTGCCGAGCCGGCTGCGCCCAACGTACAGCGCGCGATTCCGCCGCCCGTAGCAAACCACAAATGGCCATGGCCATCGTCGAGAATCGCATGAATCGCCGTCTGACCAAAACTGCCGGAGTCATTTCCCTCGATCGGAGAGAATTTATGGCCATCCCAGCGATTCCATCCTCGATCCTGAGTGCCGATAAGCAGGGTTCCATCCACACGTGGCAAAAGCGCCGTCACCACATTGCTTGAAAGACCGTTTGCCGTGGTAAAGTTCGAGATTTTTCCCGCGCGCAGCCGTGACAGCCCGGAGAGCGTCGCAATCCACAGGTCGCCCTCTGCGTCGCGAGCCATGGCGCCGACAAGATCGCTGCCCAGCCCGTCCGCTTTGGTGAATGTCTGCATGCGCTCGCCGGCTCCGGCAACATTCGAACCGTCGCTGGCATTGACCCAGTGCGTCAATCCGTGCCGGGTGCCGATCCACAGAGACCCATCGCTATCGACCCAGAGAGAGCGGATGAAGTCGTCGGGCAGCCCGTCGACCGAGCTGAAGGTAGCGATGTTTCTGCCACGAATCCGGTTTAGCCCGTCCGGGGTGCCGACCCACAGGTCACCATTGGGCGCAGCAGCCAGTGACAGAATCACGTCACTCGCCAAACCGTTCTTCAAAGACAGGGCGTCGACTTTGCCGATGCTGTTTCCATTCCAGTGCACGGCATCGAGGCCGTCTTCTTGTGTTCCCACCCACAGCGTACCTGTCTTGTCGTCGACTACCGTGGTGACGCTATCTGAAGACAGGCCCTCCCTGGTGTCCAGGATGCGGAAGCGCTGGTCGCGCAAGATCTGAAGCCCGTCGGTTTCTGTCCCGATCCAGAGGTTGTGCTCACGGTCTTCCATCAGCGCCAGCACCGACGTAGTGGCCAGCGGATCAGTAACCGGGAACCGCTCGACCTTGCCGTTATCCCAGCGAACCAGCCCTTCATTGGTACCGATCCATAGGGCCCCCTCGCGATCGGCAAGCACCGCTTGAATCCGGCTGCCAGGGAGCTGTTTGCCAACTTCCAGTCGGGCCGGCGTTCCGGCATTCTTTTTGTTTTGAGCGAACTCCAATTCGCTTCTGCTTCCGGTAACTACGACACCGTCCGGCATCCGCTCCTCGAAAGCGCCCGCACCGGAGTACTCACCTGGCGACGGTAGCCCCGAGCGCGGGAAAGTGTCCGAATTGCTAACCGGAACGAAGCGACCTCCCGACTGCTCGGCAGGACCCTGATCTGTCCACAGCCACAACTTGCCATTCTTTCCTGAACCCAGCGAAAGAATGCCATTGCCCGGCAAACCGTCCTGTGTGGTAAACGTCGACATCGTTCCGTCTTTCCAGCGTGCAAGCCCGCCGCTGGTTCCAATCCATAGAGCACCGTCGGGCGATTCGAGCAGACACCGAATATCGCTGCCCGGCAGCGCCGGATTCGAATTGCGGTCGAAAACCTGGAATGAAACGCCGTCGAATCGCACCAGCCCCGCTTCGGTTCCGAGCCAAACGAAGCCATCGCTCGTTTGCAACAGCGTTTGCACAGTATTCTGCGGTAGCCCGTTTTCCATGGCCCAGGTTTGCCGGGCGAGGTTGCCGAGCGGTGTAGAAGGATCAACGCCCAGCGCATAAGGCGGGTGCCCGAACGAAAGTACGATCGCGCAGAACAGGCAAATCAGACGCGCTGTGTAAAGTCTCCCCATGGGTGTTTGCCGAGGCCAGCGCCCGAGTGGTAGCCCATTTGTGAACGCAGAGCTCATGGCCTTGTTCCGCGCGGTGCCTTCCGCGACGTCTTTGGTGCTGGGTTAAACCACGCCCACACGAGCGGAGGGAATGCTTCCCATGGAGAATACAGCCGATAGGGGAGATTAGGTGAAT
This sequence comes from uncultured Acidobacteriaceae bacterium, assembly GCA_963802955.1. Taxonomy (GTDB): domain Bacteria; phylum Acidobacteriota; class Terriglobia; order Terriglobales; family Acidobacteriaceae; genus Telmatobacter. The sequence continues at coordinate 88,134 of CAWDKT010000006.1, forward strand.
TGCAATGGTGACGAGGCCATACCTCAGCAAAGCTCCAACAAGCACCGGACTCCGGGAGGGCGCGCCGGGAGCAACCGCCAACAGTCAAGGAAATCATTACCTTGAAGAATATACGCAATCCTTTGGCTCAAGTGTGTACTGTTCCCAATGTCAAGTTCTGGATCGATCAGGCAGGTAGGGGAATCTTGCGAATCGCATAGAACGGATTAGCCGACGAGTCTCCCATGATCGGCAACTCTTGCCGATTGATTTGCGGGAGTGAATTCGCGGAATCGAGAAACGTGAATTGAGCCGAGTGTTCCTCGAACATGCGCATTTCTTACCGGATCATGTAAAAACTACGCTCGAATGGAGCCGAAGAAAAATGTGCAGAACTGGAGTAAGCCTTATTTATTCAATAAACTAAATCGTTCTTCAATTTTGGAAATGTAAATGCAACTTCACATCTGAAAAAAGCATCGTGCGAGATTCTTCAACCGCAGCATTTTTTGGCCGGAACGCTCTGATTTTAAAAGGAGCAATTGTGTCAATTCGAACCCTCCCCCATTCCAATCTCGAAACATCGCATGGCTCGTTGCGTTTCGCGGAAATATATTCCGGCCGGCTTTCGGCCTTTCTTTTGAACGATGCCGATGCTTCGATCTACGTGTCGGGGGCATCCGCGCTTCGTTGCGCGAAGGGTGCCTTGACAGCGATCGGAATGGAAGCCATTGCTGCCGCCATGGCCTATTGCCTCTACGAGATGATTCGGCACGCTGTCCTCTTTCGCTGAAGGTAGCGAACTGGATCCCGAGCGAGCATAGCCAGGTCCTGCGCTCGCAAGCGCCCGCCCATCAGGCTATCTCGTACGGATGCCGCTGGTGCCGCGACAGGAGGCTCGATGCAATGTCATCGCCTTGAATCGTCTCCGTCTTCGGATCCCAGTAAACACGATGCTGCGTTTTCATTGCGATCCAGTGCAACAGGCACGTAGAGCATGCGCGATGGCCAATCTCCGCCGGGGCCACTGGCAATTTTCTCGAGTGTATGCAGTCGAGCCAGTTTCCATGTTGATCGTCGGACGTGTAGACGTGGTATTCCGATGGCCCGATCGCGGATTCGAGGATCTTTGGGTCGCTGGCGCGGAGCGGAACAATTGGAGTTGCTGGCGCTCCCATTGTGGTCGGTGTGGTTCCAGTGTCTCTGCAAACAAAGATCCAGCCCTTTTCGCCAATCCACTTGATGCCGTTTTCAAAATCTCCTGAAATCGTCATCGTCATGCCGTTAGCATAACGTCCATATGTTTTGAACGGGCCGTGGACATTCCAGAGGCCTTCGGTTGGAAATTCTGCATGGCCCCAGATCTCGACCGGACCGGTAAGCTCGGTATCCATTCCCCAGTGCGCCGTGTCCACATGATGCGCGCCCCAGCCAGTGATCATTCCGGCGCCGAATTGTTCGAGGCGAAGCCAGCCGGGCCGGTCGAAGCCTTTCTGCGGCATCACGCGATCGACCGTGTAGGGCACCTCGGGCGTCGAGCCCAGCCACTCATCGTAGTTAAGGCCCGCAGGGGCGGGCATGGGCTGCGGATTGCCGCCGGAGGGGTCGCCGGGAAGACCAATTTCAACCTGCTGCACGGCACCGATGCGGCCGTTTCGCACCAGTTCGACAGCCCGCGCGAATTGCTTCCACGACCGCTGTTGTGAACCGACCTGGAGGATGCGGTCGCTTGCCTTTACACGATCGGCCATGATGCGGCCTTCGCGAATGGTCAGTGAGGCGGGCTTTTGGAGATAGACGTCTTTGCCCGCGGCGATGGCGGCGACTGCCAGGCGCGCATGTTGATGATCGGGAGTTGAGATGAGGACCGCGTCGATTTCCTCATTTGCCAGGAGTTCTCTGGAATTGGAATATCCTCGTGTACCCGCAAAAGGCTTGCCCAGTTTTTTCGAGTAAGCCTCATCCACGAACTGTTTGCCGAGCTCGACGCGTTCGGCGCTGAGATCGCAGACGGCTACGATGCGGTTGTCGCGTCCAGCAACTCCCGTGAATTGGAGCACCCCCGGGATGTCGTGAACGCGCGAGATGCGTCCGACGCCGATGGCCCCGATGTTGATGCGGTTGGAGGGCGCGGTGGCGCCGAAGACGGAGCTGGGAACGATTGCAGGAAAACCGGCGGCGATGGCCGTGGTAACGGAACCTTGGATGAATCCGCGTCTGGTCGTACTCATGGAATGCTCTCTCGTGCCTGGTAGGCGTGGTGGACCCAATGTACACCAGCCAAGCAATGGTCGCCAGCCGGGGATGACTGCCTGAATTGCGCAATGGCTTCGGTGATAGCATCGATATTGACCGATGCCAAACAAAAAGCTGCAAATCATTCCCCTGGGCGGGCTGGGCGAGTTCGGAATGAACTGCCTTGCCTTGCGCTGGGAAGACGACATTATTGTGATTGATGCAGGCCTGATGTTCCCCGAGTCAGAGCTGCTCGGCGTGGACATCGTAGTGCCGGATATTACCTACCTGATCGAAAACAAGAAGCACGTTCGTGCCATTGTGCTGACGCACGGCCACGAGGACCACATCGGCGGCCTGCCATGGATCCTGAATGAGCTGAAGGTTCCCGTGTATGCAACAGAATTCACGTTGGCCTATGTTGAAGACAAGCTCGAAGAACATCAGCTCCTCGACGAAACCGAGCTCATCGAAATCGAGCCGAAGACGAAGTTCTCGATCGGCCCATTCACGATTGAGCCGATCCGCGTGACGCATTCGCTGGTGGACTGCGTAGCGCTGGCGATTGAAACGCCAGTTGGCGTCGTCATTCATACGGGCGACTTTAAGATCGACCTGGCGCCGCTCGACGACAAGGCCTTCGACCTGCACACGTTCGCCGAATACGGCAAGCGTGGCGTGCTGGCGCTCCTGCAGGACTCGACAAACGTGGAGCGGCCCGGCTACACACCGAGCGAGCGCGCCGTCATTCCCCGACTCGACGAGGTCTTCACACAGACCCGGAAGAAACTGTTCTTCAGCTGCTTCTCGTCGTCAATCTATCGCATCCGCATTGCCATGGAGTTGGCCCGCAAACACGGGCGCAAAGTGGCTGTGGTGGGCCGCTCCATGGTCGACAGCACCGAGATTGCGCAGGACCTGGGATACATCGATGTGCCTCCGGGACTCATCGTCAATCCCGGGCAGATTCGCGATTATCCGCCCGATCAGATGATGATTCTCATCAGCGGAACGCAAGGCGAGCCCTTGAGCGCCCTCAGCCGTGCGGCAGTCGACAACCATAAGCACGCCCGCATCGAGCCGGGTGACACCGTGGTGTTGAGCTCAAGAATTATTCCCGGCAACGAGAAGGGTATCTTTCGTGTCATCGATCATCTCAGCCGCCGCGAAGCCAATGTAATCTACGACGACGGGCAGCATGGGCTAATCCACGTGAGCGGGCACGGCAGCCAGGAAGAAATGCGGCTGCTGATCAATCTTGTCCGCCCCAAGTTCTTCATTCCCGTCCACGGCGACTACCGCTTTTTACGACGGCATGCCCAGTTGGCCATGGAGACGGGCGCTGTGGAACACGCCATGGTGCTCGAGGACGGCGACGTGCTCGAGCTGGACAAGGATGACGCGCGCAAGCTGGACAAGGTGACGGCAGGGAGAATTCTGATCGACTCCGGCTCTTCGATCGATGTGGTAGAGGACCTGGTCATCCGCGATCGGCGGATTCTGTCGGAAGACGGCGTCGTGCTGGCGGTGCTGGCCATCAACAAAAAGACCGGCAAAGTGGAGCGCGAGCCCGAGGTTTTGATGCGCGGCTTCGGTGGCGCGGATATCACGGACCTGGCGCGCGAGACAGTGCTGAAGACGCTTGACGGGCTGAGCGCGGAGCAGAAGTCGGACTACGGAATGGTGAACGAGCGTGTGCGCGTGGAGCTGAAGCGTCTGATCCAGAAGAGCACTGGACGCCGCCCGATGATCATGCCGGTGATTTTGGAGATCTGAAGCGCGGCGCCGTGTTAAACAAGGTGCCTATCCTATATGGGCCGGCTTCGGAAATGCTGTGCCCGATCAAACTGGGATTCAGAGTTGTCGTCGCTTGGGGCGCGCCTGGAAGTCAGGGCGCAGATCTCTTCCCGGCTCCGGCCGCCCAACCGGAATCAGGCGCCCATCGGAATTGCGACTCGGTCCGTGGGAAAGGTCCGCGCCGCAGTCCGGTGGGAAGAGATGCGCACCGGACGCGCGGATGGGGCGGCGACCCGATCGGTAGCTTGACTCGGCAGCGATCGCATGCCGATGAAGACTTCGCCGAGGGTGAGGCGCGCGTTACCTTCAAGATCGAGAAAGCCGGCATTGTTTTCCTTGCACAATTGCTGTGCCTCGGGCGAGAGATAAGGAGCGATGAGGACCGGGGTTACGTTTCCTGAAATGGATGCCGCATGGTCGCGCAGCGCGCGCAATGCTTCGCACAGATCGGCAGCCTCCCCATGCGCATGTACACCGCACGCCAGCAGGTGGGTGTGGCCGAACACATCTGTTTCGGCGAGAATTTCAACGCATCTGCCCTCCGCGTGCGCTTCGCGCCGCATCTCCTTCACCCTGATGGCGGAGACTTGTCCAAGGAGCGCCTTCAGTGCATCGGCAGCGCGCATTTGCAGTTCGGCGGGTGCAATGGTGCTTTTCATGGCGAACTCCTTCTTTTTGTTTTGGTACTGGCTGGAACCCCAAGGCACCATTGAAAGTTTTGCCCCAGATTCGCATAGTGCACGGCAGGAATCTTCAAGCCGCCGCGCCGCCCAAAGGTTGTGGCTCATAGGCCGCACGCCCTGTAGTTGCCTGTGGCGAAGCCCGGCGCGCTCTTACCGGCGAACTCATCGTGACGGGACCGAGGATGAACGAGTTCTCTCCCGACGGGATCATCGAAAGAGAAACCGGTCTCTGACCCAGTCCCTTCAGTTGCTTCGATTCCAACCAAACGCAGAGCCGCGGGTCATGGATTTCGGGCTGATCCTGCCAGAAGTCCGGAGTGAGCCCGCACTCGATCCGCAAATGATCGAGTTGCAATTCGATTTCAGATATGCGCTTGGGAAAATAGCGCCGAACATTGTCGGCCCCCACGTAAAGCCCCGTCACACGGTGTCCGCAGCATTTTGATGTGACGACCATCGATCTCCTCCGCTTTTCCCCAACACAATCTGTGAGACCGGCCTTCATAAATCTGTTAATGACAAAGTCGCTTCGCCCCGGAACGATTCTGAAGTTAACGAGAACCTACCCCGAGGGAGAAATGGGCCCGGTTTGCCAGCTTCTTGGCTTATTGGCAGAAGATGCATTTTGCCACGTCTGCAGTTGCTTGGTTGGCTGGCGAAAAAGAAGGCCAACGCCTCGAAGCACACATGCAGGACAAGACGTCAATCCTCAAAACCGAAACGCTTAAACGTCACCGAGAAGAAAACCGAGGCGGTCAAAATTCTGGCAATCTGGCGAGTACGGAGTCAGCACCGATCAATCGGGATTCTGCGCTGTCCGACGCAATTTGCGACGGCGAATCAGAGGCGCTGTCCGCATCCTTGAAACGCCCCACATCTTCCGGCATCGAGGTGCGGGCGCCGCCGATCGAAAGTTAAGGAAAAATGGAGGGCCAGGACCAGCTTCGTCATGCGCTTTGCGATTCTCCTGACCGCTAGCGTCCGTTCCCGAATGTCTGTGGAAATAGTGGCCCGAAACTCTCTCGATGTCAAGGCGATTCGATGAAATTCCAAGGAAGATTCGCGTGCGATCGCAAAGAATTTTTTCTTCAACAAAAGGGAACGTTATTCTTTGCGACCCGAAATTTAACGACGTATGAAGAAGTGGACTAACGATTGCGGATGGAGGGTTCGTCAGAGAAGATTTGCCCATCGCGTATATGAACAACGCGATGCGCAAACTGGGCGATGTCCGCCTCGTGTGTGACCAGCACGATAGTATTTCCGCCGGCGTGGAGCTGATCGAAAAGGGCCATGATTTCGAGCCCCGTTTTGGAGTCGAGGTTGCCGGTCGGCTCGTCTGCCAGGATGATCGAAGGATGATTCACGAGGGCGCGAGCAATGGCAACGCGCTGGCGCTGACCGCCCGAGAGCTCACTGGGCTTGTGCATCATTCGCGATTCGAGCCCGACATTGATGAGGGTCTCTTTGGCGCGCGCGATGCGTTCCGCGGCGGGTGTGCCGTTGTAAATCAGGGGCAGTTCCACGTTGTGCAGCGAGCTAGCTCGCGCTAGCAAGTTGAAGGTCTGGAAGACGAAACCAATTTCCTTGTTGCGAATCCGAGCCAACTGATCATCGTCAAGGTCGCTTACGAGCTGGCCATTGAGCCAATAGCGGCCCTTGGAGGGAGTATCGAGACAGCCGATCAGATTCATCAGCGTCGACTTGCCTGAGCCGGACGGCCCCATGATAGCTACGTATTCGTTGTGGCGGATGCGGAGCGAGACACCGCGCAGAGCGTGTACCTGCTGCTCCATGCCCATATCGTAGGTCCGCCAAAGATCCTCAACCACGATCACCTCGTCCGCGGAGAGGGACGCGGTCTGCGGAAGTTCCTCGATGCCGGTACCGTTCAAAGCCATTCGAGACCTACCCCGTTGCTGAGTTCCATCGCTTGCCTGCGGCCTCTGGCCGGGACGGCATCGCATCTTACGAGACTAAAGCAGCGCCAGCTTATCGGTGCAGACTCATCCGCCATCATGAGCGTCCACCTGTGGACAGCGAAATTGGCTGCGACGTGTCGCGCTTGATCAGCACTCCGCTCTTAAGGTCGCGCAGAATCTTGTAGGGACCGGCGACAACTTCCTCGCCCGTGCCCAAGCCCGAGAGCACTTCGATGTCGGTGGCGCCGGTAATGCCGGTCGCGACGGGAACAAATTTGGCGCGCAGCCTGCCATGGGGGTCCTTCTGGACAACAAAGACACCCTGCACGGGATTCGATTTCGTATTCGGAGAGTTGGCCGCTGCCTCTACAGCGCCCTTGCTCTTGGCGACATCAAGCGCCGGGTCATACATGGTGAGGGCCTGAATGGGGAGCGCGAGCACATCCTTTTTATGAGCGGTCGTGATCTTTGCGGTGCAAGACAGGCCCGGGCGAAGCTCTTTCGATGGATCGTTGAGTGTCACGACCACTTTAAAGTCCTTGGCTTCTTCGGTTCCGGTGGTCGACTGAGAAGTGGCAACACCCGTTGAGCGAAGCAGCGCCTGATCGCCCGCCAGCGTCACATATCCCTTAAAGACTTTGTTAGGGAGCGCATCGACTGTCACCTCGGCAGGCTGGCCGAGTTGGATGTTGACGATGTCCGTCTCATCCACCTTCACCTCGGCGGTGATGATGCTCATATCGGCCAGGGTCATCAAAGTAGACCCCTCGGTGTTCTGGATGCCTTCGACGACGGTCTCGCCCTGGCGCACGGGCTCGTTGGTGACGACGCCATCGAACGGCGCCACGGAGATCGTGCGGTTGAGCAGATCCTGATTGGCCTGGAGGGTCGCGACCTGCGTTTCCATGCGGCCGCGTGCCGAATCGGTGTTGGCTTTGGCCTGGTTGAGGCCGGCAACGGCTTGGGCCACAGAGGCTACGTCGAGATCGTAGGCGGCCTTCTTCGCGTCGAAGTCCTGTTTGGCCATGATGCCGTCTTTGTATAGAGCCTGTGCGCGCTGCCAATCGAGTTTCTTCTGTTCCAGGTCTGCCTGCGCGTGTTCGATATTTGCCTGGGCGGTTTTCTCCGCGGCGACATCGGAGAGAATGTCGGTCTTGGCCGCGGCGATCGCAGCTTGCTGGCCGGCGACTGTGGCCTCCTGCTGCACGTTCTCAATGGTGGCAACTACCTCACCCCGGGTTACTTTATCGCCCTCCTTTACATAAAGGTGGGTGACCCGGCCCATGGCCGTTGCGCCGATGTTCACATAATTCTTGGGTTTGATCTGGCCTGTCCCGCTGACGACCGTGGACAGATCCTCCCGAACCACTTTTGCCGTCAGAACCTTGGTATACCCAGCCTGCTGACGTTGCACCATGAATACAACGAGAGCCGCAGCTACCACGACGCCCAGAGAAATGAGGAGAACCTTTTTGTTCATAAATGCTTTTTGAAATTCCCCAACGCTATAGTGTACGCGACAGAGCGCAAGAAGGTTCCTTGGTCGTAAATCGATTTCCTGAGCCATCGCCCAATTCAGGTCATGGAAAAGATTGAGCTTTGCTTTGGACGGCGAAAACTGAGCCGGGACCCAAGCTCTGAGATGATTTTCCATCTAATTGCGCGCTGAGCAGGTTACCTTGGAGGCTATCGGTCGTCCAATCCGTGACCATCTGCGCGGGGAATCTTGCTCGGCTGTTGCTCGAGCCGTAGAATTAAAGGATCGCAGGAGAATCCAAGGCAATGATGCTCATCAGCCGCCGCTTTCTTTTCACAGTTTTAGGTTGCAGCTTCCTCATCCTCCCTGCGGCCAGCCTTCTGGCCAAGCAGGAGAAAGACGGCGCGGCCCCCAATGACCCGACACAAGCTCAACCGGCAAACGACCAGAATCAGGATACTAACCCCCTGAACAGACCGCTCTCCGATAAGGAATTGTACAAACAGCGTAAGGAACTCCGGCAGGAGTTGAAGGGACCCTACAAAACATGGCTGACCGAGGAAGTGCCCTACATTATTACGGATGAAGAGCGTAAAGCGTTCATGAGTCTCAGCAACGACGAAGAGCGCGAAGCTTTTATTGAGAACTTCTGGCAACGGCGTAATCCCAATCCGGATGATCCCGACAACAGCTACCGGGACGAACACTACCGCCGCATTCAATATGCCAACGATCACTTTGCCGCCGGCAAACCCGGTTGGAAGACGGACCGTGGACGAATCTATATCATGTGGGGCAAGCCCGACAGTATCGATTCTCATCCCTCAGGCGGCATGTATGATCGGCCGCAGGACGAGGGTGGTGGCGAGACTTCGACCTTCCCATTTGAGATCTGGCACTACCGGTATCTGCCCGGTATCGGCGAGAATATCGACGTCGAATTTGTTGACACCTGCATGTGCGGGGACTACCACTTCACGATTGACCGTAGCGAGAAGGATGCGTTGCTCCACGTTCCAGGCGCGGGCCTTACCCAGTGGGAGGAAATGAACCATCAGGATAAGACCGACCGTTTCAAGGGCGGCCTTGAGAATCTCGGCAGCGGACCCATGCAAAGCGCGCAGGAGGGAAAGGAATTCGATCGCATCGAGCTTGCGTCCAAGCTCTTCGCTCCCCCGCCTGTGGAGTTCAAGGATCTGGACGCCGATCTGGATGAATTCAACTCCACACACAAACTCCTTTCCGGCCCGCCGTTCCCATTCGATGTGCGCACCGACTATGTGAAAGTGACCGACAGCATGGATCTGGTGCCGATTACTCTCCAGATCAGCAACCGCAACATCACATTTGTGACGAAAGACGGCGTCTCGAAAGGGGTGGTCAATATCCTTGGAAAGGTGACCACCATCATGCACAAAACAGTGCAGACCTTCGAGGATACAGTTGAGATTGATCAGCCGGCTGAACTGCTGCAGAAGAGCCTCGATCGAAAGTCGGTCTATTGGAAGGAACTTCCTTTGCAGCCAGGCCTCTATCGCCTGGATATTGCGATCAAGGACGTAAACAATCCGGATCACATCGGCATTTATGGCCGCGCCCTGAACGTTCCGTTCTATGACGATGAAAAGCTGGGCGCGTCGTCACTGATCCTTGCCGACGAGATGCATGCCGTACCGTCCCGGCAAATCGGAGGCGACAAATTCATCATTGGGAGCACTTTCGTGCGTCCGCGCGTAGCTGATAATCCCGCTACGCCGGTGACATTTCACCGTGAACAGGATCTAAATTTCTGGATGCAGTTTTACAACCTTGGTATCGATCAAGCCACCAAGAGTAACTCAGCAACGGTTACCTACCAGATTGCGGATGCTACAGGAACCGTCATTTTGCAGAAGCAACTGGAATCAAAAGACTTAGGACCTCACAGTGACCAATTGACGGTGGAGAAAACCTTGGATATCGCAGGTCTTCCGCCAGGGCGGTACAGGGTGACGGTGAAATTAAATGATGCGATCTCAAAACAAGAGATTGCACAAACAGCACCTTTTGTCGTGCAATAGAGGATATCTCGTGCAAACGCCAACCGGGCGAGAGAATCCGGAGGCTCGCGGGGGATGGATTCGCGGTGAAGACGCCAGAGACGCGGCGAGGCTTGGATCTGTGTCGATGAAGCGCAGTAGTTATCTCGCCGGTTTTGCCGTGCTGATTGTGTTGGTGGCTGCTCCAGCGTATGGAGCGGTATCGGCATCGGTGTCCGGTGTTGTTCGCGATACGGCCGGAGTACCGCAAATCGGCGCGGAGGTGCAGGTTCTGCGTCCCGACATGAGCGTGGTCGCCAGCGTCTACACCGACGGTGCCGGCCGTTTTCTGATTGCGTCGTTGATGCCGGGCCGCTACGCCTTGAAAGCGATCGGGCCCTCTTTTCTACCTGCGTTGCGGGAAAACGTGAGGGTGCGCGGCGGCACCGTCGTGAATCTCACACTGAACACGCTCTACGAAGTTCTCCAATGGCTGCCGGCAGAGCCGCGCGTCCGCAACTCACAAGCAGACGACTGGGCATGGACGCTGCGATCGGCCGCGAATCGGCCCTTGCTTCGCTGGCTTGAAGATGGGCCGTTAGTGGTTGTGACAGATGGCTCGGGAGCGCGGCCGAAGCTGAAGGCCCGGCTCATGGCGACGGGGCAGGAAGGAACCTTTGGCGAGAATGGCGAACGATTCTCCGCGACGGTGGAGGATACGCCGACAGACAGCCGGGAGTTGCTTGCGCGGGTCGATTTTGCGCCAGGTTCAGATGCAGGCATGGAGTCGATGCTTGGCTTCAGGCAGGATTTAGGTTTTGCCGGCTCAGTGCAGTCGGTGGCTGCGATATCCGTTGAGCCCGAGGTTCAAGGACCTGGAGGCTCTGGTTTGGAAGAGGCAGCGATCCAGAGCTCAGAGACGATCCGCCTCGGCGAAGCAATTGAAGCAAACGTTGGATCGGCTGCGGTCATTGGCCGTCTTGGAGGGGCGAACCCAAATACGGCAACCGCCATGCTGCCTTACGCAAATGTGGCCTGGCACGGCAACTCATCAACGGTTCGCTACCGCGTGGCGACGATGATCCGCGATCAGAACGCAGATGAATCGCAGGCCGGCGCCTGGATGCCGGTGTTGGCGGCGAGAAACGGCGAACTGACCATCGAACATGGCTTCCATCAGGAGATCGGTTGGGAGAGGCAAACCGACTCTTCGGACATGGCCGTCCTGGTTTACTCCGACAGCGTCAACAATCCGGTCATCGAAGCGCTGGACCAGTTCGCATTGAGCGATTCTCCGGTTGCGGCTGCGCTGCTCCTTGATCAGGCAAGCGATTTGATCCGGACCGCGGGGCCGTCGTTTTCGGCGACAGGCGTGCAGGCAAGCGTGGAACACGGGATTGCAGGCGACAACCAAATCCGCGTCAGTTACTCGAGCGGCAGCGCTTTGGTGATGCCCGCGATGCCGCAGCAAACGCCGCTGAGCGAAGTGTTGGCTGCAGCGCATCCTCGGCATGCGCAGACGTACTCCATCTCGCTCTCGGGCACCTTGGACGGCAGCAGGACCCGTTGGCGTGCCAGCTACCGCTGGCAACCTGAAGACACAGTAACTTCTGTAGCTCCGTTTACAGACGGCGCGCCTGAGCCTTTCCTGAACGTCCACTTTCGCCAACCGATTCACGTCTCGCGCGATGGGTCGGGCGGCCTCGAGGCGCTCCTCGACATCAGGAACCTGCTTGCCGAGGGCTATCGCCCATACATCCTGAGCGACGGTTCTCTGCTCATCTTTACCCAGGCGCCGCGCGGCCTGCGCGCCGGCCTCGCCTTCACGTTCTAAACTCATCCTTCACCAAGCCAATCAGGTCCAATCCGCATAGCATTGCGCGGGAGCGTCCGGGTCTTTGCCGCGATCCAGCGGCCGGCCCGAGGAACACATGGGATAAATTGGGAGTGCAACCACACATATCCCAGATAGACGGAATGGGGGAACCAAAATGACTGGATGGAGCCGTCGCGCTGCATTGAAGTCTGGGTTTGCGGTCACCGCGACCGCCGCACTGCCGGCAATTGCTTCAGCGGAAGATGCCGCACCCGTGCGCAAGAACAGGATTCATCAGTCGGTTTGCCAATGGTGCTACAAGGAAATTCCACTCGACGAGCTTTGCTCGTATGCGGCCGCAATTGGGCTCAAGGGCATCGATCTGTTGCAGGTAGAAGATTTTGAAGTTCCTCGCCGATACGGATTGATCTGCACCATGGGATATGCGGGTGGAGGCACAATCCCGGATGGCCTGAACCGGACGGAGAACCATGCTGCGATAGAGACCGCATTTCGGCAGAACCTTCCTTTGGCGGCCAAAGCTGGCGTGCCGAATGTGATCACATTCTCGGGCGTACGCCGCGGGATGAGCGACGACGAGGGTGCACGCAATACGATCGTAGGCCTGATCCGCTTGAAAAAGATCGCTGAAGACAACGGAGTGAACATCTGCCTGGAACTGCTGAACAGCAAAGTGAATCACCCGGATTACATGTGCGATCACACGGCGTGGGGCGTCCGCGTCATGGAATCGGTCAACTCGCCGAACGTGAAATTGCTTTATGACATTTACCACATGCAGATCATGGAGGGAGATCTGATCGCAACCATCCAGGCGAACTTCCAGTGGATGGGGCACTTCCATACCGGAGGTGTGCCCGGCCGCCACGAACTCGACGATACGCAGGAAGTACAATGGGACGGGGTGATGCGCGCGATCGCTGCTGCGGGATTTAAAGGTTATGTAGCGCACGAGTTTGTACCGGTGCGCGATCCGCTGACCAGCCTGCGCGCCGCGGTGGATCTTTGCGATGTGTAAATGAAATCAACATTGCCCGTGTGGCAAACAAACAATCGAGAGCGCGAGCAACGATGAAGTCCCTTCTACTTTCTCAATACAACCATCTTGAAATTGCTGAAGCGCCGATGCCGAGTGCTGGCCCCGGCGAAGTTCTTATTCGAGTCGAGGCCTGCGGAATCTGCGGCAGCGATGTGCATGGCTACGACGGCTCGTCGGGCCGTCGCATTCCCCCGATCGTGATGGGCCACGAAGCAGCAGGAACGGTGGCGGCAATCGGCGACGGTGTGTGCGGTTACGCAGTTGGCGATCGTGTCGCGTTCGACTCGACCGTGTACTGCGGCGAGTGCGCATTCTGCAAGCGCGGCCGGGTCAATCTTTGCGATAACCGCCAGGTGATAGGCGTTTCGTGCGGCGATTACCGGCGTCATGGCGCCTTTGCAGAATATGTCGCGGTTCCACAGCGCATTCTCTGTCGCTTGCCGGCGAATTTCTCCTTCGCCGAAGCCGCGATGCTTGAGGCTGCGGCCGTTGCGTTGCACGGCGTGAATGTCTCCGAGGTTCACGGCGATGAAACGGCGCTGGTCATCGGCGCCGGCATGATTGGACTTCTGACCCTGCAGGCCGCCCGCGCCTTGGGTTGCAAGCGCGTCTTCATTACTGATGTCGACGCGTCGCGCCTGGAACTGGCTCGGCAGATCGGCGCCGATGAAATCCTGCATGCCTCTGGACGCGAATTGATCGAACAAATCCATCACCTGACCGGCGGCCGCGGCGTCGATCTTGCGCTTGAGGCCGTGGGCCGCAATGAAACTGTCAACGCTGCCATCGATTGCACGCGCAAGGGCGGGACAGTGACTCTGATCGGCAACATTCAGCCTGAGGTGACGCTGCCGCTGCAAAAGGTAGTCACGCGCCAGATCCGGCTGCAAGGATCGTGCGCCTCAGCGGGCGAATTTCCGCAAGCGGTCGAGCTGATTGCGAACGGGAAGATCAAAGTACGTCCCCTGATCAGTGCCATCGCTCCGCTTGAAGATGGGCCACGGTGGTTCGAGCGGCTGCATGCACGGGAGCCGAACCTTATGAAAGTGATTTTGACGCCAAACCGCGAAACCACCGGCCTGCTTCAATAGGATCGGTACGAAGGCGAGAAAATTCTCGCTTCGGTGTGCCAATTGAGATGCTCGGTCCTGCTTTTTTCGATCACGAGAGTATGACCAACGAACTTTTTGACCTGCGCGGGCAAGTTGCGATCGTCACCGGCACCAGCCGCGGGCTGGGACAGTATTTCGCTCGCGCGCTGGCAAAGGCAGGCGCCGACCTTGTGATCACCAGCCGCAAGCGCGACACCCTTGCTGATTTCGAGACCGAGATGAAGTCCCTCGGCCGCCGCGTGGTTTCGCTCGAGGTCGATGTCACTAACGAAGAAAGCATTCGCAAGATGGCCGCTGACGCTGAGGCCGCCTTCGGGCAGATACACATCCTCGTCAACAACGCAGGCTGCAACGTTCGCAAGCCCGCGCTTGAAGTCACGTGGTCCGATTGGAATCAGGTTCTCGATACCAATCTCCGCGGCACATTCTTTGTTGCGCAGGCCGTCGCCCGCGGAATGATCTCGAAAGGCTACGGCCGCATCGTCAACATCGGCTCGGTCACGAGCGTGTTTGGTTACGCGGGACTCGCTCCCTACGGCGCCAGCCGAGGCGGAGTACGCCAACTCACCATGAGCCTCGCCGACGACTGGGGCAAGTTCGGTGTTACCGTCAACTGCCTTGCGCCGGGCTGGTTCAAGACCGAACAGAACAAGGTGCTCTATGAAAACAAAGAGTGGGTGGATTATCTGATCGACCGCATCCCCGCCAGGCGACCCGGAGAACCGCACGATCTGGATGGCGCAGTGGTTTTTCTAGCCTCCGAAGCAAGCCGCTATGTCACTGGCCAAACCCTCCTCATCGATGGCGGCATATCGGTCGGCTCCACAAGAGCTACTGCCACGGCCCCGAAGAAGATCTAAGGCGTGCTCGCTCTCTTCCGAGTAGAATCTCTGGGGAGAGTCCGATGAAGAATCTCCGGTCGAGTATTTTCGTTTGCGTCTTTTGCGCAACATGTCTCGCGTCCCACGCTCAATCTTCCGCAACCGTCCAGCAGATTAATAGCGCACAGCAAGACGCATTGCTGCGTGGATTTCTCGACCCGCCCAATGGCGCGCGTCCGCGCGTCTGGTGGCACTGGATGAACGGAAACATCTCGGAGGAAGGCATCAAGCTCGATCTCGCTTGGATGCACCGCGTCGGTCTTGGCGGCGTCACAATCTTCGAGGGGGCCATCAACACGCCGCAGGTTATTCCGCATCGCCTGATCTATATGACGCCCGAGTGGAAACAGGCATTCGATGACGCAGTAACCACAGCGCGGGGCATGGGCATGGAAGTTGCCATCGCGAGCTCGCCGGGATGGAGCGAAACCGGGGGACCCTGGGTTCCTGCTTCGCAAGGAATGAAGAAGATGGTGTGGACCGCGACCCGAATCGAAGGCGGCAAGCCATTCGCGGGCGAGTTGCCGCACCCGCCGCAGGTCGATGGAACTTTTCAGAATTTTCAGGTGCCGGGCCGGCGCAGCCCTGACGGAACGGTGATCACACCGCCTGAGTTCTATGCTGACGCCGCAGTGATTGCATACAAGATTCCCTCCGGAGACAAAACGCAGGCAGAGCTGAATCCGCAGATCACGTCGAGCAGCAGTACCGTCAATGCACCCGCGCTTTCCGATGGGGATGTGGAGACGGTTGCGGTCGAATTGTCAGCGAGCAAACCGGGCAACGAGGGATGGGTCCAATTCGATTACGGACATCCGCAACCGATCCAGGCGGTCACCCTCGCCAGTCTCGGTGACGAGATCAGTGTCTTCGACCACGCGAGCCGCGCCATTCCTCCGCGGCTTGAGGCGAGCGACGACGGGGTGAGTTTCCACAACGTGACGGAGATTCCCTTCAGCAGCCTCGTCGAACGCACCGCCTCGTTTGACGCTGTCACGGCGCGAACCTTCCGCGTCGTATTTCCTGCACAGCCTGCCGGAATTCCCGACCGCGGTCATCGCATCACCGAACTTGTCCTTTCGAGCGGCGCCCGCGTCAATGAGTGGGAAAAACGCGCTGGCTTTGCGAATGCGCGCAATTTCTACGCAATCGGCGAACCCAATGTCGCTCCGCAATTCATCGTGCCGGAGTCGGATGTCATCGATCTGACCGGCAAAATGTCGTCCGATGGAACTCTCGATTGGACACCCCCGCCGGGCGAGTGGATGGTTCTGCGAATTGGGTATTCGCTCACCGGTCACGAGAATGGCCCCGCTCCGCCTGAGGCGACAGGCCTTGAGGTTGACAAGCTGAATCGCGATTACGTGAAAAATTACGTCGACGGCTATCTCAAGATGTACTCCGGCGTCGTCGGTCCCGGCATGATGGGCGAGAACGGGATTTCCTATTTACTCACCGACAGCATCGAAGTGGGGCCGCAAAACTGGACCGATCACATCCTGCAGGAATTCGAAAAGCGTCGCGGCTACGATCCGCATCTCTGGTTGCCGGCACTTACGGGCGTCGTCATCAAGAGTCCAGCGGACACGGACCGCTTCCTTTGGGATTTCCGCTGGACGATCGGTGAATTACTGGCCGAGAATCACTACGGCGAGATCGCCGACGAGTTGCATGCGCACGGCATGCGCTATTACGGAGAGGCGTTGGAGTATCATCGACCGTCGCTCGGCGACGACATGGAGATGCGCAGCAAAACCGATGTGCCGATGGGCGCCATGTGGACCTGGGCGGGCGATCCCGGTCCGGACTTCGATTACATTTCCGATCTGCGCGGCGCTGCCTCGGTGGCCCACATCTACGGACAGAACCTGGTCGGCGCCGAATCGATGACGTCGCGCGGCCCGGCGTGGTCGTTCTCGCCGAACAGCCTGAAAAACGTGGCAGATCTGGAATTTGCGTTGGGCGTAAATCGGTTCGAGATTCATGAGTCGACGCATCAACCCGTTCCCGATATGGCGCCGGGCCTCACGCTTGGTCCTTACGGGCTATGGTTCAATCGCAATCAGACGTGGGCCGATGAGGCCACGCCATGGGTCGATTACCTGGCCCGCAGTTCTTACTTGCTGCAGCAAGGGCACTATGACGCCGACGTCGCTTACTTCTACGGCGAGGAGGGCCCGCTCACGGCAGTCTTTGGATGGAAGCCGATCGACGACGCTCCGGAAGGTTATGCATTCGATTTTGTGAACAGCGATGTAATCCTCCACAAGCTTTCTGTCGAAGAAGGACGTCTTGTCACCCCCGGTGGCACGAGCTATTGCATCCTATATCTCGGCGGGCGAAGCCAGCGCATGACGCTGCCCGTTCTGCGCAAGATTGCGGAACTGGTGCGAGCAGGAGCCGTACTGGTGGGCAACAGGCCGACGGATTCACCAAGCCTTGGAGACGATCCAGGTGAGTGGAAGAAGGTCGCGGATTCGATCTGGGGTAACGTCGCGTCGCCGCACGGAGAACGAAAAATTGGAAAAGGAAGAGTCTATGCAGAGGCGACCGCGAACGAGGCTCTGGCGAGTCTCGGCGTGCAGCGGGATTTCGAGTACTCAAAACCCGATTCCACTGCGGATCTCATGTTTCTGCACCGCAAGCTCGACGATGGGGACCTCTACTTTGTCGATAACCGCGAAGATCGCGCCGAGGATGTGAACGCAACCTTTCGTGTGACCGGCAAAGCGCCCGAGCTTTGGGATGCTGCAACCGGGACAGCTAAGCTGGCCTCTTATCGGATTGCGCAGGGCCGGACAAACGTCCCGCTTCATCTCGATCCCTTTGGAGCAATTTTCGTGGTCTTCCGAGACCCGGCGACCTCCGCTTCTCTTGACTTGCCGGAGCCCGCCGAAACTGTGGTCGCGAGCCTGAACGATGAGCTGAATCGCAATTGGACCGTCAGCTTCGAGCCGGATCGAGGTGCACCGCCGCGCGCGCAGCTTTTGCGGCTGAACTCGTGGAGCGAAAGCTCGAATTACGGCGTGAAATATTTCTCCGGCACGGCGACCTATTCGAAGAGTGTTGAAATTTCTTCGAGCGCGTTTATGCCCGGCGCACACATGTGGCTCGATCTGGGCGGCGTGGAGGATATTGCCGATGTTGGGATCAACGGCAAGGATCTCGGCATCGTGTGGAAGACGCCGTTTAAGATCGATGTGACTGGAGCACTCGTGCCGGGCGAAAATCAGATTGAAGTTCGAGTGACAAACCTCTGGGTCAATCGCATGATCGGCGATCAGCAACCCTGGTCGCTGAAGAAATACGCTTTCGCTGACTTCACGCCGTATAAAGCGGACTCTCCGCTCCTTCCCTCCGGGCTGCTTGGGCCGGTGCGGTTGATCTCTGTGGCGCAGCAGTAAGTTGACCGGAAAAAACGCAACTTCACGGATCGAGCTTGATCCAAGGAGCGGTCGACGCGCGTTTATTGGACGGTCAGGTTCACCGTGTTCGTCGCGGTCGTCGTTCCCGATGTTCCGGTAATCGTAATGGTATAGGCTCCGCTGGTCGTTCCAGGATTACTGGAGGCGTTGCCCCCCGTGTTGCTGCTACCGCCGCAGGCCACCATGCCGGATGTGAGCGCGATACATAAAGCGACCATCCCAAGCAAGTTGCGCAATGTACGTCGACGGCCAGGAATCCAGCACAGCACAACGCAAGCGAGTGCCGCGCCGCCGGTCGAGTACCAACGCCCGAACGGACTCACGAGGGGCACGATCGCTCCGCTCGTCCCCGCGGTCGTAGAAATGATCAGCGTCGCGGTCGCGTTGCTGGTTCCGCTCAGCGTTACCAGGTTCGAAGGGCTCCATGTGAATGTCGGCTGGTCCTGCGCGCCGGTCGGGCTTTTGGTCACGGCTGCGTTCAGAGTCACTGTTCCCGTAAAACCACCGGCGGGGCTGATCGTCACCATCAAGGTGTTGTTCGTGGTCGAACCCTTTGAAAGGGTCACAGCGCCGCCATTGCTGCCACTCAGCGAGAACGTGGATCCACTCGCCGTCGTGAAGCTCTGAATGCTTCCCTGCGTTGTGCCATAGGTATTCTGCGCAACGGCCTGGAAGTAATACGTCGTGTTCGGGCTCAGGCCGCTGGCGCCTGCAGTGAAGTTCACCACAGAGTATCCGGCGCCAATGTCCTGCGAAGCCGTTTGAGTTGCGCCGCTGAGGGTACTGCTGGTTCCGTAAAGGAACCAGACATGCGTGTCAGAGCCTTCAGCCGTCGCTTGGCCACCCATCGTCGCGGAACTGCCCAGGATTACCGAGGCGCTGCCCGTTGTAACAACGGGGGCAGAGGTAACGGCCGTGACCGAGAGTGTCACCGACGCCGATGCGATCGTGTAGTCGGTCGAATCGTTGGGAGCGAAGGTCACCGAAAGCATGAAGTTTCCGGGTGACGACATTAGAGTTCCAGTCACCGGGGTATAAGTAAACGTCCCCGGCACATTCGCTGTGGCATCAAGCTGTGTCGAACTCAGAGCGGTTCCAGCGGGAACGGCCGCAGGCGTGGCCCACGTGAGCACCGGCGTTGCCTTGCTCACTGTCAGCGTAACCGTGGCGTTTGCGGTGCTGTAATCGGTCGTGTCGTTGGGCGTAAACGTGACGGCGAGGGTGTGCTGCCCTACCGTTAACACGGCGCCTGCCGCCGGGGAATAGGCAAATGTACCGGCAACGCTCGCAGTCGCGTTGAGCTGTGTTGCACTCAACGGTGTTCCGTACACGATGGCCGCTGGCGCGGCCCACGTGATGGTTGGTGCAGGCAGCGTTGACGTGACCAGAATGGTCGTGGATCCCAAAGCATTCGCATACAACGGCGAAGTCGACGTGTAGGTTGCTGTGATCGTGTCGGTTCCCGCTGCAAGCGCGCCGCTGGGAATTACGATGTAGGCGCTTTCGCTGTTGGTGCCGGGAATACTGAGCGTAGTCGTTGCCGACTTGTACGAGCCGCTGGTCAATATGATTGTGCCCGTTGGGGCTCCCTTGGTTCCCGATACAGTGATTTCCACCGACGCCGATTGCGCGGCCGTGACTGACGGAGGCGCGGAAACCGTCACCGTCGGAGCGTTCGAAGGGGGCGTGTAATTGTAGTTGTTGATGAACTGGCTTACGTCGAGCGACCCCAGGCCGGTCGCTTCGCTGTAACCGCCATTTGCTCCCAATTGGAATCCCGCCTGGCCTCCCGCGAGGCCCGTCGGCCCGGCAATACTGTTGTTGCACATACTTGGGGTGGCCACCGAGCAATTGGTCACGCCGCTCGATGCAGCAGATACCTGGTTGAACGCCGCAGGTTCGCTTACCGCCATGGTATAAAGCTCGGGATTGAGGTTGCCGGCCTTGGTACCAAGTTTCTGGTCAAGCAGCGCGGCTACGCCGGCCATTCCAGGAGCAGCCGCGGACGTCCCCGAAAAGATATTGAACGTTCCGCCCGAGCCGGAGCAGTTTCCACCGCCTGCAGCAAAACAGCCGAAGTACCCGTCATGGTTTGCTGCCGAGAACGAAATGTCAGGCGTGTACCGGCCGGCATTGCCCGGCACACCGCTGCCCGTCTGCCAGCTTGGCGTTAGGACAACAGTGCTTACGCCGCCGCCTGTAGCGGCCACCTGCGTATTCGAGCCTGAAAGCGGCTCGTTCCACGCGCCCTCCGGAATGTAGCCAAGCGCTGAGGCGAGATTTGCTCCATTCGATGAATTCCAGTAGGCCATTGGATTGCTTGTATCGTTGAACTCCGTTCCTCCTACGCAGGTGGCGTAGCTCGACGAGCAAATGTAATTCGGGCTGTTTGGCTGAGGGCTCGCCGGGGGTGTAGTGAACGCCTCGTCGCAGCCAGAGGCGCCGGAATCTCCCGACGATACAAACACCGAAATCCCTTCGCCGGCAGCCTGCTGAAAAAGAGTATCCCAGTAGGCGACACCGGCGATTCCTACTGCCGACTCGCAGTAGCCAAAACTGATCGACATAACCTGCGCGGGCACCGGCGTGGTCTGCACCAGGTACGCCGCGTCATCCTCGATGCCTCCGCTGTCGGCGCTCGCAGTCACCAGCAGCAGCGACGCTCCGGGGGCTACGCTGCCCGCGCGCATCACATCCAGCTCCGCCTCTCCCTGGTCGTCAATCAGCGGGCACGAACTGTTTGTGGTGCAGGCGGGTCCGGGATCGGCGCCGCCAAAGGCAGTCGGAACCACTTCTGTCGGGTTGCTGAATGTTGACCCGGTGAGCGACTTGAAGTTGCTGAAGTCGGTCATGTCTGTCCGCGCTTCGGCCACGATTCCAATCGTGGTTCCGGCCCCGGTGAGGCTTGGGGGAAGATCGTAGATCGTCGCAAAATCGCCGGGCGCCAGGAAGTGGTACGTTGTGCCGCTGTTGGTGACCGTGAAGTCGGGTCCGCTTGACGCCATCGATCTGACGCTATGAAACGGCCGGTCTTCAATCGTGTACAGTCCGTGAATCGCCTTCATGGCAGGTGCCAGCGCTGCTGGAATCTGCGGATCTGTTGCAACTGAAATTCGCTGCTCGCCATGCACCTTGTAGTAGTGCAGCTCAGTCTGGAAGGCGCGTCCCACGTCCGCCGCCGATCCCGAAAAGCTGATGAAAACGCGGCTCGGCGCCACCCAATTTACTTCCAGGCCCTGGGACTGAAGCCAGCCCGTGATCGCGGCAATGTCGTCATCGGACAGGCCGAAGCGCTCGCCGACCTCGGCCGGAGTGAGCCATTGGTGATAATTAGGTGACGTGGGGTCCTGTTGTTCCTTTAGCAGTTCCTCAAATGCCGTCTCCTGCTGCGGAGAGCGCGCCAGAACCATCGTCAGGTGCTGTATGGGCAGGTCGGCGGGAACTGCTCCGACATCGTTGGCTGCTGTTGCCCAAAGCGGATGATGGTTGGCAAGAACCTGCACCTGGGCGGCATCGAATGTGCGCGGAATGCGGTCTGCTACTTGAGCACGAGCCACGCCGGCAGCAAGTAGAGCGGCTGCCAGCAGGAGGAAGAGCTTCCATTGCGCCGATTTGTAGGGGGTCATTGCCTCGGGCCTGCCTAACCGGGGAATAGAGGAGAGGAAAGGATCGTTGTGTCCGAGAATCGATCGGCCAACTGATTCCTTTGGTTAAGTTATTTTTCAGTAAGACGTGTCAATTCTCGCCGGTATCCGCTTGCAATTCAATAACAATTGAGTGTTATACAGAATCCGATTTGTAACCTCGAGAATTCACTTGCATTTTGCAAGGTAGATCGGGAAAAATGGCAAAGCGGCCCTCCCCGATTAGCGGGCTGCGCGGCTGTGAGCGGCGCTAAGAACCCGAAACGAATGTCGGTCGAGGTGAGGAGGTCAAGATGAGCAGCGTGCGAGTGCTGGTGGGGACAAAGAAAGGCGCCTTTGTCCTCAGCGCGGATGGCAAACGAAAGGATTGGTCCGTGAGCGGACCCTTCTTTGCCGGCTGGGAGATCTACCACATGAAGGGCTCGCCCGTTGATCCCAACCGGATCTACGTGTCTCAAACGAGCGGCTGGTTTGGGCAACTCATCCAGCGCTCAGACGACGGCGGCAAAACCTGGTATCAGCCGGGAATGCCCGCCGACAAGGACGGCCCCCCCGCATGGCCGCCGACCCCAAGCAACAAGTTTGCATACGATGTCTCCGAGGCGACGGGCAAACCGCTCACCACGCACCAGTGGTACGACGGTACGCAGCATCCATGGGAGTTCAAGCGTGTGTGGCACCTGGAGCCATCACTGGCCGATGCCAACACCGTCTACGCAGGCGTTGAAGACGCGGCTCTTTTCCGCTCCACCGACGGTGGCGAAAGTTGGCATGAGCTCGCCGGGCTCCGCGGTCATGGAACCGGCCCGATGTGGCAGCCGGGCGCGGGCGGCATGGGCTTGCACACGATCATCCTGGACCCCAGCAACCCGAAGCGGATCTATATCGCCATCTCGGCGGCGGGCGCCTTCCGTACCGATGATGGCGGCGCCACCTGGAAGCCGATCAACAGGGGCCTTCGCTCGCAATTCATTCCCGACCAGACGGCCGAAGTGGGTCATTGCGTGCATCACGTGGCCATGAATCCCTCGCGTCCGGGCGTGCTCTTCATGCAGAAGCACTGGGACGTAATGCGCTCAGACGACGCCGGCGAAAACTGGCACGAGGTCAGCGGCAACCTGCCTACCGACTTCGGCTTCGCGATCGACGTGCACGCGCACGAGCCCGACACACTGTACGTGGTCCCCATCAAAAGTGACTCCGAGCACTTCCCGCTCGAAGGCAAGCTTCGCGTCTACCGCAGCCGCAAGGGCGGCAACGAGTGGGAGCCCCTCAGCAAGGGCTTGCCCGAGCGCGATTGCTACGTGAACGTGCTGCGCGATGCGATGGCTGTCGACCGTCTGGACGACTGCGGCATCTATTTCGGCACCACGGGCGGGCAGGTCTACGCATCATCCGACAGCGGCGATAGCTGGATGCCGATCGTGCACGACCTGCCGGCTGTGCTGTCGGTCGAGGTGCAGACGCTGAGTTAGGGAGTAGGGAATAGGGATTAGGAACCTGGTTTTGGTTCCGGCCGCATAAGTGGCTTTTTTAAACGGCATGGCTTTAGCCGTGCCGCAAGAGACGCATAGATTCTCGGACTTCAGGCAGCGTCAGCGGAATATCGAGCCGGTCGGGCTTGTATCAGGGCATGGCTTTAGCCGTGCCGAAAAAACGGAAAAAGCGAAGGGGTTAAACAGGTTGCGGAAAAAGTCCTTTAATTGTCACTTTTTCTCCACATTGATTTGCGTTAGTTAAGAGATATGCGTGGAGACGACGAAAAGCAGACGGCGATGTACAGCTATGTGACGTTGGCACAGCGGATTCCAGCCGATCATCCGGCGAGACAGATTCGCGCGCTGGTAGACCGTGCGCTGGCGCGGATGGACGCAGATTTGGAGCGGCTATATTCGGCCACCGGTCGTCCCTCGATTGCCCCGGAGCGCTTGCTGCGGGCGACACTGCTGATGGTACTGTACTCGATCCGCTCGGAGCGGCAGCTGATGGAGCAGTTGAACTATAACCTTCTGTTTCGCTGGTTTGTGGGTCTGGAGATGGACGATCCGGTGTGGGACGTGACGGTGTTCACCAAGAACCGCGAGCGGTTGATCGCCGGTGCGGTGAGCCAGCTGTTACTGGAGTCGGTGCTGGTGGAAGCGCGCGAACACGCTCTGCTGAGCGAAGAGCATTTCACCGTGGATGGAACGATGATTCAGGCATGGGCCTCGACCCGCAGCTTTAAGGACAAGCCTGATCCGCCGGCTCCGGGGGCAGGCTCGGGCTGGGGTGGCGAGGTACTGCTGCGCGACCGTGTGGAGTCGACCACCGATCCGGAAGCGCGTCTGTGCAAGAAGTCGAACACGGAAAAGGCCATTGCCAGCTATCAAGGACACGCCCTGATGGAGAACCGCAACGGTCTGGTGGTGGCAGCCAAGGCCAGCCAGGCGGCCACGGTGACGGAGCGCGAGACAGCGGTGGAGTTATTAGATGGGGTGCTGGGACCTAAGGATCAACGCGGAGAGCGCAAGATCACGTTGGGAGCTGACACGCAGTACCAGGAAGACAGATTCGTGCAGGCGCTCAGGGATCGCGGGGTGGCGCCGCATGTCAGCGAATATGCGCCGGGCAACCGCGGCAAGAACGCGCTGACCGACAACGAACGGAGCGATGAACGGTGCGCTATTAGCCAGCAAAGACGCAAGCTGATCGAGCGAGTCTTTGGCTGGAGCAAGTTGGATCGGCCGATGCGCCAGGTCAAGTTGCGTGGTCTGAAGCGAGTGGACTGGTTCTATCGGCTGACCATCACGGCTTATAACCTGGTGCGCATGCGGAGACTCATTCCGATTCAAGCGATGGCCAGCTAGGGCTGAGGTGTCTCCGCATGCCGAAAAAACGGCCTGCGGAGGCAAAACGACAACCGAAATGGAACTGCGGAACAGACTCAAAGCGCGAAAAAGTGCGACCGAAAGCAAAATGATCCGGGAAACAAGGGTTTTTCCGCAGCCTGTTTAACCCTGAGGGATGCTCTTTCTGCCGCGGATACTCCCGGTTCGATTCACCAAACACGGCCACCGACCCAGGGACTCGATAATAAGGGGACTCGCGTGGAAAGCGGTTCAGCAAAAACTGGGAGAGCCGGTGCAGCGCGGGTGCTGGTGGCGTTGCCGTATCACCTGCGCAACCTGGCTCACATCGAGGGCGACGTGCAGCTCGATGTTGGCGAGCCGGTCACGATTCGTGCGGTGCTGGACGCGCTCGAGACTTCCTATCCCATGCTGCGCGGAACCATTCGCGATTTCGATACCGGCCAGCGCCGCGCGTTTCTGCGCTTCTTTGCCTGCGCAGAGGACTGGTCTCTGGAGTCGCTCGACAAGCCGCTGCCGGAACCCGTCGCGGCGGGAAAAGAGCCGCTGCTGATTCTCGGGGCGATCGCAGGTGGATGAGTTCTGCGCACGGGCCAGGCGGGACAGCGCGGCGAGAACCGGTGCGGGCGCAGCGACAGGAAGTGGCATCTACCGGAGGATGTGAGCTCCATTGACCGCATCACTTGGTAAATGCGATCTCGCCGTCGTATGCACGCCGAATTCCTACGGCAGGTCCCGGATCGTAGACAAACTCCACATGGTGAGGTTGAAAAAGATTCCGGCCCGCGGCCGTGAACTCGAAATGGCGGGTCGCGGCCCACCGTACCATAGCATTCCCCGTCCAATACGACGGTACTTTGATGCCGGGCAGCGCACTCACGTGTCGCACCTTAATGCCCGCGTTGACCGATTTGGACAGATCGAAACCGTTCGCAATGACCGCCTGATGCTGCGGACTGGATCCTTGTATTGTCGGCGCGCTGCCGATGTCTTCTGAGTTCGCGCCTTTTTTCACGTGCATATCGAGAAAGGAGCAGGAACCGCCGCTGCTGCGAACAGAACAGCCAACATCGTCATTTTGCACGCCCAGCAGAGAAGCCGACTCGATGATTTGAATCTGTGGTCGCACGCTCAAGTAGTCTGCAACCTCTCAAGTCTCCGCGACGGACTCTTGCCGGCGACAATCGTCATTTAAGTTTGGAAGCGTGGAAGGACAGCCGAATATAGCCGGCCCGTTCGATGCCGACCAGTGGCTGGCTTAGATCTCCAGTTCCCCATTCGTAGTGATGAGGTTGGAACAGGTTTTGCCCGACCGCTTCAATCAGGAAGTTGGCACCCAATGGGCGTGAGAGATGGACGTCGGCTGTCTGGTAGGCGGAGACTTTTTGCGCCGGCAAAGCGCTGATGAACCGATAGGTTTGATCGAACTGGAATTTCCAGGGAAGATCAATCATAGACTGCAGTTCCACCTGATGTTTCGGCGATGAACCGTCATACGTGGTTACCGAACCGGTGGAGCTGACGTTCGACGTGGGTCCGGCCGCCTGGAAGTTCGAATTGAGAAAAGAGTACGCAAGATTCAGCCGCCAGGACGACCCGATTGCCACCTGGGGAGCGATCTCAAATCCGGAGGCCGAGCCGCTAATCTGGTTTGCATATTGGATGGTTATGTCGGTCTTGCTCCCCGATTGCGAAATCACTTCAGGTCCGAAACTCTGCAGCTGGCCGTACTGATTCCAGAAACCTGATACGTCGAAATAAAGATGCGCATTCAATGTTCCGCGGTAGCCCAATTCGTAGCCCAGAACATTTTCCGAGTTGAAGTGGTGATTGCCCGTGAGCTGGACTAACAGAGTGGGCGACGAAGCTTGAAGCAGGAAGTTCTCTTCGAGGTCGGATGGTGTGGTGACCGAGCGCGTGATGCCTGCCCACAGCGATTGCCGATCGCTGGGGGACCAGAGCAGGCGGCCCGACGGTAGAGCATCGAATCCGCTGTAATTGTTTTGTTGCAACTTGGCGCCGAGGGTCAGATTTACCGTTTGCCCGAGGCGAATCTCGTCCTGGAGAAAACCAGTGTAGATATGATCCAACCCAGTGGGCGGGACCAAACCTTCCCCAGCGACCGTCGGAATGACGTTGAACGGAATCCAGCGAAGGCCGGCGCCCACCGAGAGCAAGTTCGAACCACCCAGCTTGAAGCGATCGATAAAATCAATGTCGATGGTGTCACGGGTGTCGCCGAGGAAACCGTGAGTACGGTTCGTGCGGTCAAAATATGCCTGCAACATCAGCCCTTTGCCATTAGCCTGCAAGGTTTGATAGCGAAAGTTGACGTCGCCTCCGGATGTCTGGTCGTTACTGAGAGCGGTCCCGACGATGTGAGGCGAGGTTCCTTTGTAGAGGTCGCCTTCGAGCATCATCTCCGCCGTGTCCTTATTGCGATCTATCCTGAACCCGAGGCGTTCCTGGTGCCAGGTGTCATCATCGATACGGTCCGTATGGTATTCATGGGCGCGCTCGAAGCCCCGCCCAAATAAACGGAAGTTCGTATCGCCCGATCCTGCGCCAATCTGCAGATCGTCGATCGTATGGTCCATGTTGCCGACCAACGCCGATGCCTGCACACCTTTGGAATCGGCAGCCTTGCGGGTGATGATGTTGATCACGCCGTTCGCGGAGTTCGGTCCCCAAATGGTTCCGGCGGGGCCGCGAATCACCTCGATGCGATCGATGTCCTCCAACGGGAGATTCTGCACATCCCAGTAAACACCGGCGAAAAGCGACGTGTAGACATTTCTTCCATCGATCAGCACAAGAACGGACTTTGAAAAGTTGTTCTGGAGCCCCCGGATGCTTACTGCCCAGGTGGTGGAGCTGAGGCGTCCCACCTCGACACCAGGTGCCAGGCGCAAAGCATCGGGGATCGTGGTCACGCCGGAACGGAGGATCTCCTCGCGGGTAATCACGTAGAGAGCTGCCGGGGTATCGTGCAGCGGACTCGGCGCCTTGCTGAATGTCGTGACTTCCACATTTCCGAGTTGCTCAAGACTCATCGTCTTCAAAGGATTTTCGTGCGTCCTGCCCATCGGTGTTTGCGCGTAGAAAGCTTGACCCATCAGTGCGACAGATGCGGCAATAGCAGCAGAGGTGCGGCGGCGGTAACGGATTCGATGCGGGCACGACTTCAACGGCCGGAGAATGCCTTGGCCGGAAGCGATCGAAAGTAATGAGCGGACCGTGAGGGATCGGGGGAACCATGCTGCCGGCCGACTTTCATAAGCAAGCGATGATAACATCGATTTCCAATTCTCAAATGCATTTGGCAGGCAATCTGCGGCGGAGACCCGGGGAGGGCTCTGTGAAGGCTGTTGAAGTTCGATGCTCCTTACTGAAAGGAGGTTGTTTGCGATCCATGGGAGCATGGACTATCCATTCAATTCCCAGGTTTCGAACGTGCTTCGCCATCGGGTTTCTTTTGGGGAAGCGTGAAAGAGAACTCCGCTCCCCGATCTACCGCCCCAGTTGCCCAGGTTCGCCCACCGTGCCGTGCGATGATCCTTCGCACGGTGGCAAGTCCGACGCCGGTACCCGGAAACTCCGCCTGCGAATGGAGGCGTTGAAAAGGACGGAACAACCGGTCTGCATACGCTGCGTCGAAGCCCGCACCGTTGTCTCTGACGAAAAAAACGGTCTCATCGCCTTCGTCACGACAGCCGAATTCGATGCGGGCAGGATCTTTTCGTGAGGTGTATTTCCAGGCATTGCGGAGCAGGTTCTCGAGGACTACCGTGATCAGGCCCTCATCGGCGACGGCCATACACCCGTCGGCGACCACGATCTCCACCTGCCGTTCGCCGCTTTGCATCAGGTTTCCGAGGATCGATCTTGCCAAAGCGCTCAGGTCCACCGGAACATGTTCGAGCGGGGTGCTCGACGCCCGCGAAAGATTCAACAGGTCATCGATCAGCGAGGACATCCGGCGTGTAGCCTCAACCAGTTTGTTCAGTAACTCCTTCAAAGCAGGACGGCCGGCCTCGGAAGCCTCCAATTGCAACAGGAATTCAAGGTTCGCGACTTGCTGCAATGGGCCGCGCAGGTCGTGCGCCACGGTGTAAGAAAATGCTTCGAGTTCCCGGTTCGCCGCGGAAAGCTCTGCCGTCCGCTCCTCGACCTTCTGCTCCAGCACTGCCCGGCTTTGCTGGATTTCATCGAGCATTTCGTTGAAGGATTGGACCAGAAATGCAAGTTCGTCCTGGCGTCGAGGGGTCTCGGCGCGAACAGAATAGTCTTTCTTTCTGGAGACAACCCGCGCGGTTTCGGACAGATCTTCCAGCGGGCGGATAATCAATTTCCGCATCGCAGAAGTCGCCAGCAGAGCGATCACAAAGCAGACGAGCAGGATTCCTGCGGAAAGCACCCCAAGCTGCTCAGCACGGTAGATTACGTCCCGAGTATCAGCCAGGATGTACACCGAGCCAATCAGCTTCCCACCGGAGGTGATTGCATATCCCGAAAGGACGGTTCCGTCCTCAATCCAGAATGCGGACTTCTGTCCACTTGAGAGTCTTGGCACAATGGCTTGGTTCCCCGATCCCTGGCGCTCGTAACGTGCGAAAGACCGCCCGTCGGCTCCGAAAATCTGCGCGGTCAAGACAGACGGTGCATCGCGCAGCGCCGACAGCGTGGTTTCCGCCGCCTGCTGGTCATCGAACAAGAGAGCACTCTCGCTGTTGGTGCCGATCATTGCAGCTTCTGTTCCGAGCGAATCGATGAGATTATGTCGAAGGCTGTAAAAGTCGTACCCGAGAAAGGATACGTAGGCAAGCAGAAGTGCGGTTCCGCTGACAAGAAGAACCAGGGCCGTCAGCCTGCCGGAAATCGATTGTGCTGCCCGGAGTTTCATGGCCGCACCTCCGCCGCATTATCCTGGTTGACGGATATCGCGACTCGGAGGAGCTCGGAACTCAAAGTCAGTTGTGCTGCTCGGGCCGCGTCGAGATTCACCGCGAATCGAACGTGGTCCTCGACCGTCACGAACTGGATCATCCCGCCATCCGCAAGGAAACGGGAGGCGTCGCTAACCGTCAGAACCTCCTGGCCCCGGAGCATTCTGAGATCGGTTCCGATCCGGGCGCCTTCGGAAGCACTGATGTAAGCAATAGCGCACCCGCGGGCCTCCGCAGCCGATTTGAAGCGCACCACGCGGACGGGTTTATCATCGAGCTGCTCATTCGCTGTGAGGTCGTCCAGCGTGTGTCCAAGTGGATCTTCGCCCACGATACAGATATCGAAACTCGGCCGGGATTCAACCGACTCAGGGGGCGCGAATCGAACGAATTTTCCAAAATTGAAGAGGTAGGCCGCTTTTACAGCGTATTCAGACATCCGGTTCTGAGCGGAGGCAAACAAGGTAATCGTGCAGAAAAAGACGATCGCCGCATTACGTCCACTCCGGGATACGCGCGCCTTCACTGTCCGCCAAAAGGGCAGGAAGGTTGAAACAACGGCCTTGGGCAGACAAGATGTCATCTTGCTGAATTGTGTATCCTGACGACTTCGAATTGGGGACGAAGGGAAGGTTTGTTCTTTCGCCGGCGAAGGCGCCCTACGACCATAAACGCCGGTTTGCGGCTGCTTTCCGAAACCCAGCTTAGCACCTCAGGGCCTACACCAATGACATCGGCTGAAGGATTTGCGCGAACCCCGCAATCGCCATTCTCTCTGGTGATCCGGAGTGTGCAGATACACTGGATCGGATCGGACGCATCGGCCATTCGTAATCGGAAGGTCGATGCTAATGAAGCGTATCCGGCAAAAGGGACGCGATTTAAGATCGGTTTAGCTCGCACCCTCCATCCCGCATGAGATGTTTTGGAAACCACGAACTGTTAGCTGAAACCGGCGGTCTGCATACCTGAGCCGAGCTTCGTGGATGGTCTCGGCACAGAGCCTCTGGATCTCCTCCCATTTAAACCGATTTCGCTGATTGTCCCATCGCGAACGGGTTTCGCGGACTACAAACCCGCCGGGACAGCCCGGGTCGGAATCCTCCAGTGACAACTTCAGGAGCTCTCGCTCTTCGAGTGGGATGTTTTTGTCTTCGATTCGTGAAAAGAATTCCCGCATAGAACACCTCCTCTGGGTTGCGAGGAAAACAGATGGCCGGTGCGCCGCATTTTCAAGACTTCGTATTCAGCAAGTTTGTGTGGCGAAAGGATCTTTCGAGGCGCGTCCCCCTTGTGCCCATGGCGCCAACCGCAGAGCCAATGATTTCGGCAAGCGGTTGAGCGGTTCCACTTCATTTCCGGTCAACTTCGATGATCGAAGCGGCCGGGATGGTTGTCAGCGACAAACAAAGTCAAATCGAAAACCGCACGTTCGCTGCTGAGGGCCGTTTCGCCAGGCACCCTAAAGCCCCTGGCAGGGTCGGCAAAAGTGCTTGCTGTTTGTGTATTTTGCACCCGGTTGGGTGTTTATAGGTCGCCGGTTAAAACCATTCTCAAGTGTGTCGCATCCAACCGGAATGAGCCGTGAGGATGGGGGCACATCCCGATTTCAGAGTCCTGATCGTTGACGACGAAAGCGCCGTCGCCGACTCGCTCGCGCTGGTATTTTCGACTCAGGGTTACGAGGCGCGGGTCGCATATTCTGCTGAGCAGGCAGCAGAAATCATCGGTCAGTGGGAACCGAGACTCGTCGTCCTCGATGTCGTGCTTCCAGGTATGAATGGGATCGATTTCGCGATTCAATTAAAGACTTCGTGCCCCTCGTGCCACGTCCTTCTTAGTTCCGGCCAACAAACCGCGTCGGCTCTGGTCCAAGCCGCTCTTGAGAAAGGGCACGACTTCACAATCCTCGCCAAGCCGGTGCATCCAACGTTCTTTCTTGATGAAGCTGCCCGCCTCGTCTCTTCTGGATCGACAACGAGCGCCTGAAACGAACTGCGTTTCTTCAGAGGTTCCCGGCTGCCGCGAGTTCAGCGGATCGCTTGCCCCACTTCGAAACTTGGAACGGGCTGCATGAATTTCAGTGGTGGCTCGAAAACGATCTTTGAGGGTCAGGCAGTTCCGACGGACCACAAGCCATCAAACTACCCACGACCGCAAGCGTAAATTATTTTGAAATCGTGCCGACGAGATCGAGGTCAATTGCGACGTCGTTATCCGCTTTCCAGAACAAAAAGCTTGGATTCTTGAGTCCCCATTGGACATAAGGCACCACAAAATGAGCCTTCGCAGTTGCGCTGGTTCCGTCAAGTTGTACCTGCATCGGGATGGTGATCTGGTGAGGCACCCCGAAGAGTGTAAAGATACCGCTTACCGAGATGGTCGAGTCTCCTGATGAAGCGATTGGGCCCGTATACGTCTTCGGCTCAAACGAGACAGTAGCGTGCTGTTCGACCTCCAGGACGTCCTTGTTCATCTTCTTATCGCGACTGTCATTGCCGGTCTTGCCGCTGCCGGCGAGAACGACCACCGAACCCGACATTGAAGGATTGCTGAGGTCGAACTCAATCGCTCCGGATTGGACGTGAAAAGTTCCATTGACGAGCTCATGCGTTGTTTTGAGAATTATCTTGACCTCGCTCGCATCGGGATTGACGACGAAGGTTTGATGCTGGGCCAGCGCCGCGAATGGAGCGAGCGTGACGGCGAAGGCGAAAACAGCGATGGATTTCAATGCGTTTCTCCTGGAGAATCTTGGCTACTGGGAGCAATTTGGCTCAGCCGAAAAGCAAAGAAGAGTCGACGTGGACGTCGAGTGGCGGCTTTTGGCATGGTCGTATTTAGCTGGCGACTGCATGAGGGGCAACTGCAGCCTGCCGGGCGATGCGTGTAAGCTGTGCCGTTACGCGCATCACACCGGGCCAGACTCTGAGGCAAAACGGCAATACCGCGCGCGCGAATGCATTGTTCAAGCCATCTGCGGCGCACTCGGCAAGACGCATCTGGCCCAGCAGCGAGGACCGGAGTCTAGCCTGGAACAGCGGCGCCGGCTCGGCTGCAAGATAGGCAGAAGCGGCACAACGTGCAGTATGCAGCGCGATGGATATACCATCGCCCGTGAACGAAGGAATAACGGCTGCCTGGTCGCCAATGCAGTAGAGCCCGTTCTCCGTTGTGCGGCGGAGATAACCGTACGGGATATGAGTGATGGCGATCGGCTTGGCGAGCAAAGCCTCCGCACCGGCAAGCCTCATGGCGAGGTGAGGGCAGTCCTGCTTCATTTGCGCAAGAAAATTCTCCCAGCGATTGCCCGCGCGTGCAAGATACCGCTGCTGCACTACCCAGCAAAGATTTGCAATGCCGCCTTCAACCGGCTGGATACCACCGTAGCCTCCGGGATAGAGGATCAGTTCCGAGGCGCGCGCGAGTTCGGCGGCCTGCGGGGGCGCCAGACGATAATACGTTTTGAAGGCGACCCATCGCTGCGGATCCTTGGGACGCGAGTAGCCGCGGAGATCGTGTTTGCCTGTGGCGAGAAAGACCGTTGGAGCTTCACAGGTGTCGCCGTCATCGAGACTGGCTCGCCAGATGTTGCTTGTGGTGCGAGCGAGCGCCTCCACCGTGCGGCCGCGCTCCACGCGGACCCCTGCGGCGACTGCTTCGGCGATGAGTGCTGTATCTAGCGCCTTGCGCGTGAATGAGGCCGCGGGAAAAGGCAATGGAGCTTCCGCGGCGCGCCTGGCAGCGGCGAGGCGAACGGAGTGGATGGGAACGGCGCCAAGCGATGCCACGTCGATGCCCAGTGCGTGCAGATCCTCAAGGGCCTCACCGCTGAGAAATTCCCCGCAGACCTTATGCCGGGATGTGGGTTCGCGTTCGATCAGTGTTACGCGTCGTCCCTTGCGGGCAAGCGCGATCGAAGCGGCACAACCTGCTATTCCCCCACCGAGAATGAGAACTTCATCTTGCAAAGGATTCTGATTCAGATTGGACGATCTAACTGGAGTCTCCTTTTTGTGGACCCAACACGCTGGAATCGTACGACTCATGAAACGTTGTTAAATGACAAATGCTTCATCTGGATCGTGGTGCATTTCAAAATCCAAAGCACAGATGCAAGCCTTTGACGGGGTGCAGTAGACAATCGTGAGCCGCAGCATGCTCTGCTCGTTTCTTTTGCGCCAACAAGACGCGATCCGATTCAGATTGAACTTACTAACTCCTCTTTTCGAGCCAGGACGCAGGAAATATGCGGCTCATCAAGCGATGTAACATGACGAATACTTCATATTACGACTCGGTCATTTAAGCAGCCCTGCATCGAGAAATCCAAAGCACGCGCGAAAGATTCTGAATCAGCAAGATTGGTAGCGCCCGCGATCAGTTGCGACGCGTGGTAAGCTCGCGCCAGTTGAGGCCGAGGTCGACAAGAAGGATGGACGCCAGGGTGAAAGCGATCACGCCTACGGCAGCGAAGGTGTCTCCCAGGTGGCTCCAGTAGGGAGGCCAGAGATTGAGCATGCGGCTGGACACGAAGGTAAACGTGACGGCGTAGGAACGAGCCATCCACTGGCGATGCTGGATGATTTGGCGATTGCGCGCGGTGATGAAGGCGGCGGCGGTGCAGACGATCCACGCTGCGGCCTGCATGGAGGTTCCCGGCAAGCCAGGCCGGCCGGAGGCGAGGGCGATCCCTGTGAAGGCGCCGACAAAAACGGCGATGACATAGATGCGCCCGAGGACGCGATGAAATTTCAGGTGACGCTGCCGCAAGCGCGTTGAGAACTGCACAGGGCCGGCCAGGAGAGCGATGACGCCGCAGAGTGTATGCGGGATGAGGAGACGCCGGTCGGCGATGACCTGCAGACGGTAGGCGTGGTACATGGGGTAATCGGTGACGAGAAGAACTTCTGAAGTGATGAAGACAAAGAGCGTCGTGAGACCGAGGAAGATCCAGAGGGTAGTTTTGAATTTGGAACGCCCGGAACTGGGCGCGAGCAGAGTGGAAGATGCCATTATTTACCTCTTGGAATAGACGTAATGATGAGTGCAAAGTGGGCCCGAGGTACGGGAATCCCCAAAATTTTCGAGAACGCGGCGGCCGCTAAAAGATCCGCGAATTTCTTCACCTCAAGTTTGACTGCGTTTCGCCTCGATGCTCTGCCAACAACTGCCTTCCAGGAGTCTGGCAGAGGAACCGGCTGCCTTTCCCGTAGCGGACAGCCGTTAGTGTTCGTCTTTGCCGGGGCGAAGCATCAGTTCGCGGATGGCCTGGTGGGGGTCTTTGCCTTCGTTGAGGATTAGCTCCATCTGCTCGGCGATCGGCATTTCGACTCCGTACTCGCGGGCGAGACCGAGGGCGACGCCGGTGGTGTGAACGCCTTCGGCAACCTTGCCACCGAGCGAATCGAGGATCTCGGGAAGTTTACGTCCCTGGCCAAGCGCTTGGCCGACGGTGCGATTGCGGCTCAGTGAGCCGGTGCAGGTGAGCACCAGATCGCCCATCCCGGAGAGGCCGGCGAGAGTTTCGCGGCGCGCGCCGCAGGCAACAGCAAGGCGCGTGATCTCGACGATGCCGCGGGTGATGAGTGCGGCGATGGTGTTGTGGCCGAGGCCTACTCCAACGGCGACGCCCGCAGCGATGGCGATGACATTCTTGAGCGCGCCGCCGAGCTCAACGCCGATGACGTCGGTTGATGTGTAGAGGCGAAGGGATTCGGAGGAAAACTCCTGCCGGATCAGCGAGGCGACTTGTGGATCACTAAAGGCCACAGTGACGGCGGTGGGCTGGCCGAGAGCAACTTCCTGGGCGAAGCTGGGCCCGGAGAGCGCGCCGATTGAAAGCAGAAGTCCGGCCGGCTCGAGGACGGAGGAAAGCACCTCGGTCATGCGATAAAGCGTTCCGTCCTCGAGGCCCTTGGTGGCGCTAACGATGAATTGGCCGACCCGCAGGTGGGAGCGAATTCGAGCGAGAGTGGCGCGCAGAAACTCGGAGGGAATGACGGAGACGACGATCTCGGCATCAGCGACGATTGCGCAATCGCCGGTGACAGTGATGGCCGCAGGGATAGAGAACCCGGGAAAGAATTGCATGTTTTCTCCCGCGTCGACGATCTGCTGCGCAAACTCGGGACTGTGCGCCCAGAGGGCGATCTGGTGATCGCCGCGGCGGTGGAGGGAGAGCGCGATGGCGGTTCCCCATGCGCCGGAACCGAGGATGGCGATGCGGCTCATGCGGGCTTCTTCGCTCCGAAGCGGGATTCGGTGCCGGCGAACAGGCGGCGGATGTTTTGATGATGCCTGACGATGATCAACAATGCGACAGTGCACTGCACGGCGAAGAAGAGCGGAGGCCGTGAGCCGGTAACCAGAAACCAGGCAAAGACCGGAAAGCTGGCCGCGCCGGCGATGGATGAGATTGACACAATCCGTGTGATGGCGACGATCACGGTAAATACGCCCAACGCGGCCAGTGCTGCCGTAGGAGCACAGGCAAGAAAGACCCCAAGTCCCGTCGCAACGCCCTTGCCGCCCCGAAAGCGCAGCCAGCAGGTGAACATGTGTCCCAGGACGGCGAAGAGCGCGGCGATCGCTTGTGCGGTGCGCAGCGGCATTGTGGGCATCAGAAGCGCGCCGAGCAGACCGCCGAGCCAGACCGCGGCGACGCCCTTGAGCGCGTCGAGAAGAAACGTGGCCGCACCAAGGCCTTTGCCACCGACACGCACGACATTCGTCGCACCGATGTTACCGCTGCCCACGGACCGGATGTCCTGGCGGCGGAAGATGCGGACGAGCAGATATCCCGTAGGGATGGATCCGAGCAAGTACGCGGCGGCCGCGATGGCGAAACTGGCAAGGGGCACAACGAGAGAGTGTAGCAGGTGAGGGACAGGCACGGAGACTAGGGAATGCAGATGCGGCCGGGGTGAACCCGGCATTCCCGTAATGTACGGGGCGACGGCCACTACGCACCCGAAGGGTTTGCGGGCCGATCTCAGGAAATCGCCTGACGGGCGGTGCGAACTTCAGCGGCAAGCACCTGGAGCATTTTAAGACAGAGTGCCGGCTGCGTCTGCATGATCGCGAAGAAATCGGTACGGGTGACGAAGCTAACCTGCGCGCCGGCGCGTGCGACCGCCGAAAGAGAGTAAGGATGATCGCTGACGAGGGCCGGCAGGCCGAGCAAAGACCCGGGCAACACCTCGAGAGAGAAGATGGTTCGGCCGTCTAATGAATGCATCGTTAACGTGACGGCGCCCTGTTCCAGGAGATATACGCCCACCGCCGGATCGTCCTGACGAAAGAGCAGCCGGTCAGTGTCGCATGGGATCGGGCTGGAGCGCTCTCGGAGCGCCTGCGCGAGCTCAGGGTCGACGACAAAGGCTGCAGAATCAAGCTGCAAGGATTGCCTTTCTTAGAGAAATAGGGATTTCACGAGCTCATATCGCGAAGATGCTCGGCGCTTATCTTCGCATTCAATTTGGCTTGGAGTTTGTGATGTGGGTCACGTTAGAAAGGGGAGGATTCGCGACCCAGACGGGGGAAGGCAGGAACTGCGAAGGCATTTCGGAGGGAATCGGTATTGCGGAGATTAGTAGAGAGCGGTACGTGCGCTTCGGACCTCGGCGGCCAGGACTCGCAGAATCCTTATGGAAATCTGGGGTTGGGAGAGCATGAGTTGAGTAAATTCACTACGGCCAATAAAACTGACTTTTGCGCCTTCGCGAGCAGTTGCGGTAAGCGAATAAGGCTTGTCGGAGACGATGGCTGGTAGGCCGAGTAGCGAGCCGGGCAGCGCCTGCGCGGCGAAAAGCGATTGGCAGTTCTCTGAAATCATGCTCAGTGTGACCGAACCCTGATGAAAGATATAGAGACCCGTGGGTGGTTCACCTTGGCGAAAGAGAGCTCCGTCCACCTCGCATGGTGCGGGAACGGAATGTTTTTCGAGCATTCGAATCAACTCGATATCGGCCACAAATGCGCTGGGGTCGAGCTGGGCGAGCAATTTTTCTCGGGGGCCAGAGACTTTCATCGATCTCCTCCGCGGGGAAACACCGGATGTATGATTTCATTGGTCGTAACTATGTTTTGGTGATCTTTGTCACGTTTAGGAGTGATTCTTATCGCCACGCAACGAATCTACATCAATTTGAATAAACGACTACAGGTACCCGGGGAAGAAGCTATGGATCGGGAGGCGGCCCCGAGGTCTAGCGCTTGCCAGGTGCGACCGATAAGGCCAACTCAATTAAATTATAGAAGATTGGTGGCTCATGGCCGGGATCCTCAGGAAAATCCGCACCACGCTGGAAATGATCAAGTGGGAGCACTCGATCTTCGCGCTGCCGTTTGCTTTGACGGCGATGCTGCTGGCAGCGGGCGGGCTGCCGCGGTGGCGGACAGTGACATGGATCATGGTGGCCATGGTAGCGGCGCGGTCGGCAGCGATGGCGTTTAATCGCTGGGCCGATGCGGACCTGGACGCGGATAATCCGCGAACGAGGAACAGGGCAATACCGGCGGGAATTCTTTCGCGGGGATTTGTGCTTGGATTCACCTGCGTTGCTCTGGGGATCTTCCTGGTGGCGGCCTCCGAGCTGAACCGGCTTACGCTGGAATTGGCTCCGGTGGTGCTGGTTGTGCTCCTGGGCTACAGCTACCTGAAACGTCTCACTCGCTGGTCGCATCTCGGATTGGGGCTGGCGCTGGGACTGGCGCCGGCAGCCGCATGGATTGCCGTGCGCGGCAGCCTGGACGCGCGCATCCTGGTACTGACGGCGGCGGTGACACTGTGGGCCGGGGGATTTGACGTGTTGTATGCCTGCCAGGACTATGAGCACGACCGTACGGCCGGACTGCATAGCCTGCCCCAGGCAAACGGGCTGGCGGCCGCGTTCTGGACGGCGCGAGTGATGCATTTGGCCATGTTGGCGCTGCTTGCGTGGTTTGGGCGGTTGTTCGATTTTGGCTTGGCCGGATGGCTAGGCGTTGTTGTTGTCGGGCTTCTGCTGGCCTATGAGCACTCGATTGTCTCTCCGCGCGACCTGCGGCGGCTGAATGCGGCGTTCTTCACGATGAATGGCGTGATCGCCATGGTTTTTCTGGGATTTGTGTCGGCGGATTTGTGGCTTAGACGGTGAGGACAGAGATCCGGGGTCGGGGGCAACGGAGCCAGGGAAAAAGCGAGTAGGGAGCGGGAATCGAAAGACAATAGCGCATGGCCCGATGTGCAGAACAGCTTTTCACTGCCGCACTTTTTCGCTCGTTTATCTCCTGGCTCGCAGCGGTACGTGGTTCGCGAGCTACGGTTCGCCTCGAGATTTACACACTGATCACGGGAACAGGCGAGTCGCGCACGAGGGAGTACGTCAGGTCGCGGAGACGGCCTTGAAGGCCGGAATCGGGGCTTCGGCCGATGATCAGAGCGTCGGCATCCGAATGACGGATCGCCTCGATCAGTGCGGGCTTGACAGAGCCAACCGCGATGCGGACCGAAGCGTGCGAACCGATCTTTCTCTGCAATGCTTCGATTCGCTCATGTGCCTGGTGCCTATCCGCGGATTGAATCTGTTCCTCGATGTCTAATTGGACGGGAAGTTTGGGATCGACGGCCTGAATGGCATGAATGATTCGCAGATTTGCGCCCGCCTCTGTTGAGGCCCGGTGCGCGAAACGCAACACCCGCTCGGAATCGTCACTGATGCCGATTGCGCAGAGCCACTCGCGATGCTGCATGGCGCGCGGGGCGATGGTTTCAGCATGATGGCTGGTCGCGACAGGACACTCCGCGCTATCGAGCACTTTGGCTGTGGTGGACCCAAGGAGGGTCCGCCGGAAGGTTCCTGCGTGGGTGGGCAGCATAATGAGGTCGTATCCATGGCGCGCGGCCTTGGCAATCTGGGTGGAAGGGTCGCCTGCGGCGAGGATGCGCGGATGCTGCGCGAGAGGAAACTCCCCCGAAAGGAATTCATCGAGTCTTTTGCGCGCGATCTCGCGGTGCTCATCGGCAATCTCAACCGGGCCTCTTAGGTACTCTTCCACACCGCTGTAGCTCGCCGGGTCGAAGACATGGACCAGCGAGACGCGGGCGTCGAGGATAGCGGCTGCGCGTTTGACGTATGGACCCATAGCAACGCAGGACGGCGAAAAGTCCACAGGAAACAGGATGTTCGAGATGACGCCCATGCGGCCCTCCCGGCGCTGTTCAACGATTCCACCTTTCAGATTCACGGCGCGGCGGAAGGACTCGGAATCCGCGCGGGAGATTGATATGATTCCCGGGACGGAGGGACATGGGTTGCGCCGCGTGGGTTTTGGATTGGCGATAGCTTGTTGGGCGGCGGTTCCAATGGCGGCCTGATGCCGCCGCCTCAAAGGATCAATAGCTATTGCCCTGCGGAGCAACAGCTCGGAACCGTATGCTAAGGTGCGAGGGGAAACGGCAACCGCGGATCCTTCGAGTTCACAAGCCGTAAAAATGCGGCTCGTTGCTCTCAGGATGACATCCGGGATGAGATACAGTGAATCCGGTAGAAGGACTCTGCCGATCTTCGAGGAGCGGAAAACAACACAATGAAGATCGCAATTCAAGGCGAGCCGGGCTCGTTCAGCCATGAAGCGGCGCTCAAGCTGGTAGCCGGTGCGGAGATTGTGCCGTGCACGCTCTCGGCGGAGGTATTTGCGAAGCTGGACGAGGGCGCGGCCGATGCTGCCGCGATTCCCATTGAGAACAGCCTGGCCGGTTCGGTCCTTGAGCACTTCGATTTGTTGCTGAAGCACGACGTGCGCGTGGTGGAGGAGACGCTGCTCCGCATCCGGCACAACCTGATCGCGGTCCCCGGTACGAATCTGGACGAGATCGAGCGCGTGTATTCGCATCCGGTCGCGCTGGCGCAGTGCCGGCGCTTTTTGGCCGAACACCCGCGGATGAAATCCATCGCATTCTACGACACCGCTGGCAGCGTCAAACAACTCGTTGAGATGAGCGACCCCTACGCCGGCGCAGTTGCAAGCGAGCAGGCTGCGGCTTACTACGGCGCCGAGATTCTGGCACGGGGCATCGAGGACGATGCGGAAAATTACACGCGGTTCTTCCTGGTGCGGCGCGCGGGCGAGGCGAAGATCGATCCCGAATCGAACAAAATGAGCGTGGCGTTTACGCTGGAGCATCGGCCCGGCTCGCTGGTGGCTGCGTTGACCGCGCTAAGCGCGGTAGGCACCAACCTGACCAAAATCGAGTCGCGGCCGGTGCACGGTAAACCGTGGCAATACATCTTCTATGTGGATTGCCAGATTGGTACGAGCCGCGAGGGAGTGAGCGCCCTGCAAGCACTGCAGGCGCATTGCGGCATGGTGAAGGAGTTGGGACGGTACCGCGCAGCCGGGCGCGTGTGAGCTTTTGGAACTGAATGCCATGTTTGCACGCCGCTCACGCGACGTGGCCTTGTCGTCGGGGGCCATAGAAATTTGTGCCCTTCCAAAACTCGTCGTTCTCAGTGCCTTAAGGCTTGCGGGCTGTTCTGCGAATTCCAGCAGACACTGAAGGCCCCAACTTGCTCCGATGCAAATTGAAAAGACAAAGGGATGAACTCATCCTCCATCCCTTGCTTTTTTCTGATCCCTGAAACCTATCCTTAGAAGTGGTAAGCGACGCCGAGGGTGGGAACGGAGATGTTGTACCAGCGGTTGGTGGAGAACTGACTGTCGCCGAATGTGGGCACCTTGGTGACCCAACCACGATATTCCGCACGAATGTCAAAGCTGGGGCTGATTTCGTAGGCAATACCGGCACCGTAGACCGCGCCGACCTCGGTCTGTTGCTTGACGTCGAGGTTGGTCGTGCCCGAGTTGCGAATGGGCAGGAAGATGAACCCACCGGGGCCGGCCTCGACAAATGGGTTCCAGTTCTTGAAGACGAACGAACGCACGTAAGCGCCGGAGATTTCCTGGGTGCGGGTCAGGACCTTGTAATTGTTAGGGTTGACGTAGTAGCCGATGCTGTTCTCGTAGGTCATCCCATAACTGGCTTCCAGAGCGCTATTCGGCGTGAGCATAAAGCGGTAACTGAGTACCGCGCCGTAGGCAGTGGTGGAGTGCACTTGCACAGTGGTGGAGGAAGCCATGAACGGCTCAATCAGCGCCGTCCCGCTCAGGCTGACGTCCTGACGACTTTCCTGCGCGCTGGCTGCGGCCGCGA
The DNA here is from genome assembly GCA_963802955.1 of uncultured Acidobacteriaceae bacterium. Taxonomy (GTDB): domain Bacteria; phylum Acidobacteriota; class Terriglobia; order Terriglobales; family Acidobacteriaceae; genus Telmatobacter. Next base: position 130,171 of record CAWDKT010000006.1, read on the forward strand.
ATGCGGCCATCAGAGAGACTAAAAGGGCGATCTTCTTCATTCGATCCTGATCCTCTTGGACTTCACAACTGGGCGGCCTGCAACAAAGTTGCCGATTTCCGCACTCTGGTCCGGTGCGCCGAATCCCTCCGGGCCCCGCTCAAAGCATTGTAAATGGCCGGGGCGGGATGACGAGTCCCGGCACGTGTGCAGACTGCTGTGGCTATAGACGCACGAGGGGGAAAGATGGCGCTTGGCGCGATAAGGGACTTGGAACTCGGGACTAAGGGACCGTTCGTCAAAGAGCAGGGCGACCGACTCATTGCTACGAGAATCGTCTTCGCAGGCAGATCTTCGCGATTCAATTGCTGTTGAAACGACGATGCCCGCGGATAGTCCCAACGTCCCTCAGTCCCTGCTGTTATCCCGCCCGCTCCACGTGATAGAAGAACGGCGGTCCTTTTTCCCTGGCCAGGTTTTGGAGCGTGTGCAGGAAGGCTTTGGCGGAATACGAGAGGGTCCCCTGGCGCCGATGCGCGAGGCGCAGGACGCGGCGAACATCAAGCTCTTCGACCGGCACACGCAACAAGTCGCCGGTCTCAAGCTCGCGCGCTACCGTGAGGTGAGGGACGAGCGCGACGCCATTACCCATGGCGACGAATCGCTTGATGGCCTCGATGGTGGGCAGCTCGATGCTCATGCGCAGCGGAGTGCGGTAGCGCTGGAAGGCCTCAATGACTTTTCGGCGCAGCGGCGAAGCGACATTGTGGGCGATGAAATTCTCATTGCCCAGGTCGCGGATGGAAACGCTCTTCTTTCCGGCCAGCGGGTGGCGGGGGCTGACGATGAAATCAAGGCTATCCCCATAAACGGCGATGGTGCGGATCTGCACAGGATCCGCGCGGTAAGAGATGACGCCGAGCTCGAAGGTACGCAGGCTGAGCTCGTCTGGGATACGCGAAGCCAGCATACGTTGCACAGTAACGTCGACGTGGGGGAACTCGCGGCGAAATGCGTCGATGGCTGGGAGCAGGTACAGGCAGGTGTATTCGTTGGCCGCCAGTTGCAGGTGTCCGCGCTCAAGGCTTTTGAGTTCGTCGAGGGCGCTGGAAGCCTCGCGGCGCAGGGCAAGCAGGCGCTGGGCGTAATCGCGTAAGAGGACACCGGCCGCGGTGAGTGAACCGTCACGGGCGGCGCGATCGAAGAGGATTTCGCCAGCCGATTCTTCGAGCTTCCGGATCACCTGGCTGACCGCGGGCTGCGTGCGATGCAGGCGGGCAGCGGCGCGAGAAAAACTGCGTTCTTCAGCGACAGCGAGAAAAGTTTCGAGCTGGCTAAGTTCCATGGGCCCCTCGGAATGGTGAAGAAAGTGAAAGCAATGGAAAAGTGAAGGACCTTCGGTCGTTCACTGCTTTCACTCCCTTCACTGGTTCGCTCTTTTACTGTATAACGATTGCTTATCGTGTATCAAACAATTATAACTTTGCCTTATATGCGCCGCGTCAGCGACAATAGAAATGCTGGAGGAGGTCGGTCTTCCCGGCACCCACGGCAGGCACAGGCATGAGCAGCGATCACGTAGTTTTTTTTGACACCACCCTGCGCGACGGCGAGCAGTCGCCGGGCTGCAGCATGACCACGCAGGAGAAACTCACCATGGCCCACGCCCTTGAAGATTTGGGTGTGGACATCATTGAGGCGGGTTTCGCCATGGCTTCGGAGGGCGATTTTGCGGCGATCGCGACCATCACTCAGGCGATTCGCAAGCCGCGCATTGCGTCCCTCGCACGAGCCAAAACCGAGGACATCGAAATGGCAGCGCGGGCGCTGCAGTTCGCCGACCGGGCCCGCATCCACGTATTCCTCGCCTCGAGCGACTTGCACCTCGAATACAAACTCAAGATGAGCCGCGCCGAGGCGCTTGAGCAGTGCGGCGAGTGCGTGCGGCTGGCGCGCTCGCTTTGTGACGATGTGGAGTTTTCTCCCGAAGATGCGACGCGTTCGGACCGGGACTTCCTCGTGGAGATGGTGCGCGTTGCCGTGGAGGCGGGTGCGACGACGATCAACATGCCCGACACGGTGGGTTACGTGACGCCCGAGGAGTACGGCGGGATGTTCAGCGAGGTTCGTAAACGGGTACCCGTGATCGACGAGAAGAGCATCGTGCTTTCGGCGCATTGCCACGATGATCTGGGCCTGGCGGTGGCGAATTCGCTGGCGGCGATCCAGGCGGGCGCGCGGCAGGTGGAATGCACGATCAACGGCATCGGCGAGCGCGCCGGCAATGCGGCGCTCGAAGAGATTGCAGCGGCACTTTATGTGCGCGGCGACCGCTTCGGTGTATCAACGTCAATTAAGCTCGATCAACTTTATCCCACCAGCGAAGTCTTGGGCCAGCTCATTACCTTCAAGCCCTCCCCCAACAAAGCGGTCGTGGGCGCGAATGCGTTTGCGCACGAGTCGGGAATTCACCAGCATGGCATGCTGGCGAATCCCTTGTGCTACGAAATCATGACGCCGCAACTGGTGGGCGTGGCCAAGACCCATCTTGTGCTGGGCAAGCACTCAGGACGCGCAGCGCTGCGGCACCGGCTCGAGCAACTCGGATTCACGGTGAGCCGCGATGAACTGCAGCATATTTACTACCGGTTTGTGGCGCTGGCCGACCGCAAAAAGAACATCTACGACCAGGATCTGGTTGGACTACTTCCCGATAACATTCGCGAACGGCGGCAAGTGCCCGTGGCGGAACTGGATTGAAGCAGGGAACAAGGGAGCAAGGGAACAAGCTGCTGCCGGCATTAAAGACTGACCACTGAAAACTCCTCACAGAGAAACGGACAATGAAGCTGAAGATATTAGTAACGGCCGGTGACGGCATCGGCCCGGAAGTGACCAGCGAAGCGGTTGCGGTGCTGAAAGAAATCGCGTCGCAGGGCGGTCACGATTTTCTGTTCACCGAAAAGCGAATCGGCGGCGTGGCGATTGTGCAGGACGGAACGCCGCTGCCCGCAGACACGCTGGATGCGGCGCTGGCATCGGATGCGGTTTTATTGGGTGCGGTCGGCGGCAACGAATTCAACGCGTTTCCCCCGGATAGGCGGCCCGAGGCTGGGTTGCTGCAGATTCGCACGGCGCTGGGCGGATTTGCCAATCTGCGGCCTGCGTTCGCGTTTAAAGAGCTGGCGGTGAACAGCCCGCTGCGGCCGGAGATTGTGGAAGGCGCGGACGTATTGTTTGTGCGCGAGCTGCTGGGCGGACTTTATTTTGGCCAGCCGCGGCAGTGGGACAAGGCGAAGGGCGAGTCGTGGAACACGATGCGCTACACGCGCGATGAAGTGGCGCGCGTGGCGCGGATCGCATTTGAGCTGGCAACCAAGCGGCGCAGGAAGCTGACCAGCGTGGACAAGGCCAACGTGCTGGAGGTTTCGCAGTTGTGGCGCGCGACGGTGAACGAGGTGGCTGCGGAGTTCCCAGGCGTGATGGTGGAGCACCAATACGTGGATGCGATGGCGATGCACCTGATGAATCGTCCGCGCGACTTCGATGTGGTGCTGACGGAGAATTTGTTTGGCGACATTTTGAGCGACGAGTCGGCGGTGATCACAGGCTCGCTGGGGATGCTGCCTTCGGCGACGATCGGCGGAAAAGTGAATTTGTATGAGCCGGTGCACGGGTCGGCGCCGGACATTGCGGGCAAGGGACTGGCGAATCCGCTGGGCGCGATTTTGACCGGCGCGCTGATTCTGCGGCACTCCGGGGGCCTCGAGGCAGAGGCAGCGGCAATTGAATCGGCGGTGCGCAAGGTGCTGGAGCAGGGATTCCGAACGCCGGACCTGGCACGCGGACAGACGCAGGGCGTGACTGTACTCTCGACCAAGGAGATGGGCGCCAAGGTAAGAGAAACGGTGAAAGAGCGGCTATTAGCTGTCAGTTCGTAGAGCGTGTTTCAAAAATCAGTTTTGTAACGAGGGCACGGCTTTTGCCGGGCCGAAAATGCAGAAGAACACTGGGCTTTAGCCCCTGAGGGATAGCGACTCAGATCGGCAAGATCATTTTTGAAACACGCTCTAACTTTTTGCCTGTTTCGGTTGGCCCTGGCACCCTCGAATGATTTTTTGAGGGGAAGTTTTTGAATGGCTGCGATTTTCATCTGCAAGACAAAGTTAACGGCTAAAAGCTGATAGCTGTTCTTCAGGAGCTGTTTTTATGGGTAGCGAACCAAGAACATTATTCGAGAAGGTATGGGAGCAGCATGTGGTGGTTGAGCCGAAAGGCGAGCCGACGCTGCTCTACATCGACCTGCAACTTGTGCACGAGGTGACCTCGCCGCAGGCCTTTGAAGGGCTGCGTCTGGCGGGGCGCAAGGTGCGCCGGCCCGACCGCACCATTGCAACAATCGATCACAACGTGCCGACAACCAAAGAGGGGCGTCTGAACATCGTGGACCAGATTTCGGCCACGCAGATTGCCACGCTGCGCAAGAATTGCGCGGAATTTGGCATCGAGCTCTACGACGTAAACTCGCGCGAGCAGGGCATTGTGCACGTGATCGGGCCGGAGCTGGGGCTGACCAAGCCTGGCATGACGATTGTCTGCGGCGACTCGCATACTTCGACGCATGGCGCCTTTGGCGCGCTGGCATTTGGTATCGGCACCAGCGAGGTGGAGCACGTGCTGGCCACGGAGACGTTGCCGCAGTCAAAGCCCCAGACCTTTCGCATCGCGGTCGAGGGCAAACTGCCGCTGGGCGTGACGGCGAAGGACATCATTCTCGCCATCATCGGCACGATCGGCACCGACGGCGCCACTGGCCATGTGATCGAGTACGCAGGTTCTGCGATTCGCGCTCTCTCGATGGAAGGCCGCATGACCATCTGCAACATGAGCATTGAGGCTGGCGCGCGCGCGGGCATGATTGCGCCGGACGAGAAGACGCTCGCGTATCTGAAGGGCCGCCAGTTCTCGCCGAAGGGCGCCGACTGGGACAAAGCGGTCGCCGAGTGGAGCAAGTTGCCCAGTGATCCTGGCGCGAAGTTCGATCGTGAGCTGACGATCGATGCGGCGACGCTGGCTCCCTACGTGAGTTGGGGAACGAGCCCCGGCATGGTGGCGCCGATTGCAGCCAAAGTGCCCGATCCGGCGAATGCAGCGAGCGAGATCGACCGTAAATCGTTCGAGCGCGCGCTCGAGTATATGGACCTGAAGGCGGGCACGCCGTTCGAGGAGATCGAGATCGATCGCGTATTCATCGGGTCGTGCACCAACGGGCGCATCGAAGATCTGCGTGCTGCGGCGCGGATTGCCGCGGGGCATAAAGTCTCGACCCACGTAAGCGCGATGGTTGTGCCGGGATCGCAACAGGTGAAGGCGCAGGCGGAAAAAGAGGGCCTGGACCGCATCTTTCGCGAAGCCGGCTTCGACTGGCGTGAGCCGGGCTGCTCGATGTGCCTGGGCATGAATCCCGACATCCTTTCGCCGGGCGAACGCTGCGCATCGACCAGCAATCGCAACTTTGAGGGACGGCAGGGACGCGGCGGCCGCACGCATCTGGTTTCGCCGGAGATGGCCGCGGCAGCGGCGATCGCCGGGCACTTTGTGGATATTCGTGACTGGCCGGTGCGTGAATCCGCGCTCGAGGAGGTAAAAGCCTGATGGAACCGTTTCGTAAATTGACTGCGCTGGCCATGCCGCTGGACCGCGCCAACGTGGATACAGATCAGATCATTCCCAAGCAGTTTTTGAAGCGCATTGAGCGCACAGGCTATGGAGATTTTCTCTTCTTCGATTGGCGCCAGACGGCGGACGGCACGCCGATCGCAGACTTTGTTCTCAACGATCCACGCTACAAGGACGCGAAGATTCTGATTGCCGACAAGAACTTCGGCTGCGGGTCGAGCCGCGAGCATGCTGCATGGGCGCTGAGCGATTACGGCTTTCGCGTCGTGATTGCGCCGACATTCGCCGACATTTTTTTCTCGAATGCGGGCAAAAACGGAATCGTCCTGGCGCGGTTGAGCGAAGAAGAGGTAAGCAAGCTGCTCCGAAACGCAAAGGAGATTCCCAATTATCGGCTCACGGTCTCACTCGAAGAGCAATCGGTGACGGACGGGCGGGGATTCAGCGCGAAGTTCGAGATCGATCCCTTTCGAAAGTTTTGCCTGCTCGAAGGGCTCGACGATATCGGGTTGACGCTGCGGCACGTGGCAGCGCTGGACAAGTTTGAAGCCGAGCACGAGTCGGCCGGGTGGCTGAAGGCGAAGTGAAAAAGCAGCTACTAGCTTCTAGCTGCTAGCTCATCCTGTTCGGGCGCGCAGGGTCAGCGGACACTGAAAGCGCGATTGAATTCTCTATTTTTGGATGGATTGAAGTCCTAACTGCAGCACGAACAAGCTAGAGGCTAGAAGCTAGCAGCTGGCGATGAGCAAAGCGAAGAGCACAATGACTAACGAAGGCAAGCGACAAAGCATTCTGATGACTGAGGGCCCGAGCCGAGCGGCGGCGCGGTCGTTTCTGCGTGGGGCCGGGTTCAAAAAAGACGATTTGCACAAGCCGATTATCGGCGTCGCCAATACCTGGACCGAAATCGGCACTTGCAACGTGCATCTGCGCAGAATTGCGGAGGCGCTGAAGCAAGGCATTCGCGAAGCAGGCGGTACGCCGATGGAGTTCAACACGATTACGGTTCACGACGGCATCACCATGGGAACGCAGGGCATGAAGGCGTCTCTGGTGAGCAGGGAAGTGATCGCCGATTCGATCGAGCTTGTATCGCGGGCGAATCTTTTTGACGGTCTGGCCGGGATCGGCGGGTGCGACAAGAACATGCCGGGCATCATCCTGGCCCTGTGCCGGCTGGATATTCCGGGGATGATGTACTACGGCGGATCGATCGCGCCGGGCAAGCTGAATGGCGTGGACATCACGATCCAGGATGTTTTTGAGGGCATTGGCTCTTATGCTGCGGGGCGCATCGACGATGCGGGATTGGAAGCGCTGGAAGCGAATGCTTGCCCCGGCGCAGGCGCATGTGGCGGTCAGTTCACGGCCAACACCATGGCGATGAGCGGCGAAATTCTGGGCATTTCGCCGATTGAGCTTTCAGGCGTTCCCGCCACCGCTCCCGATAAGCTGGAAGCCACGCGCAAGGCGGGGCATATTTTGATGGATGCGGTGCGCGCGAATCGGCGGCCCTCCCAGATCATCACGCGCAAGGCCCTTGAAAATGCAATCGCCAGCGTGGCAGCGAGCGGCGGCTCGACAAACGCGGTGCTCCACTTGCTGGCGATCGCTAAGGAAATGGGGATCGAGCTGAACATCGATGATTTTGATGCGATTTCAGCACGCACGCCGTACATCTGCAGCCTGACGCCGGCGGGTAAGTACGTGGCTGCGGACTACCAGGCCGCGGGCGGCTCGCGACTGTTGGCGAAGCGGATGATCGATGCAGGCCATGCCGATGGTTCGGTGCTGACGATCAGCGGCAAGACTCTGGCCGAAGAGGCTGCATCGGCCAAAGAAACGCCGGGCCAGGATGTGATCCATACTTTCGAAAAACCGCTCAAGCCGAATGGCGGGCTGGTGATCCTGAAGGGAAATCTCGCGCCCGAGGGCTGCGTGATGAAGATTGCTGCGGCGGGTAAGTACGAGCATCGCGGACCTGCGCGCGTCTTCGATTGCGAAGAAGATTGTTTCAAAGTTGTCCAGGCAGGCGGCATAAAGCCCGGTGACGTGGTGGTGATTCGCTACGAAGGGCCAAAGGGCGGACCGGGCATGCGCGAGATGCTGCAGGTGACGGCGGCGATTTCTTCAAACGCCGAGTTGAGCGCGCAGGTCGCGCTGCTGACCGATGGCCGCTTCAGCGGGGCGACGCGCGGATTTACCGCGGGCCATGTCGCGCCCGAGGCGTTTGTGGGCGGGCCGATTGCAGCAGTTCGCGAGGGTGACATAATCCACTTCGACATCGCGAAGCGCACATTGAATGTTGAAATCAGCGACGCGGAGATGGCTTCGCGGCTCAAAAACTTCAAGCCACCGGCGCTGCGCTGGCCAAAGGGCGTCTTCCGCAAATATGTGGACCGGGTGACGTCGGCATCGCAAGGGGCAACGACGTAAGAGCAGGGAATAGGCAGCAGGGAATAGGAAAAGTTAGCAACCATCGGGCTCAAGGAGTTGTTATGGGACACAAGGAAAACGCAAAGACGCAAGCACATGATGCGGACGGAGGCGGAGCGGCGCCGGCTGCAAATACGCCGGGCTCTCATGCGCATCTGAACCTGCCGACGCGGCTGACGGGCGCGGAGATCATCTGGGCTACGCTGGTCGGCGAAGGCATCGACACCGTCTTCGGATATCCCGGCGGAACGATTCTGCCGGCGTACGACGCGTTGCGGAAGTTTCCCATACGGCACGTCCTGGTGCGCCATGAGCAGGGCGCAGCACACATGGCAGACGGCTACGCGCGCGCCACCGGTAAAGTGGGCGTGGCCATCGCCACCAGCGGTCCCGGCTCGACCAACCTCGTGACCGGCATTGCCACCGCGATGCTGGATTCGATTCCTATGGTCTGCATCACGGCCAACGTGTCGTCAAAGCTGCTGGGAACGGATGCATTTCAGGAAGTGGATATCACCGGCATCACGCTGCCGGTAACAAAGCATAATTTTCTGGTGAAGCAAGCGCGGAGGACATTGCGCCGGCGATCCGCCTCGCGTTTCAGATTGCGCGTTCGGGGCGGCCGGGTCCGGTGCTGGTGGATATTACAAAGGATGCGGAGCAGGCGGCGACGGAGTTCGATTTCGAAGCGGCCAAGCCGAAGCCGTATCGCCCGCATCCCATGCTGCATGTAGATGAGACTGGGCTGGCACAGGCGGCAGAGCTGATCCGCAACGCGAAGCGGCCGGTGATTCTGGCCGGGCACGGCGTGATGGAGTCGGGCGCGATGGAGCAGGTGCGCACGCTGGCCGAGCGCGCGCAGATTCCGGTGGGACTCACGCTGCTGGGGCTGGGCGGATTTCCCGCGTCGCATCCGCTGTGCCTGGGCATGATGGGCATGCACGGCGAGTCGTGGGTGAATCACGCGATTCAGGAAGCCGATCTGCTGATCGCGTGCGGCATGCGCTTCGACGATCGCGTGACCGGCAAGCTGACGGATTACGCCCTGAAGGCGAAGAAGATTCACATCGAGGTCGATCCCGCAGAGATCAACAAGAATGTGAAAGTGGACGTGGCGCTGGTGGGCGACCTGCGCGAAGTGCTGGAACAATTGCTGCCGCGAATTGCGCGGCCGCGACGGCGCGGCGTGGCTGAAGGCGATTGAGGCCAGCAAGGGCGCAGTCGCGGTGCACGACATCAAGAACCTGCCCGACTCCGGCCATCTGTACGCGGCGCACGTGATGCACGATCTGTGGCGCATGACCGGCGGCGACGCGATCATCGTGACCGACGTGGGCCAGCACCAGATGTGGGAGGCGCAGTACTTCCGCCACGAGAAGTCCGCGCACGCTGATCACCATCGGCGGACTGGGTACGATGGGATTCGCGCTGCCCGCGGCCATCGGCGCCAAGATGGCGTGTCCGGAGAAGGAAGTCTGGGTGATCGCGGGCGATGGCGGATTCCAGATGACGGCGGCGGAGCTGGCGACCATCGTGCAGGAGAAACATGAAGATCAATATCGCCATCATCAACAACGGCTACCTGGGCATGGTGCGGCAGTGGCAGGAGTTCTTCTACGAGCGCAATTACGAAGCTACGCCGCTGGTGAGCCCGGACTTTGTGAAGCTGGCCGATGCGCACGGAATTCCGGGACGGGCGGTGCGCAAGCGCGGCGAAGTGGAAGAGGCGGTGAAGCAGCGCGGTCGGCGCCGGGCGCGTACCTGCTAAATTTCCTGGTGGAAAAGGAAGACTCGGTGTACCCGATGATTCCTGCGGGCAGCGCGCTGCATGAGATGATTCGCCGGCCGGACCAGCGATCCGCTTGAAGAAACGGCGGAGGACAAGTAGGGACAATGCTACTAGCTTGAAGCTGCGACTAGGGTGCATGGAAGTGAAGAGCTGTGATCCGAGCTTGGCTCCTTCAACTTCTTCAGCTAGAAGTTTACGAGCCAGAGCTAGAAAGGCTCATTATGCTGCATACATTTGTTGCATACGTTGAAGATCGGCCGGGCGTGCTGACGCGCGTTGCGTCGCTGTTCCGGCGGCTGAATATCAACATCAACTCGCTCACCGTGGGGCGCAGCGAGCGGCCAGGGCTGTCGCGGCTCACTCTGGTGTGCGAGGCGTCGTCTGAGGCCGGAGACCGCATTCGCGCCAGCCTGTTTAAACTGGAGAATGTCGTGGACGTGGACGACATCGCCCAGGCGCCGAGCGTGACGCGCGAACTGGCGTTGATCAAAGTGGCCGCGTCCCCGCGCAACCGCGCGCAGATCTTCGACCTCGTTGAGGTCTTTCGCGCGCGCATCGTCGATCTGACTTCGGAATCGCTCATGATCGAGATGACCGGGGTGGAGAGCAAGATCGAAGGGCTCATCGAAGTGCTGCGCGAGGACGATGGGACGGATTCTGGAGATCTGCCGCAGCGGCAAGATGACCATGCGGCGCGGCCATCACGTGAGCAGCGTGCTGAAGGCGATGGGCGCGGGCGAGTGCGGAGCCGAAGAGGATGCCCGCGGAAGGAAGGTGGCGGACGAAGTGGAGTAAGAATTGCCTTTGTGGGGGCGATGCTGGTCGAGCAGTCGATCCCACATTGGCCGCAAAAAACAGAATCGCGGCTAGGATGGGGCACCCGCGATGAATCGACCCTCCAGAAACGGAAATCCAACCAAAAAAGGAAGAATCAGACAAAATGGCGAAGACTTATTACGATCACGATGCCGATCTGTCCCTGATCCAGGCCAAGAAAGTGGCCATCATCGGCTACGGCTCGCAGGGGCATGCGCACGCGCTGAACCTGAAAGATTCCGGCGTGCAGGTGAAGGTGGGCCTGGCGCCCGATTCGAAATCGATTGCCAAGGCGCAGAAGGCGGGCCTTGAAGTGACGACGGTCCCCGAAGCCGACCAAGTGGGCTGACGTGGTCATGATCCTGGTGCCGGATCAGACGGCGGCCAAGTTCTATGCCGAAGAGATTGGGCCGAATCTGAAGCCGGGCACGCTGCTGATGTTCGCGCACGGATTCAATATTCACTTCAAGACCATCGTGCCGGCCCCCGGCATCGACGTCGGGATGGCAGCGCCCAAAGCGCCGGGGCATCGCGTGCGCGAGGTCTTCACGGAGGGCGGCGGCGTGCCGTGCCTCATCGCGGTCCATCAGGACGCGACCGGCAAGGCTCATGCGCTTTGCCTCAGCTACCTGAAGGGCATTGGCGGCACCCGCGCCGGAGTGCTGGAGACGACATTCAAGGAAGAGACCGAGACGGACCTCTTCGGCGAACAGGCCGTGCTGTGCGGCGGCGTGAGCGCGCTCATCAAGGCCGGATACGAGACGCTGGTCGAGGCGGGCTATCAGCCGGAGAGCGCGTACTTCGAAGTGCTGCACGAGCTCAAGCTGATCGTCGATCTGATCTATCGCGGCGGGCTTGCGTACATGCGCTACTCGATTCAGCGATACGGCCGAATACGGCGACTACGTGAGCGGTCCGCGCGTGGTCGGCGCCGAGAGCCGCAAGGCGATGAAGCAGATCCTGGCGGAGATTCAGGATGGGACGTTTGCGAAGAAGTTCCTCGCCGACCAGAACTCCGGCCGCAAGGAGTTTCTGGCCTTCCGCGAGGCCGAGGCGAAGCATCCGGTCGAAATCGTCGGCAAACAACTGCGCGCGCAGATGCCGTTCCTCGATCCGGTAACGGTGGAGGAAGTGGCGAAGACGCGTTGAGAGAGGAAGCCTGTGGCAAGTAGCCATTGGCAATGGGCGGCGGGTCCCTCGTTCGCAGGCTTGTCTGGTCCGGCACGAGGGGCGGGCCCGGCTTGTTCGGCAGTGTCAACCATGTCCCCGGTCCAATCTGTCAGGTTTGTCCCCGGTCGCCACCATTTCAGATACCCCCTCCCCCCCACCATTGTGGGGCTAAAGGGTTTAGTTTCAATCGCTTGTACCCTGGATCGTTTACCTCAACCCATTGATTCTAAAGGTGTTAATAGCTAATATAGGCAGAATCAACGACTTACGGGCCACCTTTCGGCCCTGGCATTCTAGTCTCTGACGCCGGGCCTGCCGATCCTTGACACCTGACTCCAGTCTAGCGATTTGCCGGAAATAATCAGCAAAGTTGGCGGAAAAGGATTGTGTTTGGAATGAGCGGGATGGGGGGAGTTGGAGCGTGGAGGAGTTGACGGAGCAAAATCCCACCCAAGCAAAGCCTGGATGGGGCACTCCGATTTTAATTTGCGTAGGCCGGGCCACGCGTCGGCGAGAAAACGTGGGCGGAAGCAATGGGCAAGGCGCTCTGCCCGGCGCAGAAACTACCCCCAGCGACAATGCTGCGCCGCTGGGGGTGTCCGTATCGCATTTGGCTTCATTGCCACAAACTGCGCGAGCCTGATATGACTGGCCTGGACATGTACCTGGCACAAGCCTTAACCGGTCGCGATTTGCGTTCCGATCTGCAAACGCAGGTCACGCTTCAAAGGGACAACGCCGAGCGAGACCCGCGATTGCAAATCAGGATTTAACTTACTCAACTTTCTGGAATCCGGTTTCCATGGTGACTCTGGTTCCGGTGAGATTGCCCTGCACGTGAGCCAGCAAATTGCCGGACTCGTCCCACTGATCGATGGTGAATTTTCCCGAGGTTGCATTGCCTTCGGGATTGATGGTTAGCCATTGCTGAATGCGGGCGGGGCCGACGAGGTTGAGGCCAGTGGAGTCGTACGAGATTCCGAAGTGGTTCAACTGATAGGTGCGCGCTCCGGTTCTTATCCATTCACCGAGGCAAACGTTGCCCGTCATAGGAGCTCGCAGGCCGGAGTTATTGATCTCCGTGCCGTCACTGTGCCACTGAGCGTAGCCAGCATCGACCTCGGTGCCGTCCGGGATTCCATCGCTGCCTTCGGAGATCCAATGCTCTTTCCAGGTTCCGACGATGCTGGGTTCGCGTGAGAAGTCATCATCGTCGGTGGTGATGAAAGCCGCCCGTAAGAGCCGCGGCGAGCCGATCTGGGGCTGCCAACTGACGCCGTGAGACCCCGGACTATAGAGGCCGCAGCCCGCATGTGCGCTAGGGACAAACATGGTTGCGAGTGCCAGTCCGGCCATTGAAGCCGCAAATTGCTAGAAATCTTTTGCCTTTCATGAGAATTCCTCCAGTTTTGGGATTGGCGCTTCCACCCTCGAATACGCCGTTGTTGAAAGCGATTCTGTGCCGCAAGTTCCATCGCGTAAATGAGCGGGAAATGAGTTACGGCTGAGTTTGATCGGAACTGCGACCTCATTGAAAACTCAGGCAAGATTCCAGATAAGCCTGTGCTACCCTCCATGCATAAACGACCGATCCAACGGAGAGTGATCCCGTGCAACCATCCAGCGATTCGTGCCAAGCTCCAGTGCCAGGTGCTCGCTGGCGGAGATCCGGAATTTGATGCTGCGCGCCGCGTCTGGAACGGCATGATCGACCGCAAACCAGCCCTGATCGTCCGGCCGAACAGTATCTGCCGATGTCATGCAGGCTGTGCGCATCGCCCGTGAAGAGAAGCTTGCCGTCTGCGTGCGCGGAGGCGGCCACAGCGTCGCCGGCAAAGTCAGTGGCAAACGATGCCATGATGATTGACCTCTCCCTCATGAATGGAATCCAGGTAAATCCAGGTGCTCATTCCGTGGTTGCGCAAGGCGGCGCGAGATTTGCAGAGTTCGACCGGGAGTGCGAGCGGTACCAGTTAGCCACCACGGGAGGCGTGATTTCTTCTACGGGAGTCTGCGGTTTGACTCTCGGCGGCGGTCTCGGCTGGCTGATGGGCAAGTTTGGATTGAGCTGCGACAACGTGATCTCTGCCGACTTGGTCAGCGCCGACGGGGCACACCTGTCTGTGAGTGCGTCGCAGAATGAAGATTTGTTCTGGGCCATTCGTGGCGGAGGCGGTAACTTCGGCATCGTCACCGCGCTTGAGTTCCGCCTTCATCCGCTCCAGTCGGTGCATGGCGGCCTGCTGCTTTATCCCCGAAGCAGTGCTATTGACCTGCTGCGCCGTTATCGCGATGTCACTTACAGGGCTCCCGATGAATTGACGGCATATGCCGCACTGATGATCGGCCATGGACAGCCCATGGCGGCCATCGCCATGTGTCATAGCGGATCAGGCTCAGAAGGCGCCAATGCCGGCAGACAGTTCTACCTGACCGAGCCGCCGGCAGTGGACCTTACTGGCGAAAAGAAGTACACCGAAATTCAGTCGATGCTCGATTTTACGGCTCCCGCCGGTTTGCATTATTACTTCAAATGCCCCTTCCTCCGCGAACTCACCGATGAAGCAATTCGCGCCATCGTCGACCTGGCGGAGAGCCTGCCAACCGAGCAGTCACAAGTGATTCTCGAACACATGCACGGTGCGGCAAGTCGAGTTCCAGCCACTGAAACCGCCTTCGGTCTGCGACGTACGCATTACAGCGTCAACGTGATTTGCGCATGGACCGATCCAGGCCTGGCCGAGAAATGCATCGATTGGGCGCGGGGCTTTGCATCGCTGCTTGAAGGTCTTGGCGCATCGGACGGTTATGTAAACTATCTCGGCGATGAGGGATCTGCGGCGGTGCGCGCTTCGTATGGCGTCAACTACGGGCGACTGGCGGAACTCAAGAAGAAATTCGATCCAGACAACTTCTTCCAATTCAACCAGAACATCCTTCCCACACCTTAGCTCCTGGCCAGGTGCGACAGGCCAATCGAAGCCAGGAAGGAATGGAAGCGCGGATCGGAATGATACGGAACGAATTCCTGGCTTATGATCGCTAGATAAATGGGCGTCGACCGTTGCTCGACAGACCTCTGCAGCCATTCGAACATCTGCGAAGCTTCGCCCAGGTTCGCAAGAATGTGCGCCACCAGTATTGCCGGCTCGGTTTTGGCCCCTGCGGCAATTACCCGCTTCATAATTCTGAGAGCGCCCTGCCGGTCGCCGATGCGTGCTTTCATGGCACCCATGAAGGCGAGCGCTTCCAAATTGTCAGGATTGATACAAAGGGCCTTCTGAAACGCCTTCATGGCATCATCGCAGCGGCCGACCCAGGCGAGCGTTCTTCCCAGGAACATAAAGGTCCGGTAGTTATGCGGATCCAATTCGACCGTCTGGTTCAGCTGGCGAATGGCAAGATCGTACTGCCCCGCATGCGCGCGGGCTACGCCAAGGTACATGTTGACAATCGGGGATAGCGGCTCGGAGTCTCTTGCCCTCTGCGCCGAGGCGAGGGCTTCCTGGTGTCGGCCCATTGCGCTCAGATACAGAGATTGCCAAAGCAGAGCGGTGACCTGACCTGGGTCGAGGCTAATCGCCACCTTAAACTCCCGTTCCGCCCCAGCCCAGTCAAAATCGTACCAAATCTTGATCAATGCCGATGTGCAGTGCGCTTCGGCCATGGTGTCATCGAGCTCCATTGCACGCTGCAGGCATGGCCGCGCTTTCTCGAGCGCCTCAAAGGGTTTCAGCATTCCAAGTCTGATCGAACCCATCTGCGCGTAGCAGTCGGCTAGCCCTGCATAGGCGGGCGCAAATCGAGAATCGATCTGTCAGAGCTTCATTGAAATGTGCGATGCTGCTGCGAATCGCGTCGGGCGTCATCTTATGCCAGAAGAAGCGGCCTTTCAGGTAAGCGTCATACGCGGCAGAGGATCGCGCATACTTCCTTGATCCCACAGCCGCTCCCGGAAGCAGTTCCAACGCCAGAGACTGACTGACCCTTCTGGTTACCTCTTCCTGCACACCGAGCAGATCAGATGATTTGCGATCATAAACTTCCGACCACATCACGCTCTTGTCTCTTAGATCGACCAATTGAGCAGTGATGCGAATCGCATCTGCAGAGCGCCGAACCGAACCACGCAGCAGGTAATCGAGATCGAATTCCCGCTGCAGACGATCAAGTTCCTCTTTGGGTAGAATTCCGCCTGGCGAACGAGGGCCAACTGTCACGCGAAGTCTTGCAGGATCGATTTGCGAAAGCGCCGAAATCATATCTTCGGTC
This sequence comes from uncultured Acidobacteriaceae bacterium, assembly GCA_963802955.1. GTDB lineage: Bacteria > Acidobacteriota > Terriglobia > Terriglobales > Acidobacteriaceae > Telmatobacter. The sequence goes on from CAWDKT010000006.1 coordinate 146,312, forward strand.
AAGCCCGATAGCGAAATAGTCCTCGGCCAACCCACCCAGATCCTCAATCGGCAGGACTCCAATCCGGATGCGATCATGTCCTTTCTTCGGCGCGAAGTCACCGATCCGCTCAACGGGTCCAATGAAACGGTAGCCAAGCTTTGGGAGTGTTTCGATGAATATCGGCTTTTCGGCGTGGTCAGTGAGCGTGATGCGGATTTGCCGAATGCAAAAGTTCAAGCTCTGTTCAAAATCTACGAAGGTGTCCTGGCCCCAAATCGCGTCTTGAATCTGCTGCCGCGTAACCAGGTTGCCCTGGTGACTGAGGAGAAATGCCAGAACGCGGGCCGGTTGCTGCTGAACGCGGACGGGCGCGCCTTTCCTGCGCAGCTCGAGAGTCTGCTCGTCTAACTCGAATTCACCGAATCGGAACAGGGGCATATGAAGAGCCGGGGAAGGACTATGGCACATGCTACCATTTGCCGGATTCTGCATTGCACTCCGAGCCCTTCCGATCAGCGGATTCCAGAAGTTCTCACGCGGGTTAGGGGTGAAGGATTGAACTCCGGAATGAGCGTCTACGAAATCCTTTGACAACAGTGAAGCGAGCTTTTTAAAGCCCGAATATGGCATCACAGAAGCCTTGGAGTGATTGAATCGCGGGAAGGTTAAAGTCCTGACTTGCGGGTGGATTTGATGCGTTCCAGTCGAGTCGTCGGCTTTTGGGAAGCGATCTTGGCCGAGGTACTCGGGGAAGAGGCAGATCGATCCCAGGGCGCGGATTGAACGCGGCTCAGGCCGCGTGGATTGTTTCTAAAAAGATGGTTGGCGCGGTATCGCCAGTCTCGCGCCTGGGGCTTGCGTCTGTTGAGTGCTGAAGCGCGCGATATCCCGACCCAAGCCAAACTCGGATGGGGCACCCCGATTTTGATTTGCGCAGGCCGGGCCACCCGCCAAAAATAAAGACACAGTGAAAGCGGAGCCCCCGCGACGAAGATCCGTCGCCGGGGACGCCGGGAAGTCATGTCCTTTCAAAGAGCTGTTGATGCAACCAGTTCTAGTGGTGTCCCTGGGAATGGCCGCTTGGCGCATGGCCACCGCTCGAATGCCCCGGGAGCGCATGTTCATTCGTGGGGGGATGACTCTCTTTGACTACATTGCCTCTGCCATCCCTGGCTTCGTTGCCGCGGAAGTTGTTGTTCGGCTGATCTCCACGCCCAGGCATCGGTCCTTTGTAACCGTGACGCGGGTCAAAGCGGTTGTCGACATGGCCCGAGAAGTGCGCGGGGCCGTGGAACCAGGGGCCGGCTCCGAGAAATACGCCGCCAACAAACCAATCGGGCCCGTAGTAACCGTAAGGCGCGCAATCGTATGGGGCGTATGAGAAGTAGCCATAGGGGCACACCGGCGCCACTCCGATGCTGACGGAGATCTGGGCCGGCTCCGCTGGGGCACAGCACAGCAGGCCAGTGATGAGAGTTGCAAAAGCAATGACCGAAAATTTGGACATGATTCACCTCGCTTCGTTTCCGGCTGAAGGGTAAGTCCTGAGTTGAAGGCCTAGGGGCGGACTTAACCGGCAGAGTTCAGCGCCAGCAGAATAGCACGATTTCATGACGAATCGTTCCTGGAGGAGAGGCCTTGACTGCGCGCCGAGGGTGAGGCACCTTGGCAGGCGCAACGAGGACCTCATCCATCTTTCGCGCGATCAGCTACCGCTCTGGTTACAGCGAATGCTTCAGGGCTGCTTCGGGGTCAGGCGGAACAGGCCGCCGGAACGAGAATCCTCAAGCATCCAAAGAGCGCCGTCAGGTGCAACTTCAACGTCGCGGACGCGGTGACCGACATCCCAGCGTTCGACTGCTGTGGCACCGCCGTTGCCGTCGAAGGTAATGCGGACGATGGACTTGGTCGCCAACCCGCTCACCAGGGCAGAGCCATTCCACTGCGGGAACATTGCGCCTTTGTAGAACATGAGATTGCCTGGCGCGATAACCGGCGTCCAGTAAATGACAGGCTTCGCCAGATCGGGGCGCGTATCCGGACTGGGGATCGGCACTCCGTTGTAGTTGACCGCGTAGGAGACCAGCGGCCAGCCGTAGTTCTTGCCTGGCTCGATCAGGTTCAGCTCATCGCCGCCGCGCGGGCCATGTTCGACCTCCCACAGGCGACCGTCGGGACCGAAGGCAAGGCCATAAGGCGTACGATGACCTGAAGTCCAAGTCTCCGACGGTGTCAGGTTCGGCCCAGGAAATGTATAGGTCCTGATCACGGGAGCGGTCTTCGCTGCTTCGGTGTCACCGGGCGGGTTGATTACGGGTACAGTAGCCGCGCCGGTTTTGCCCGCCATGGGATTGCCTGGTGCCGGTTTGCCATCGAGCGTGAGGCGGAGAATCTTGCCGAGCGGCTGGTTCGGATCCTGGGCCGGCGTCATCCGCTGCCGGTCACCGGAGGTAAGGAACAGGTAACGGCCATCCGGGGAAAAAGCAACCTGCGCACCGAATTGTCCGCCCTGGCCCCGTTCGCCATCGCGCCAGATCACCTGAAGCCCTTCGAGGCTCGCCGTATCCTGGCCGATCTTCAACTTGGCCCTCGCAAGCGCCAAGCTCGAACCGCCGTCGCCCGGCTCTGCATAGGTGAGGTAAACGTCGTGATCCTTGGCGTAATGCGGAGAAAGGAAGACGCCCAGCATACCGCCTTGTCCTCTCGACAGAACGGCAGGCACATTCGTGACGGGCGTCTTGGCTCCTTGCTGCGTCACAAGCCACAGAGGGCCGACCTTCTCGGTAATCAACATCCGCCCGTCGGGCAGGAAGGCAATGCGCCAAGGCAGATCGAAGGTCGCCACCTGGGTCATATTGAAAGGCAGGCTGGGTTCGGGCTTCTGCTCGCCGGCATTGGTCTGCGCTTCCGCATAACTTGACACAAGGGCCAAAAACAGCCCTGCAATCACAAACTGCTTCATCTCGTTGTTCCTCTCCGTATGGAAGGGTGGGGTGTGGGCGAGCCTCTTCCATTCCAGTTTAACGTGCGCCCGAGTTTGTCTTTCCGGGTAGCAGGGCGGTTGTAGGGCACCCCGACACGGATGGTTGGACGATCGGGGGGAGCGAGGTCTAGATCCCACGCTTTCCGAGAGAAACTGCGGATAAGGATGGGCAACAGGCAGACGTCCCCTAGCTTGTAGAATCAAGCTGAATCCCGCCTCATCAGGTTTGGAGGATGCTTGCTTTACTGGCTGCTGTACGAAAAGCTGTTTCCGTTCTTCCACCCGTTCCGGATCTTCCGTTACCTGACTTTCCGCACTGCTTTTGCTTCGCTTACGGCGCTGCTGATTGCGCTGTTTATCGGCCCGTGGGTAATTCAAAAGCTGCGGGAGTTCCAGATCGGGCAGTTTGTGCGAGAGGACGGGCCGCAGTCGCACCAGAAGAAGACGGGGACGCCGACGATGGGCGGCGTGCTGATCTGCATTGCGATTCTGCTGCCCACGGTGCTGTGGTCCGATCCGGCCAATCCGTTCATATGGATCACGGTATTCTCGACGCTCGCGTTCGGGGCGATCGGTTTTGCCGATGATTACATCAAGGTGGTGCAGCGGCGCAGCCTGGGATTGACGGCGCGCGCCAAACTGTTCTGGCAGGGGCTTGCCGGGGCGCTGGTGGCGGTGGCGCTGGTGGTGCTGGACCAGCTCCAGATGTTCAACACGAGGCTTTCGGTGCCGTTTATCAAGAGCCTGCGGCCGGATTTACTGTGGCACGGATGGCCGAGTACGATTCCGCATCTGGCGTGGTTCGCGTTTGTGCCGTTCGTGCTGTGGGTGATGCTGATGCTGGTGGGCTCGTCGAATGCCGTGAACCTGACCGACGGACTGGATGGGCTGGCGATTGGCTGCACGATTATTGCGGCGGGCGCGCTGGCGGTGCTCACTTATGTCAGCGGCCACGTGGTCTTCGCCGATTATCTGGAGCTGGAGCGCATGCCCATGGTCGGCGAGGTCACGGTGTTTTGCGGTTCGATGGTGGGCGCGTCGATCGGTTTTCTCTGGTACAACGCGCATCCGGCTGAGATCTTCATGGGCGACGTGGGCTCGCTGGCGCTGGGGGGGGCAATCGGCACCGTAGCTATCATTATCCGGCAGGAGCTGCTGCTGCCGTTCATCGGCGGCATTTTTGTGATCGAGGCGCTCTCGGTGTTGCTGCAGGTGGGCAGCTACAAGCTGCGCAAGAAGCGCATCTTCAAGATGGCTCCGCTGCATCACCACTTTGAGCAACTGGGCTGGAGCGAATCGAAGGTGATCGTTCGCTTCTGGATCGGCGCCCTGGTGTTTGCATTGTTTGCACTCACTACACTGAAATTGCGCTAAAGCGGCGCGCGCGCTCGGCGCGCGGTGCACAATAAAGTTGTCGCATGAAACCCACTCTAGCCTGCAAAAACATAAGGCAGCGGCGCGAATGGCGGCACCCGCCTTAAGGAACGATCGAGATGATGGAACTAAAGGGCAAAAGAAGGTTCTGGTGGTGGGCCTGGGAAAGTCAGGGCTGGCGGCGGCGCTGTTTTTGCGCCACAAGGGCGCGCAGGTGACGGTGTCCGATATCCGCAGCGCGGAGTCGCTGGCCAAGGAGATTCCGGCGCTGCTGGAAGAGGGAATCATGGTGGAGGCGGGCGGGCATGGCTTGCTGACCTTCCGCCGCCAGGACCTGATTGTGGTGAGTCCAGGCGTTCCGCTGGATACGCCGGAGCTGGTGCAGGCGAGGAATTTTGGCCGGCCGGTGATCGGCGAGCTGGAGCTGGCCGCGCGTTTTCTGAAAGGAAAGATTCTGGCGATTACGGGATCGAACGGGAAGACGACGACTACGGCGCTGGCGGGCGAGATTCTGAAGGAGGCGGGATATCCAACGCTGGTGGCCGGCAACATCGGCGTTGCGGTGGTGGGTCTGATGGAAGAGAGCACGGACGACACCTGGTCGGTGCTGGAGGTGTCAAGCTTTCAGCTGGAGAGCACGATCGAGTTTCATCCGGCAGATCGCGGTGATCCTGAACATCACGCCCGATCATCTGGACCGGCACGGCACCTTTGAGAATTATGCGACGGCGAAGGAGCGCATCTTTGCCGCGCAGGACGCGAGCGATTTCGCCTGTGCTGAATGCCGACAACGCGCGCACCGCCGAGGCTGCGGCGCGGTCGCGAGCCCCCGTGTACTGGTTCTCGACGGAGCACGCGGTAGAGCAGGGCGCGTGGGTGGAGGAGCGGCGATGTGGTCTATCGCTCCGGGCCGGGAACGGAGATCGAGCGAATCCTGCCGCTCGAGAAGATTCCGCTGAAGGGCGAGCACAACGTGGAGAATGTGCTGGCGGCGGTGTGCGCGGCACGGCTGGCCGGCGCGCCGGCTGAGCGCGATCGCGCGAGCGATTGCGAAATTCAAGGCGGTGGAGCACCGGCTGGAGTTTGTGGCCACGATCAACGGCGTGGAGTATCTACAACGACTCGAAGGCCACCAACGTGGACGCGACGGCGAAGGCGATTGCGGCGTTTCCGGGCGGGGTTCACCTGATTCTCGGCGGCAAGGACAAGGGTGCGGCCTATGCGCCGCTTGCACCGCTGCTGCGGGAGCGGGTGCGCGCGGTTTACACCATCGGCGCGGCGGCGGCAAGATCGAGTCGCAGCTGCGCGGGAGTGGTGCCGATCAATCCTGCGAGACGCTGGCCACGGCGGTGAGCGCCGCGGCGGCTGCGGCGCGGCCCGGCGAGGTGGTGCTGCTGGCGCCGGCGTGCTCCAGCTTCGACCAGTTTGAGAATTACGAGCAGCGGGGCCGCGTGTTCAAGCAGCTCGTGAACGAGCAGCGCGATTGGAAAGTGGGACAGAACGCGTAGAGATCGATATGGCGAAACGGGTCGGGGTAGACAAATGGCTGTTCTTCACCACGCTGCTGCTGGTGGTGGCGGGGCTGGTGATGGTATTCTCCGCGTCGGCGGTGGTGGCCCAGGAGCGGTATCACTCGCCGTACATATATGTGCTGCCGGCAGGCGGTGTGGGCCGCTGGTTGGCGTGCTGGCCATGCTGGTGCTGATGCACATGGACGTGAGCCACTACAAGTCGCCGCGATTCATCTATCCCGCGCTCTGCGTGACCACGCTGCTGCTGGTGCTGGTTTTTTTCATGCCGGGCTCGCATAATACGCATCGCTGGATTCGCTTTGGCGAGTTCTTCACATTTCAGCCGTCTGAAATTGCGAAGCCGGTGCTGGTGCTGTTTCTGGCGTGGTTTCTGCACAACCGGCTTGACGCCATGCGCGACTGGCGGCAGACGCTGCTGCCGGCGGCAGTGATTCCGGTGCTGTTTATCCTGCTGGTGGTTGCGCAGCCCGACCTGGGCACGGCGCTGGTGCTGGCCGGCGTGACGGCGATGATGCTGGTGCTGGCGGGCATGGAGTGGAAGTACCTGCTGGGCGGCGTGCGCGCGGCGGTGCCGGCGCTGGCCGCGCTGCTGCTCATGGTGCCTGGCGGCGGGAGCGGATGCTGGTGTTTCTCAATCCCGAGGCCGATCCGCAGGGCGCGGGCTTCCACATTAACCAGTCGCTGATCGCGGTGGGAACCGGCGGGCTGACCGGCCGCGGCTACATGGAAGGGATGCAGAAGCTGTTCTATCTGCCCGAGGCCTCGACCGACTTTATCTTTGCCAACATCGCCGAGGAACTGGGCTTCATGGGCGCCATGTTCATCGTGTTGCTGTTTCGTCGTGTTTGGCGTGCGCGGGCTGCGCGCGGCGTTTCGGTGCAGCGATCCGTTCGCGCGGCTGGTGGCGTTCGGCATCACGACTGACGATTCTGCTGCAGGCGTTCTTCAATATCAGCGTGGTGCTGTCGCTGGTTCCCACCAAGGGGATTCCGCTGCCGCTGATCTCGCACGGAGGGACGTCGCTGTTTTGCACGCTGGCGAGCATCGGGATACTGCTGAATATTAGCGCGGCAGGCGGAGTGAGAGCAGCGAGAGATAGAGACAAGGAACTCAGACGATCAGGGCAGCGAGCCATGAAGCTGAACTGCGAATTCTCATTGCCGGCGGCGGAACGGGCGGGCATGTGTTTCCCGCGCTGGCGGTAGCGCGCGAGCTGGTGGAGCGGCACGGAGCGCAGATTCTTTTTGTCGGAACGGCGCGGGGCCTCGAGACGCGGCTGGTTCCCGAGGCCGGATTCGAGCTGCGGTTGATCGATGTAGGTCCGCTGAAGAGCGTGTCCTTGATGACGCGTTTTCGGACCACGGTGAGGTTGCCGGGCAGCGTCCTCCATTGCAGGAAGATCATGCGCGAGTTCCGTCCTGGCGCAGTGCTGGGCGTGGGTGGGTATGCGTCCGGCCCGGCGATGGCGGCGGCGCTGTGGATGAAAATTCCGGCGATGGCGTATGAGCCGAATGCGATGCCGGGCTTTGCGAACCGGCTCGTCGGCAAACACGTGCAGGCTGCGGCGATCAATTTCCAGGCGGCGGCCAAGTGGTTCCGCAACGCGGAGGTGACGGGCGTTCCAGTGCGGCCGGAGTTTTTCTCGCTGCAGCCGCCAACGGGCGCGCCGCATCTGCTGGTATTTGGCGGATCGCAGGGCGCGCGGCTGTTTAACATGAATGTGCCGCAGATCATCAAACCACTGCTGGATGCCGTGCCGGGCCTGACGGTTCTGCACCAGAGCGGGCTGCGAAATTTCGAACCGACGCTCGCCGCGTATGAGGCGAGCGTCGCCGACAAAACGCGTTGGAAGGTGAGGGCGTTTCTCGACCCGATGGCCGCGGAGTTTGCGCGCGCGCACTTGATGCTGTCGCGCAGCGGAGCGACGACTGTGGCCGAAGAGGCGGCGGCGGGCAAGCCGGCGCTGCTGGTTCCCTTTGCCGCGGCGACCGATGAGCACCAGCGGCGCAATGCCGAAGCGATGGTTGCAGGCGGTGCGGCCGTGATGCTGACGGAGACGGATCTCGCGGTGCCGGGGAAACTACTCGATGCGCTGATTGGCCTGCTTGTGGCGCCCGAGCGATTGGCGGCGATGTCTGCTGCGGCGCGGACGCAGGCGCATCCGGGGGCGGCCGAGAGGATGGCGGATCGGCTGGCGGAGATGGGGAAAAACAGGGAATAGGGAATGGGGAACAGGCTTGATTCAGTCCCGGGTCCCAAAATCGGGGCCGAGCTCCCTATTTATCTCACCTTAGCCGCAAAAACAAAGACCCGGCGAGGAAGGGGCACCTCGCGAGTCGGCTGATTACCGCGCTTTGCGCAAAAAGAGCGCGAAGAATCCGGCAAGGCTCCGCGTAAGAGAAAGAAGAAAAGGCCCGCCGGCCAATGCCAGCGAGCCTTTCCCAGGAATGGGCGGAATACGACCGCCCATTACGATGCCTGAATTAGCGGCGTCCGCCGCCACCACCACCATGGCCGCCGCCTCCGCCGTGGAAGCCACCGCCGCCTCCACCGCTGAACCCGCGAGCGCCGCCACTAAAGCCACGAGCACCACCGCCAGCATATCCGCGTGCTACACCACCACCGCCAGCATATCCACGGGCTACGCCTCCACCGGCATATCCGCGAGCGACACCACCGCCCGCATATCCGCGAGCGACTGCCGCCAGCGTATCCGTGCGGCCGTTGATAGCCCCCGCGTCCGCCGTAGGCGTATCCGCCGCGACCGTATCCATATCCGCCGCGATAACCGTAGCCGCCGCGACCGTATCCGTATCCGCCACGGCCCCACCCGTAGCCGCGGCCCCAGCCGTACCAGGGTCCGGCGCCGATAAAGATACCGCCATCGAACCAACCGGGACCGTAGTATCCGTATGGAGCGCAAGCATATGGGTAATAGGAATAGTAGCCCCATTCACAATCCGGCGGAGCGTAATAGCCGTAGCCGGGATCGACCACTGCCGGGCCAACCCCAATGCCAACTCCAACCTGGGCGTTTGCCGTAACGGCAAACGGCAGAACCGCAAACATTGCCAGCAAAACCAAGCGGAACTTCTTCATACCGCCCTCCTTGTGCTGCCCTGTCCCGGATATTCCGGACTGGGACCCGGAGTCCCCTCCAGTGCCAGCACCCTTCCGGCCTTTCTGTCTTCGTTCTCGGCCGGCTTACATATCGTTAAACAACGTTTTCGCTCTTTTGTTGCGGTCCGGTAAAAGAATCTTCAGCGGGCGGAATGAGCGAAACGATCTCCGATTTCAGCGACTTGGCGCATAGAACCGCCCCCGCGCGAGTGCAATCATCGCCACTCATAAGACGCGGAAAAAGGCGAAAAGGCGCATAAAAAGCGGCCTCTCCAGTTTTGGAGAGGCCGTGGGAAGCAGGCAGAAGAAGGAGGAACTACCTGCGAAAATGTTCGTCGCGGTCAAAGTGGCGATCGTAGTCACGCCGGTCGAAGTCTCGGTGATAGAAAGCCGGCCCGCGATCGACGACGATGCGGCCGCCGAAGTACGGATGGCCGATCCCGGCGCCTACGAAGTTCCAGTAGCCCGGAACCCAATATCCATTCGCCCAGTAGCCACCGACCCAGGCGTATCCCGGCCCGGGGCTAGGCGGAACGTTAGCCACGGGGGCGCCGGCGCCGACGAATACGCCGATCCGCGCCGCCTGTGCGGGCGCCGCGGTCAATGCCAAAGTTCCTGCTGCGAGAGCTGCTCCTAACATCCACTTCTTCATGCTGCCCATATATCCTCCATTCCAGGCGATCGGAATTACGAATCGCCAACGGTTTGCCACCACCCAGGAGCTTGGTTCCTGCTGCCCCTCTGGCTAACCGTTCTGCCCTATGCAAACACAGGCAGGAGGAAAGGTTGCGGGTGCGGAATGAAAATAAAAATGCGCAACTTTTTGACTTCTGCCGCGTTCTGGAGCAACTCGCTCCAAAGCGATAATCTGAGGTGGAGTTGCTTCCACCTGCCGCCAACGCACAGCGTGATATCGCACCGGAAGCACGGTTGAAAAGGAGGTTCAGATGCACAACGCACACGGCACCTTCACGGTGGATATTCGCCCACTCACGCCAGCACCTGCCGAGGGAGTGGGGCGATTCACGATCAACAAGAAGATCCACGGCGACCTGGAGGCGACGACGTCAGGCGAGATGTTCACGGGCGGCGATCCCAAGCAGGGAGCGGCGGGATACGTCGCGATTGAAATGGTGACGGGCACGCTTGACGACAAGAGCGGGACCTTCGCGCTGCAGCACTTTGCCACAATCGATGGAAAGGGGCCGCAGATGCAAGTGATTGTGGTGCCGGGATCGGGAACGGGCGAGCTGAAGGGCATCGAGGGCTCGTTCACGATCAAGATCGAAAATGGGCAGCACACGTACGACCTGGAGTACACGCTACCGTGAACGGCAGGGATCAGGGGGCAGGTTTCAGGGGAATAGTTCTTGCGCTGCGATCGATTGCTGCGTTACCCCGAGTTCGCTTTCCATCGCGATTCAGAGTTCTCCTTGCATCCCAGGTTAGGCGCAAGAACAAAAGCGCGCCGAACTTGGAGCACCCCGCTGTTTTTTCCCTCGTCCGTGGTCTCTGATCTCCGAGACGTGATCCGTGCCCCCTGCTCTCTGCTAACCTGAGTTTTCAGCCAAATGTTTGCTACATCGCAGCACGCGCACTTCATCGGGATTGGCGGGATCGGCATGAGCGGCATCGCCGAGATCCTGCTGAACCTGGGCATGAAAGTGTCGGGGTCGGACTTGAAACGCAGCGCGGCGACGGACCGGCTGGCGCATCTGGGAGCGACCGTTTACGAAGGGCACGACGCGACGAACGTGGCAGGCGCGACGGTGGTGGTGACGAGCTCCGCAGTAAGCAGGAACAATCCCGAAGTGGTGGAGGCGCACGCGCAGAAGATTCCTGTGATCCCGCGCGCGGAGATGCTGGCCGAGCTGATGCGGCTGAAGTACGGAATCGCGGTTGCGGGGATGCACGGCAAGACGACGACCACATCGATGGTGGCGGCCGCGCTTACAGCGGGCGGTCTCGATCCGACCGTGGTGGTAGGCGGTCGCGTGGACGCGATGGGCTCGAATGCGCGGCTGGGGACAGGCCGTTATCTGGTAGCGGAGGCCGATGAGAGCGACCGATCGTTTTTGAAGCTGTCGCCGATTCTGGCGGTGGTGACGAATCTCGATCGCGAGCACATGGATTGCTACGAGGACATGGCCGACGTCGAGCGCGCGTTCGTAGAATTCATGGATCGCGTGCCGTTTTACGGAGCGGTGACTGCGTGTGTGGACAATGTGCTGCTGAAGGGGATTTTGCCGTGCGTGCGGCGGAGGGTGTTGACGTACGGCTTGGCGGCAGAGGCAGATTTCCGATTGGAATTGCTGGGCGCTTGCAAGATGGTGGACGGCGAAGCAGGGCAGGCGGGTTGTTTCTCGCGCTTCCAGGTGCATACGTCTATGGGACCGCTGGGGCCGTTCGAGCTGCATGTGCCGGGGCAGCACAATGTACTAAACGCAACGGCGGCGGTGGCGATTGCGCGGCAGCTTGAAGTTCCGCTGGAGAAAATTGCTGAGGGGATCGGGAGCTTTCGCGGCGTGGACCGGCGCTTTCAGCAGCGGGGTAAGGCGTGCGGCGTTGTTGTTGTGGACGATTACGGGCACCATCCGACGGAGATCCGGGCGACCCTGGAAGCGGCGCGCGCGTACAACCGCGGGCGAGTCCACGTTGTGTTTCAGCCGCACCGGTATACACGGACGAAGGATCTTCTGGAAGAGTTTTGCAGCGCGTTCAAGGATGCGGATACGGTGATCGTGCTGCCAATTTACGCGGCGAGTGAGGAACCGATCGCCGGCGTTACGGCGGAACGACTGGCCGAGCGAATTGAGGGGCCGCACGTGCGATATGCGGCCGAGTTCGGCGAGGCGGTGCAAGCGGTTGCCGCGGCGGCGCGGGAAGGCGACATGATTCTGACGCTGGGCGCGGGGAGCGTGAGCCAACTCGCGCCGCAGATTCTGTCGGCGCTCGAAGGGCAAATGCGCTGACGGCAGATTACGGACCGATTTTCCACAGTTTTTTGATTTTCGCAACGAATTTTTGGCCCTCCCCGTTACCCTTCAGATACCCCCATAAACCCCGCGTAAAACCTGCAGGAAACCGCGTTCTATAGTGAAATCTGCGGCAGTCTCAGAAGGGCCAAAGCTTTCTGGGATTGCATCACGACTCTCACCACTCTGTTCAGCGTGACCAACCAAGGGAACACCACAAATCGACCCCTGTTGTGGGAGGACGATCCACCCGCCGAGCTTCGCCCGCGGCGTACGCGGGAGGGCTCGCCGCTGACAGGACAATTTCGCCCCCCGGCAGCGGGCCGGCGCGGCGGTCCGGGCATGCCGCTGGAGTTCGACGATCCGGATGGCGATGGGATTCTGCGGCCGACCAAAGACCGCTTCGCCAAACCGAAAGCGCGCTGGTGGAGGCCGGCGACTACCGTGGGGCGCGTACTTCTGGCGATGGGCGCGATCGCAGTGTTGGGCGGGGTCACGACGGCTTTCGTGATGGCGAAGCACTTCCTGGAACGGGATGGTCGCTTCCGCATTGCGGGCAGCGAGGATATTCAGGCGGCGGGGCTTACCGAAGTGAGCCGCGCGCAGATGCTGCCGGTGTTCGGGGGGGACATCGGGCGCAATATTTTTTTCGTTCCCCTGGGCGAGCGGCGGAAGCAACTGGAGCAGATTCCATGGGTGGAGCGCGCGACTGTGATGCGCCTGCTGCCGGACCAAATTCGCGTAACAGTTGTGGAACGGACGCCGGTGGCATTTACGCGGAACGGTCAGCGGATCGGGCTAGTGGATGCGAGCGGAGTGCTGCTGAACATGTCGCCGGCAACCATGGCGAAGCATCATTATTCATTTCCTGTGCTCACAGGCATCGATCCCGGCGATCCGGTAGCGTCGCGCAAAGCGCGGATGGCGTTGTACATCCGCCTGATGTCGGAACTGGATACCGGAGGAAAACATAACTCCGAGCAGATTTCAGAGATCGATCTGACCGATCCCGAGGATGCGCGGGTGCTGATGCCTGCGCAGGGCGGCGATATTCTGGCGCATTTTGGCGAGGATCACTTCCTGGAGCGCTACCTGCGGTACCAGGCGCACATTGCCGAGTGGAGGCAGATGTATCCGCATCTCACTTCGGTGGATTTGCGCTACGACAACCAGGTGGTGCTTGACACAGGCGCGGTGAAACAGGCGGCGCAGCCTGCGCCGGGCGCGAAGGGGACCCCGAACCCGAGTGCAAGCGTCAGCGAGAATGCTGCGGCCGGCGCGAACGAGAAGGCGGGGACGAAGGGGAAAAGCACGGCAAGTCTAAACACAACGGGCACGACGGCAAAGAAGAGCAAACCGGCGCATGCGAAGAAGCATGCGAGTCCGCCGAGACGGAACGCTGCGAAGCGGGCGACGAAACGGAAACCGGCTGTGAATACTGGCATGACAACAGCCATGTTGCAGGGCGGGTGAGCACGATGGGGCAGAAGCAGGACAACCTGATCGTAGTGCTCGACATTGGCAGCGCCTCGACGCGTGTGCTGGCGGCCGATGTGAACGAAGGAGTGTTGCGCTATCGCGGCCACGGCGTGGCGGAGTCGGCGGGAATGCGCAAAGGGCTGATCGCGGAGCTGGGGCCTGCAGCCAAGGCGGTGCGCGCGGCCAGCGAGCAGGCAGAACGCGTGGCGCGGCTGAATATCGATGAGTGCGTGGTGGGCGTGGGCGGACCGCACGTCCGCGGGCTAAACACCAACGGCGGATTCCAACTGAGCCGGGGCATGCGCGAGATTACGCACGAAGATGTGCGCACCGCCGTGGATCGGGCCCGCGCCATTGAACGGCCGCCGGACCGCGAGATTCTGCATCTGCTGCCGCGGCAGTTCATTCTCGACGAGCAGCCGGGCATCTTCGATCCGGTGGGGATGATCGGAGCGCGGCTAGAGGTGGAGCTGCACATCGCAACTTGTTCTGGCAGCGCGCTGCAAAGCACGGTGACGTGCGCCAACCGCGCGGGGCTTGAGGTGCCAGAAGCCGTTCTGGAATCATTGGCCGCCGCCGAATGCACATTATCGGCGGACGAAAGAGAACTGGGTGTCTGCCTGCTCGACGTCGGGGCACACTCGAGCGACCTGGCGGTGTTCTTTGAAGGCGCAGTGGCATATACCGCATCGGTGCCGATCGGCGGTGCGCATTTTACGAACGATCTCGCGATTGGATTGCAATTGCCTGTGGCGCAGGCCGAGGAGTTGAAGATGCAGTATGGAAATGCGGTGGTGACGGCGGTTCCACAATTGGCCACGGTGGAGATCACGAATCCGCAGGGCGCCGCAGCGAGTTTGCCGCTGCGCACGATTGCGGAGATTCTGGAGCCGCGCGCGCGAGAGTTGATGTACTTCGTGAAAGAAAGCTTGCGTTACGGGGGGGTGGTGGATGCTTTGGGCGCGGGCTGCGTGCTGACCGGGGGCGGAGCCATGCTGGCGGGGATGCTGGACGTGACCGAGAGCCAACTGCGGGTTCCGGCGCGTATTGGACTGCCGGTGCGGCTGTCGCAAATGCCATCGGAGATGAACCATCCGGCGTACGCAGCGGCCATCGGGATGGTGCTTTACACGTATCGCACCAAGATGACGCGGGCCAGCGAGGACCACAGCCTACGCGCCAGGGTTCGCGCCTTGTTCGCAGCAAGTTTTTAGATGCAGGGAACGAGAAGACAGGAACTAGGAAATAGGGACGCGGGGACGAGCAACCAACAACAGATGAGGGGAGCAGAGCCCAATGGAACAGCAGAATAATGAAGCCGGAGAGATGCGGATTCAGTTCCACGACGAGACCATGCGCGGAGCGCACATCAAGGTGATTGGTGTGGGCGGCGGCGGCAGCAACGCAGTGAATCGCATGATCCAGGCCCACATGGAGGGCGTGGAGTTTATCGCTGCCAATACAGACATGCAGGCGCTGAAGCTGTCGCAGGCTCCGGTAAAGCTGCAACTGGGCGTGCGGCTGACCTCGGGATTGGGTGCGGGCTCGAATCCCGACATCGGGCGCCGCGCCGCACTGGAGGATTCGGAGAAGATCATCGAGGCTCTTGAGGGCGCGGACATGGTGTTTGTGACGGCGGGCCTGGGCGGCGGCACGGGCACGGGCGCAGCGCCGGTGATTGCCTCGTTGGCCAGCGAGATGGGAATCCTGACAGTGGCCGTGGTGACGAAGCCTTTTGTCTTCGAGGGCAAGCGCCGGCTGGCGCAGGCCGAGCGCGGCCTCAAAGAGTTGATTGACAGCGTGGACACGATGATCGTGATTCCCAACGAAAAGCTGCTGGCAGTGGCCAAGGATGCCGGATTCTTCGAGAGTTTCCGCATCGCGGACGATGTGCTGCGGCAGGGCGTGCAGGGAATCAGCGACATCATCACGATTCCCGGCATCATCAACCGCGACTTTGCCGACGTAAAGACAACCATGGCGGGGATGGGCTACGCGGTGATGGGCACGGCGGTGCGCGCAGGCGAGAATCGCGCGGCGGAGGCTGCGCAGGCGGCCATGGCTTCGCCCCTGCTGGAATCGGGCGCGATCGACGGGGCGCGCGGCATTCTGATCAACATCACCGGATCGAGCTCGCTGAAGCTCTCAGAGGTAAACGAGGCATCGTCGCTGATCCAGTCGGCCGCGCACGAGGACGCGAATATCATCTTCGGCGCCGTGCTGAACGAGCGCATGGGCGATGAAGTGAAGATTACCGTAATCGCCACAGGCTTTCGCGACCAGACGCCGGAGCGTCGCGCGCGCATGCTGAATGTGGAAGAGGCTGCAGTGATTTCAGTGCCGGTGGTGGCCACGAACAACTGGATGCGTGAAATGGAGCCCGAGCGCGCGGCGGAGCCCCCTCGATTTCTAAGCGAAGAGGAAGATTCAGCGGAGATGGCGGAGGAGGGTTTCTTTTTTGCATCGGCGGCGCCAGGCGTGGCCACTACAGTGACCGTGGCCCCGGCCGAGGACAGCGGTGGGGGTTTTGCCAACGGGTACTCAGTGGGGGGCGAGACCGGCGCGAGCGGACCGCGATCGAACGCGATGAGCGGCGACGAACAACGGACATCCGCGCCGCGGGACTACCCAGGAGAGATAGCCGAGGCGACCGGAGCAGCAGGTTCGGCACGGGCCGATTCGAAGGCAAAATCTGCGATGTTCGATGGGCCCGCCGGGCAACCCGAACGCGATCTGGACGTTCCCACTTTTTTGAGGCGATTGAAGTTCTAGGGTCTGGGTATCGTCGACGACTTGTGTTCAATCGATGGCGGAGTGCCTGTTTTCGGGCACTGAACGTGCAATCGCCGCGCCAGGGCGATTGAGACGTGACAGTATATATGCGGACCGAGAGCTTCTGTGTGACCGGTGCGGTTCCAAAATGGTCAAAAAGAGGTTATAGTAACCCAAAAGCCCTCGAAAGTTGTACGAAGGGTGCCGGAAGCCCTTGGGGATTTTTTGTTTTTCCGGGGTATTGTTAAAGCAGGCTTTCACTGATTGAGGCAATTGCGTTCTCTTGCAGGGGTTTGCCTGTCAAGAGAGGCAGGTGGCACCAGCAGTGAGAAAATCCGAAGGCAAAAGAAGGTAGCTGAACCGCAAGGGCGAAAAGTAAAGCGGGCTTCGGCAGCAGGATGTGCGCCGCTTACGAGCGAACGCGCGGCACGAATTCCAGAGTTGAGAGGATATTGGCGGGATGAGGCGGTCACGCGTTGCACTTTCTGCATTGGTTTTGATGGTAGTCGGCATTTATTCCGCCGGGGCGGCGGGATTGGACACTCCACAGACCACGCTTCATCATTCAAGGTCGAAGACCGAGTCGCACGTATCGAGCGCACACCACACGTTGGCGCATCGTACAACCACACGCACCGCGAGGACGGCGACGGCGCACACCTCATCGGCGCACAGGGTAACTTCCAGAATCGTGACCACGAGGACGGCAGCAAGCGCGCATTTGCGTCGCACATATATTCATCGCCGGCACCGGTACTACGAGCGGTTCACGGCAAGTTCGTTTATTAAGGGCGACATCGGCGAAGGAGACATCACGGCCGGCGAGAACCCGGTAGTGCGGCAGGCCGCAATCGATGCACTGGGCGATATGAACGGAACGGCGGTGGTGATCGATCCGTCGAACGGTCGCATTCTGGCGATGGTGAACCAGAAGCTGGCGCTGTCGCCGGGCGCCGAGCCATGCTCGACCATCAAGCTGACGGTGGCGCTGGCCGCGCTTTCTGAAGGAATCGTGACGCGCGATACGATGGTGCAGTTGCCGGGCTTTCGCATGGACATGACACAAGCGCTGGCCAAGAGCAACAATCTCTATTTCGAAGAGTTGGGCCGGGAGCTAGGTTTTGAGCGCGTGCACCACTATGCGACGGAGTTCGGGTTGGGTGAGCTTGCCGGCTACAACATTCCGGGCGAGCAACTGGGCGAATATCCCGACCAGCCGATCCCGGAGTCAGAGGGCGGCGTGGCCCGGATGTGCAGTTTCGGCCAGGGCGTCTCGCTCACGCCGCTGCAACTGGGCGCGTTGGTAGCGGCGATTGCAAACGGCGGAACACTCTATTACCTGCAACATCCCACGACGCCGGAAGAGATCGCGAATTTTCAGCCGAAGGTGAAGCGCGTGCTGGACATCGCCAAATACATTCCAGACGTAGAGGATGGTATGGCGGGCGCGGTGGAATATGGGACCGCGCGCAGCTTGCGCGTAAATTTCCGTGAACTGCCGGTTTTTGGCAAGACAGGAACGTGCTCGGACAACGGAACGCGCTTCGGCTGGTTTGGTTCGTACTCCGATTCGCCACAAGGCAGCCTGGTGACGGTATTTCTGCTCGAGGGCGGCAGGCCGGTTTTTGGCCCGCGCGCGGCTGAGCTGACCGGCGAGTTCTATAAGAACCTGTGGGATCACGACTATTTTGCCGCCAAAAATCAGGATGCCCGCAACGCGACGGACGGAACTGCGGCGAACGGAGCAAGATTGTCTTATGCGTCACAGAGCCTGGGCGGCGCATCGCAATAGACGCGCGAAGCTGAGCATGAGAATGCAAAGGAAGCCGCCTGCGGGCGGCTTTTTTGCGCGCCCCTGAGGGCCTGGCGATGGCAATACGCCGAAGCGGCCCGGCATCGCCCCGGGCGGGGCGTTATTCTGAGCAAATGATGAGCAAGGTGCGTTGGGTGGTGGCGGGAATCGGCGACATTGCGCGGAGGCGCGTGATCGCGGCGATCCAGGCTGAACAGCGAAGCGTTCTTTACGGATTTGTAACCCGGGACCGTGCGAAGGCGATGGAATACGGGATCGAGCGGGCATGGGCAACTGTAGATGAAGCTGTCGCCGATCCGGAAGTAGATGCTGTCTATGTCGCATTGCCGGTGGCGATGCATGCGGATGCGGCGATTGCTGCGCTGCGGGCAGGGAAGCATGTGCTGTGCGAGAAACCCATGGCGATCAATCTTGCAGAGGCGGAGCGCATGGTTGCGGAAGCTCGTGCGGCAGGACGGCTGCTTGGCGTTTCGTATTACCGCCGGCTCTATCCGAAGCTGATTCGCGCCAAACAACTGATTGCGGAGGGGGCGATTGGGCAACCGCTGCTGGCCGAGGCCCACTGTCACACCTGGCTGGAAACACTCGAGGGGCGCGGGTGGCTGAAGGACCCGAAGATGGCGGGCGGAGGACCGCTGTTCGATACCGGCTCGCATCGGATTGACGCGATGAACTTTCTGTTTGGCAAGCCGGAAGACCCCTGCGGCGTGCGTTCGAATGCGGTGCATCGCCTCGCCGTTGAAGATTCGGCGACGGTGCTGGTGCAATATCCGAAAGGCATACACGGCATGGTGGATGTGTGCTGGAACTCGCATGTGAGGCGGGACGGGTTCCGGGTGATCGGCACGGACGGCGAGATGGTGCTGGATCCGCTGAATGGACCGGAGTTGCGCATCGACGTTCACGGAGGGGGCAGTGTGGAGATGCTGCCGCCGCACGCCAATCTGCATTACCCGATCGTTGAGAACTTTGTCGATGCCGTCACGGCGAACGATGCGGCGCTACTGGCCTGCCCAGGTGAGCAGGGTTGCTGGGTCGATGGGGTGATCGAGCGGGTGGTTCGGAAGGACGCGAAGCCCCGAACGATCTGAACGTTGAGGGATTTTCTGCAAACGATTGCAACGAATCGAGCGCGCTATCATCCATAGAGTACCGGGGCAGCTTTCCCCGAAAGGCGGGGAAGTGAACGGCTTAAATTCAGGCCCCGCAATTTGGATCGCGAATGGCATTGCCCGAACACATTCTGTTGACGTACGGCTACCTGCTGCTCTTCGCGTGGGTTCTGGCGGAGCAACTCGGCCTGCCGCTGCCGGCTACCCCCGCGCTGATGGCGGTGGGAGCGTTATCGGCCGAGAGGCAACTCAGCTTTCCACTGGCCATGGTTCTCGCGGTGATCGCGGTCCTGATCGCCGACACGACGTGGTTTTACATCGGGCGAAGGCAAGGACACCGGGTGCTGCGCATGCTGTGCAAGCTGTCAATGGAGCCGACAACCTGCGTGCGGCGCACCAAGGATTCCTTCGGGCGGCGGCGCGGCCTGCTTTTGATGTCGGCAAAGTTCGTTCCCGGGATGGGACTCTTGACGCCGCCGGTGGCAGGCGAAAATGGCATGCCGCTGTGGACGTTTTTGATGTACGACGCCATCGGTGCATTGCTGTGGGTGGGAACGATGATGGCGATCGGCCGGTTCTTCGGCGATCTCCTGAACCGTAACCCGAGCCTGCTGCAATGGGCCGGCCGTTTCTCCGGGGCGCTGCTGATCCTGGGCATCGCAGCGTTCATCCTGGTGCGACTCTGGCGGCGACACACCGTGCTAAAAGAGCTTGCGGCGGCGCGCCTGGAGCCTGAAGAACTGAAACGGCAGCTCGATTCCGGCGAAGAGGCCTACATTGTGGACCTGCGTCATCCGCTGGAGCTTTTAGCCGACCCGTTCACGCTGCCCGGCGCCATACATTTTTCACCCGACGCTCTGACCGCGCGGCACGAGGAGATCCCGCGGGATCGCGACGTAGTGCTCTACTGCACCTGCCCCAGCGAAGCCACGGCAGCGAAGACCGCGTTGACCCTGCACAAGCTGGGCGTCGATCGTGTTCGTCCGCTCAAGGGTGGATTCGACGAGTGGAAGCGGCGCGGCTATCCCATGGATGCGATTCCGCCGGTGATGCCGCTGGTCACCGTGGTGCAGTCGGCCGAGTGAACGATCAGGCCAACGATTCAAAGAGCATTGCAATGCTGGCGCCGATCGGAGAGCCGATGCCGCTGCACGGGTCGGGTCCAACGGTTGCACTATAAAATCCGTTGCTGCCTACTGTGATGTCGTTGAAGGCTTTCTGATTCTTCCAAAGAGTCGGAGTGACGAAGCCGAGCTTGGTTCCGAAAGCAGCGAAGAGGCCCGCATAAAGCGGTGCAACGGCGCTGGTTCCGCCAACCACGGTGGCCGATCCATGGACCAAGAGGTTGTAGCCGGTGTTAGGGTCCGCGTCGGCGCATACGTCGGGAATCATGCGGCCCTTGCCAAAGGCGGTATTTGCGGGCGCGGGCGGCGCGCCGATCTGAAAGCTCTGCACGGGAAAGATGGTGGAGTAGCCGCCGCCGGTTCCTTCGCCGTTGGTCTCTCCTGGATTGTCGTTCCATACGGTTTCCTGCGAGGAGGTTTTCATAGTTCCCCCGCAGCCGACGACGTGCGGGCAGGAGGAAGGGCAGTCAACGTTGGCGGGAGTCGAGCCGCCATCGCTGGAATCGTTGTCTCCGGATGCTGCGAAGACGATCATGCCGCCGGCGACGGCAGATGCGGCGGTGGACTCCATTTGCTGCGCCGCGGTCGTGCCCCAGTTGGCTTCATCGGCGCCCCAGGAGATGCTGCAAACGTCGCAGCCGTCGGAGCCAGCCTTCTGGACAGCGGCGCCGATATCCTGCGACCAATACATGCGAATAGTTGCGGGTTCACCGGTGGCGGCGTAGTACGCTGCGCCGGCAACCTCGATGTCGAGTGCCACCTCGTAGTCGGCATCGCCGGCGGAGCCGCTTTGATTGGGAGCGTTCTGAGTGCCGTCAACGGAAACGTCGGTGACGGAAGGCGTGGGCTGGCCGACGGACTGGAAGTACGAGTCGATATCGGACGCAACCCATCCGCCGCCCAACTCGACGATGCCGATGATGCCTCCGCCGGGTTTACCGGTGGGCCATTGGTAGGCGGCGCAGAGTACGGGGATATTCCATGCAGTGGCGGCTGCGACGCGTGGGTCCTTGGGTAGTTTGAAGTAGGGTCTACAGCTGAACCGGGGGGTGTGTTTCATGGGGGAGCCTCCGTTTCTCAACGTGAGCATCGCACAACACGCGGCAAAGAGCCAAGCCTGGCTATGGCAGGGGCGCTCGGCCTGAGTTCCGAAGCCGGATCCAGGTCGGTGAGAAAATGGCATTACGTCAATTCGTGGCCGGGAGGGATGGCGCTATGGCCGGGAAAATGGTTGCGGTGACTTTGGCTCTCTGCGTATCGGGACTGGCGGCTCAGCAATCGACTTCGCGGCCTAGATTTGATTCGTTTGAAGTGGCTACCGTGAAACCCGTGGATCCCGGCCCGCAGAGCGGCCGCTTCATCGCGATGCAGGGGCCGGATCGATTTGTGGCGAAGAACTACACGGTGAAGCTTTTGATCGCGGCGGCATACGATTTGAATTCGAAAACGATCTCTGGCGGTCCACCGTGGATTGACTCAGCCAAATATGACATTGTTGCCGCAACACCGGGCACGGTGACGCCCGACCATGATGAGCAGATGGCGATGCTGCGGAAGCTGCTGACCGATCGATTCAACCTGAAGTTTCATCGCGAAGAGAAGGTGTTCTCAATCTACCAACTGGTGACCACGAAGGACGGGCCGAAACTGAAGGCAACGGCTGAGGCGCCGGATGATCCCGTGGTGGTTGGGCCGGGAGTGGTGTATCCGCAGCGTGTGTCGCTGCCGGCTCGCAACGCGACCATGGGTAACTTCGTTTCGCTGTTGCAGCGCGCGATTCTGGATCGGCCGGTTGTGGACAAGACGGGTCTAACCGGAAGATACGACTTCGTTCTGGATTGGGCTCCCGACGATACGCAGTTCGGCGGAGATTTGCGGATGGAGGCTTCGAATGCAGATGTCCCGCCCCTTTTCACGGCAATCCAGGAAGAGCTCGGGCTGCAATTGATCTCGACGAAGGGACCCGTGAGTGCGCTTGTCGTGGATCACGCAGAACCGCCATCGGCAAACTGAGCGCGTCTTCGTGGGTCCGGTTTTGGGGGATTTGACGGAGGAGCCGGCCTGCGGAACGCAACCTTCATGAGTTCCATATCCTCTAGTTCATACCGTCCGCGAAATCGGGCTGCTCCGCTCGAGAAAGCCGTAGTATGAGGAGGTGACGGGTATTCCCGCATGGAGCACGGCTTTGGCCTACGACGATCTACGCGACTGGATCAAAACGCTCGAAAAGAACGGAGAACTCAAGCGCATCCGGGAAGAAGTATCGCCGGAGCTTGAGATTACGGAGATCACCGACCGCGTATCGAAGATTGGCTCCCGCCCCAAACTTTCGCGTGGAAACGCAGGTCGTTCGGCTTCGGTCGCTGCAGCAACCTCTGCTCAGAATGACACGGCAACGGCGCGGTATGCGCCAGGAGGGCCGGCACTGCTGTTTGAGAATGTGAAGGGACATCCGGGGCATAAGGTTCTGATCAATCAATTTGGCAGCGAGCGGCGCATGGCCATGGCGCTGGGCGTGGAGAGGCTGGATGAGATTGCCGAGCGCATCAGCTCGCTGATGAACGTGAAGGCTCCGGAGGGATTCTTCGACAAGCTGAAAATGCTGCCGCAGCTGGGCGCGCTGGCGAGCGCGTTTCCTAAAACCGTCGCCGCCAAAGATGCGCCGTGCAAAGAGGTGGTGCGGCGCGAGGGGTTTGACCTCAACTACTTTCCGATTCTTAAATGCTGGCCGCACGATGGCGGGCGGTTTATCACGCTGCCCTGCGTGCATACTCGCGATTCCAGGGGCGCAGGGGGCCCGGGCAAGCGCAACATCGGCATGTATCGCATGCAGGTGTACGACGGGCAGACCACGGGAATGCATTGGCAGCGGCAGAAGGTCGCGGCCGAACACTATCGCGAAGCGCTGAGGAACGCGGCTGCAGCGGCGGCGGAGGCAGATGCGACGCTGAGCGCGAAGGCAGCGCGGGTGGCGATGATGGCGGAATCCGCCGGCGGTGCATCGAGCATTCCAGACGGGCCGGTTGGCGGGCTGCCACAGGTATCGCTTGGCAACAGGAAGGGTTCACGCATGGAAGTTGCCGTGGCGATCGGCACCGATCCGGCAACCACGTTCGCTGCCATTGTGCCGGCGCCGCCCGAGGTTGAGGAATTCATGATCGCCGGATTCCTGAGAGGCGAGCCGGTGGAGATCGTGAAGTGCGAGACGGTCGATCTTGAAGTGCCCGCGCATGCGGAGATTGTGCTGGAAGGATACGTGGAGCTGGGCGAGCTGCGGGCGGAGGGACCGTTCGGCGATCATACAGGGTTCTACACGCTGGAAGATCAGTATCCCGTGTTTCATCTGACCTGCATCACGCATCGCACGGATCCGATCTACGCAGCCACGATTGTGGGCAAGCCACCGATGGAAGATGCGTGGATGGGCAAAGCGGTGGAACGCATCTTTCTGCCGGCGATGAAGTTGACGATTCCCGAGCTGGTAGACATCAATCTGCCCGTTGAGGCGGTCTTTCACAACCTGATGATTGTGTCGATCCGGAAGAGTTATCCCGGCCAGGCGCGGAAGGTGATGAACGCGATTTGGTCGTTGGGACAGGCGATGTTTACCAAGTGCATCGTCGTGGTCGACGAGGACTGCGACGTGCAGGACATGGGTGAAGTGGTGCTGCGCGTGGCGAACAACATCGATCCCGAGCGCGACATTCAGTTCACGCTCGGGCCGGTGGATTCGCTGGATCACGCAAGCCGGCTGCCCAATTTCGGATCAAAAATGGGGATCGACGCAACGCGGAAGTGGAAGGCCGAGGGGTTCACGCGGCCGTGGCCGTCGATGATCGAGATGGATCGCGTAACGAAGGCGAAGGTGGACGCGATGTGGGCGAAGCTCGGGCTGTAGCGGCGGCGCGAAACAGATGAATAACTGCATGGATTTGTTCCTTTAGATTCGAGATTCCCGGCTCTCAAAATCGAGACCTGGGGCACCCCCGGTAGGTACAGAATCAAGCGGTATGAGACCTTAAGGAATCCTGCATGAGGCTGGAGCCAATGAAGAATGAACATCACCTGGTTCTGAGCGAGGAGTTCACGAAGGCGGTGGACTATGCGCGACGGCTCCACACGGAAACCCGCAAAGGGACCAAAATTCCCTACATGGCGCATCTGCTGGGCGTGGCGTCGCTGGTAATGGGCGAAGTCGACGGCGCGATTCCTGTGACCCAGGAGATGGTGATTGCCGCCCTTCTTCATGACACGGTCGAGGATCATGGCGGCCAGCGCACGCTCAATGAAGTAAAGAAGATATTCGGCGCAAATGTGGCGCGCATGGTTAAAGGACTGTCCGACACGCTTGCGGAGGACCACAACAAGAAAGAAGGCTGGGAGGATCGGAAAGTCGCTTATCTCAAGAAGTTGCACGATGAACCTGAAGATGTGCTTCTCATTTCAGCAGCAGACAAGCTCTATAACGCGAAAGCGATGCTTGACGACTATAAGGAGATCGGGCCGGAGCTCTGGAAGCGATTCAAGCGCGGCCGAAACGCGCAGCTCTGGTATTTCAATTCGCTCGTCGCAATCTTCCAACTGCGGATGAGCAATCGACTGGTCGACGAGCTGCAAGGGATTGTGGCTGAGCTTGCATCGTTAAGCGCAAATGAGCATTTGAAGAAAACCGGCCCACAATCGAAAGAGGATCGGAAATGATTCCAGCGATGAAAGCGGTGGAATGGATGGAACGGAATCTTGATCGCGCCCTGCAACTGCTGCGCAGGGCGCGGAGCGTTGCAGGCTTGCTGAGCCTTCTGTTGGCGTGCGGAATTGCGGCGGGCGCAGCGCAGCAAACGGCGCCGGGTCAAAAGGTGATTCAGTCGAAGGCCGAATACGACGCCTATATGGCCGCGCTGAAGACGGAGGACGCCAATGCGCGCGCCGAGGCGCTGGCGGCCTTTGTGCAGGATTATCCAAAGAGCGCGGTGCTGACCGATGCGCTCGAGCAGGAGATGGCGGCGTGGCAGGCGGCGGGTGACTCTGGCCAGGTGAAGACAGTGGCGAAACGCCTGCTCGCGCTGGACGGCGGAAACATTCGGGTATTGGGAATCGTGGTTGCGCTGGATCGGGTAAGCGCGGAGAAGGGAGACCAGGCGGCCCTGAACGAGATGTGCACCGATGCCTCCGGGGGGATGCTCGCGATACCCATGTGGCAAAGGCCGGCGAATATGACCGAGGATGACTTTGCGACGCTGAGCAAGCTGATGAACAGCATCTTCACTGGCGCGGAAGGGTATTGCATGGTGGAGGAAAAGAATTATTCGCAGGGGAAAGAATGGCTGGGCCGCGCGTTGAAGATCGATCCCACGAATGCGCAGGACGCCTACCAGCTTGCGGTTGCGGACCTGGAAGGGACGCCGCTCGACGCGGATGGATTCTGGTATTGCGGGAGGGCGATTCACCTTGCGCAGACCTCTGCGATTCCGCAGGATGCTAGCAGCATGATGAAGTATTGCAAGGAACAGTACACGAAGTATCACGGCGCGGAAGACGGATGGGATGCGCTGGTCGCGGACTCGGCCACTCAGGATGCTCCGCCGAGGGATTTTGCGAAGCAGATCAAGCCGGCGCAGAAATAAGTGAGTTTGTGATTCCACCCTTCCCGCGAGGATTGCAAGAAGCAGATGTTTCAACTGCACTCCGCTCAGGACGGAAAGATGGGGCGACCTGGTTAGGGCGAACCAAAAGCATCATGGGCGAGGCCGCGGCACCTCGCCGGCTCTGTTATATCTAAATTTATGCAGTCTCCCCTTGTCAGGCGCCTCATTTGCGGCGCCGCGACCGTCGCTTTATCTGTTCCCCTCTGCGCTCAGCAAACTTCGGAGAACTTCCGCTGGATCGATTTTCACTCCCCGAAGGATCAGAACATTGTCACATGGGTTACGCGCTCCCTTACGGTGGAAGACTGGACCGCGATCCGCGAGATCGGCGTTGTGTACGATGCAGCGCTGGTGGTGACGTCCAAGCGCGCCACGCCGGAATCTTCGCCCAGCAACGACACGTTTACCATCTGGAATGTCTCGCTGACCAGTCACATGGTGGCGCCGCTTTTGACGGGGGTGAATCTGCGGTGGTTTGACTGGGAGCACTTCCGCCCCGGCCAGCCTGAAGAACTGACGATCCTGTACGACAACTGCGTGAACTGTGCGGCGAGCACCTACTTCACGGCGCTTTACTATGACCTGCCGCATCACGTGTGGCAGGCGCGTTGGATCCGTGGCGGCGAGGGAGCGCTGGCGTGGAATGCGATTCCGCCGGGTGAAAGTGGAATCAAGTGGACGCAGGTATTCGCCGTTTTGACCGGCGCGCAGAATCTGGCCAAGCTGTGCACATGGAACCACTTGGATTTCGGCAAGCAAAGGCCGCCGAGCGACACGATTTTCTGTTACGACGTGGATCCCTTTAGCGGGCTGGACCGGACGCTGGAGGTCACCGCCAAAGACGCCTTGGACGCTATGGAGCTAAGCCTGTGCCGCGGGGGAAGTACGGTGCAGGGGTTGGAGCGCGGGCAGGACTCGGCGTTGTGCCAGCAACTGCTGGCTGCCCGGCCGGAGCGCAAGCCTGCAACCACGCCGCCGGCAAATGCGGAAGGGCGGTCGTCGCCGCCGGGGAGCCGGCGTTAGCCGACAGCCGGGATCATGAATATGGCAGCCGATGCCGCAGCGGAGCGGTTCTTTACCGAAATAGACCTGTCGTTGACGGCTCATGAAGAAATCGGCGTGCCGATCTCAATTCGGCGTGCAAAGCCCCGCTCAGGGCTCGCATCCAATCTGAATTGAACAGGGATGGGGAAGTTGCCGTGTTTGATGACTATTGCGCGTCGTGGCCTCCCCGCCTCGGCTTTGAATGTGACTTTTCGGCAAGCGTGCGTGACGCCATCTGAGTCGGGTTGCTAAGTTCAATCAGCCGATGAGGTCGGCTGATATTGGACAGCAAAGTTACATCCCCCATCCCCGATCCAATCGTTCAGCTGCAACGCCAGCTGGATCAGTTTCGCAGCACCCGGCCGCATCGAACGAAGCTGCCGGAGCCACTCTGGGAGGCCGCGGTGGAACTGGCCCGGCAGCATGGTTTGTATTCTGTTGCTCACCCGCTGCGGTTGGATTATGTGCAGTTGAAGAAACGGCTTGGCGGAGTAACGAATCTTCGGAAGAAGGCAACCAAGCCGGCATTCGTTGAACTGATCTCCGCGCATCATGGGCCGATGTCGGAGTGTCTGATTGAGTTCGAGTCTTCGATTGGTGGCAAGATGCGGATTCAGTGGAAGGGCTCGTCGGCACCCGACTGGGCGAGTCTGCTCCGTGCCTGGCGGGACGCGGAACGATGATCCATATCACGGCGCAGATGCGCGTGCTGGTAGCGATCGAGCCCGTGGACGGGCGCAAAGGGATAGATTCACTGGTCCGCGTCTGCCAGGGCCAGCTCTGTGAAGACCCAATGACTGGTTGTGTTTTTGTGTTCAGGAGCCGGAGAGGCACGTCGATTCGTTTGCTCAGCTATGATGGCCAAGGCTATTGGCTGGCACAAAAGCGTCTTTCCAAAGGTCGGTTCACTTGGTGGCCTGAATCCAGCTCAGCGGCGAAGAGGCTAGAGGCTTACGAGGCCCAGTTGCTGATGGTGGCAGGCGACGTGTCGCGAGTCCGAGCCGCGCCGATGTGGCGGCGGGTGAGTGCGCTGAAGTAAGAATCAAAAGAATCATCAATACCCCCTTGCGTTCCAAGAAAATCTGATTCATACTTCTGGGCAATGGCTGAGTTCAGATATCGCGGGCGGAAGATCCTAGAGCAAGACATCCTCTATATACGTACGCTGATCGAGCAGTATCCGAAGCAAAGCCGCCGCAAGCTGTCGGTCAGAGTATGTGAAGCTTGGCAGTGGCATCAGGCGAATGGCGCGTTGCGCGACATGGTGTGCCGCGGCATGCTGCTGATGCTGGAGCGGGCCGGTCAGATCACGCTGCCGTCCGTTGGTTACGTGCGGCATAATCCTCTGGCACACAGAGCCCGGCCGGAGCCGGTGCTGATCGATAAGAGTCCCATCGAAGATCCGTTGCACAAACTTCAACCGCTGGAGTTCGAGCAGGTGCGTCGCAGCGCGCAGGAGCCGCTGTTCAACAGTCTGATGGAGGAGCATCACTATCTCGGATACGAGCAGCCAGTTGGAGAGGGCCTGAAGTTTTTGGTATGGGCAGAAGGCCGTCCCATCGCGTGCCTGGCCTGGTCATCGGCTCCACGTCACCTCGGCAGCCGCGACCGCTACATCGGTTGGGACGCTACTGCACGACGCAATCGCATCCGCTTCATTGCTTACAACACGCGTTTCCTGATCCTGCCCTGGGTGCGCACTGAAAATCTAGCGTCGCATATCCTGGGCCGGATGGCGGCGCGGATTTCCGATGACTGGGAGCAGATGTACGGGCATCCCATTTACTTCCTGGAGACGTTCATCGATCCGGAGCGGTTCCGTGGAACCTGTTACCGTGCGGCCAACTGGGTGCTGATGGGAAGGACGACGGGTCGAGGAAAGCAATCCAACAGCTATGTTCCGAATCGGTCGATCAAGGAGGTCCTGGGCTATCCGTTGACGAAGCATTTTCGCGAGCTGCTGGGAGGAGTGCAATGAAGGCTGCACGACGCCGCATCGATGTGAACCTGGAGGAGTTGGACCGGGTGCTGGACGGAGCGCGGGAAGCGCCGTTAAGCGAGTCCGATCACGGCAAGCTCAGAGATGCGCTGCACGCACTGGCTGAGTTGTTGGTGCGGACGCGCAATACGGAGAAAACCAGTGCGGTGGTTGGGGAGCAGGAAGGCTCTCAAACCGGAACACAGCCGGATAACAGCGCGATACCGCCCCCTGGGCACGGCCGCAATGGAGCCGAGGCGTTCGGTGGTGCGCGGAAGGTTGACATCAAGCACCAGAAGCTGACGCATGGTGATCGCTGCCCGGAGTGCGGAAAAGGCAACGTGTACGGGCAGAAGGTGCCGAAGGTGCTGGTGCGGATCGTAGGTCAGGCGCCGCTGGCGGCTACGGTTTACTCGCTTGAACGGCTGCGTTGCGGAGCATGCGGGCAGGTGTTCACGGCACAGGAGCCGGACGGAGTGGGAACGGATAAGTACGATGAAACGGCGGCGGCGATGATCGCTCAACTCAAGTACGGCGCCGGAACTCCGTTCAACCGGCTGGAACAGCTGGAAAGCCAGTTAGGAATCCCGCTGCCGGCGGCCACGCAGTGGGAGATCGTCGAGGAAGAAGCGCAGGTGATCAAGCCGGCGCGGGATGAGTTGATCCGGCAGGCGGCACAGGGCACGGTGGTCCACAACGACGACACCGGCATGCGCGTGCTGATGCTGAAGCGCGATCCGTCCGATGAGCGCACGGGTGTGTTCACCAGCGGGATCGTGTCTGTCGGTGAGGGGCACAAGATCGCGCTCTACTTCACCGGCGGCCGACATGCCGGCGAAAACCTCGCTGAGGTGTTGAAGAAGCGGAGTGCCGAACTGTCGAGTCCGATTCAAATGTGCGATGCGTTGTCGCGCAATGTTCCAAAGTTACCCGCGGGCGTGGAGATCCTTCTGGCCAACTGCATGGCGCACGGAAGACGGCAGTTCGTGGATGTGGCGGAGAACTTCCCTGATGAATGCCGTTATGTGCTGGAGATGCTGGGCCAGGTGTATAGCCACGATGCCGAAGCGCGTGAGCGCGGCCTGACGCCGGACGAGCGGCTGCGACTTCATCAGGAACGTAGCCGGCCGGTGATGGACAAACTGCACGCGTGGTTGGAGGCACAGTTAGCCGAGCGCAGCACGGAGCCAAACTCCGGGCTGGGCGAAGCGATCGGGTATCTTCTGCGGCACTGGCAGCCCCTGACGTTGTTCCTCCGCAAAGCCGCGGCCCCGCTCGATAACAACATCGCAGAAAGGGCCTTGAAACGGGCAATTTTGCATCGAAAGAACGCACTGTTCTATCGCACCCTGCATGGTGCGCAGGTCGGCGATCTGTTTATGAGCCTTATCCATACCTGCCAGTTGTGCGGCGCGAACTCCTTCGACTACCTGGTCGAGTTGCAGCGCCACGCGCAGGAACTGGCCACCCGGCCCGCAGAATGGATGCCGTGGAATTATCGCGAGACTCTGGCACGGGCTGTGAATCTTCCTGATCCCACTTAGAGTTATGATGAATCCCAAATGGCCGGAAAGGATAGTCTTCGGCCATGCCCTGGGAGCTATCTGAAATGCCCGTAAAACAAGGGTCCGGCATGGGAAAATCCGGGAGGGTTTTCGGCCAGGGGCAAAGAGCCTCCAAAATGATCCGCGCCGGCCTCTATGCCCGCGTCTCCACTCAGGATCAACAGAGCGTGCCCATGCAAAACCGCGCCCTGCGCGAGTATGCCGCCCGGCGTGGCTGGACCATCGCCATACAGGTGAAAGAAGTCGGATCCGGCGCGACCCAGAGACAACTTCGGGAGAAATTACTGGATGCTGCGCGGCGCCGGGAAATCGATGTCGTGCTGGTGTGGCGGCTGGACCGCTGGGGAAGATCGGTAGCCGATCTGCTTACCACTCTTCAGGAACTCCAACATCTTGGCGTCGGGTTCGTGTCGTTGACTGAGGCGCTGGACCTGACCACACCGGCGGGCCGTGCGATGGCCGCGCTTCTGTCTGTCTTCGCGGAGTTCGAAAGAGAGATACTGCGGGAACGCGTCCGAGCGGGACTAGCTCATGCTCGACTGAACGGCAAGCGCCTCGGCAGGCCCGCAACCGCAACCATGCATGCCGATAAGGTCCGCAAGCTTCGACGCTCTGGCCTCAGCAAATCCGAGATCGCCCGTCGCCTCAACATCGGCCGTACTTCGGTGCGCCGTATCCTGGATGAAAGGACTTGATGATGAGTTGCTCGACTACGAAACTCAAATGACAAAACGACATCCACGATCGCAGCCCACATGGACAGATGTTAAGGCGAAACTCGCAGACCTTGACCGGACAAACTTAATGGGCCTGGTTCAGGATCTTTATGCTGCGGACAAGAATAATCAGACCTTCCTTCACACCCGCTTCGGCTTGGGCGAAGATGTTCTGAAACCCTACAAAGAAACCTTGGAGCGCTGGCTCTGGCCGGATGTGTTGCGTAACCAGGATATTTCGGTTGCAAAGGCCAAACAGGCCATTTCCAGTTACCGAAAGGCGGTTGGCGAACCTGCCGGACTCGCAGAGCTGATGGTGTCCTTTTGCGAAAGTGCGGCTGGCTTCTCCGACAATATCGGGTATCAGGATGAAGGCTACTTCGATGCTCTTGTCCATATGTTCGAACAGGCTCTCAATGTCACTTGTCAGCTACCTGAAGGCGACCGCGATGCCTTGATCGCCCGGCTTGACCGCGTACGCACCATCAGCCACAATTTTGGATATGGCGTGGGCGACGACATGGACGACCTGCTTGCAAAATATGACCGCACCTAACTGATCCTCGCGGCCGGTTCACGCCTGCACAGACATGCTACGCAGACTTCCCGAAAACTCACCTTTGAATCCTGTTTGGAAAGCTGTCCATGCGCACAAGGAGACGACTTCGAGGCTCTTGGATGAGCTGTACCGTTGCTGCGTATGCGGTCCTGCTCGGATGCGCGGGATGCGGCGGTTCCAAACAGATTTCCTCTTCGACCTCCATCGCAGTCTCGTCGGTTGCGGTGTCCTGCACACCTGCTGCGGTCGCTCCGGGCGCCAGCTCGCAATGCAGCGCCACGGTTCAGGGCGGCTCAGGGAATTCGGCAGTTACGTGGTCGGCCAGCGCGGGAGCGATCAGCTCCGGCGGAGTCTTCACCGCTCCCTCTTCGCCCGGGCAAGTTGCGGTGAAGGCCGCCAGCGTTCAGGACAGCGCAATCTCAGGTACAGCCGTAGTAACCATCGCTTTCATGGTTGCCGGCAGCAAACATGTCGTGATGGTGATGGAGGAAAACCAAAGCTACGCTTCGGTGGTGGGCAACACGACGGATTGGCCTCACCTGAACGCGCTGATCGGCAACGGCGCCCTGCCGACAAACTACTACGCCGACACGCATCCCTCCATTGGCAACTATTTCATGTTGACGACCGGCCAAATTCTCACCAACGACGACAGCTCGACGCAGGTATGGAATGTAGACAACATCGCGCGCCGCATGCTGGCATCCGGCGTTTCGTTCCGCGTGTACGCGGAGGGGATCGCGCAAGGTTATCTTGGCGGAGATACCGGCCTCTATATGATCCGGCACAATCCGTTCGCCATGCTCTCCGACGTGGCGGGTAATGCGCAGGTGGCCGGGCAAACCATCTGGCCCTTTACGCAGTTTGCCGCAGACGTGGCCGCGAATAATGCGCCGGAGTTCTCGTATATCGTGCCCAACATCGACGACGACGCACACACCGGCACGCCGCTCGAAGCCGATGACTGGTTGCAGGCAAATGTGATTGCGCCTCTTTCGACGAGTGCGGCTTTCCAGCCTGGCGGCGACGGCATCCTTATCGTGGACTTTGATGAATCGCTGGACAGCGATACAGCTTACGGCGGCGGCCATGTGACGCCAGTGCTCTGGGGACCGCAGGTGAAGGCCGGCTACCGGCAGGCATCCGCGACGGTTTATCAGCACGAAAGCATGCTGCTGACGGTGATGGATGCGCTGGGATTGAGCGATCCTCCGGGCGCAGCCAATGCTCCGGCGATGGGCGAGTTTTTCGTGCAAAAGTAGTGGCCTCGACCTTTGTGTGCCGGTGTCGCGGCTCGGCGAAATCATTAGATGAACCGATCATGGAAGCGCTACACTTGAGACCTCCGGACAATATCCGTCGAATTGGAGGGGTGAAATGAATCGTCTTCCTCGATTTGCAGTTGGCATCGCGCTCGTGGTTGCGGCAGCGCTTTTGGCGGCAGGATCGCATCTTAAGCTGCCCCGCATGATGGGCGGCATGAGCGTAAGCGCCGCGGCACAGGATCAAGCACCCCCGGATCAGGGGCCTGACCCCGCAGCCGTAAACGAGGCGCCGTCTGGACCTTCGTATACGACCGAGGCTCCGCCTCCGCCTGAGCAGGCGGGCGCACCGAACCAGGGCCCGGACGATTCCGGATATGCCGAGCAGCCAACGGAAACGGCGGACCAACCGCCGCCACCGCTGCCCGATTATCAGCAGCCACCGCCGCCGGGCGATGACTACATGTGGACTCCGGGCTATTGGGCATGGGGTCCAAGCGGCTACTACTGGGTGCCGGGCGCATGGGTTGAGCCTCCATATATGGGAGCGCTCTGGACTCCGGGCTATTGGGGATTCTATGGCAGCCGGTATTCGTTCTATCCCGGGCATTGGGGAATGCACGTCGGATTCTACGGCGGCATCAATTACGGATTCGGTTTCGTTGGATTGGGATACGAAGGCGGCTATTGGCGCTCCAACCACTTCTTTTACAACCGGGTGTACAACAATATCAACACGAGGGTTGTGCACAACGTATACAGCTATCACGCGAACGCGCGCGTCGGGAATGCCGCTCGCACAAGCTATCGCGGCGGACCCGGGGGCGTACAGGCGCGGCCGAGGGCTTCGGATGCGGCGGCATGGCGTGAGCCGACTGCTCCGCGGATGAGCTCGCAGACGCAACACGCCCAGCAATATGGAGCGGTTCGCGGACAATATGCGAACGAGAATCACGGACGGCCAGCCAGCCCGGCGATCAGTCGCCCACTGCCGGCGGATCGCAACGTGAGGCCTGCGCCGCGCGGCGGAGGGCAGCAAGACCAGCATCATCATTGATGCACGCGAGCTCGTCAGGAAGCGCCTGGGTTGGCCCCGTACGCCCATAGTTGCCGGAAGATGGCCCGGTTGCTGCGGGCGGAGATCGAGGCGCGGCAACCTCCTAAGCACTGGATTGCATCCAGATGCAGAGGAGATCCCGATGAACCGACTGAAGCAGTCCTGGCTGTATCTGGTTTTGTTTGCCTGTGCCGGAGCGCCCGGCATTGTCGGATGCCATAGCAACCAATCGTCTACGCCATCTTCTTCGCCCGCCGCCAGTAGTACGGCGCAGGACCAGGGGAACGATCCGGCTGCGGCCAATCTTGCGCCCGCGGATGAAGGAAGTGCGCCGTCAGGAGCGTCGTACACCTCAGAAAGTGCAGCGCCTGCCGCAACCAGCGACGCGGATTATAGCGAGCAGCCCACGGCAACGGCCACGGATCCCCCGCCCGCACTGCCCGACTATAGCCAGCCGCCGGCTCCGGGTGACGGATATATCTGGACTCCCGGCTACTGGGCCTGGGCATCAAGCGGCTACTACTGGGTGCCGGGCGCGTGGGTTGAGCCTCCATACTCGGGTGCTCTGTGGACGCCGGGATATTGGGGCTCCAGCGGCGGGCGCTATTCCTTCTATCCAGGCCATTGGGGATCGCACATTGGATTCTACGGCGGCATCAACTACGGGTTCGGCTACGTTGGGACAGGGTACGAGGGCGGGTACTGGAACGGCGGCCACTTCTACTACAACCGCGACGATAACAATGTGAACCAAAACGTGGTGCACAACACTTATTCGTATCACGCGAATCGCAACGAGAATACTTCTCGAGTGAGCTTCAACGGCGGTTCG
This sequence comes from uncultured Acidobacteriaceae bacterium, assembly GCA_963802955.1. GTDB lineage: Bacteria > Acidobacteriota > Terriglobia > Terriglobales > Acidobacteriaceae > Telmatobacter. Next base: position 181,236 of record CAWDKT010000006.1, read on the forward strand.
AAAGGTGTGCAGAGGGCCCCGGCGCCGCAAGAAAAAGCGGCGTGGCACGAACCGGTGGCGCCGCGCATGACCACGCAGGTCCAGCACGCAAAGAGCTATCAATCGAATCGCCAGCAGTTCTATACCGTGAACCACGGAAAGCCGCCCAGCCCGGCGGTCAGCAAACCCGTCGCCGCCGAACGCAACGTGCGGCCGGAAGTGCCAAAAGCTCCTGCGCCAAGAGCGCCCGAAAAAGCAGCGAGGCCGCAGGAGAAACCCGCGGCCAGCCACCGGGACAACCAGCACTGATGGCAGGCCTCGCGAGGCCTGCAATCATCATTCCGCAGCGAGGACGCGGATGGCGACCAGGTTGCGCACCCAGCGCGCGGGACGCTTCTCGCCGGTGGCGACGATCTTGAGCGGGCCGTCGGCGGCAAGCGGTTTGCCATCTTCCGTGTCGGCAACGATGACGGTCTCCTTGCTGACGTCGGGAGTGATCTCGCCAATCGAATAGACCACTTCATACCCATCGGAGCCCACAACGACGAGATAAAGGCGGAAGTCTTTGCCGCGAGGCGTGGCGGCTACGCCCACCTTCGTGAGCAAATCGATAAGCGGAACGCCCGCGTAAATCTCCTGGGCCTTGGTGTGCTCGTTGTACACGGAGACGGAGGTCTGCGGCATGGCGGTGAGCTCCTCCGGTGTCCATGTGGCGGACTTGTCGCCGAAGGTGATCTTGAGGGGGCCGGCGGGCGGCGCGGACTGGTGCATCCCGCTCATCTGCCCCATGGGTGTGGGCGATGCTTCCTGCGCGTTCAGGATGCAAGCGGTCAAGCTTAACAGACACAGAAAGATGAAAGCATATACGTGCCGATGCTTCATGATTCGCTCCCGAGCTTCATCGTATACTGAAGACATGTCGATCGTGCGCAACATCGCGGGAATCGCCAAGGGCATGAGCATCACGTTCCGCGAGACGTTTGAGCCCACAGAGGTAGAGAATTATCCCGACGGTCCCGGTCCGACGCGCGGCGCAGTGTTTGAGCAGCGTTACCGCGGGGCGCACGTCCTCGAGCGCGACGAGAACGGCCTGGAGAAGTGCGTGGCGTGCTTTTTATGCGCTGCGGCCTGCCCTGCAAATTGCATTTATATTGAAGCGGCCGAGAACACGGCTGAAAAGCGAATTTCCTCCTCGGAACGTTACGCGAAGGTATACAACATCGACTACAACCGATGCATTTTCTGCGGCTACTGCGTGGAGGCCTGTCCGACGGACGCGATCACGCATGGCCACGGCTTCGAGCTTGCCTCGTTGAACGCGACCAACATGGTGATGCGCAAGGAAGATATGCTGGTGCCGGTCGCGGCGCTGACCACGAAGTAAGAAGATCCCTCCAAAAATTCATCTTTCAGAAGCACTGCAGAACCTGCCTTGCCGTGACCTGAGTCATGGCAACGCGACTTTCTTCATGGTTCCATGAGCTCTGCACGAAATGGGTCCGGATCGCTGGTGCGGTCCGGACCGTTTTGCGTTGACTCTAATGCGGAAGGGTTTATGGCACGCTGGTAAGGATCCCGCGCTTACGCATCTCTGCCATGACGCGCTCAACCTTCCAATCGAGGGCGCCGGCGCCGTCGACAACGAGATCGGCGTTGGCGGCGGAGGGGCGGACGTAGGCTTCGCTTGCGGGCCGGACGGTGAGATCGTATTGGTAACGCACCATCTCTGCCGTGCGGCCTCGCTCCTCCATGTCGCGCTTGAGACGGCGCTCGAAGCAGAGTTCGTCAGGTGTATCGATGTAGACACGAAGCTGGTAAAAGGGGAGAAGCTCGGAGTAGTAAAGGGCGAAGAGTCCTTCAACCATAAGAAACGGCCCGGCGGTGACCTGTTGCGTGCGGCCGAGTATTCGCGTGTAGGTGCCGAAATCGTAACAGGGGCGCTCGATGGTTTCGCCGCGGGCAAGCGAGGCGATGTGCGCGGCCAGCAAAGGGATCTCGATCATGGCCGGGTCGTCGAAGTTCTTGCGTCGCCGTTCTTCGAGCGGCAGTTCGGCGAGGTCGCGGTAGTAGTCGTCAAGATGAAAGCGGAGGCCGCCGAGAGTGCGCGCCAACTGGTCGGCAAGCGTGGTTTTGCCTGAGCCGGAGCAGCCGGCGATGCCCAGAATCGTGGGCGGGAAGGGAAGGCGCGGTACGCCGGTAGCGGCTTCGCGAGCAAGTTTGGCGCCCGCTGCCCGGCTCACGGCTCAGCTTCCAATGAAGCGGCGATTCTGGGCACAAGGCGCTTGAGCAAAGCGGCAAGTCGGTTCTCGACCTGGCGGCCGGTCTCGTAGACCTCTTCGTGACTGAGCGGAGTGGATCCGAGCCCAGCGGCAAGATTGGTGACGCAGGAGATGCCGAGCACTGCAATGCCCATGTGGCGCGCCACGATAGTCTCCGGCACGGTGGACATGCCCACAAGAGTTGCGCCGAGCGCGCGGAAGGCGCGGATTTCAGCGGGTGTTTCAAAGCTCGGACCGGGCGTGGCGAGGTAGACGCCTTCTTCCAAGGAAAAACCTTCTTCGAGCGCAGCTTCTTTCGCGATTGACCGCAGCGTCTTCGAATACGCCTCTGTCATGTCGAAGAAACGGAGGCCGGCGCCGGGATGGACGGCAAAGCGAGGTTCGTTCGGCCCGTTGAGCGGATTCCAGCCCATTTGATTGATGTGATCGGCGAGCAGAACGAGTTGGCCGGTCTGATACCCGCTCTGAATGCCTCCCGCAGCGTTGGTCAAGACCACGGCGCGGACGCCCAGCGCGCCGAGAACGCGTATGGGGAAGGTGACTTGCAGCGGCGAGTAGCCTTCGTAATAGTGGACGCGCCCCTGCATAATAATGACCGGAGAGCCGCCGAGCGGTCCGGCGACCATGCGTCCGGAATGGCCTTCGACGGTAGATTGGGGAAAGTGCGGAATCTCGCTGTAGGGTACGATGACAGGTTTGGAGACTGCTTCCGCTGCGGCGCCAAGGCCCGAGCCAAGAACGATTCCGACTTTGGGAGCGAGCGAGCCAAGCTGGGCACGCAGAAACGCGGCGGCTTCAGCGACTTGATCGTAATAGGTCATTTGAGAAGAACCCATCGCATGCGTGCGGTCATTTTACAGGTTCAGCGATCGGGCAAACGATTGTGCAAATAGAGCTCCCGGGGGCTGGTTTCGGAGAGATGGCCGTCACATTTCGGCCTTTTGGCGCGGGATATAATGCCATCCGGCCCGAGTCCGATTACCATTCCAGTGGACTCGGATAGCGCGCGGGCGAGGCAAAAGAATTGGAGTGTTTGTGATGACAGCGCAAGGATTTGATCACGAATTGGTACTGGCACCGAGAATGAGGCGGCTGGGGACGGAGACGGCGTTTGAAGTTTTGAGCAAGGCGAAGGCGCTGGAACGGCAGGGAAAGAAGATCGTTCATCTGGAGATCGGCGAACCGGACTTCGATACGCCGAAGCACATTGTTGAAGCCGCGGTGGATGCACTGCGCGCAGGATGGACGCACTATGGACCGTCGGCGGGGCTGCCGGAGTTGCGTGAGGCGATTGCGGAGTATGTAAGCCGCACGCGGGGCGTAACAGTCCAGCCCGAGGAAGTGGTGGTGGTGCCGGGCGGCAAACCGATCATGTTTTATGCAATGCTGGCGCTCATCGACGAAGGCGACGAGGTGATTTATCCGGATCCCGGTTTCCCTATCTATGAATCGATGATCAACTACGCCGGGGGCGTTGCCGTGCCAATTGCGCTGCGCGAAGAGCGCGATTTTGCGATGGATGTGGATGAGATGGCGCGGCAGATCACGCCCATCACGAAGATGATCATTCTGAATTCGCCTCAAAATCCGACGGGCGGCGTGCTGGGGCGCGTCGACGTTGAGCGTGCAGCCGAAGCTATCGGCGATCGCAACATCATGGTTCTGTCCGATGAGATTTACACCCGGTTGCAGTTTGAGGGCGAGCCATTTTCCATCATGAGCGTCCCGGGAATGCAGAAGCGGACGATTCTGCTGGACGGCTTCTCAAAGACCTATGCGATGACCGGCTGGCGCATCGGCTACGGCGTGATGCGGTCCGACTTGGCCGCTCAGATCACGCGGCTGATGACCAATTCGAACTCATGCACCGCCAGCTTTACGCAACGCGCGGCGCTGGCGGCGCTTGAGGGCGACCAGAGCGCGGTGGACAAAATGCGCGCGGAGTTTGAACGGCGCAGCCGGGCGTTTGTGGATGGGCTGAACCGGATCAAGGGATTCAGCGCGCGCATGCCCAAGGGCGCGTTCTACGTGTTTGCCAACATTACGGCGACGGGATGGGCGTCGAAGCCGCTGGCGGATGCGCTGCTGGCGGAGGCCGGAGTGGCGGCACTGTCAGGAACGGCGTTCGGGCAATACGGCGAAGGCTATATGCGATTCAGCGTGGCGAACTCAATGGAGAACCTGATGGAGGCGCTTAAGCGGATCGAGGAGTGGGCGAAGGCGAGGTTGTAGGCGTGCCGCTGGGAGAACCGCTGGCCGCGGCGACCCTGCCTGGAGACCGGCGCTACGCAGAAGCAAAAGCGCGTGACAGACCGATCGTCCCTCCGGTCTCTGACCTTCGCCCGCTTTACTCCGGCGGGCCAACTGTCAGCACGAAATACGACGCAGGCTCGGTCTGGCTGGCGTTGTAGATGGTGTGCCGATCGCCTGCGACGCAAAGGCCCATCTCGCCTGCAACAAGATCGCGCGTGACGCCAGCGGTCATCAAACGGGCGGTCCCTTCGTGAATAAACCAGATCTCGGTGTGCTTGTGCGTGCCGATGGGCTCGGGCGGCGCGCCGGGCGCGAGATGCGTGAAGTGCGCTTCAAGCCGAATATTGTCCGGCAGCATGCCGAGAAGGAAATGCTTCGACATGCGCGGCGAGGGATGTGGATTCGCGGGCTCGATCGGAGGGTAAGCGCCGGAGACCAGCCTGGTCAGTTCTTTGGGGGCTGTTGCAGCAAGGGCCTGGCCCTCCGCGATTTTCGCGAAAGAAGGCGCGGCGGCGAGCAGAGGCAGGAGAGCTGAGAATTCGCGACGGTTCATGGGTGTCCTCATCAAGATCAGAATCGCACGCAGAGGCGGCAATTCAATGCAACGGTTTGAAGGTCGATTTCGCCAATGCAGTTTTTCTCGGTCGATCTTCCTTAGCCATCATGGCGCTTGCGGGTTCTCTTCCTGGGCCGCATCCTTCCCCGAGATGAGCCGCAAGGGACCGAGGATCCCCGATGGCAGGGGCTCGAGATGATCCATATCCTGCGGGGTGAATTTCTCGCCGTAGCGCAGGTTAAGCAGCTGGTAATCGGGTGCGGAGCGGCCGGCTAGTTCGTTAATGGCGGTATTGGCGACCACGATCTTCAAATCGTTGGAGCCCGCGTGAAGAAGCGCAGCAATGTTGATCCGATAGGGCGGATGCCAGACAGCGCCGGCCAGCTTCCCGTTGACGTAGACCAGGGCAGCATCGCGGAGCGGCGGATCGTACCAGGTGCGCATGCCCGCCTGATGAAGCTGCTCGCGCGGAACCGGCGCGCCCTCGCCGAAATCCAGCAGCACACGACCGGCGTTCGCGACGGATTCGGGAATATCAACCGTGCGCTGATACGTGACGGAGCCGGAGTAGTACTTTTCGGTGCTTTCGTCCGCCCAGGAATGGAGCGTCTGCATCGTTTCCGTTGTCCCGGTCTTGTCGAATGTCAACTTCCAATTGTGACTGAGGTCAATGGTTGCGAATTGCGCGAGGGAGGGCTGCATTGGCGCGGGCCCAGGGTGATTAGAGAAGACGACGACGCGCGATTCGTAAGGCGCGAGATGAAGGCTCAAGGTGCGGCTTGATCCAGCACTGGAGAATCCACCGGTGAACGGATCCCAGAACACCACATCGGGCCGCGTGGTGCGGAAGGTTGCTTCAAATTCATGCGCTTGATTGCCGGTGTTGGCGAGGAAATAAATATCGGCATCCGGGAGTTTGCGGTGGATGAAACCAACGTCTGGCGTGGCGGGCGAGAGAGTAACGTCAGGTTTGAGCACTGCGCCGATGGCTGCGCCGAGTTCGGCGGGGCTGGCGACAAGCTTCGCATTTTTGGCGCCGGACGCGAAAAGGTCGTGTGAGATTTGCGCAACGGAGGCAGAATCGCGCGGGCCCTCCTCGAAACCGGGAGCGCGCGACGGAGTGCTTTTGACGGCGATGACCGTGCCGCCATCGCGCGCGTACTGCTGGATGCGGCGATATGTGGCGAGAGGCAGGCGCTCGACATTCGGCATCACGAGCACCGGGTAGCGGATGCCTTCTCGATCGATCGCGGCGGAGTCGATGAAATCGAGGTTGTAGCCGGCGTCCAAAATTGCAGGCAGGAGATCGGGATCAAGCAGAGAGCGCATCTGGTCGGTAACGGAAACGTGGCCAGGACTGAAATGGGCTTGCCCATCTTCTTCGGGGAGCAGGACGGCAATGTCGTTTGCGGGTTTTCCCTGGCGCAGCAGGTAGCTCATTCGTGTGAGATACGCCGTGACGTCGGGCATCACGATCCACCAGGGATTGTGATCGTTGAAGACGGCGGCGGCGTAAAAGTTCCAGCCGGGATCGCCCGCCGAGGGCGGCGAATAGGGCCAGCCGTGGCCCACAAGCTGATTGATTCCCTGGAGGAAGAAGGTGTCGGCCTCGGCTTTCATGTCGAGCGGTGTCGCGCGAAACGCAGGAGAGTGCAGCCAGGTCCAGGTTTCAGACGACGTGATGGGGCGGCCGTAGACGTGGCTCGCCGATGTAGCCCAGCGCGTGTAGGAGAACGGCCCGTGCCACTGCGAGCCCTCGCCCTCGGGGAGATCGACGAGGGCATTGCTTGAAAGCGTGACGGCGGGCGTTCCATAGGTCTGGGAACGGAACTTTGTGTTGTGCTCGCGCGCCCAGTTGTTGAGCGGAGTGAGGTAATGCTCGTCGATGAGCTCGGCCAGCGTGCGGCCCCAGTCGAAGCGCAGGTCGGCTGCTTCGGGTGTGGTTCCAGCCACAAGCTCCGGAAGATGCGGCGTGAGATCGTACCCGCGGCGTGCACGGAACTCTGCGAGAAAGTCCGGTGTCCAATCGGATTCGTAGACCTCGAGGCTGTCGCTGAAGACCGAGTAAGGCAAATTCTTTCCGCACGCCTCGATCAGCGGATCGGCAACGGTTTTGAGATGATCCTGGATTGCCGCCATGCTGAAGTGATCGAGGACAAAGCCTTCAGCGCCGACTGCGGCGCGTTTGACCTGTTGGCCAGTGCGGCTGGAGATGAAAAACAGCACCACATGCGGGCCTGAAACATCGCCGGGCACGGTCAGCCGGTATTCACCGGACGATTGCAACCGTCGCATGCGATCGGCATCGTAGTGGTCCGGCGTTCCTTCCGCGAGAAATGCGGCGAGCAGCTTTTCGCCGTTGCCGATAGAGGGAAGGGGATGGGAAGTTGCGCCGGACGGAACGGCTTCGGCTACAACGCGCAACCGGCCTGCAGCATCGTTAATGGGAACGTAGGACCCACCGTAAGGCCAGCCGCTCGCGAGAGTGAGGTTGAGTCGCAAGCCGAGATCGTGTGCAGTTTGCGCGGCAAAGCCGACCATGTCGAGGAAGTCTTTCGAAAGATAAGGAAGGTTGCGGAAGCCCTTGGACGTGTCATCGAGTTCGAGCGCGTAGACGGGCTGAATCTCCGCGCCGCCGATGCCGCCCGCTTTCATCATGCGCAGCTCACGGGCGAGCTCGGGCTTTTCGACTGCTGGGCCGAACCACCACCAACGCATCATAGGACGCGCGTCGCCAGGTGGATTGGCGAATCCTGCGCGGATGGAAGCCAGAGAGTCGGCGCGGTCTGCGGGCTGTTGGGCCTTTGCAGGCGAAGCGCAAGAGCAGCCCAGCAAAATGATGAGAAGAGCGATGAATGAAGGACGCGGACCACGAGTGCGCCAACGGAATCGGATCATGACAACTCCCTTGAGGGTGAATGCCCGGCACTGGGGTTTTGAGCGAGGTGAAAGCGAGGCAAATACCCCGGCGGATCATGGTAAATCGGGAAGATGCTGAACGGGAAATGGCCATAACTCAATCCGGCGAAGTGAGATTTTTGACAGTCGCGCAGCGCAGCTCTGCAAAGAACATTCTTGACTTTCGAGTAAATATTTCTTTAGCATTTCTTATCTCGCCAGCGATTCGCAGTTTGCTCGAGACTGACGAGCTTTCCTCCCCGAGCGATTCAAAAAGCCTTTATTGTGCCGCACTTTCAAGTTGTGCTGTGCTTCCCCGGAGGTGCCGCTTGAAGATCCCCAGTCGTTGGTACGTCCTGCCTATCGTTGTTGTGGCCGTGGTGGTGTTGGCGGCCGCGTTTCTGAATTCGAGCCGGAAGCACTCCATTCAGGCGGCACGAGCGAATCTTCTGGTTGCCTCGCAGCGGTATCCCAAGTTCACGCTGGCGCAACGTGCGGCAGTACTACGCGAATTGCAGTCGGAACGGCACCCGAAATGGCACGATCTGTCGCTGACGGAGATGGCGCGGCGTTTGGCTTCATTCCTAATGTCAGCAGCAAGCTCATCGCAGCCGCCAACCGCTCCCTTCGCGGGCAATATGACAACGATTAGTGTGCCCGCAGGCGACCCCCTGGCGCTCTTGCGTCAAGCCAACTGCTCGCTGACCCTGGAATGGGCCGGCTACACCCTTACCTTGCCGACGGTGAGCTACACCATAGCTGGGACAACTCCGAATTACGACCAGATTCTGCACAATGAGGCCGGCCTGACCACGACCGGAGGCAGTTGGCCGGCTAGCTGCGGCGACCCGACCTTGGGCATCACGGCGCGCACTGCCGTTCCTTTCGGATTGATCAACGGCAATATGCTGACAGGGGCCGGAGTCGGCTACGACTCAGCGACAGACGAACAGGTCATCTGGACAGCAGTTGGCAGCCTGTCAGGTGGCACGAATGTCCCGATAGGCGACCTCACAATCAGCGGTGCTTCCCCCTCAGATGCGGCTGCGGCCGACTTTAATGGCGACGGCAACACCGACCTCGCGGTCGTGAACGACACGGGCATGACCGGCGGATCGGCATCGATCGCGATTCTGCTCGGCAACGCCGACGGGTCACTGCAATCCCCCGTCGTCTACACGCTGCCCGGCGAGATGGGCCTTAGCGCTGTGATCGACGATTTCAATGGCGACGGAAAACTGGACATTGTTGCTGCGAGCTCGTCGTTTTCATCGGGAACCACAACCTACTACCTCTCCTTCATGGCCGGCAAAGGAGACGGCACATTCCAGGCGCCGACGTCGGTCACGGTCACTCCGCCGACTGCCTTCAGTGCCCTTAGCGGGTCTGTTCCCTATCACGGGTTAATCAGCGCCGACCTGCTGGGCAATGGGAAAAAGGACCTCGTTACGTCCGGAGGCATCGTTCTTATGGGGAACGGCGACGGAACCTTCACGCAGTCCGCTACCCTGGCATTTCCCGCTCCAACAGCAACTTCAGATTGGGGACCGAATGTGGTAGCGGCCGATTTCAACAAAGATGGCAAGCTTGATCTCGCGACCGACAATGGCCAGTCGATCTTGATCTACCTGGGGAAGGGAGACGGCACATTCACAGAAGGCAATGCCTACGCCACGATCTCCAGCATCGGCTATCTGAACGCAAACGATTTGGACGGCGACGGGAACATCGATCTATACAGCGGGATCGCCAGAGGAGGGCTATTCGGCGGCGATAAATTCGAATATGGCGAAGCCTACGCGCTCATGGGGAATGGAGATGGGACGTTTCACGGAGCGCCGGAGCTTCCGTTCGTGTTCACCGGCACCAACCTCGCTGACTTAAATGGCGACAAAGCATTGGATGGCGTGGGAGTGAACTCAACGCTGAACAGCACCAATGTATCGTTCACGTCGTACCTGGGAAATGGCGACGGCACGTTCAAGACGGGGTCGACACTTCAGGTTTCTCCCATCACCGTTTCTGGGAATGCGGTTTCATTTCAGACCCTGGATTCCTTTGGACTGGGAGATACGAGAGGCAATGGCGATGTGGATCTTGTGTATCTTCCGGAGGCATTTTATTGGCCGGGCGGCGTGACAGGATACTTTCTGGCGACGGGCAACGGTGACGGCAGCTTCGACACGCCGGTGTTCGTTCAGGCCCCGAGTTTTGCGCCGTCCGGCGATTTCGATCAATACGAGTATCTGAGCAATTTGTTTGTAGCCGATGTCAACGGCGACGGAAAGGCGGACCTGGTTTACAGCTATAGCGTTGAGGTTTATCAGACCCTAATGTATGAGCAGGGGATTGCGGTGCAGTTGAGCAACGGAGATGGCACCTTCCAGGCGCCTCAGGTGATCCAGACCTATTCCAGCACGACAGCTCCGACTGGCGCGCCGCCAGTTGTGGGCTCTATTGGAGATGCAACGGGCAGCGGCAAACTCGACCTCGTTACTCTGAAAACAACGACGAACACAAGCGGTTCGACTACTTTGCTGCAGCTCTATCTCGGCAAGGGCGACGGGACGTTTGGATCCGCGTTGACCCCTCCCGTGGCAGATAACATCAATCCACCATCCTTTGGCGGGACAATGGGACAAATTGTATTCGCCGATATGAATGGAGACGGCAAGCCGGACCTGGTCAGCCTGGGCTCGAACAACAGCCAAGGTGACTCGGAGCTGGCCATCTCACTTGGGAACGGCGACGGAACGTTTCAAACACCGACGATTGTCGATTTTGGAGTCAGCAGCAGCGACGGATACGGGCTCGCGGTGGCCGACTTTAACGGAGACGGAAAACTCGATGTCGCAGTGACTGGGTTCGATCCTCCGTTGGACACCGGAGTATTCCTGGGGAATGGGGACGGGACCCTTCAGACATTTACTACAGCGGGCGGCCAAGTGGAACCGGCGGAGGCGATCAATCTGCTCGTCTACGGAACTGCGCAAGCCGTGAAACTGAACGGGAGCGGTTTGCCGGCCCTGGTTGCGGGCGGGGCAGTGCTCATGCCTCAAGCAGCCACCACGCCGACGCTGACTCCGACCACGACAACGCTAACATCCTCTGCCACCAGCATCGCCACGGGCCAAACCGTGACCTTCACGGCAACGGTGACGGCCAGTTCGACGCCTTCGGGATCGGTGACGTTCTATGACGGGACCACGGCGCTGGCCACGAACGCGCTGAATGCTTCGGGAGTCGCGGTCTATTCCACGTCGAGCCTGAGCGTGGGTTCTCATTCGATCACGGCTGCGTATGCGGGCAATTCAACGTTCGCGAGTAGTACTTCAACGGCTGTGTCGGTTGCGGTGACGGCGACGGCACCGGTGCTGACGGCAACCACGACATCGCTGACGGCGTCGGCGAGCACGGCAAATGCAGGGACGAGTGTGACCTTCAACGCGAGCGTGACACCGGCCTCGGGAACGGGCACGCCGACGGGAAGCGTTACCTTTATGGACGGCACGACGGCGCTGGCCATGATAAGTCTTTCCGGCGGCGCGGCCAGCTACTCGACGGGCAGCTTGGCAGTGGGAGCGCATTCGATCACGGCGGTGTACGGAGGGGATTCGAATGATTCGGGATCGACCTCGACTGCGGTGTCGGTGACGGTGCAGGCGCTGACCCCGAGCTTCATGCTGAGCGCGTCGCCGGGGAGCAGCACGGTGAAGGCAGCCTCTTCTGCGCAGACCACGATCACGGTGACGCCTGTGAATGGATTCAATTCGCAGGTGAGTTTCGCCTGCAGCGGGCAGTCGAACGGGGTGACGTGCAGTTTCAATCCGGCGACGGTAACGCCGAGTGGGAGCGCGGCCACGACGACGTTGACGATTGCGACGACAACACAATCGTCAACACTGGTGCGGCCGGAGGGGGGAAGTTTGCGGCGAGGCCTGCGCGGCGGAGCGACGATGGCATTTCTCGGGGCCGGGGCGTTGTGGCTCTTCCGGCGCAAAAAGGATCGCAGCTGGCTGGCGCTTTTGATCGTGGGCCTGGCGATGACGGCAGCCGGCCTGGGCGGATGCGGCGGAGGGTCAAGTCCCAGTTCGACTGGTTCCGGTACCGGGTCCCAGCCGCAATCGGCGAACTATACCATCACGGTGACTGCAACAGCAGGATCGGCGTCACAGACAGCCAGCTACGTGCTGACGGTGACGCAGTGAGGCGGCATCGACGGTGACACATTGGCTGCGGGACCTCCCTTCTCAAGAGGACGAATACTGCTCTGCCCATTGAGCAGGCATTGGGAGCGGAAGCTCAACCTGAAAGTCGCGCTCAAGCCATGCTGATTTAAGGGCTTGACTGGAATTGCGCGCCAGGCGCAGACGACCGGTCGTGTTCCCCTCATGATAAGGGGCCCCATGCGGGCGGATCCGAGGGCCATTGCGCGGAGGACGAAATCGATTTATTGTGATGAGGCTCAAGAAATCATGAGGGAGAGCCATGCAAACCAGAATTGCTGCCATTTTCTTTGCCTCTGCAATCGCTGTGAGTGCTGTTGCGGCGCAGAACACACCTGTACGGCCGAAGATCACCGGTCTCTCGCATCTGGCGATTTACACGTCGGATCCGGCTGCCGCCGAAAAGTTCTACACAGTAACCGTGGGCGCGATCAAGCTGCCCGATCCGGAGAATCCGCAGGGCGTTCGTTACGCGGTTACCCCGACGCAGTTCATTGAAGTGCTACCCCTGCCAGCCGGCGAAGGAATCGAGCGGCTCGACCACACGGCCTGGAACACGGATAGCGCGGAGGGGATGCTGAAGTATCTGAAGGCGAAGGGATGGAAGACACCCGCGCACGTGGATCGCGGATCGGACGGCAGCCGCTGGTTCGAGGTCCTGGACCCGGAAGGTAACAAGGTGCAGTTTGTGCAGCCGCCGGCACATCCCAAGCCGGTGAATGCGCCCAACGCGATCGGGCATCACCTCATCCATGTGGGCTACATGGTGCACGATCGCGCGGCCGAGGACAAGTTCTACCGCGATCTGCTTGGGTTCCGGCCATACTGGTGGGGCGGTCCCGGAGGCAGACTCGCTTGGATCAGCCAGCAGTGCCCCGATGGGCACGACTGGATGGAATACATGATGACGCCCGGAACCGCAGGCATTCCGGCGAATATGACGCAGCGCAGTCTTGGAGTAATGGATCATGTATCGATCGGTGTGCCATCGGTTCCCGACGAGTTTAAGGTGCTCGAGGACGCCGGCCGGCTCACCGGGCAGAATAATCCCCAGCCGAAGGTTGGGGCGGATGGGAAATATCAATTGAACCTTTTCGATCCGGATGGCACGCGCATCGAGGTGATGAACTTCCACGCGACCGAGAAGCCTTGTTGCTCGCCGTTTACGGCAGAAGATCCGTCGGAGTAAAAGCAGCGAGTCAGCAAGTCTGCGGCGGTGACTCGCGCGGAAACTGCCGTTACGTTATACTGGTTGAGGCCTAAAAGGGCAGGGAGGTCCCTGTCTTTCGGGCTGATCGCCGGGCGTTTCCTGTCCGGCTGAAAACAGAAAAAAGAGACAACATGCCAAAGTTGAAGACCCATTCTGGCGCGGCCAAGCGCTTCAGCAAGACCGGCACCGGCAAAATCAAGCGGGGCCACACGAAGACGCGGCACATCCTGACGTCGAAGGCGCCGAAGACCAAGCGCAAGCTCGGCAAGAGCGTGATGGTCTCGGATGGCGATTACGCGAAGGTTTCGCGCATGATTCCTTATGCCTGAGGCACTCCGTGCCGGGGAACCTTTTGGATGGGTTCCGTGGCCAGAGAGCGTCGGGCCGTGCGAATGCGTTGCATGGCCCCCGCTGCTTGCGAATTGAAGTTGCTGCAGCGAGATCTCAGGTTTGAAATGAGCGAGTGAAGAGGCTGGTTTTCCTGCCTCCAGCCGCGTAACGAAGAACGCAAAAAGGAGAAACGAACATGCCCCGCGTAAAACGTGGCACCAAGCGGAATGACCGCCGCAAGAAGATTCTTAAGCGAGCGAGCGGCTATTTCCTGACGAAATCGAAGCTGTACCAGGCTGCCCAAGAGGCTGTGGAGCGCGGCCTGAAGTTTGCCTACTCTGGCCGGCGCCTCAAGAAGCGGCAGTACCGGTCGCTGTGGATTGTGCGCATCGCCGCCGCATGCAAGCTGAACGGAACCAGCTACTCGCAGTTCATCAACGGACTGAAGAAGGCCGGGATCGAGTTGGATCGAAAGGTCCTGGCAGATATCGCCGTGAAGGACCCTTCGGGCTTTACAAAGCTCGTGGAGCAGGCGACGACGGCTAAGGCAAAAGCAGCGTAACGATGGACTGCGCTATCCCACCCTAAACGCAAAAAACGCGTTTTTGTTGGGGCACCCAAGATCCGAAAGACGACTGGCGGAAAAGGCGGCCCGGGGTTCGATGAGGACTCCGGGCCGTAGTGCGTAGGGAGCTCCTCACGGCTTCAGGTTCCTTCAACCGAAAGCGGGCGCATGTCCGCGACGCGTAATGATTTATCCTGAACCTTACACATGGCGAACGAGGCGATACCTAATCTGACGGCGTTTGACGATGCCGCGCTGGACAAGGCCTTTGCTGCGCTGGAGCGACAGGCGCGAGAGGCCGCTGCCGCGCTTGATGGCGAAGCGGCCGTGGAGGCGTTTCGCCTGGAGTGGCTGGGACGCAAGCAGGGGCGACTGAGTGAGGTTTCGAGCCAGTGGCTGAAGTCCGCTCCAGCCGGGGCGAAGAAGGCGCTGGGTCTGCGATTCAACGCGTTGAAGTCGGTGGTTGAAGGCTTGCTTGAAGGGGCAGCAGGCGGCGGCCCGAGCGATGCTGCGCTGAAGGCCGAGGCCATCGATATCACGCTCCCGGGAACGCGGCGGCTCACTGGCGTCGAGCACCCAATCACGCAGACGATGAATGAGATTGTCGCGGTTTTCGCCGCGCTGGGTTATTCGGTAGGCGTGGGGCCCGAGGTTGAAACCGATTTCTACAACTTCGAAAGCATGAATTTTCCGCCGGGACATCCGGCGCGCGACACGCAGGATACGCTGGTCGTGGCGAATCAGGATCGCAAGCCGCTGCGGGATCGCTTGCTCTTGCGGACGCATACCTCCCCGGTGCAGATGCGGACGATGGAACAGCAATCGCCGCCGGTGAGGATCGTGATTCCCGGCAAGGTGCACCGCAACGACGCCGCGGACGCAACGCATTCGCCGATCTTCCATCAAGTGGAGGGGCTGTGCGTGGACACGAACATTACCTTCAGCGATTTGAAGGGGACGCTGGATCACGCCATGAAGGCGCTTTTCGGATCGGCCGTGAAGACGCGTTTCTTCCCATCATTCTTCCCGTTTACCGAGCCGAGCGCAGATGTGCAGATCAGCTGCATTTTTTGCGGAGGGAAAGGCTGCCGCAAGTGCAAGCAGTCGGGATGGATTGAGCTGCTCGGCTGCGGCATGGTCGATCCGGCGGTTTTCGCCTTTGCGGCGGTGAAGCAACCGGCTTACGACCCGAAGAAGATCTCCGGCTTTGCGTTTGGCATGGGAGTGGAGCGCATCGCGATGATGAAGTACGGGATCAGCGAGATCGGCAGCTTCTTCGCGGGAGATATGCGGTTTTTGGGACAGTTTGTCTAGCCAGTTGGCATTCGCCGCGGCGGAATTGCCCGGCGCGCGGCGCGCCAACATGCGAAGAGAGAAATCAAGCGGATGAAGATATTGACCAAATGGCTGCGAGCTTACCTGCCAGGACTTGCCGTCGATGATCGGCAACTGGCGGAAGAACTGACGCTGCGCGGGATCGCCGTGGAAGGCATCTTCGATCTCGGCCGCGACAATGGTTCGCTATACGAGATGGACATCACCACCAACCGCGTAGACGCGATGAACCACTACGGCGTGGCGCGCGAGGCGGCGGCGATTTATGGGCTCGCGTTGAAGCCGTTGGAGTCTGTTTTGCCGAAGCCGCGTGCGGCGGCGCAGCCTTTTTCTGTTCGCATCGAGGCTGAGGACGCATGCGGGCGGTTTACGGCACGCGTTCTGCGCGACATCACCATTGGCGAATCGCGTGACTGGTTTGCGGGCGCTGAGGTGGCAACCTTTTTCCGCCTCCTCGATCAAAAAATGATCTCGAATGCCGTGGACGCTACAAACTTTGCGTGGCTCGCGATGGGCCAGCCGACGCACGCGTTCGACCTGGACAAGCTGGAGGGGGGCATCGTCGTCCGGAGAGCGAAGAAGGGCGAGCGCCTGAAGACGCTGGACGGCGTGGAACGAACGCTTGAAGCGGACGACCTGGTCGTGGCGGACCGCACCAAGGCGTTGGCTCTGGCTGGAGTGATGGGCGGCTGGGACACGATGATTACTCCGGAAACGAAGAACGTGCTCATCGAAGCAGCGTGGTTCGATCCGGCGGCAGTGCGGCAAACGGCGCGGCGCCACGGGCTGCACACCGATGCGAGTCACCGGTTTGAGCGCGGCGCGGACTTCAATGCGGCCCCGGCGGCCTCGGCGCTGGTGAGCGCGATCCTGCTGGCCAATGGCGGCTGGATCGAGGGCGAGCTGGTGGACGTGCACGTGGCGGCGATTGAAGAGCGGACGGCGCGGCGCAAACCAGTTGCGCTCAAGCTCAGCGAGGTGCATCGCATTCTGGGGAAGACGGTAGACGAAGTGGGAATCACCGCAACGACGGTCGAGGGTGTGCTCACGGCGCTCGGATGCGGATTAGCAAGCCAGCAAGCCAGCGAGTCAGCGAGTCAGCCACCTGCGGTGGGGCAGACCTTTGGACGAGTCTCGTGGCAGGTGACACTGCCGAGCTGGCGCCTGGATCTTGAACGCGAGATTGATCTGATCGAAGAGATTGCGCGGGTCTACGGGTATAACCGCTTTGCCAACACGCTACCTGCGTTCGGCGAAGGCGTAAAAGCGCTGCCGTGGGCAGAGAAGGAAGCGGCGGTGCGCGCCGTGCTGCAGGCCGCCGGATTTCATGAAGCCATCGGGAGCACGTTTTGCTCGGTGGCCGATGGCATGTTGACCGCTCCCCAGCCGATGCAGGTGGTGGCGCTGGGCAATCCGCTGAGCGAAGAGGCAGGAGTGCTAAGGCCCTCGCTGGTGCCGGCGATGCTGGCGATGATTGCCGGCAACCTGAATCGTGATGTGGACGATGTGCGGCTGTTCGAAGTGGGCACGGTGTTTGGGGGAACGACGGAAAGGGTGGACGAGCGCCCCGCACTCGCGTTCGGCGCGGTGGGCAGCCTGCCGGTGGAGAGCGCGCTTCACGCCGGAAGAATGATCGATTTCCACGACTTGAAGGGCGTGGTGGAGCAGGCGCTGGCAAAGTTCGAAATAAGCGCCATGTACTTCGACCGCTTTCCAGCCGAGGCAGGATTGACGCCGGGGTGGCTGCATCCATATCGCGCGGCGCGCGTGGCAGCCGATGGCGTAACCGTTGGTTGGTTTGGGCAATTGCATCCGAGTGAGGCGGCGTCGCGCAAGATGCGGGACTCGGTGCTGGTGGGTGAGCTGTATCTCGACAGGCTCTACAAGCTACCATTGCGCAGGCCCGCCGCGCGGGAGCTTTCGCGCTATCAACCGGTGCGCCGCGACTTTTCATTGGTTTTGGACGAGAACATCCCATGGGAAACCGTAGATCGCGCGATGGCAGAGCTGCGCATTCCCGAACTGGTGGATTGGCGCGCGCGCGAAGTGTTCCACGATGCGCGGCTGGGCAAGGGCGAGTACGCGCTGCTGTTGGGCGCAACATTCCAGGCGCAGGACCGGACACTGCGGGAAGAAGAGCTGCAGGCGTTTCAGGCACGGATCGTAGAAGCTGTCGGCAAGGCGGGCGCGCGGTTGCGCGTGTGAGCAAAACAGAGGGGCCCTGCGGCGCTATACTCGAACGGAAACAGGGCCTGTTTGGAGGTTGATTCATGTCAGAGCCGTTCACGGAACACAGTGCGGCAGCGGAGACGGGCGGCGATGCAGGACCGCAGAGCGAGCTTGAGGAATCGGGCGCTCTGGCCCTGAGCGTCGACGATTTTTCGGCGCTGGAAGAGCGAGTGAAGCGCGCCGTCGAACTGGTGAAGCAGTCGCGGCAGGCGCGGGTTGACGCCGAGGCTCGCGCCACCAAGGCCGAGGAGCAATTGCGCGCGCAATTACCGCGGGTGGCGGAACTCGAAAACGAGATCCACACACTGCGCGCCGAACGCGACCAGGTGAGGCAGCGCGTAGAGCGGCTGCTGAAGCAATTGGATACGCTGGAGCTGTGAGGGGGCAATGGCTCAGGAACCGCAAGGCAATCCGGGTGAATACGTAACGGTCGAGATTTACGACCAGCTCTATCACCTGTCGGGACAGAATACGGAGCACATTCGCGAGCTGGCGGCACTGGTCGACGCCAAGATGCGCGCCGTCGCCGCACATGGCAGAACCGCGGATTCACTGCGCGTGGCCGTGCTGGCCGCGCTGAATCTCGCCGATGAATTATCGCAGGCGACCTCGGCCGATCTGCATTTGGGCCACACCCGCGCCACCAAGCTGCGGATGCTGCTGGACGAAGTGCTGGAGAAGGACTAACAATCCTTCCCGCCCCGGCGGATGCGTGCGAACCCGAGGGATTCGGTATGCTGCTGAAACCTGGGGGCTGCCTGATCGCACTGCTTCTTCTGCCGCTAAGACAGCTAAGACAAGTGTAGAAATTTAGCGGCAATCATCTGCAATGCGCGGGAGAGAAATCGACGGTTTGGAATGAGAGATGGGCCCGGTGCGGGAGCGGTGGAGGGGTTGGCAGGGCCGGTTAAGGATCAGGCCCCGGAGAGGCAGCGGCAGTTCCGAGCCGCCTGCTTCAGGCAGGATGCCGGCGTGCGGCCGGTGAGCTTGGTGGCTGCATCGGCGCTTTTCGGGACTGATGTAGAAATTCCCTTTGCCTAGCTAGTGGTCCGCCGGTTTTCCAGGGTAGCGGCTGAATGTGCTGTAGTCGACCGTCAGTTCTTCTCCAGCCGTGATGTCTCGCAACGCGTAGAAATCATAATTTTCATCAGACCTCGTGTTCGGCCTTTTGGATTCGTTCAGAAACCATGCGGGAGTGAGCCTGGTGAACGAAGTCGGACATCCGTAGCGATCTGCCTCGATCACGGCGAAGGCATCGTAAAGTTCTCGCAGGGCCTTTTGCTTTGGCAAAGCAGATCTAGAAATCCAACAGAGTTCCTCATTTTCGTCCACAAAGATCCGCCTGCCCTTCGGGATCTTTCTTATCGCAAATACTCCCACGCCCTTCTTATCCAGCTTGGAGGGTCTTAGTCGTACGTAGACCCCTCCATGTGGACGGTCTGTTTTGACTTCGCGGTAGCTCGTCACAAGGGCACGGCCCAACCCTTCAAGGTCGGGGAATATCAGAGTCTCGTCGACACCGTAGTTTTGGAGGTCTAGTCTTACGTCGCGTATCGCGTGTCCCGGCACAACTATTCTTTTGAGGCAAGGGCTTTTGCCAATCTGGAACTCTGAAAACCCCGATTTCCTACTGCCATGAACTGTAAAGCTCGATTTCTGGCTGCTAATACGACGGGCAATGTGCGTAGGAAAAATTGCGATTGGCGCCTCGGGGGGCAGTTTCTTGGTCCATCGAGGGGGGAGCCAAGGATTTACCCGTTCCACATCCTTTGGATTAGCGCCTGGTGCGCTGGGCGCGAGTACTTCCGGTTTGCCGGTGACGCGTTTATTCAACTCGTAGGGATCCAACATCCAAACTGCGGAGTCGTAATAGCCGGGATTATCACGAACGGCAAAATACAACGCGATCGCTGGGCTATCCGTCCAATCGAGCAATCTTGTTGGGGCACCATAGTGTTGCATTAGGAAATACAGGTCCCATTCACTGGTAGGGAGAGTCTCGAATCGGCTCAGGGCGGGAGCCCTTATAGCAAATTCTTCCCGGATTTCATCTTCGTTTTCCCTGTCGCCGCAGCCGATTCGAACTATGCTTGGCACTAACGGCCAATGCTTCCTTTGTTGCCCACGAAACCATGGTCCGCCGACATCATCCCGCTCGAAACTCCAATCGCTGCGAATTTCGCTAACTATCTTCAAAAATTTGGCCAAACTGGGCGCTGTTATAGACTTACTTTTGCTGGTTGATTTGGTCATGGAATGAGAGTCTCCATATCATCGCGTCGGGCACTGTCTCTCCAAATCTTGGCAATCAGGAAGTTATCACGCCGGGCTTCGCCATTGGCGTAAAATCGCCAAATCACTCGTCTACGGCAGATTAGTCCTGGCTAGTCATGGCGACTGGAATCTCGTGTGCTGCTGCCGGGCTGGGTTCGGGAAGGCTCGCGGGGCTTGGCGCGCTTCCCGGTAGTAATGAACGGCAATATTTGCAAAATGAGGCTGCCAAGGGTCTCACATCGTCCATACGGCACAGAGAAGACACCTGTGTTTGCTTCGTAGTGCCAGCGGTTCACGCGGCGCTCCCCGATTGGCAAACGCCTGAAAGGTGATTTCAGGCGAACTTGTAAAGTTTCTTTGCCGTCAATCCGCGAATTTTTTCCTTTTCGGGTTCAGCCACAAAATCCAGCTGGGTGTCGAATAGATGGATGGCCTTGCCAAACTCATCCATGTTTTCTCCAAGCCCGCTCCACATCATGCGGTCTGCTCCAAAGGCTTCGTAAACGTGCCTCACCAACGGCTTGGCATCGAGATGCGGATACGGCTGTTTTGACGCTGACTCAACGCCCGTCGTGCTGAACTTCATATATACGTTGGGAAGCTTGGCCAGTCGCAGGACGTCGACATACTGCTCCGGCGTTCCCTGGCCCGGGCGTGCCAGATGATCCAGGACAACCGGCATGTCAGGGAGCTCTTGAGCGAGCACGGCAATCTCTGGGGCGAAATGCGGAATGCACTGGATCAGAATGCCCATCCCGAGGTTGTGAAGCGCGCGCCAGGTCACAGCCATCTGCGGGTCTCTCAGATCGCGGTCCCGCAAGATCCCGCTCGTAGTGGGAGGCGCGCCCACGGGACGAAACTCATGGATCCGCATACCCACGATCTGACCAGGATGCCGCCTTGCAAGGTCAGACAGCTTCTGCGGCGTCCTGGGGTCGATAGGATCCAATAAACAAATCGCCTTGAAGAAGCTTCCGTAGGGGCCCGAGAGGCAGTACTCCATGTAACTCGGGTCGTCCTGGTACGGCTCCGGCGTCACCATCACCGCATGATCGAGCTTCGCTTCCCGCGCAAACTTCATAAAAGCTTCCACTGGTTCCGGCGGCATTCGAGCATTCTTCTCTGCGAACGGGAACTTCACCTTATCATCGGAAACAAGGTGGATGTGCGACTCGATCAAGATTCCGGGAGGGCGGGTCACATTCACTGCATCGCCTGTCGCGTCCTTTGCTTCCCGGCCGAATCCTGCCCGGGCTTGGATGGCAACCAGCGCGCCACCTACGATCATTTGCCGCCGAGAAATCATGACCTGCTCCATGCTGTTTTTCGTAGTGAAAAATGAGAATCGTGCCGGCGATTGAAACGTCAGGCAAAGGGCCAGACGCGCTGCGCGATCATCATCGTAGATCTGGTTGCACAAATAGCTTGGGACAGTGCGAAAGCTTCTAAGGGCACGACGAACTTCGTGCTCCTTCAAAGCAGGAATTATGCAACCAGTTCTAAATGATAGCCCGGCCGGACGTGTCCTGACCGTAAAGGTCGTGTGTTTGGCACCCTTCCTTTGTGCGCGAATCGGCGGAAAGAAGATCCGTGACGCTGACCCGCGGGTGCGGCTCGGGCGCGCAGATCGTTTCTAAAAGAAGATGAGGCACGTTTCCCAGGATTTTACCTTGGGCTATTCTCGGTCCTCCCTCCGGGAGGGTTTGAACGCATCTCAAGCCGCGCATTGTTTTTCGAAAAATTGGACAGGAAATTGAGGGGCCTGAAGGCCCCTGCTTCCTCCAGAGGCAACTGCAGGTCCCTCGTCTACGCCTCGGGATGACAATGGATTCTTGAGTTGGCGCTATTGGTGCAGGATCGTGCGACGTGAAGAGAGAAATGATCCTTCCCACCCAAACAAGTTTGGATGGGGCACTCGTCTGGTGCGATCCCGGGCCTCAAAATCGAGACCCGGGGCACCCAATGTTGGTGGTGACGAGTTTGTTGGCGCGGCGCGCGGACCAACGGCTCGCCAGGGGTTAATGGCTCGCGTGCTTTTTCGCTTCGGGGTGTGGTTTGCCCCAGAAGATGAACGTGCCGAGTTTATTGCCGGTCACGATATCCATCGCCCCGTCGTTCTTCAGATCGACGGCCAGCACGGTGGACCCCACGCCGGAGTTGTTGTTGACCAGCTCCGGTACGAAGCGAGCACCGCCGGGCGCCTTGGGGTCGCGGACAGTTTTGTAGATGTAGAGAACCGGCGGACCGAAGGGATTGGGATCAAGATAATCGGCGTTATGCGACCAGTAGCGCTTGCCGGTGATGAAGTCAGGGATGCCGTCGCCGTTCATATCGGCTGCTGTGGATGCGTGCAGTTCTGCGAATGCCACGCCTCCGGCATTTTCCTTCTCGGTTCCCAGATCATCCATGATCATGTGCTGCACAAAGGAGATATTGCCCTGGGCGTCGCGCTTCTGCTCGAACCACGCAAGACCCCAGCCATGAGCGTCAAGCGATGTGACCACATCGGGGAGGCCGTCGCCGTTCACGTCGTACACCTCCATCGTTGCGCCGCCTGCGATGCCATGGCCGTAGCGGCCCCAGACCTCGGGATGATATTTCCAAGGAGCATCGCTGCCCGCGCCGGGATTCTCCCACCAGCCGTACATATTCAGAATGTCGAGTTTCCCATCGCCGTTGATATCGCCGACGCCGATGCCATGAGCCCCGCCGTATCCCTGCTCTGAGACATTGTGAACAATCCATTTGCCAGTCGGATTGGCGGGATCCGGCTTGGCATAACTGACGTAGCCGTCACCCATATAGACCACTGCAGGCTTGCCGTCGCCATCGATATCGGAGACCACGGCGATTTCACTCTGGACGTGGTCAACCACCTTATACATGTCCCAACGGCGGTTCTCTCCCTTGGGATTCACGTATAGAAACACGCCGGCATTGGCGCCGCCGTAAGTCACATTGATGATGTCGGGCCATCCGTCGCCGGTGAAATCCGCAGCGTACTCGCACCACCATTCGTTGAACGAGGTGGAAGGGCTGGTCGATTCGGCGAGCGCAATTTCTCTTCTGGTTGTGAAGTCCGGTCCGTAATAGATAAAGGGTCCGGAAACGATATCCAAATGGCCATCGTGGTTAAAATCGGCCGCGGCAGCGGTCATGGAATAGTAGAAGTCGCTGATCTGCTGTTTGCGGAAGTTGGGTGACGTCACTTCCTCGGGGGTGTGCTTCAAACCGAGATCTTTATAGGCAAGGTCCTTGAAGCGCACTTCGCCAGTTCCGCCGACGTAAAGCGCGATGGGCCCGTAGCTGCTCTCATCATCTGTCACACCACCGTTTTCGGAGCCATTGTTCATGACAGCGCGGACGATGTTGGCGTCGAGCATGAACTCGATCTCGTTCCACTCGTTGGGCTTCAAGCTGGTGTCGGGGCGCGTGAAGGGCAGCGTAACGTCGTAGTGAGGGAAGTTGAAGCGGGGTGGCCGCGCATTGGGATTCGGCGGAGGAGCGATGCGAATGAGACCGCCTCCGCGGCGCAGCTTGTCGCGGGTGAGGATTTTACCCTGGGCGTCGAGTGTCACGTCATACGAGGGAGTTTCGGGCTCAGTAAGCGCGACGTAGACTCCCTTCCAGCCGTCGGCAGTCTTTTGAATGCGGAAGAGTGCGCCGGTTTCGCAGCCACCGGTGCAGCGGAAGTTGGCGAAAAGTCCCACGTCCTGATAGGACTTATCCAGCATCAACCAGCCGCCGTCGCTCGATTGGGGGGTTCCGACCACCTCGCCGTTTTCGGCGTGCCAACTTGCCTGGCCGACGGTGTGCCAGCCATCAAGGCTCGAACCCTGGAAAGTGACATCCGGGTGAAAAGAAGGACCGCCAGCAAACGCCGGCACGGCGCCAAGGAGCGCAAAGGCCGCTGAAAACAAAAGGCACTTATTCAACATGAGCTTTTCCTATTCGCATGCGTTCAGGCATAGCCTGAAGCAAATGCTGAGGGTTGCAGGTTGACGGACCAGTCACGCCTCCCGATCACCGGGTGTCCGTGACATTCGAGGTCCTCGTCGATCTTCAGGATTCGGTGCACGCCTGATAGAGAGCCTCAAGGGGAAGCAAAAAAGCTACCGTTGCATAGTACACCAAGACCCTTGCTTCATGCGCAACGAAGGCTGAAAAGAAAAAGGACAACGCGGGCCGCCCCGGTGCACAGCGGATGAGGTACGGCAGGCGCAAATGCAGGCCCGGGAGCGGCGGCCGTTACGTTTAGGGGATGAGGCGGCGAGAAGTTTTGCGCTACCCGGGGAGCGGTTCATTCGGGGAGAATAAGATTCGATGGTGGACTTTCGCTCATTCATGTCGAGACGGTCGGTGCTGCGAACGGCTGCGGTGAGTACGCTGCTGTGTGCGGCTGCGGCAGCACAATCGGGGCCCGATTGGTTTCCGCCGCTCCCAGCCAATACGGGCGAACAGCCTGCGATCGTCGAGCATTATCCTGAAAAGCCCAGCATGTCGCCCGTATTCACGATTCCTGCGGGGCCGCTGGGGTTTTCCGCACCCGGCTCGGTTTTCCTTTTCCATCGGCAGAACCTGGTTAGCCTGGATTTTCTCGATGAGAATCGAATGCTCTTCACATTTCGCGCGCCAGGACTGATGCGGCGAGAAGGCGAAGGCGACGCGGACGACAAAGCGCGCCAGATTCGGGCCGTCGTGGTCACGCTGCCGGAGGGAAAGGTCGAGGCGGACGCGATGTGGGTGGTTCCTGACCGGGCACGCTACGTTTGGATGCTGAAGAACGGTCATTTTCTGTTGCGGGACGCCGACGGGCTGGAAGAAGGCGATGCGACGCTGAAGAAGAAACCGTTTTTGCGCCTGCCGGGGAGGTTGCTATGGGTGGAGACGGATCCGGCGGACCAGATACTGGTTACAAATACGCTTGAAGCGGGAGGGGCGCAAACGGCGGGCGGGGCTGCGGGCCCGAACGAAGTGCAAGCCAGCCAGATGGCGGACGGGCAAAAGTCCGGCCCCGAAGAGACTCTGGTGGTGCGCACCATGCGCCTGGAAACGGGCGAGGTGATGAAAACGCTGCGCGTGCCGTGGACCCGGCAGGACACGGACTGGCCCGTGAATGCGGAAGGGTACGTGGAGAGCGTGAAGGAAGGGGGAGCGCAGTGGGCTTTGAGCATGAATCGATTTGCCGGGGGAAATCGGATTGTGGGCCGCGTGGAATCGAGCTGCGCGCCGAACTCCACTTTTGTGACTGAAGAGGAGCAACTCATCACGACGTGCGACCCCGGGGGCGGAGGCAAACTGATCGCGATGTCGACGGCTGGCGGTCCGTGGCTATGGGAAGCGACGACTGCAGCGAACACGATGTGGCCGCTGCTGGATGCGGCTCTGGATGGCTCGCGGCTGGCAAGAGAGACGCTGGTGCTGAAGCGGCCAGTCAAGCGTTACAAGCACCTGGTGGGTGCGGACGACTTGAGAGGCCAGATGGTGAGAGTGATAGACACGGCGGACGGAAAGGTGAAGCTGGAAGCGCCGTTGAGTCCGGTGCTGGACGGGGGCGGGAATGTGGCCATCTCGCCGTCGGGACGGCGCGTGGCGATTCTGAATGACGGCGCTATCGAGGTTTTCGAACTGCCTGAGCCGGCGAAATTGAAGGGCGCGACGCCTTCTGTGAAGTGAGGGGCTCGGCGGTTTGTTCGCGTGAGCGCAACGTCAGGTTGGAATCTCAGGTCTCTATCCCACCCTGGCGGCAAAAACAAAAACGCCGCGAGGGTGGGGTACCCATTTTTATGCGGGTTGGCTACCTCGCAGCGAGCTGGCGCAGGACATATTGCAGAATGCCGCCGTGCTTGAAGTATTCGACCTCCTGCGGCGTGTCGATGCGAACCATTGCATGGAGCAGTTTTTTCTCGCCGTTCGGGCTTATCGCAATGACGTCGAGCGTGCGGCCATCGGCGAAGCCGTTGTCGAGAAGCGTGGTGAGGCCGGGGAAGTCGTAGACCTCTTGGCCGGTGAGGCCGAGCGATTCCGCATTCTTGCCGGCTTCAAATTGCAGCGGCAGGATTCCCATGCCAACGAGATTCGAACGATGAATGCGTTCGAAGCTTTCCGCGATGACGGCGCGAACGCCTAGGAGCTTGGGGCCCTTCGCTGCCCAGTCGCGCGAGGAGCCGGAGCCGTATTCCTTGCCCGCAAGGATGATGAGCGGGATCTCGCGCTTGGCGTATTCGACGCTTGCATCAAAGATGGACATTTCCTTGTCGTCGGGAAGGAGGCGCGTGACGCCGCCCTCGGTGCCGGGCGCAAGCTTGTTGCGCAGCCGCACATTGGCGAAGGTTCCGCGTACCATGACTTCGTGATTGCCGCGCCGCGAACCGTAGGAGTTGAAGTCGGCCGGCTTCACGCCGTGCTCGGTGAGGTATTTTCCGGCTGGGCCATTGGCTTTGATGGAACCGGCGGGCGAGATGTGGTCGGTGGTGACGGAGTCGCCGAGAAGGGCGAGCACGCGCGCGCCTGCGATGTCGGTGACGGGCGAAGGCGTCATGGTCATGCCGTCGAAGTAGGGAGCTTTGCGGATGTAGGTCGAGTCCGGCTCCCAGTGATAGACGTCGCCGGTTGGGAATTTGAGGCCCTGCCAGCTCGCGTCGCCTTCTGTGACGGTGGCGTATTCCTTGCGGAAACCTTCGCTGGTGACGGCGTGCTCGATGGAGTCGGAGACTTCTTTCTGCGTGGGCCAGATATCGCGGAGGTAGACCGGGCGGCCGGATTGATCCTTGCCGAGCGGATCCTTGTCGAAGTTGTGGCCGATTTTGCCGGCGAGCGCGTAGGCAACGACCAGCGGCGGGGACATCAAATAATTTGCGCGCACATCGACGTTGACGCGGCCCTCGAAGTTACGATTTCCGCTGAGCACACTGACGGCAACGAGGCCGTGTTCGTCAATGGATTTGGAGACGTCAGCAGGGAGTGGGCCGGAGTTGCCGATACAGGTCGTGCAGCCATAGCCGACGACGTTGAAGCGCAGTTTTTCGAGATAGGAAAGCAGTCCGGCTTTCTGATAGTAGTCCGTGACCACGCGCGAGCCGGGCGCAAGCGAGGTCTTGACCCAGGGCGGGACGGTGAGGCCTTTTTCGACAGCCTTTTTGGCGAGCAGGCCGGCGGCGATCATGACCGATGGGTTCGAAGTATTTGTGCAACTGGTGATGGCTGCGATGACGACCGAGCCGTGATCGAGATATTTATCAGGGTCGACGTTGAAACGCTCTTTCACAGTTGTGGTGACGTGCAGAGGAGTTCCGTTGGGCGCGGAAGAAGTGTCAGGTCCTTCGTTGTCTTCAGTGGCCACGGCAGTGTCGGTGACCGTGGCGCGCTGCCACGCCGCAGCAGAGCGCGTGCCGAGCGGCTTGGCAGTGGGCGCAAGGAGCGAGGGCAATTGCTGCGCGAAGCTCGCGGCTGCATCTTTCAGAAGGACGCGGTCCTGCGGGCGCCTGGGGCCGGCGACGCTGGGTTCGACGTCGCCCAGATTCAGTTCGAGGGTCTGCGTATATTCGGCTTCGGGTGAGTTGGCGGTATGGAAGAGGCCCTGTTCCTTGTAGTAGGCCTCGACGAGAGCGATCTGTTCATTGCTTCGCCCGGTGAGGCGCAGGTAGCGGAGGGTTTCAGCGTCGACGGGGAAGATGCCGCAGGTGGCGCCGTATTCTGGGGCCATGTTGCCGATAGTGGCGCGGTCGGCGAGCGGTAGCTCGGAGATACCGGGACCGTAGAACTCGACGAACTTGCCGACCACGCCGAGTTTGCGCAGCGCCTGCGTGACGGTGAGAACGAGATCGGTGGCTGTAGCGCCTTCGCGCAATTTGCCGGTGAGCTTGTAGCCGACGACCTGGGGGATCAACATGCTGACCGGTTGGCCAAGCATGGCGGCCTCGGCCTCGATGCCGCCGACGCCCCAGCCGAGCACGCCCAGACCGTTAATCATGGTGGTGTGCGAGTCGGTGCCGACGAGCGTATCAGGGTAAGCAAACCACTCGCCGTTGATTTCGGCAGTGAAGACGACACGGGCGAGGTATTCGAGATTGACCTGGTGGCAGATGCCCATGCCGGGCGGCACGGCAGAGAAATTGCGAAAACCGGATTGACCCCATTTCAAGAACGCGTAGCGCTCGCGGTTGCGCTGAAACTCGAGAAGAGAGTTGGCCTCGTAGGCCATGGGCGTGCCGTACTCGTCCACTTGCACGGAGTGATCGATGACGAGTTCGGCTGGAGCAAGGGGATTGACGCGTTCGGGATCGCCGCCGAGTGTCTTGATGGCGTCGCGCATGGCGGCCAAATCGACGACGGCGGGAACACCGGTAAAGTCCTGCATGAGGACACGGGCGGGCATGTAAGCAATTTCGCGGCTGGGCTCGGCTTTCGGATCCCAATTCGCGAGGAACTCGATGTCGGAAGCGGTGACGTTCACTTCATCTTCGCGGCGCAGTAGATTCTCGATCAGGATTTTGAGACTGAAGGGCAGGCGCGCGAGATTGAAGCCGCGGGCCGTGAGCGCGGGAAGACGATAGATGGTGTAGGAGCAGCTGCCGGAGGTGATTGCGGCGCGGCTTTTGAAACTGTCCATCGGAGGAATGCCTTTCTATCCGCATCGGCGCGGATGGAGTGGAGTTGCGATCAGCGCCAGCAGAGTTAGCGGAGTTCGCGGAGTCAGGACGGCTGCGCAAAACGTTTGCGCGGGCCATCATCTTGCCGGAAATAGATTACTCAGTGCGAAGGGTCAACGTCCACGGTCGGGACGGCCGCGGCGGAAGCGCTTGAGGAAAGGCGGGCCGGCTTGGACAAAGCGTGACATCGTATTTGCAGACATTCTACCGCGAAGCCAAGCGCACGAGAAACTTCAACCCCTTGCTACGCGAGCTAAACCATATCTCGACATCAAGCGGCAAGAGAGGCTTTGAGCCGGATACCGAGTGCACGTATGACCTTAAGCGCCGTGCCCAGTTCGGGATTGCCGGTTTCGCTCAGGGCACGGTAAAGAGCCTCGCGCGTGAGCCCAGTTTCGCGGGCAAGCTGTGCCATTCCGCCGCGCGCGCGCGCAATCGCACCGAGCGCCTTGGCAATATAACGCGGATCATCCGATTCCAACGCTTCTGTCAGGTAGGCCGCGATGGTTTCGTCGTCGGTTAGAAAATCGGCTGTATCGTACGGCTTGGTTTTGGTTGCCTTTTGGTTATGCCGGGATTTGCGCTGCATCTTGAACTCCTGATGGAGGTACGGGCGAACCCGCTTGGCTACAAAGCGACTCTGCGTCTTATGACTCCGTTTCGGCCCATTGGGCTGCCAGGGCCTTTGCTCGCTTGATGTCATTCGCTTGAGTGCTTTTATCGCCGCCACAAAGCAAAAGAGTCAGAAGCGCTCCGTGTTGGTGGTAATAGACGCGGTAGCCGGGACCAAAATCGATCTTCATCTCAAAAACGCCACCACCGACGCTTCTTGTTTTTCCGGGATTGCCTTCTTCAAGCCGATCGATCCGCGCCAGGATCTTCGCGCGGCCCTGTTTGTCTTTGAGGCCACTCAGCCATGCAGCGAATTCTTCTGTACGTAGAACCTGCACCGCGTCCCGACTAACACAATCCAAACAAGTGTAATCTATGGGTCACACTATTGCAAGCCGGGCTCCATGTTTCGGAAAGCCGAGGCGGCCTTGAGGACTACAAAAAGCGGGAGATGCGAAGAGTTACTCGCCGCCGTAGTCGCGATAGCGGGCGAGGATGTCGCGTTCGCTGATCACGCCTTCGAGCTTCCTGAACCTGGCGCGATTGACCACGGGGATCAGCGGCCAGAGTTCGACATAGCGCAGGGCGGTATCGAGCGGAAGGTCAGGATGCAGGATGGGTACCGGGTCCTCCGACAGCCTGGATTGAAGGGTCTGACTGCCCGTGCCCTGCTCCTGCCAGGTCTTCAAATCCGGTTTACGCACCAGGCTCCATCCCGAGGAGAGGCGGACGAGGAACACATCTTCCTCCGAGTCGGCCGAGAGCCGCTGCGCGTCATCGATGGTGCTGTCGCCTTCAAGTACAAGCTTGGGCGGCTCCCGCATAGCATCTTCGATGCGGAGAATGCCTTCGTCTCTTTGCTCCTCCATCGATGGCAGCTCCAGGCCGTCCTGGCGGCTGAGCGCGTCAAAGATGGGAGTCGGCTGCATGACGCGCGAAATGACGTAGGCAAAAGTATTGGCCACAATGACAGGCAAGATGATGGAGTAGTTTTGGCTGACCTCGAGAACCATGAAAACCGAGGTCATGGGGGCCCGGAGGAAGCCTGCGAAGAGGACGCCCATTCCGACGAGAGCATAGGTGCCGGGCGACCAACTGAGATGGGGCAGCAGTGCGTGCTCCGCGCCGCCGACAGCAGCGCCGAGCATGGCGCCGATGAAGAGTGTGGGGGCGAACATTCCGCCGGGAGTGCCGCTGACAAACGACAGGAGCGTGGCCACGATTTTGAGCAGGGCCAGAATGGCAAGGAATTGCCATGTGAATTGGCCGTGCATTGCCTGGTCAATGTATTCGTAACCCGCGCCCATTACCTGAGGCGCGCCGAGCACCGCGATGCAGCCGATGAGCAGTCCGGCCACGGCAGGCTGGAAATACTGAGCAGACCGTGACATTCTTTTGCAGATCGGACGCAGGACGCCGATGCCGGCGGCGAATGCGACGGAGGCCAATCCGCCGATGATGCCGAGAATTGCATAGGCAATGAGTTCCGACGGTCGTTGCAGCTCGACAACGGGAATGCGGAAGAGCGACTCCGAGCCGAGGAACCAGCGCATGACCACGACGCTGGAGACAGCCGAGAGCACGACGGAGCCGAGGATGCCGGCCGACCAGCGGCCGATGACTTCCTCAATGACGAACAGGACGGCGGAGATCGGCGCGTTGAAGGCGGCGGCCAAACCGGCGGCGGCGCCTACGGGAGCAATGAGGCGCATGCGATCCCGCGTCAGATGAAGGCGGCGGCCGATGACAGAGGCCAGCGCGGCGCCAATCTGCAGAGATGGATCCTCGGGCCCGAGCGAATGGCCCGAACCGATCGCGAGGGCCGAGGTGATGAACTTGCCGACCGCAGTTTTAACCGGGATGTAGCCATTGAAGATGTAGAGCGCGGCCTTGGTCTGGTTTACGCCGCTGCCACGCGCCTCAGGAAAAACGCGAATGGCGAGAAAGGCAATGACCAGGCCGGCCAGGGACGGCGCCAGCAAAAGCCGCCAACGCGAGAGGTCCGCGCCGGTGCCGAGGGTATAGATGCTGCACCAGTCGATGGCATAGCGGAAGCAGACGACCGCGAGGCCTGAAAAGATGCCGATGAAAACGGAAAGGATGAGGAAGAAGCTATCCTCGCGAAACA
This sequence comes from uncultured Acidobacteriaceae bacterium, assembly GCA_963802955.1. Taxonomy (GTDB): domain Bacteria; phylum Acidobacteriota; class Terriglobia; order Terriglobales; family Acidobacteriaceae; genus Telmatobacter. The sequence continues at coordinate 212,761 of CAWDKT010000006.1, forward strand.
TCAAGCGGAGGATCGACCGGGGCGAAAATTCGGACCATGGCGCAGAGGCGCCGCGGATTTCTTCGACGGGTGGCGCAGATTGCGGATTCGATGCGGAACTCAGTTCAATCTCCCTCGTGCAGATTTGCAATGAGAAGCAGTGCGCTGTCCTGCTCGGACGGCGGTCCGCACGTCCCATTGGCCGTGCGCTCGACGCCAATGGCCAGATCCATGGCGGAATTTACCAGGTCAGAATCGCGGCGGAGATTCCGGTCAGTGATTTGCGGTTTCAGTTTGGCCCACTGCTGGGCGAGGCCCTGCGTGGCAGCGGTCGCCGCACCTCCGTAGGCCGCGCAAGCCTTGAGTCGGTCGCCAGCCACGTTGAATGCTCTGATGACCCTTTGTGCGCGCTCGGCTACCGAAATCCGTTTTGTATACGGATCCACATTCAGCACGAGATCCGTTTTTCGCAGCCATGAGGCACTCTGTGCGTCGCCAGGGGTGATCTGCAGCGCAGTCTCAAGGTAACCCTGAGCGGAGGCATAAAGCCCGAGCTGATAAGCGGCCATTCCGGCGCCGGCCAGCGCCGCCTCATTATGCGGGTGATGCCTGAGGTCGAATTGGAAGGCGGCGAGCGCATGCTGGCTATCCTGCGCGCGCAGGAATAGCTCGCCCAGAAGCTCCTGCTGCGGTGAATTCTCGCCGATGTTAGCGGCCAGGACAATTAATTCGGCTTGCGCCTGCGTGCGCGCCTTGATGAGCAAAAGGTAATTGATGAGTTCCAGGCGGGCATTGCGCGAGGCAGCTTCCTGGTCGCCGGGCCAGATGGCATAAATGGCGTTGTGATAATAGCGGAGCGCAGTTGAGGTTTGGCCCTTGTGAGCAGCGATTCGGGCCAACTCGAGATTGACAAAGCCGTTTTCCGGCTGCCGGTCCCAAAGGTTGATGAGGTAGGCATCGGCTTCATCGGTCCGATTCAAGCCCAGGAGCGCCTGCGCAAGATTGAGCTGGTAGTCATAGCTGTCTCGGGAGTAGCGCAGTGCAGCCCGGAATTCGGTGACGGCGGGACCGTACCGTTGCGCGTTGAGATCTGAAAGCCCACGAGAGGACCAGCGTATGGCGAGCGAGTCCTGCTGAGCCTGATACATACGCGACAGGCCGCTGACTGCCAGGAACATCAGGATCGCGAGGCCGGTCAAAAGCGCCAGCGTCACCGGTTCGCGCCGTGAATAAAGGGAAGAAGCGAGCCGATTTGGCTCCGTCACTCTCTGAGTCTCCGTGAAGGGTTGGGGCGAAAGCCCCTGGTTTGATGATACCGCGCCGAAAACAAGCAAAAAGCTACACTTGCTGCTTATTCGTTTGATGCACCGGGCAACGGCTGGCAGACATTAAAAGATTCAACTGGAATGAAAGCAATAGCATAGACCTCTTGGAGCCAAAGATTGCAATAGCGTAAATCCTCGTTGAAGCGGAACCGCGAGTCTGCTGGCACTAACGAGGCTGCGTGTTGTAGAGGAAATAAGCGCGCAGCTCGAGGTAGGGGCCGTGGAAATCGCGGGGCAGCGGGGGATAGCTCGAACCCGTGATGGCGCCCCAGGCCGCGCGATCAAGACCGGTGTCGCCGGAGCGGCCGTCCAACGCCATATCGACGACCTGGCCGTTGGGCAGAACCTTGAAGCGAATCGCGACCACGCCCGATTTGAGAATGGGAGGGTTGACCTCGTCTGGAATGAGCGGATCCCAGGTTAGCTGCGTGATATAGTGCCAGCGCGCCAGCCAGGAGCTGAAGTCGACGCCCTGGGTATCAGAGAGGATGTCTGGCGCCCCGGTACCCGCACCAGGGTGCATGGACAGTCCGCCTGAAGGCATACCGTTGGAGCCCTGCTCGCCGTGACCGTGCATGGCGTTCTGCATGTCCTGGCGGAGCTGGTCGGCAGGATTCGGCGAGCCCATGGCGAAGTTGGGCCGGGCCGGAACTGCAGATGGGCGCGGCGCCTCAACCTGCGACTGCGATTGCGGATTAGGCTGAATGGGCTGCGATGGCTGGGGCTTGGGCTGCACCGGAGCCTGCTGTTGCTGCTCGGGGGGCGGAGGAGGCGGAGCCTGCTCGGCCTCACGCTTCATTTCATCCAGCGTTTTCCTGTCGATGAGTGGTTGCTTCGGCAAGGGTCTGGGCGCAACCTTCTGACGCTGGCGCAGGACATCGGGCGGCAGGTTCAGGAAGGCCATGTCACTGTGCTGCTTGAGAGCATCAAAGGGATCGACAACCTTTGGCACCTTGAAGAGATAGGTTGGAATCCATGTGATGGCGGAGAGCAGGAAGATGTGCACCAGAATGGCAAGCCACAATCCTTCGCGCAAGCGGCCCCAGCGGCGCTCGTCCTCGAGCTCGCTGATCATTTCAAGGAGTTCGTGGGTCTCGTAGTCGACCCAGCGCGACCCGCGAACGCTGCGGGCGCGGGAATTGCCGGATTCGGAAGACGGTTCGGAGTCCGGCCCGTTATCAGGCCCGGGGGTTGCCGAGATTGGTTCGGGGCTGGAATCGAGAATTGCGGTGCTTGGGTTGAGGGGAGCGGTCAGGCCCAGAATCCCCCCCGGGATGGAAACCTCCCGAGCGGGGCTGCCAGTTTCCGGAGCTGGAGCGGCTGGTCCCTTTGGCTCGTCGACTTCGGCTGGCGCTTCGCTGGTGGGCATTCGCTGCTAGGGAGCGACCCAGGACAACCTGGCGTCACTGGCCGGCTCCGTACCGGGGTCCTTCCTGTTTATTCTCTCATTCTTCTCGATGCCGCGCGCAATCTGGCGTCGAGTCGAAACAAAGCGCCACGTACAATGTTACTTACTGAATTGACGCACAATGGGGCGGAAGGGGACGGTGCTTGAAGCGGTTTTTTGCGCATATTGCGGCGGAATGGAAGATCGTGATTCTGCCGGCGCTGTTCAAGTTGGGGATCTGGGGCGTGGGCGCGGTGGCGGTGCTGGACTCGTCGAGCATACCGGTACCCATCGACGCGGTGATTGCCCTCTACGTCTGGAACGACAAGGGCCATTTCTGGCTGTATTGCCTGGTTGCTGGAGTGGGTTCGGCGATCGGTGGCCTGGTGCCTTACGGGATCGGCCGCGCCGGGGGTGAACTATTCCTGTTGAAACGCATCAACCGGGGACGGTTCGACCAGTTGCGCCACCGCTTTGAGCGGCAGGAGTTCCTGGCAGTCCTTATCCCGTCCATGATGCCTCCTCCGACGCCGTGGAAGGTCTTTGTCTTCGCTGCCGGAGTGTTTGAAATGCCGGTACTGCAGTTCCTGGTGGCCGTGACGGTGGGCAGGTTTGTGCGCTGGTTTGCGCTGTCGCTTCTGGTGCTCAAGCTGGGGCCTGGGGCGGTAGACCTGGTCATGCGTCACGCGCTGGCCGCGGTTCTGGTCGCGACCGCGCTGTCAGTTGGCGGGATTGCCTGGTGGTGGCTGCGGATGAAGCGAAACGGAAAAGCGCTGGAGAGCTAGCAAACCCTCAGCCGCAATGAGCCTTTTCTGCCTGCGAAGGTCGCTATTTGCTAGCGACTGCCTGCTGGGTGCGGACAAGGTTCATGCGGCGCGCAAGCGCAGGTGCGCCGAGCGCGACCGCAAGCACGATGGAAGTGGAAACCAGGTCGTTGCGATAGAAGGGAACGCCGGCGAGATAGCAGGTTGCGAGGCCGGCCAGTGTGTGCGGATAGCCGTTGAAGCCGCTAGCCCAGACACCGTAGTTCGACACGATGAAGAATGCGGAGGGTCCGAGCAGGGCTGCGGAAGCGCCACGCGCGAAAGTTGTCTTCGTATGGAGAAGAATCCAGCCGAGCCCCATCGCGGCAACGTACCAAGCCCAGGTGGTGACATAGGCCTGCCAGTGGAATGCGTAGTGGTAGGCGAAGGTGGTAAGGGCGTAATCGCTCGCCATCAGCAGGGCCAGGGGCGCAAACATCTCGCGCCAGGAGCGGCGCGCGCCGAAGTAGATCAGCGAACCGCCGACGGCCGTAAAGTTGAGCCAAGCTACGTGGGAGAGCAACAGGTAACGGCTCGCTACGCCAAGCAACACCAGCACATAAGCAAACATGACAACCTCTTTCAGATTTCGCTAGGTGAAAACCCCGAGCCCGGCCGGCAGTGCAAAAAGCGGAGGGACCTACTCCATTCTGGGGTGCGAAGGCCGCGCGGTCAACCGTAGCGGTTCCATATCACGAAAAAATTTTCCCAAGAGAGCAAAACCGCGGATTCGGGAAACGGAGCCTGCGGAGGGCTATCTCTGGACGCGGCCACCCATCACTTCGCCTCCGTCGTCCCACCCTGCGGGCGAGGACCTGTCCGCTGGGGCCCCGGTGTCGCGATTGTCGACGATGTAGACCCAGCCGCCAAGCGGCGAGCGGCCTATGAAGCTGCGCGAGGCGAGGAACGAGTAGTCGAAGCGCAGATCGGTGAACTGGACTGTGGTCCAGGTGCGCCCCGGAGGAAGATTCGGAGGGGCGAGACCGGGGATCGGATCTTGTCCAAGATCGCGGACCACGGCCCAGGTTCCCCAATCGAGGTAGACGCGGCCGAGGAACGTGCGTTTGGCGGCTTCGACGGCCGGGGTATCGGTGGGTTTGTAAAGCACGTCGCGATGCGGATCGCTGTCGATGGAGCCGGTTCGCGTGTTGATCTCCGCGGTCTGATAAAAATTGGCGGTTTCAAGGATTGCGTGCCAGCGGAAGGGGTTCACAGGGTAGGGCTCGGCGGCCATGCGGTCGACAGGCTCGGAGGCGACGGCGCTGTTCTGGAGAAGCGAGAGGGCCCTAGCATGTTCCGTCCACCGCCAGCAGCCGAGGAGGAACATTCCGGTGAGGGCAAAGATGGCCCAGCCGCGGCCGCGGAAGCGTTTGCGCCGCGCGCCGATTTCGCGGTCGGCGAGGCCCAGCACCCACGGCATAAAGAAGGCGAGAAACAGGAGCAGCCAAATGACCGGCTCGGCGATGAACATCAAGCTGCCCGCATACCAATGAGGATTGAGAGGAAAAAATGGGCGCACACCGTAGTTGTTGGTCCAGTCGAGAAGGATATGCGTGAGCGCAGCGACGAATGCAGTGAGGTAGAGCCAGCCCCAGTGGATAGGCTGGCGGGTAAGCTGTTGCGGTGCCGCACCCAAGGCGCGACGAGGCAGCGCCTTGGATGGGGCACCCCCATTTTGTTGCGGCGCACTCTTTTCTTGCTGGCGCGAGCTGCGCGCACGGTCGATGAGCCAGACCGCACCGACGACGACTCCGGCGATGACAGGCACGGCCCAGAAGGTATGCGTGATGCCGCGATGGTGTTTGAGCTCTTCAACAGGCCCGGCGAAGCCCCAAAAAATATCGAGATCGGCGGCCTCTGCAGCGAGCAGGCCGGCGAGCGTGGCGTAGGCGGTTTTGCGATTCAATCCCGCGCGGCCAATGCATGCGCCGGTAAGGAAATGGGTGACGGGTTCCATCGAGTCGTGCGTTCTGTTATCGAATCATAACCGTTCAGGCCCACTCGCCCTGGCGCATGAGCGGCTCGACCGCACCGGTCGCGGTGATGCCGTCGATATCGAGCTGGCCGGAGCCGATCATCCAATCGACGTGGATCAAGCTCGAGTTGGCGCCCCGCGCGGCGAGTTCCTTGGGCGAGAGCTTGTCGCCGTTGCGCACGCAGGACGAGTAGGACTGGCCAAGCGCGATGTGCGAAGCGGCATTTTCGTCGAAGAGCGTGTTTAGAAATACGAGGCCGCTCTGGGCGATGGGCGATGAATGCGGAACCAGTGCCACTTCGCCAAGGCGTCGCGCGCCGTCATCGGTGTCGATCAGCTTCCGGAGCACTTCCTGGCCGCGCGTGGCGCGTGCTTCCACGATGCGGCCATGCTCGAAGCGCACCTGGATGCCTTCAATCATGGTTCCCTGGTGCGAAAGCGGCTTGGTGGCCGTGATCGTGCCTTCGGCGCGGTCTTTGTGAGGCATGGAGAAAACTTCTTCGGTGGGCATGTTGGGTATGCAGTAAATACCGTTGCCCGCGGTGGTGCCGCCGCCGAGCCATTCGTGATCGTCGGCCAGGCCAAGACGGAAGTCTGTGCCGGGACCGCGATACTGCAGAGCGGAATAGCGCTTTTCATTCAGGAAAGCGGCGCGCTTGTGCAACTGTGCATCGTGAGTCTTCCAGGCGCTGACGGGATCGGGGGTGTCGATGCGCGTAGTCGAGAAGATGGCTTCCCACAACCTGGCGAGAGCGACGTCCGGCACGTCGTTGGGGAAGACGGCAGCGGCCCATGCTGGAGTTGCGCTGGAAACGATGGTCCAGTTGATTTCGTGGCGGGTAATGAGCTCGAGCGCCGGACGATAGGCCTGCGAGACGGCACGATTGGCGCGGCCCACTTTGTCGGGATCTTCGTTGGAGAGCAGCGCGGGGTTAGCTCCCGCGATGGCGAGGCGCGCGGCGCCGCTCTTGAAGGCTGCGGCCATGCCGTCGTAGAGCCACGCAGCCGCATGGTCGAAGCTCGCGTCGGGAGCGAAACGATAGCGCAGCAGCGCAGATTCGTCGTCGGCGTAGAGCGTGGTGACGAGCGAGGCGCCGGCGCGGTAGGCATGCTCGGTAATACGGCGGGCCAGCGGCATGGCGTCAGTGGACGCGGTCATGACGAGCTCTTGTCCGGACTTGAGACCGAGGCCGACATTCACGGCAACAGCCGCGAGTTGGTCGAGGTTTTCGGCTTGGGTACGGGTTGCAACGGCGGTTTCAGCAGGGATCATCGCAGTTCCATTCTCTGAGGTTGTTCTGATAAGGACTGAGGTGCAGTCTTTCGGCGCGCGGGCCGATGGCTCTTATTTTAGGCGCTCATGCCCGGCGTGGAGAGTTTGCCATGAGCGAGGAGGCTGATTTCGTGCGCAGTATCGCGTGTGTGACAGGCAACCTTCGCCGCACCGGCAGCTTCACCTAAAATAATCGGGAGATTTATTGGCCGAATGAGGGGCCCATATCGTCATGATGCTTTTTGAATCGTGGAAGAAAGAACTTTTGTCTTCAGCAGTATTGTTTGCCCTGGTTGGCTTGGCAGCAACGTGCTGCACCGCGCAAGCGCAATCGAATGCGGCGAGCTTCGGACTGGGCAATCCTTT